>NZ_CP146373.1:1323022-1984533 GCF_037055325.1 Arachnia propionica | reverse complement strand
CGCGAGGTCAGGATTCATGGGCAGGGTGGTGTTGATGACGTAGCCGACCAGCCCCACCCCGGTCGCGGTCCAGGTCGCTGCCGCCGAGGTGCCCAGGGCAGCCGCCGCCAGCAGCGCCGCCGCTCCGATGAACAGGCCCAGCGCCAGCAGGTGCGCGGTGGCGCCTGCGACGTTCTCCGTCGCCAGACCCAGCGAGCCCAGCCGGGCCCCACCCCAGATCCCGAGGCCCGTCAGCCCCGCGACCAGAGCGATGAGCGTCGCCTGCGCTGCCGCCGCCGTGGCCAGCATCCGGGTGCGGGTGGTGGGGGTGGACAGCAGCACGCCGAGCCGGCCCGAACGCTCGTCCGACCCCAGCCGCGACGCCACCGCAGCGCCGGCCAGGATCACGGCGGCGGGGGCCATCAGGCTCATCGTCTCGCCCCAGTAGAACCCGGTAGGGGTGGCCATGCTGGTGGCGCCCCAAATCTGCATGAGTGCGGGCGGCATCGACTGCGTCGCCATCTCCAGCTGCGGGGCCATCTGCTCGTACAACGGACCCATCAGCAGACCCATCACCGCGAACATCACCACACCCAGCACCAGGAGTAGACCGGTGTGACGCGAGACCAGCAGCCGGTAGCGGGAGGGTCCACGACCAGCCGCCGAACCGGCCCATCGGGTTGTGGCGTGCCAGGCCGGGCGCGTCCTCGTCGCTGTTCGACGCAGGTCGCGGACCAGCAGACCGACGACCCCGACGGCCAGCAGCACCGTCGCGACGCCGAGCATCAGCGCCAGGTAGCCGCCGTCGATGCCGTTCAGCAACACCGCCGGCTGGCTGTACCAGTACCACGGGATGAGCTGCGCCAAGTCCCGGCCCTCCGACCATTGCGGCAGCAACCCGGCGAACAACCACCCCAGCCCGAGAACCGCCGCACCGACCCCTGTGGCCAGGCCGCGACTTCCGGTCGCACTCCCGACCGCGAACGCGATGCCCCCGTACACCAGGGCATTGGCGCCCAGCGCCAGGCAGAGCTCCCCCAGATGGGCGTCCCCCAACGTGAGGTCGAAGGGCAGGCCCGCCAGCGCTGCCGCACCCCACAAACCCAGTGACGTCACGCCGACCGCCAGCACCAGCGCCGCGGCCTTCGCCACACCCACACCGAACCGGGAGACGGGATGGCTGAGCAGCAGCGACAACGTGCCGTCCTTCTCCTCACCCGCGACCAGCTGCGCGCCCATCGCGACGGCGAACCCCGCCACCGCGATCGCACCCAGGAAACCGAGCATCTGCGTGTAGGACATCACCGAAGCCGAAGCGCCGGCGGGAATCCCGGCCATCGCCAGCAGCGCCGGCGGCAGGGAAGCGTAGACATTGGTGTCCATCGACTGCACCATCGCGACCCCCATCAGCAGGAAAGCGAGGATGCACGCGACGATGACGCAAACGGCCTTCCAACGCGGCAGCAGGCCGCGTCCCAACACTGCGAGGGTGGTCATGACTGCTCCTGGTAGAACGCGAGGAAGATTTCCTCCAGGTCGGCGTCGTGGGCGGTCAGGTCGACGACACGGCGGTCGCCGAGCGCATCGAGCAGGGTTCCGAGCTCCCCGTCGAAGGCCATGCGCACCCGCGGCCCATCCACGGTGACGTCGCGGGCCCCGGAAATATCGATAAAGTCGCCCGGATCGGCGTCGCGGTCCAGAAGCAGATCGACGCGCCGCACCGAACGCAAATCCGCGACGTTCTCCACCGCCACCAAGCGGCCCGCGCGGATGATGCCGACCCGGTCGGCCACCTGCTGCACCTCGGAGAGGGTGTGGGAGGACAGGAACACGGTGCGGCCCTCCGCGACGATCTCCCGCAGCACCTGATGAAACTCGTGCTGCACGAGCGGATCGAGACCGGCGTTGGGCTCGTCCATGATGATCAGCTCGGGTTTGTGCATCAACGCGGCGATCAGCCCCACCTTCTGCCGGTTCCCCGAGGACAATTCCCCGACGCGCTTGTCAAGGTTCGCGTCGAATCGCTGCCGCAACTCGTCGATGTAATCCTGGTCGACGCCGCCACGCAGCCGGGCGAAAAACCGCAGCGTCTGCGCACCGGTCATCGCGGGGTACAGGGACAGGTCGCTGGGCAGGTAGCCGAGCCTGCGATGGATCTCGACGGCGTCGCAGCGGGAATCGAGGCCAAGCAGCCGGGCGGTGCCACCGGTGGCGCGGATCTCGTCGAGGAGGATGCGGATGGTGGTGGACTTGCCCGCGCCGTTGGGACCGAGGAAACCAAAGATCTCCCCGGTGTGGACCTTCAGGTCAATGCCCTTCAATGCTTCGAAGGAGCCGTACTTCTTCCGGAGTTCCTTCACCTCGATGGCGTTCATTGCTCTTTCTCTTTTCTTTCTCGTGACTCCTCCAGCTGGGGTTGCATCTGCTCCAGCAGGTGCGGGGTGAACAGGCTCGCGAACAACGTGAGCTGCACCTGCACGTAATCCCTGATTCCCGGTTCAGCCGCGATGTCCTCGGCGGCGATGTCGACGTCGAGGAGGCGCTTCAGGTGCCGGCCCAGCACCAGCGAACCCAGCGAATAGATGGTCAACATCCGCGCCGCGGCGGCAACGTTGGGGATGGGGGTCAGCAGGTCCGCATCGATGGCGCGGCGAATGTAGCCGGCGGCGTCGTCGGCGAGCTGGTCGACGAGGGAATCGATGGCGGTGCTGGAATCGGTGAGGCGGTGGGCCAGGTAGCCGAGGACGTTGTCTTGTCCGGTTTCCCGCAGGACTTCCAACACGTTGGGAATCGGCCCGCGGATGGCGTCGTTCTTGGCGTTGCGGATCAGCGTGGCGACGTGCTCGTCGCAGGTCAACAGCAGGCCATCCATGGTGCCGAAGTGGTGTCGGATCAACCCGATGGACACGTTCGCTCGCGCCGCGACGGAGCGCGCCGTGGGTTTCTCGCCCGTCGCGATGAGCGCGATGGCGGCGTCGCGGAGTCGTGCCCTGGCTGTCAGATCATCAGTCATGATACAAGCGTATAAGAAACTGAACGCTTGTGCAAGAAATGGGTGTGTTGAACCTGCTCTCCTGCAAAACCACCGAAATCCGCATCCCGCCCGCGATTCGTGCGCAGGCCGGCTCAACCAGCTTTAGGCCTCACGCGTACCATTGCGGCGAATGGGTATCAGGAGGGGATATGGCTGTCGTCACCATCAGGAATCTGCCTGACGCGACTCATCGCGCCTTGAAGCTGCGGGCCGCCCGCAACGGTCGCAGCACCGAGGCGGAGATCCGGGCCATCCTGAACGATGCCGTGACCGAACCGGGCCGGGTGCGGCTTGGAACCCTGCTGCGTGAAATCGGGCGCGATGTTGGTGGGGTTGATCTTGACATCATCCGCGACTCCGCTCCCTAAGAAAGTGCTCTCGGAGGGCCGTCCACGACCTGAAACAAGCAGTCGTGGAGGTTTATTCGCGGCCATCCATAAGCGTGCCTGGCGGGTTGTCACGTGGGAGATCGGAAGCCGGCGCCTTGCGAGGTCGGATCCGGCTGCGCCCCCATCATGGCGCGCAGCTCGTCGGTGAATCCCGCCACCACGACATCGCCGTCGAGACGACGGAACCGGTCGGGGGTGAGTACGACGCGATGCATCTCCACCACCCGTTTCCCGAAGATCTCGACCCTGGTGCCGTTCGGTTCGTAGCCCGCGCTGCGGGAGACCCCGAGCGACGATTCGTTGCCTGTCACCGCCTCCGACTCGGCCCGCTGCGCCCCCAGGTGATCGAAGGCGAAGTGCAGCAGCAGTTTGCGCATCCGCGCGCCCCAGCCCTTGCCCTGGTGTTCCAGCGTCAGCCAGGAACCCGAGTACACCACCCGGCGTGTGGGGAACTCCTCGGAGAAGAGGTCCTGGCAGCCGACCAGCACACCACCGACGTAGACCCCGAACGCCAACGTCCAGGACTCCGGGCGGAACCCGGAACGCCACCCCCAGTGCACCTGGATGGCGTTGCGGCGCCGCTCGGGAACCGGCGCCTCGCACCACGGGAAGAACCAGTCCACGTTCTCCTCGGCGAAGATCGGGGCGCTCAGCAGGTCGAGGTATTCGGGCATGTCGGCGTCGCGGAACACCCGCAGCGTCATGTCGTCGTGGGTGATTCGCAGTCCGAAAGGCGGATAGGCCTCGACGAGGGGATCGCTCATGATTTCACGACGAACTTGAGTTCTCGACCGTCGGCCAGGCGCGGCAGCTGGTCCGCCAGCAAGGCGACGATCCGGGGCAGCATCGCGGTGGTGTTGCCGCCGATGTGGGGGCTGATGAAGGCCCCGTCGGCCTGCCACAGCGGATGGTCGTCGGGGAAGGGCTCCGGGTCGAACACGTCGGAGGCCATCCGCAGCCGGCCCGCGACCACCTCAGCGGTGATGGCATCGGTGTCGACGACGGGGCCGCGCGCCACGTTCACCACCAGGGCGCCGTCGGGCAGCAGGGCCAGCTCCTTCGCTCCGATCAGGCCGCGGGTGGAGTCGGTGAGCGGCACGATCAGCACCAGGATGTCGGTGTTCGGCAGCAGCTCGGACAGCTCGTCGATGCCATGGATGTGGCCGTGCTCATCGTCACGGGCAGTGGTGGCGACCCGCGTGATCTCGGTCTCGAAGGGCTCCAGCCGCGACCGGATGGCCTCGCCGATGGCCCCCGTCCCGACCACAAGCACCCGCGAGTCCGCGAGCGCCCGGGTGGAGGCGGCCTGCCAGCGACGTTCACGCGCCCAGCGGGGCAGTTCCCGCTGCGCCGCGAGCATCAAACCGACGGCCAACTCCGAGGTGGAGGCCTCGTGCACTCCCTGCGCGTTGGCCAGGGCGACGCCGTCGGGGGTGATGTGGAGGAGGTTGTCGTAGCCCGCCGACTGTGCCTGCAGTAGCCGCAGCTTCGGCAGATCCGCCAGCGACCTCCACGCCGGGGCGGGACGGAAGTACGGCAGGACGGTGGCCACCACGTCGTCGGCCTCGTCGCCGAGCACGTCGCGGGCGGGGGAGTTCCAGTCCCAGATGCGCAGCTCGACGCCGAGCTGGTCCGCAGGGGTGTGTGAGGTGAGGGCTTCGAGGAGCTGATGGTCCGGAAGAGTCACGATCATGTCCTGAGTCTAGGACGTGTGGATTCTCCGGGGAGCGACGAGGCCCATGAGATGGGCTTGAGTCGTAAAAACCGCGGAATCCATCAGTCAAAAAGCTGACAGGAGAGATTGCGGTTTGGATGACTGAAATCCTGACGACAGGGTGTCGCGACGCTAGGTTCAAGAGAGTGAACACAACCTCGCCAATGACGACGATTCGTAGCAGCGATCTTTGGAGGGTGATGGCATGAGCCACCACGGACACGGCTCTGGGCTCGCATCCGCTTCTAAGGCCCATCGCATCCTACGTTTCGTGCTGGTGGGCAGCCCGAACTGCGGCAAGACGACGCTGTTCAACGCCCTGACCGGGTTGCGTGCTAAGACCGGCAATTACCCAGGCGTTACCGTCGCTCGCTATGAGGGGCGGCACCGAGTGGGGGAGGCCGATGTGATCATCGAAGACCTGCCCGGCACCTATTCCCTCGAGGCCATCAGTCCCGACGAGGAAGTGGTTTCCCAGGTGCTCGGCGACGGGGTCTCCGTCGGTTCCCCGATCACTGGGCAGATCGTGCTTCTCGATGCCACGTCGCTGCGGCGTTCTCTCACTTTGCTTTCCCACGTGCAGCAGGTCGCGCGACCGACGCTGGTCGTGCTGACCTTCACCGATGAACTGGCCCGGCGGGGCGGTTCCATCGACATCAAAGCGCTCTCCCGGGCCATCGGGGTGCGGGTGATCCCGATCGTCGCGGGTGACCGGGCGGGTGTGGAGGAGCTCTCCGAGGCGCTGAGCTCGGTCGAATCGTGGCCCGCTCCGATCGTGCCCCCGCCCATCGGCCAGAGCGATATCTTCAGCTGGTCGGCATCCGTCCTGGAGG
Source organism: Arachnia propionica (assembly GCF_037055325.1). Taxonomy (NCBI): domain Bacteria; kingdom Bacillati; phylum Actinomycetota; class Actinomycetes; order Propionibacteriales; family Propionibacteriaceae; genus Arachnia; species Arachnia propionica. The sequence continues at coordinate 1,978,584 of NZ_CP146373.1, read as the reverse complement.
CGGCGCACTACCGGGAGGCTGATACCGACCGCCGCAGCCACGGCATCGACCGGGTGTTGCTGCATCCGTTGTGGGGGACGTTGGTGTTCTTCGCGACGATGTTCGCGTTTTTCCAGATTATTTTCACTGTTGCGGCTCCCATCAATGATGCCTTTGAGAATTTCTTTGTGTGGTTGGGTGGGGTTGCTAAGGACATGATTCCGATCGATTGGTTGGGGTCGTTGATTGGTGACGGTATCTTCGCCGGTGTTGGTGCGGTGGTGGCGTTCATCCCGCAGATCGCCCTGCTGTTCCTCATGATCGCCATCATGGAGGGCAGCGGGTATCTCTCCCGGGCTGCGTTCCTGATGGATCGTGTGATGGGGATGGCGGGTCTGGAGGGGCGTGCTTTTGTTGCTTTGTTGAGTTCGGTGGCGTGTGCGATTCCGGGGATCATGGCCACGCGGACTTTGCCGTCGGCTAAGGATCGGATTGCCACCATGATGGGTGCGCCGTTGATGACTTGTTCTGCGCGTCTGCCCGTCTACACCCTGCTGATCGGAATCATGGTTCCCGGCGATCTGTTCTGGGGTCCGTTCCAGGCGCAGGGCACCATCATGTTCGGCCTGTACCTGCTCGGCGCGATCTCTGCGATGATCGCCGCGTGGGTGTTCAAGCGTGTCACGGGGCGCAGCGGAACCGTGATGCCGTTTTACATGGAGATGCCCGCCTATCAGATTCCCAGCGCCCGTTCCATCGCTGTGGCCGTGTGGGATGCGTGCAAGTCGTTCCTGCGGAAGGTCTCGGGGATCATCATGGCCACCACGATCGTGTTGTGGGGGTTGTTGAACTTTCCCGCCCACAGCGAGGATGCCATGACTGCTGCCGGGGTGGATGTTGGTGATGAGGCTGCCGTGACGGCCTACACCCTCGACAATTCTTACGCGGCGACCATTGGTCGGGCGGTCTCGCCGGTCTTCGATCCGCTCGGTTTCGACTGGCGCATCAACATCGGCGTTCTCAGCTCCCTGGCCGCGCGAGAGGTCGTCGTGGCGACGCTGGGTCAGGTGGCGTCCGCGGAGGACCCGGAGGACCCGAGCGAGGCCTTGGAGCAGATGACCTACACCGATGGTCCGCACGCCGGGGAACCAGTGTTCACAGCCCCCACTGTCACGGCGCTGCTGTTGTTCTTCGTCTACGCGTTGCAGTGCGCCTCCACGCTGGGTGTGTTGAGACGCGAAACGGGCACATGGCGATGGCCCATCATCGCGTTCGTCTACATGGGAGTGGTCGCGTGGGTGATGGCCTTTCTCGGGTCAGGTATCGCTAGGCTCATCACATGACCCATGCCATGCGGCCGATCCACCCCCAGGCGGTTCCGAATGATCCGCTCGCGGTGCGCTGGGTGGTTCGCACGGGCACCCAGGGAGTCGTCGGCGAGGTGGTGGTCGCGCCGGATCCTTTTGGCGCGTTGATGCGGGACAGGGTGATCTCGCTGGCACTGCTGGAAACCGAGGGGATCTGGGTGTGGCTGGCCCCCGGGAACAGCTGGGCCGATCGTGGTCACAAGGTGCGTGAAGCAATCCTCGAATCCCTCGATCGTGACGGCTGGCACATCAACGGCGACTCCGCGGACCTGCTGCGTCTGGTCGCGAACGACGTGATCTCGGGCGATCTCGCCGACGAGGTTCACGCCGCCGACACCACCGTCGAAGTGGTGGAAAACGATGCCCAGTGGCTGCTGCTCGACCTCGGTCGGCTCGATTTCCGCGATCCCGCTGCCAGCGCGGAGCTGCAGCAGCGCATCGAGACGGCGATTCGCGTCCGCTACCCGTTGCTGCAAGACACAGCGCGGCTGGGGGGTCCGCAGAGCAGTCATTTCACGCTGTCCAACACCCCGCGCCGGGCTTTGTGGACGGACGACTGAATTGAGACTCAGTCCCGACAAATCAGGAAATGTTGACGAAAGTTTACGAATTCTGGGTCAAAACTCCACGTGTCAGGCAAGGCGTTGCTAAGTTCGCGACTATGAACGAGACCCCTTCCACCGCAAGGACACTCGCCGACTTGAAGGTTGGGGCGAGCGCGCGTATCACCGGGTTCGACGGCGATGACGCGATAAGCCACCGGCTCTTCGACCTCGGGTTCGCCCCAGGGCTGACGTGCCGCCTGGAACGCCGAGCCCCGTTGCTCGATCCCCTCATGTTCAACGTCGGAGGCACCGAGATCGTGCTCCGCCACTCCGAGGCCTCGAGAGTGCTGGTGAAACCATGACCTGCCACGACGAGCAATCCGCACCGGTCGCGACGGATCTGCGTCGTTTCGTGCTGGTGGGCAGCCCGAACTGCGGCAAGACGACGTTGTTCAACGCCCTGACCGGGTTGCGTGCCAAGACCGGCAATTACCCGGGTGTCACTGTCTCTCGCTACGAGGGTGTCCACAAGCTCGGTGACGTCGAGGTGGTCATCGAGGACCTGCCCGGTACCTATTCCCTCGACCCGATCAGCCCCGACGAGGAAGTGGTCACGGAGGTCCTGGACGCGGGCGAGTCGGTGCACTCCCCGATCTCCGGGCACGTCGTGCTCATGGACGCCACGCAGCTGCGCCGCGGCCTCGGGATGCTGGCCCAGGTGCAGCAGCGCGAACGCCCCACCGTCGCGGTGCTGACTTTCACCGACGAGCTGGCGCGGCGTGGCGGCTCCGTCGACGTCGACGCCCTGTCGCGGGCCGTCGGGGTGCGGGTAATCCCCGTGGTCTCCGGTGACAAGCGTGGCGTCGAGGTGTTGTCCAAGGCCTTTGCCGAGGTCGACTCGTGGTCCTCGCCGGTCGTGCCCCCGCCCACCGGCCACGAGGAGGTTGCGGCCTGGGCCGATTCGGTGCTGGAGAGCGCCAACTACCGCGCACCGGACGTCGACGAACGCACCCGCCGCATAGACAAGGTGCTGCTGCACCCGTTGTGGGGGACGTTGGTGTTCTTCGCGACGATGTACGCGTTTTTCCAGATTATTTTCACTGTTGCGGCTCCCATCAATGATGCCTTTGAGAATTTCTTTGTGTGGTTGGGTGGGGTTGCTAAGGACATGATTCCGATCGACTGGCTCGCCTCGCTGGTCGGTGACGGTATTTTCGCCGGTGTTGGTGCGGTGGTGGCATTCATTCCGCAGATCACGCTGCTGTTCCTCATGATCGCGCTGCTCGAGGGCAGTGGATATCTCTCCCGGGCTGCGTTCCTGATGGATCGTGTGATGGGGATGGCGGGTCTGGAGGGGCGTGCTTTTGTTGCTTTGTTGAGTTCGGTGGCGTGTGCGATTCCGGGGATCATGGCCACGCGGACTTTGCCGTCGGCTAAGGATCGGATTGCCACCATGATGGGTGCGCCGTTGATGACTTGTTCTGCGCGTCTGCCCGTCTACACCCTGCTGATCGGAATCATGGTTCCCGGCGATCTGTTCTGGGGTCCGTTCCAGGCGCAGGGCACCATCATGTTCGGCCTGTACCTGCTCGGCGCGATCTCTGCGATGATCGCCGCGTGGGTGTTCAAACGCATCGTCGGGCGCGGCGCCACGCAGCTGCCGTTCTACATGGAGATGCCGTCCTACCGGCTGCCCAGTGCCCGCTCCGTCATCATCGCCGTGTGGGATGCGTGCAAGGCGTTTCTGCGGAAGGTTGCGGGGATCATCATGGTGGTCACCATCGTGTTGTGGGGGTTGTTGAACTTCCCCGCCCACAGCGAGGATGCCATGACCGCTGCCGGGGTGGATGTCGGCGACGAGGCGGCCGTGACGGCCTACACCCTCGACAATTCGTATGCGGCGACCATTGGTCGGGCGGTCTCGCCGGTCTTCGATCCGCTCGGTTTCGACTGGCGCATCAACATCGGCGTTCTCAGCTCCCTGGCGGCCCGCGAGACCGTCGTCTCGACGCTGGGTCAGGTCGCATCTGCGGAGGACCCGGAGGATCCGGGCGAGTCACTGGAGGGCATGACGCATTCGGACGGCCCGCATGCCGGTGAACCGGTGTTCACGCCGAGCACCATCGCGGCATTGTTGGTGTTCTTCGTCTACGCATTGCAGTGCGCCTCCACGCTGGGCGTGATGAGACGCGAAACGGGCACGTGGCGATGGTCGATCATTGCGTTCATCTACATGGGTGGACTCGCGTGGGTGATGGCGTTTGCGGCGAAGCTCATCGTGGGGGCGATCGCGACATGACCGGGAAGCTGCCGATCCATCCTGAGGCCGTTCCCGGCGACCCGCAGGCCGTCCGGTGGGTGGTTCCCACCGGCGGCGTGCCCGTCGGGGACGTGCGTGGCGCGCCCGGCAGTCTCGGGTCGATGCTGGAATACGGGGTACTTTCCCGGGCCATGGTGGAGGCCGACGGTGTATGGACGTGGCTGGCCTCCGATCAGGCGTGGAACAAGGTCGGATCCAAGGTCCGCGACGCCATCGTCGCCTCCCTCGCCGAGGAGGATGGCTGGGACGTCGAGCCCGGCTCTGCCGACCTGTTGGGTTACATCTCCCGTGACGTCGTGGAACACCAGCTGGCGGCCTACATCGCCAGCCACGGCGGGCAGATCCAGGTGGTCGACAACGACGCCGAGACGGTGGAGGTCGACTTCGGTGGGGCATGTCAGGACTGCCCCGCCGCCGGCCAGACCCTCCACCAGCGCATCGAGACCGCCATCCGGGCCCGCTACCCGCAGCTGAAAACCGTCAAACGGGTGGGCGACACGGGGAAGAAGAAGCGGGGCATCACCTGGCTGAACCTCCCGGGCCACAACTGCTGAAGTCGCGTGCCCCTGCCAGTCGGCAGGGGCGCTCTGGGATAGCGTAGTTCCTACACTTCATGTGGGACATGACTGTTTATCCAGGGGGAGGTGAATGCCGCGATGAATTCTTCAAACAAGTATTTGCGGTATCGAAGAATTGGCGGTAGTTTTGGCGGGTATAACGCGCTTGCGTTAGGGATTTCTGTGGCTTTCCTTGAGGTTTACCTCAGAGTGTTTGGTCTGGCCGGTGGAGAGTCACGCTCAGATAGTGATTTTATCAAGCTGCTTTTGTCGAAGGTGCTGTGTGGATTTCGTGAAACGCCTTGGGCCAATTTCAGTGATGTGCTTTTGGTGTTGACCTTTCTTGCCGCCGCCGTTATAGGGGTTTTTGTCGCCGGCGGAAACGGTCCGAGTGTAGAAAATAATAATTCTGCGCGAGGGCGCGCTTCGGGGGTGTCCAGGGGCGATCTGGCTGACGAGGCGGTCGAGCGGTGCGCCTTTTTCGTTGCTGTTTATTTGTGGAGAACGCTGATACTGGCTTCTGCAAAAATACTTGTGGCAGTCTTCTTGTCGGAAGGGTCGGTGCGTGAGCAAGTCCCTGATCTGATAATTTTTGGCGCTTTGGTGGTCGGAATTCTGGGGTGTAGGTGGATTAATAGGGTGCTGATTCCTGGAGTTCACGTGCTCCGTCTCAGTCTTGATGGAATGGAGCGCAGAAAGTGGCGTCTGGCGCTGCTGGATGCCGAGCTCACAAGGAGCCTGAAGCTCGATTGCGGTGTCGGCAAGCACGCGGTTCCACTGGCGGGAAAACGTTCTCATTGCGTGTGGATTATTAGATGGCTCCCGGTGGTACGAGTATTGCTTTCCGTACTTTTCTTTGGGGTATTATGCTGGGTGTCGCCGCGGTATTTAGAGGTCCAAGATAAAGAAAAGGCTGCCTGGATAGCCACGATGATATTGGGGGTCCTTGTGGGGGTGTTTGAATTTGTGGCGGCTTTGGTGGATAAGGGTCGTCAGGTTGAAAGGTGCCTCAAGTGTTTTGTGGAGGGTTCGAGAGCTCCTTCGTGGGGGTTTCTTGTTTTCGGTAACGGCCTTCGTCTGTTAGCAATTGTTGCTGGTGTACCCATGTTCTGCTTGACCATGTTTCTAGGCGATCATAATTTCTCGTTTTTGGGCGCCCTGTGTCTGGTCTTCGTGATCTTGGATGTGGTGGCTTCGTTCGTCGCCGTAATGCCGGGAATGCACAGGAAGGAAGGACTTTGGGACGCAAGCTGGTGGACTGAATTAAAGGAATGGAAGGAGAAAAGCTTGGGGAACGTGTCCCCCGACCAAGCGCGATGTGCTCTGGTGCTTCAGGATTACATTAGTGCAGAAACGGGAGGGCGTTTCAAGTGGCTGCGATCCCTTATCGCATGGGTGAGAAAATCTCAGGGTCCTGCCGGAAAAGCGATGGAATCCATGAAAAATAGAATTGAAGAGTCTTGTGCGCTGCTTGCGGACGCCATCGAGGACATGGGTGGCGGAAAATCCCCAATCCAATGAGGTTTATTCGTGGGGTGTGGGCGAAGATGAGTCCGGTGACGGCTTGTATTGGTGGTTCGGGTCAAGGATCTTCCATGCTGGGCACCCAGGCTTGGAGGACTTCGGCGATCAAGGGAGTGTAGACCGTAATCACTCTCGAGAGGGTCTGTCAGGGAAATGGTGTAAGTGGTTCCATCGCCTGTGAGGGCAGGGGGAGTCATGATGACCGAGATAACAACGAGTAGTGAGCTGGCCGTGGGGTCGGTCAGACTGGGGCATGTGAACCCATCATCATCACTGCTGTCGGCGGAGGAGTTGGCTGAGCTGGAGGTGGCTTAGCGTGAGGTGATCGCGTGGTTGGTGCGTCAGGCCAAGGATGCTGGTGTTGCTCTGACCGGTCCCGGTGGTTTGTTGAAGGCGTTGACCGCTCAGATCGTTGAGGCCGCTCTCGACGAAGAGCTGGATGAGTATCTTGGCTACGACAAGCACGACCCGGTCGGCCGCGGCAGCGGTAATTCCCGCAATGGCACGAGGTCGAAGACGGTTGTTACTGACAACGTCGGTGCGATCAAGATCCAGGTGCCCCGGGACCGTAACGGAACGTTTGAGCCGCAGCTGGTCAAGAAGCGGCAACGTCGGTTGTCGGACATGGATGCCATGGTGCTGAGCCTGTTCGCGAAAGGGCTGACGACCGGGGAGATCGCCGCCCACTTCGCCGAGGTTTACGGCACGAGTGTGTCAAAGGACACGATCAGCCGGATCACCGACCGGGTTGTCGACGAGATGGCCACGTGGATGAGTCGGCCTTTGGAGTCCATCTACGCGGCGATCTTTATCGATGCGATCGTGATCAAAGTCAGGGATGGGCAGGTCCGTAACCAGCCGTTCTACGCCGCGATCGGGGTCGACCTTGAGGGTCACAAGGACATTGTGGGGATCTGGCCCGGCCAGGGGGACGGGGAGTCGGCGAAGTTCTGGTTCGCGTGCCTGACCGAGTTGAAGAACCGCGGTGTCAAGGATGTGTTCTTCATGGTCTGCGACGGGCTCAAGGGACTACCCGACTCCATCGGGTCGGTGTTCCCGGCCGCGAAGATCCAGACCTGTTTGATCCACCTGCTGCGCAACAGTTTCCGCTACGCCTCGAAGAAGCACTGGTCCCAGATCGCGGCCGACTTAAAGCCCGTCTACGAAGCCCCCACCCCGGAGGCCGCTGAGCGGGCGTTCGAACAGTTCACCGAGAAGTGGGGCAAGGCCTATCCGGCGATGATCCGGCTCTGGCTGGGTGCCTGGACCGAGTTCGTGCCCTTCTTGGACTACGACGTCGAGATCCGCAAGGTCTTGTGTTCCACGAATGCGATCGAGTCACTCAACGCCAGGTTCCGCAGAGCGGTCCGCGCCCGCGGGCACTTCCCGAACGAGCAAGCCGCGTTGAAGACCCTGTACCTGACCGTGAGATCCTTGGATCCCAAGGACACCGGCCAGGCCCGGTGGGGCATGCGCTGGAAGCCCGCCCTGAACGCGTTCGCCACGACCTTCGCTGACCGCATGCCCGCAGCCAGCACCCACCAATAGAAACCGCCAGTTACACCATTAATCGGACAGACCCGGCCAAGTCTGCCCCGAGATCGGTGCCGAGCTCATGGCGCAGGGATATCTGGCTCTTCGTGCCTGAGCGTGGGGTGAGTGTGGATCCGTTGGCGGGTGTGTCGGTGGGGTGATGGTGGGTCGAGGCCCTCAAGAATCGGGGTTACCACACCACTTGATTCCGAGGACCTCGACGATGACCGATTCTACTTCCTGCTGCTGTGTGCCCAGCGGTTACTGCGAGCGCTGCGACCTTCTGCTGGGCCTGCCTGGGCTTCACGTGGTCGGTGTCCAGCGCGACGACGCGGGGCTTCGGGTTGAGGTCGAATCCGTCCGGCCGGAGGTGATGGGCTGCCCCGCCTGCGGGGTCATCGCGCATGCGCATGGCCGGCAGAGGGTGGAGTTGATTGATGCGCCGTGTTTCACTGTGCCGGTGAGGCTGTGGTGGCGGAAACGACGCTGGTTGTGTCCCGAGCCGATGCCTCCGGTGACCTCGTTCATGGAGCAAGACCCCGACATCGCGCGGCCCAGAGCGTTGCTCACCGCGCGGGCGACGTCGTGGGCGATCGGGCAGATGCGGCGGGAGAACGCCTCGGTTCAGGGGATGGCCCGGCAGCTCGGCTGCACTTGGAGGACCCTGTGGCGAGCGGTCAAGCCGATCCTTGAAGCCGCCGCCGGCGACGAGAAGCGCTTCGCTGGCGTCACCTCACTGGGCGTCGACGAACACATCTGGCATCACGTCTCCGCCAAGCCCGTCGACCAGGGCGGCCGCGGCCCGAAGGAGTTCACCGGCATGGTCGATCTCACCCGCGACAAGGACGGACGCGTCCGGGCCCGGCTCCTGGACCTGGTCCCGGGCCGCTCCAGTGAGGCCTACACGTCGTGGCTGCGTGACCGCGGTGACACGTTCCGAAAAGGCGTCGAGATCGCCACCTTGGACCCATTCCACGGCTACAGATGCGCCATCGACGACCAGTTGGACCACACCATCGCGGTGCTCGACGCCTTCCACGTGGTCAGGCTCGGCACAGCCGCGGTCGATGAGGTCCGCCGCCGGGTCCAGCAGGACATCCACGGCCACCGCGGCCGCAGAGATGATCCGCTGTATCGGATCCGCAACCTACTGCGTGCCGGGAAAGAGCATCTCACCAACCGGCAGAAGACCCGCCTGGAGACCGCATTCACCATCGACGACCGACACGTCGAAGTCGAGGTCGCCTGGCACTGCACCCAACAGCTCCGCTCGGTCTATCACCAGTCGAGTCACGCCGACGGCCGCAGGGTCGCGGAGAAGATCCTTGCCTCGTTCCCGTCGTGTCCGATCCCGGAGATCGCCCGCCTCGGCCGGACGCTAAACCGGTGGCGAGACGCGTTCCTGGGCTACTTCACCACCAGCGGCGCCAACAACGGCGGAACCGAAGCCATCAACGGGTTAATCGAACTCCACCGCCGCATCGCCCGAGGTTTCCCTAACCCCGACAACTACCGCCTCAGAACGCTCCTCACCGGCAACGGTCTACAACTATAACCCCACACTCAAGTACGAAGAGCCGGATATCTCAGAAATATAAGATAGAAAAAGAGGATGATTATATGGATAAGCATAAAGCTGTTGTTCGACGTGGAGATCGTTGTGTAATTGACTATCTGAACAAGGACGAGGCGGAGGCTGGAGAACTTATTGTAGCTCCGGAGAAAGTTAGTATATGCGGTACAGATATGCAGATTCTTCGAAAGTTACGAGATGGCCCAGCTTTGGTTGTTGGTCACGAGGGGCTTGCAAAGATTGTTGAAGTTGGGGAGGGAGTTTCCGGATTTGAGGTTGGCGACCGCGTCACCGTAAATCCCACCCACCCTTCTGATCCGAGTTTTCTTCTGGGACGCAATATAAATGGTCTTTTACAGCAGCGTGTTCGCATACCTGAAACAGCGGTTTCTGGCGGGTTGGTGTCGCGCATATCATCTTGTATTCCTTCAGCTCGAGGAACGCTTATCGAGCCCTTGGCTGTGGTTATCTATGCCCTGGAATGCCTCCGTTTCAAGACCCCCGATTCCCTCCTCATCCTTGGCGATGGCCTGATAGGCAATTTGGCGGCGGTCGTCGCGCCTCAAATACTTGGAGAACAGATTTCTCTAGGTATGGTGCATAGGTCTGAACTGGGAGTTAGATGGACACGGGCCTTTGAGCCGCGTGTTGTCAACGGCCGCACTGTCGCGGATCTTGAATCTGCCTTGGACGGCCGTATTTCTATGCTGTCTGCTACGCATCGAGCCGGAACGGCGCCAGGCTTGACTGAAGTAGCGCAAACTTTCGGCGCGCGCCTTACTGCCGTGCATCTCGTGGGAGGGCTTTCCCCTCATACTGTAAGTCCAGAGTTTCCTGGTGTTGATCTGTATGGTGTCCGCGTCGCAAATACAGGTGGCTTATGGCCTCCGTGTCGTGTGACTTTTAGCGATTCTGAGCGATCGATGGTCGTTACTGGAAATCGTGGTGTTTCGAATACCAGGCTAGAAGCCGCATCGAAATTACTTGAGGAGCCGGATTTTGGGGGTAAGGTGGACTGTCTTATCACCCATGACCTCCCTTTCGAGAAGGGTGTTGAAACTCTTAATGTAATGCTATCGACGGGAACCAGGGTGGTGAATGGTGAGCTAGTAGTTCGCTTGGTGCTCGATATGCTCTGAATTTTGCGAGGGATTCCATGGGGGCCATTTATGGCTACCCACAGTTGGGGTCTGGCAAAAATCGTACTGTTCCCGAGGCTCCCATGAATAAGCTTCATTGGGGGTTATCTATGAGGAGCTTTCGATTCAGTAAATGCCCTTGTCGGCGCGGGTTTTCCTGTGGCTGTGAATAAACTCTATTAGTCACGACTTGCAGTACTTCAGTGACGATCAGCAGAGTCAGGACAATGCCGAGAGTGCAGATTGCCTCAGTGGATACTGAGCATGACGGCAGTGTTCTCGTAGGACTTGTAGGAGCTGCCTGCTGATTTGCGGTTCTGGGAGTTATTGAATACTACAGCCAGCAGGAGGAACGTGGCTATGGCGCGGAGTATCCCCAGGGACCCATTGACGATTCCCAGGGTGGCTGCCGCGGTTGCTTTGCTGGGGCGTTCGTTTGGAGTGGGGGTGTAGTAGGGGGAGCCGGGAGGCATTCCCTGGAATGGCGGCTGCCCATAGAGCTGACCCGGCTGAGTCTGTAGCTGATAGGTCAGAGAATCGAGGGGGATTTCATGGTGCCGGTCGTATACTGCCGTTTTTCTCGTCGTGAGGACGTCGAGGAGCACGAGGCTCAGGACCAGGATGATAATCAGGATGGTGACGCTGGTTTTTGCTCGGTCATTGCTTGATATGTGTCTGCATACTGCGAGAGCTTTTCTGTTATTTGGGCCACCTCGCTGGGTCGCCGTTTGAGAAGGCACGGATGCTACGTCCGCCTTTCCTGTATCGAGGCGGCGGGCCTGAATCAGGACGGCGGGGCGGACGGTCCTCTCGGGGTCAGGTCGGGGACACCCCTACTTGACGGTGTCTGGTGTTTGGGGTTGGGTGTTCCCCATGGATAGTGAAGGTGGGAAGAAACCTCGTTCCAGGCGCTGGCTGCGGCGGCTTGGTATGGCGGCTGTGGTGCTGGGTGGGGTGAAGGTTGCGGATGTGGTGCTCACGGCGCGGGAGCGGGCGGATCATCCGGCTCCGGGGCGGTTGGTGGATGTCGACGGCCACAAGATGCACGTTCATACCACTGGTCAGGGTGATACGAGTATTGTTCTGCTTCCGGGTCTTGGTGTCTCGGCGCCGGATTTGGATTTTGAGCTTTTGGTGAGGGAGCTGTCGGCGTGGGCGACGGTGACGGTGGTGGAGCCCTTCGGCTACGGGTGGAGCGACGTGACGGACTCTCCTATGTTGCCGTCGGATATTGCGCGGGATGTTCACACTGCATTGCATGCTGCTGGGGTGAAAGGCCCGTATGTGCTGATGGGTCATTCCATTAGTGGGTTGACTTCGCAGGCTTTTGCTGATCAGTATCCTGATGAGGTTGCGGGTTATGTCGGTTTGGATCCGACTATTCCTCACGCGAGATTTTTCGACAGCCAGACTGGTCCCGCGTTTCCCCGGTTTTATTTATGGGTTTTTAGGCCTATGGTGCAGGCTGGGTGGATGCGTATTATTACGGCGTTCAGTGGTGCTGATCCCTCATTTATGTTCGGTGCCAGCTCTGCGGATGGTTACAGTAAGGAGAATCTTGAACAGCAGCGGATGCTGACCAACTGGATGATGCTGAGCGCGAATGTGATGAGGCAGGCGGAAGTTGCTAGTGATTCGCGTGCCCAGGTGAGGGATTTTCGGTTTGATGAGCGGCTGCCGGTATTGGTCTACACCTCTGCGCAGACGCGCGAGGCGGCATATACGGATGCGGAGATTGCGGATTATGTGGGCAGTGGTCCTTGTCGGCGGTCGGTGATCGTCGATGCTAGCCACTTCGTCCATCACACTGAGTACAAGCGTATTAGTGAGGGCACCCGCGCCCTCATGACCGAATGCCATCGCTAGCTGGGTGCTGGCTGCTTCCGTCCTTGGGTGGGGCTTGACGGGTTTGTCCCGCGCTGCGAGGGGCGTGAGGTGATGGCTATTACCGAGGGGTTGAGGTATTGACCCTGGTTGGTTCAGGGGTTGACCCTGATGACGCAGCGCGACCTGTGGGATTGACTGTTCACCATGGAAGTTGAAGGTGAAAAGAAGCCTCGTCGTAGGCGCTGGCTGCGGCGGCTTGGGGTCGTGGTGTTGGTGCTGGTGGTACTGCTGGCCGGCATCAAGGTCACCGACATGGCGATGACCGCGTACGAACGCGCGAGCCATCCGGCTCCGGGGCAGTTGGTGGATGTCGAGGGCCACAAGATGCACGTCCACACGGTGGGGGGGTGATACGAGTATTGTTCTGCTTCCGGGTCTTGGTGTCCCGGCTCCGGATTTGGATTTTGAGCCCTTGGTGAAGGAGCTCTCGAAGTGGGCGACGGTGACGGTGGTGGAGCCCTTCGGCTACGGCTGGAGCGATGTCACGGACTCTCCCATGTTGCCATCGGATATCGCGCGGGATGTTCACACCGCGTTGCATGCCGCAGGGGTGAAAGGCCCCTATGTTCTGATGGGGCACTCCATCAGCGGATTGAACTCTCAGGCCTTTGCTGATCAGTATCCCGACGAGGTCGCGGGCTATGTCGGCCTAGACCCCTCCCTCTCTAATGCGAAGTTCTTCGAGAATCGCACAGAATCTGGTTCTCCCTGGTATTTAAATTTGGCAGTTCAGGCTGGATGGACACGGATTTTCCAGGCCTTCCGGGGTACGGATCCCTCTCTGATTGGAGGCAGCAGCGCCGACGGCTACAGCAAGGAGAACCTCGAACTACAGCGAATGGTCATCAACTGGAGTGCTTTGAGCGCGAATGTCAGGCGACAGATGGCTGTCGATGCGGAGGCTTTCGCGCAGACTCGGAATCTTCGGTTTGATGAGAAGCTGCCGGTGTTGGTCTACACCTCTGCGCAGACACGCGATGCCGCATATACGGATGCGGAGATTGCGGAGTATGTGGGCAGTGGTCCTTGTCGGCGGTCGGTGATCGTCGATGCCAGCCACTACGTCCATCACACCGAGTACAAGCGCATTAGCGAAGGCACCCGCGCCCTCATGACCGAATGCCACCGATAGCCTGGGCTGCGGGTACCCCGGTCTTGGCGAGGGCCTGGCGGGTTCGCCCGCTGGGCCCTCGTGGTCGTGGCAGACTGGCCGTCATGGGTTCCACCGCCGGCTTTGCCACCTACATCGTCGAACAACTCCGGGACGTCAGGGAGGTTTCGACGCGCCGCATGTTCGGGGAGTTCGCCCTCTACGTCGGCGTGAAGGTGGTGGGTTTCATCTGCGACGACCAGCTCTTCCTCAAACCCACCCCCGAGGGTCTGGCGGTGCTGGCGGACAACGACCTGGACCCCGAATACGCGCCCGCCTACCCGGGATCGAAGGACTACCTGCTGATCGACATCGACAGCTCCGAGATTCTCTGTGACCTGGTTCGGGCCACCGCTGACGCCCTTCCCGTCCCGCCCCCGAAGAAGCCCCGGAAACGGCGACGTGCGAAGGACGACGCTGAAAAATAAGTGGGATATGCCTTCTCGGGTCCGGGGAAAGACCGTCATCTGAAACGGGGATCTGGAAGTTACGCATGTTAAAATCCGGCCATGGCATTCGTGGAGGCTATCGTCGTCCTGGCTCTCTTGTATTTCATTGGGAGAAGTGTTTATGGCAAACGGACGAATAGAAAATTCAGTCTGCTTTCCGTCTTGGTGAACTTTTTCATCATCATGGTCACGAACGCCGTGATCATGCTCCTCGTGCTGGCTGTGCTGGCGCTGTTGATTGGCGGTGTCGGCCTGATGTTCGGGGATAGCGACGAGTTCTTCTTCGTCGGGGTGAACGAGAGGGTCGCCACCGGTCAGCTCCTGGCTGCTCACCCTGATTGTTATCCTAGCGACGGCGATACTGCAATTCCACCTTCGCAAGAGGCTGCCATCCGGGCCCGCTACCCGCAGCTGAAAACCGTCAAACGGGTGGGCGACACAGGCAAGAAGAAGCGGGGCATCACCTGGCTGAACCTCCCGGGCCACAATTGCTGATCGACACGCCAGATCGTGAGGTTCGCTTCATTGCGAACCTCACGATCTGGCGTGTTTTCCACACCGGCTACCGTCGCCCCTGCAACACTTTCGAAACCGCAACACAAGCCGTCACCGGGCTCATTATCGACTGCGTTCTATATTTTGATTCGCGGAATCTCAATGCCGTCCGGTCCTAGAACCCGCCGGTTCCCCACGGGGTTTTGTAGATTCACGTCCAGTAGGGCGATATTCGAATCCATTTGACAAGATCTCGGAGTCGGGGTTTCCAATTTTTCCTCGGAGGAGGAGCTTACCGACACTCGAATTTCAGTCTCCGTCTCAGTCACCGCATAGACCGTGGGTCCGCAGTCAGAGCTCCAACTAAATGGGAGCTGAGCCACGAGGTCAGTGCTTTCCCCAAGCTGGTATCGCAGCCCCCAGGGTGCCTTGAGGCCGGTGCCGTAGAGATATTTGAGGAACCTTGGCTCAGAGCGCTCGTTATCGTAAGGAAGCCATCCGACCGGCGCCAATCCGTTCTTGATTTTATCGGGGTTTTCCTTTTTCAGAGATCTTGCAGCGGGATACCTGATGACGACCTCGCTGTCGGGGACCCCGAAGGCCTTGCGAGCCTGGCGGGCAAACTCTGAAGTTCGCATCATGTCCTGCTGCACATCCTCCGCGCTCTTCTGTGCACGTTCCCGCTTCTCTCGGTCCTCGGCAGCCTTGTTTTGGGCCGAAATGATACCAAATATCGCAACTGGAATTATCACGATGGGCACAATCGCGCGTATACGTAGCATCGCATAGGCGGCATCGCTGGGTTCGTTTGCCTCAGGATTCTTGTATTGCCATCCGTGTGTAATCCGCCACATCTTGCGCGGTGCAAGGACCCAGATAAAGCAGTAAGCTATCACGATGATCAAAATCACCCATGGCACGACCAGAACCTCCCGGCAACCCTTGTTGTATTTCTATCCAAGCGCCCCGCTGTAGCAGTGGTAAAACACGATAAGATTACTTGAGCTTAACAGTCTCGTGGTTCATGCCCTGTCGAGGGCAGGGGTCGGCAAAGCCGGTGGCTTGGGTGTTTTGGCCGGGTTCTCAGGAGCGTGGCCGATCCCGGGACCGGAGGGGTGTGCGCCACGATCTGTGCATGATCCTGTCCTCGGCCGTGACGACGGGAGTGCTCGCCGGGTGCCGGAGCCTGACGACGATATGGGAGCACACCACCGACCTGGAGGGCCTGGGCCTACCAGTGGGGTTTTCGTAATGCATCTCTTCAACGAGCTCCGAACAGCTCTCTGCTATAGGCGCGGGTCCGTAAAGCCCCTAGTCAAGGCACGCTTATGTGCGATGTCACTCGCGTCGGGGTGGATTACGGGTGAAGTGGATCGACCGGGCGTGGAGGGTTTCCCCGGTGGGGCCCTTGTAGGGGGTCGGTGTGCGGGGTTTTCGACCCTGGATGCCGCTGATGGCGGCGGCCTTGGCCGAGGCTTCCGGGTCTTCTCCTAGCCGCGACCTCCGTGACCCACCAGGTAGCCGAACGCGACGACGGCGCCGGTTTGGGTGAGGCCCAGCTGGGCCAGCCAGTAGTCGTCGAGCAGGCCTCCCACGACCACTCCCGCCAGGCCGAGGTCCGTCGCCGTCAAGGAGAGTTGCTGCATCACGGCACCCGCCTCGAGGAGGGCGAAACGACCTCCCCGCTCCCCGTATTTCGCGGTCAAGCGGTTGGGAAACAGCGTCGCGACCACCAGGCACGCCGGTTCTCCGGTGACAGGGGCGTTGATCCGCGACTGCGCCTCGGGCCACGGTGGGGACGGGTCGGGGAGGGTGACCAGGCCGTGATCGACGGGGTCGTAGTAGAGCATCCGGCCCGTGTGGTTCTCCACCCGCCAGCCAACCACGAACACCTCCGTCGCATACGACGCACCCGCCGACGGAAAGGCGCGATGCTCCGGACCGCCCCACGCCCGGCATGACCCGAGCAGCCGTGCCAGGTCCTTGGTTCCGAGGGGTCGCGACGAGAAATCCCGCCCGCTCCTGCGTCTCGCCGCGAGCCTGTCCAGGGGTCGCCCATGGGTGCGGGGCAGCGGGGCGGGCGCGAGCGGATAGTCCAGGCGCAGCTGCCTGCCCTCCGGATCGTGGGAATCCATCATGCGCGTGAATTCCCCCACATTGTGGGGGTTCAATTCGGAGGCCTGCCAGAAATCGTCGAAGAATGGTGTTTTCATCGCGTCACCCCAGCGGATGCGGCTTCAGATTGGGGAACTGGGATTCCGCTCCTCGGCCCGGGTAGCGCGATTCCACCATGTCGTCCACCTTGTGCAGGAATGGCCAGGCGTCGTGGGAATGGATGAGCGCCATGTCCGGTGACAGCGCCTTCACTACCCGCAGTCCCGCCTGGATGGCGTCGATGGTGCTCACCTCCCGGTAGTACACGCGGATACCGGCTTCCAGCAGTGCCTTCCGGACCGCATCCAATGCACGTCGTGGGTCCTCGGGGGCCGTCCGTCGTGACGGTGCGTATGGGGCGTTCTTTTCCTGCAGGATCGGCAACTTTGGCCACAATTCCGGGTACAGTGTGTAATACATTGCGTGCTCATCGAAGGAATGTAATTCGGTGTCCTTCTGAATCCGGGAAACGTCGGCTAGCTCTCCGTAAACACCCGCGAACAACACCCCCTGATTCCATTCCAGATAGGCCTTGCCCACGGCGGAGTCCCAGTCGTGTTTGCAGGCCACCCCGAGTGAATACCGCCACACGCCCCGTTTCGGTATCCCACCCATCACCGCCGCGACGGGAAACGGACTGTAGGCGGGGGTGAGATCGAGGACGGTGAATTCGCCGCTCAGCCTCGCGACCTCCGAGACCAA
The DNA here is from genome assembly GCF_037055325.1 of Arachnia propionica. NCBI lineage: Bacteria > Bacillati > Actinomycetota > Actinomycetes > Propionibacteriales > Propionibacteriaceae > Arachnia > Arachnia propionica. The sequence goes on along the minus strand of NZ_CP146373.1, from coordinate 1,961,210 downwards.
GGGGCTGGGAGGGGTGACGGCACGCCCGGCCAGACCGTGCAGCCACGTCGTCATCAAGGCGTCACGCTCGATCAGCTCCTGCACCCCGCGCAGCAGGGCCGCGTGCGGGTCGGGTCCTGCCGCCAACCCGGAGGAGTTCGGCACCCCGGTGCGGTGCGGGTCCTGCAGCGACACGAAAGGCTGCGGCACCCACACCGCGGAATTGTCGACAAGGGAGAAGGCCTCAACGTACGGGCAGTTGGGATCGTAGATGCTGCCGTGCGGGAAACCGGGCCGGGCGCGCTGATCAAGGGTGAACAGCGCGAAGTCTTCGGCATCGATTCGCTCGTCGGGCGGGATGTCGCGACGAGGTCGCATCGGCAGTCGAACCAGCCCCGAGGCGGCGCGTTCGACGGTCTCTCCGATCGCCGCCAGACGCGCGTCGCGTTCCCGCCTCGCGACCCCTCCGGAGGCGCTCTCCCAGGGCGAGTCGATCCTCCGCGGCACCCCATAGTGGACGATGTCGGCGTCGGCCATCGACAAAGGAGCGCGTTGCGGTGGCAACACCATGCCGTGGCGTTGCCCGACGGCCTGCTGCATCAGATGGGCGCCGAGGGTCATGGGGATGGAGGCTGGGAACCTTCGCTGGTCTCCCTCGGTGAAGGGGAGGGGGCGACGAGACCCGCCGCGACTTTCTCCACGAAACTCCGCCCTCCGCGACGCCAGCGGATCAGCAGCGGGACGGGCGCCAGTGCCCCGACCACCGCAGCTTTCACACAGTAGAAGGTGATGTCGTCGAGGCCGCTCTTGCCGGGGCGGAGAGTGAAGTCAATCAGGCCGAGGTTGGCCACCATGCTGAGTTCGAAAAAGAACAGGAACAGGAGAACAGCGGTTCCGGCGATCGATATCGCAAATGCATGACGAGACTGCAGTAAATGAAGTATGAACCAAGAGCCGATGAGCACCATCAATGCGGGTAAAACCAGGAGCAGAAACAGGATTGGCAATCCTGACGGTAACCCGGCTGTACCCATGAATAGAGCCATCAGTAAACCGGACATGGGAAGCAGCAAGGTCACGAGGGCATAGAACATCACATCCAGGTGATTGACCCGGCCCGTCTTTCGTGTGCCCATGACCACACCTGCACCGATGACGCCCGCAGCGGCGCATGTCGCTGCGCAGCAACAACAGCTGTAGCAGCAGGTGGGGGTGGCCACCGTCCTTGGTGCGCCGGCCCCGTCGAACTGGGTTCGCAGTGCCTTCATGGTGTGATGCTACCGGGCAGATCGAGTCCGCGGCAGTAGGTGCAGAGGGGAACTGTGAGCAGTTTTTCGCGCAGGACGGAACGGTCGGCGAGGTCCCAGGCGACGGTCCAGCCCACCAGTGAGGTGTCACCCTCAAGGCAACGTCGCACTTCCGAGGCGAGCAGCGCCGCGACGAGATCGGGATATCGCGTGACCACCTCGGGATCGGCGACGGGTTGTCGTTCGCCCCAGCGCTCCCGCAGTCGGCCCTGCAGGCAGGCGACGCACGGGGTTTCGTGCGGAATCACCAACGGGCCGATGGACACGGTGTGATGAAAGGACATGTCGACAAACAGGTGTGGCCGTTCCAGCTCGGCGGCCTGCTGGGTGATGTCCGGCGCGGTGGCGGTGTGACGCACCAGTACCAGCAGGTCGGCGGTCCCGGCGGATTGGGAATCGCCGGGCAGTACCACGTCGACGGGAAGAGGATCGCCGACGATCGCCACCGACCGGCGTCGCTCCTCCGGGATCTCGGGGCGGATCATCCCCGCCGACAGCAGCTGCTCGAACTCGATCGCCCCGGTCGGGTCGAGGCCGTCGCGGGTCACCGCATCCCCGGCCGCCAACCGGGAAACGAGAGGGCTTGGATCGAGCTGGAAGCGGGCGTCGTCGCCGCCGTAGATCTCGAAGCCGTCGTCGTGCTCCACGATCCGCCACGATGGGGACAGCCGGTACATGTCCTGAAGAATAGTCGTTCGCTGAAGCGGGCCGGGGTCGAGAACCGAACCCGCATGTGGTGATCGAAATTTCCGCGGTCACTCGTCCCGGGGCCCTGACTCCGAGTCAGGGATCCATCGCCGAAAGACGATTTGGGAAACGGCGGCGGCGACGACCACGCCGGTCGCGCTCCAGAACAGCGGATGCCCGATCATGGGTGTCAGCACGGCCACGCCGATCAGTGCGTACACCGTCAGGGCGTATGCCGCCGAGGCGGATTTGTCGGAGTCGGTGTTGAGCTGGTAGAGATTCACGCCGGTCGTGACCAGTAGAAGTGCAGCGAAAATTAGAATTCCTCTCCACAGGGGAATCCATTCGAGGGCTAATGCCAACAGCACTGCAAGCGCGATGACAATCGCCTTCGCGACTGTCACTTTCACGAGGACGCCGAGCCGCATCGGATGCCTAGCCATTGGTGATGCTGCAGGCCGCCACGCCTGCGACCAATCCGCCGACTATACCTGCGACCCCGCGGAATGCTAGGCGCGGAACTTTTCGGAGCAGCCACGAGGCGACCTGCACGTACTTTCCTCTTTTCAGCCAATTGGCGACTGTTCCATCACCGACCCCGAGGACACCTGAGCCGACAGACCAGCCAATGATGCATTTCATGGAAAAATTCTTTCCTTCGGGTCTGTTTGTGTTCGAGCTGCTTCCCGCGGAGAATCTTCTTCAAGCTTGACGGCACTCTAGGTGACGTATTCACTCGATGCAAGCATCTGGTGGGAGGAAATTCATAATCCCTTGTCGTCCTGGCGTGATCCCTTGTCGTCCTGGCGTGGCGTCGAGTTTCGATGGGTCGTGTTGACGGGATGAGATGGTCTGCGAACGGGGTTTGGATATCCGTCCATGCCCATGGACGGATCGATCGGCTCTCCCGCATACGGAAGCAGGTGGACAATGGGGGCGTGTTGGATGACCTCGGGGCGGATGTCGCGCTGGATTGCCCGCCTGAGCGGGTGATTTCGCTGGTGCCGTCGCTGACGGAGGCGATCGCCGTCACCGCGCCCGGAGTACTCGTCGGTGCCACGAACTGGTGCACTCACCCCGCCGATCTAGACGTCGCGCGGGTGCGGGGCACCAAGAACCCCGACCGCGCCGCCATTGCCGCACTGCGCCCCAACCTGGTGGTGGCCAACAAGGAGGAGAACCGCCGAGTTGACGTCGAACGGTTGCGGTCCGCAGGAATTCCGGTGTGGGTGACCCGCATCGACGGCATCGACGACGCTCTGGACAGCCTGACCCGGCTCTTCCGGGAGGGATTCGGACTGCGGGAGGTCGACTGGCTGGAGGAGGCCCGCGAGGTGTGGGACAGGCCGCCGCGACTGTCGGGACGGGTGGCGCTCCCGGTGTGGCGGGACCCCTGGATCTGGGTGGGTGCAGGCACCTATCCCGACGACCTGCTGCGCCATCTGGGGCTGGTCAACATTGTCGATGACATGCGGTATCCGCAACTTAAAATCAACGACGCCCTCAGTAGAAGCCCCGATGTCGTCCTGCTTCCCGACGAGCCCTACCCTTTCACCGCCACCGACGGACCAGAGGCGCTGGGCGAGGTGGGGTCGCTGAACGTCCGGGGCAGGTCGCTGTTCTGGTACGGCCCCGCCATGGTCGAGGCGCGCGCCGACCTGGAGGCCGCCATTCATGAAGCCTGCTGAGTCGGCCTGCTCCTCTGGGGGCGGTCCGGTGAGCGTCACGGAGTCAACGTGATCGCGTAGAGCACTCGTGTCGCTCGGGGTGGCTGCTTGTTCGACAACGCGCCAAGAATTTCGTATACATTATTGATGTGAATGAACACCTGCTGCGGGGTGAACCCGTCACGGACGAACAGATTCAGGCCTGGGCCGATGAGGCAGAGGCCGGGTACGACCTCGCGAGTCTTCCCAAGGCACGCCGAGGTCGTCCGCCTGTGGGTGATGGCCCCGGGGTGGTCGTCCCCGTGCGGCTCGATGCAGCCATCCTTGCAGCCTTGACGGCCCGGGCTGAGGCGGAGGGCATCCAGAACCGGTCGGAAGCGATCAGGGCTGCTGTGAAGGCCTGGGTGGACGTTGCGTGACCTGCGTCAGGCTGCGCGGAAGTACTACGTCGCGACCGCCTCAACGACGATGCAGTGCGCCATGCAGCCACCCATGTCCTGCACTCCCGTCCACTTGATGATAAAGATGACCTTCGGCGCTGGCTGTTGATTGATATGGATCCGGCTGGGCGTCTTCTTGAACTCGTCATGTTGGTCTACGACGACGGTTACGAGCTGATCATCCACGCCAGGAAAGCACGCTCCCAATACCTCGACGAACTTTGACGGCTATTCGCAGTCGGTTGGTAGCGCCTTGGCTGGGCAATGTGTGTTGCTGTAGCCGCTGGGTGCTGTGTAACAGGATGCGAGTTTGGTAGTGCTGGCTGTTGTGGTAGATCATGCCAGCGGCGTTGCGCACTTGCTGTCGTACCGACGCCACGTCGGTCATTCTTCACGACCGATGAGGCGAAGGATTGGGCGTTGGTCTGCATCACCAAGTAGGTCGCGCACTTGCGGAACACTTAGTTTCAGCGCTCCAGCTAGAGTCGGCATACCGGCGCCGTGGGTACTTGCCAATTCAGCTGCTTTCCTCAGAAGGGTTGGCATCTCTCCCGGGTATGCGTGGGAAGGGTCAGTCGTGGCATCGTTGATGATTGCTAGGCGCTGATAGGCGCGTCGCGCTGATGAGTCCGTTGTGCGACCACGTTCGACCATTCGACGCACGAGTGAATGCGGCGACACCCCCCATGTCCTCCCGAGTCGGTCTAGCGCCGCAAGGTTGAGTCGTTGTGGCAGGACCGCGTCCATAGCGGCTGCCGGTGTCAGAAACGCGGCAGCGAATTCGTCCGCTTCTCTCTCCATCGCGGCGCTGTACTCTTCCGTTTCGCGATGTAAAAGTAAATGTCCGATCTCGTGTGCGATCGAAAATCGGTGCCGGAATACATTCTCGCTGCGGCGAGGTGTCGTGATAATAATTGGCCGCTCAACTATGACCACGGAGAAGGCGTCAACAGCATCGATTTCATGGAGGGGGCGTACTGCAACGATGATTCCGTGAGCCTCCGCTGTTGCGACCAAGTGTTTGACGGGGCCATCCGGTAGAGCCCAGTATTCGCGTAGCGCGGCTGCGGCTGTCGGCGGTGTCGTGCCAGCTGGGAGGGCGGGGATGTCGACGTCTGGCAGTTTGACGTAGCGTTCGATGGCAAACGTTAGCTCCCAAATAAGAGTCGCTGTCGCCAAGGCCTTTTGGCGGTCGCTGACGCGGGCCGAACGCAGGCTCCGGAAATGGGCATGTACGGTGTCGACGCGAGCTAGCGGACGTCCGGCATTAAAGAACTCCGCGTCCACCGCGAGTGCGTGCATCAAGCGGTCCACCACGTCGGGCCGAGGTGAATTGACTCCCGCCTCGTACTGCCCTATTGCAGCGGGCGAGACCCCGACCTTAGTGGCTAGGTCCGTTTTGCTTAGCCCGCGCCACAAACGTACCTGGGTAAGACGCGCCGGCTCGAACCGACCCAGGGTGCGCTCGACCTTCGGCAGGTCGAAAAGTCCTGGGTTGTCGTTAGGCATTCAAAGACTTCTCCTGCTCGCGAGGCTCGATTGCTGGGGATGCTGGTGAACCACTGTCGAACGATTCGATATCCCGCGACACCTCGTCGGCAACGGGCTCCGGTTCCCAGAGTGTTTCCTGTCCTTGTAGTTCGACCTTGTTTGAGTCGTCAAGGGTGGCGATAGCCCATTCGATAGACTGCAGTTGCCAAGGTGTCGACCTGATCATAACGAGAACTAAGGGCATCACATCGCGGGCCGCCTTCGTGACGGTTAAGACTTCAGTAATTTCCGAGAGGTCCTCGGCAAGCTCCTGTGGCGACTGGTCCTCCCACAGCATCGCTTGTGGAGGTGGGGAAACGAAGCAGTTCTGCCGTGTCGAACTTGAAGCGAAGTCCCGTATGGCGTTTGCGCGGTTCGGGGTGCGCCATACAAAAACCAAGCAATTATTAATAGTTGGTATTTTATAGCCCGCGGGAAGCAATTTGTATGACTGGTATCCCTGTTTAATCATGGCATCAAGAAAATCGATCAATAGATCACGCCACTGGCTGGCGAAACCAGTCCAAAAACGCGAATCAGCGACTTGATGTGCTTCTGCGGCCTTGTCGTGCCGGGAACGGGCGACATCAATGATAGTGCTGCGCACGCGGTGCGCCTGACCGCCGAGCGCGTCGACGGGCGAGTTCGGGAGCATTCATGAACCTCCTTGGGTTGCGTCCGATGCTGTGGATCGACCACAAGCCACTTCAGTATGACACATAATTCGCGCATTAGAACTTCAGGAGCGTGTGTGTCGGAGAGATGGTGCCGGGAGGGGCGGGTTAACGAATATGACGGTCACCGGGATCCGGGTCGTTGCGGCGGTCTCGTATACTCCCAAGCTTCCGGTGCTGTGGTGTTGGGGTGTAGGGGTTTGGGTGGTGAGTCTATAGCCGCGGCTTCTTTGTTGCTGTTCATGGCGACGGGCTACCGCCGTTCCGGACGGCGTCACCGCCGGCGAGCGGACCTGAGGGCGGTGGGGAGAAAGATGATTTTTCGGGCACAATCCTGGAGTGCCTGCTGAACGTCGCCCCCTGACCCGGTTGCGGTTGTTGCCCGTCCGGATGATCCAGTTCGCGCTCATCGAACTGGCCTGCTGTGCGTTTCCGATCGCGATCTTCCTCGGTTTGGCCGTCACCTCCGTGATCTGGGGTCGCGTCGCGATGCCCGTCGCCCGGTACGACGCGCTGCTGATCTACGTGGTCGTCGTGCAGGTGGCGTTCGTGGTCCTGAGGCTGGAGACCTGGCGTGAGCTGTGCGTCATCTGCGCCTTCCACCTGATCGGCCTGGCCCTCGAGGTGTTCAAGGTGCACGTCGGGTCGTGGAGCTATCCCGACGCCGGGGCGGTGCGAATCGCGGGGGTGCCGGTGTTCTCCGGGTTCATGTACGCCTCGGTGGGGTCCTACATCTGCCAGGCATTCCGTCGTTTCGACCTGCACGTCGGTGGGTTCCGCTGGGTGCCGGTGAGCCTGCTGGCGGTGGCCGCCTACCTCAACTTCTTCACCCACCACGTCATCGCCGACCTGCGCTGGTTGATCGCCGGCGCCTTCCTCGTGGCGTTGTGGGGCTCCACCGTCCACTTCACTGTCGGCGGCGACCGCTACTGGATGCCGACCGCGCAGGCTTTCATCCTGATCGGCGGTTTCCTGTGGCTGGCCGAGAACGCCGCCACCCTCCTGGGCGCCTGGAGCTATCCCGACCAGCTCGGCGGATGGCATCTCGTGCACGTCGGCAAGTTCGGGAGCTGGGCGCTGCTGATCACCCTCAGTTTCGTGCTCGTCGCGGCGGTCAAGGCCAAAGAGGGGGTGCTCTACGGCGCCGGCGCGCCGCGAGTCACCCGCGACCGGTTGCGTCCGGACGAAACCATCCGGTGAGGCGGACCGGGAGATCCAGAGGCATCGATTTGTCCGTTTCCTGAGACACCCCGATGGTTGCTCTTTCAATTATCTTCGATCTGTGGCAGCGTGACGACTGGAGGCCAGGCCTCGGGGGAGGCGCAACATCCAGGGCCCTGGAGATCGGGGTTCGCAACCAAAAGGAGTGGATATGTCCACCGTTTCCCGTCGTGTGCTGCTCGGCGCAGGGGCCGGAGCACTCGCCGCAGCCGCAGTCAGTCTGCCCACCAGGGCCGAGGAAAGTCCTGATGCGGAATTCGCAACGAAGCTGCTGGCGACGATGTCACTCGAGGACAAGGTGAGCCAGCTATTCGTCCAGCACATCCATGGCACGAGCGCCACCGAGGCGGACTCGCGCAACGAGGCCCTCTACGGGGTGGCCCGACCCGTCGACGTGGTGCAGCAGCTGCGTCTTGGAGGCGTCGTCATTACCTCTGAGACGGGCGACTTCGGGGGGTCGGCGAAGAAGGTCCAGGATTTCACGAATGCGTTGCAGAACGCGGCCATGCAGGGCGGTCGACCCGCGCTGCAGGTGGTGACCACGCGCTCCGGCAACGAGCTGCGCGCCCAGGGCATCCCGATCACGGAGTTCCCCAACGAGATGGCCTTCGGGGCCGTCCAGGGCAGCGTCGCCATCGGGTGGGGCATCAATGATTACCAACCCAAGGAAGCCGGAGTCCTGGGAATCAACTCCTACCTGGGAATCGTTGCCGACGTGGAGTCCAATCCTGGGAATCCGGTTCGGGGAGTGCGCTCCCACGGCTCCGATCCCGACATCGTTACCCGGCGGGTGCGCAACTTCGTCGACGGCGCGCAGCTGGGTGGTCCCATCCTGTCGGGCATCCAGAGATTCCCCGGGGGCGGCGACGTCACCCAAGGACCCGACGGTTTGCCGGTGCTCAACCACTCGCGCGAGGACTGGGACCGGATCGATGCCGTGCCGTTCAAGCAGCTCACCAGCACCAGCTACGTGAACACGGTGCTCGTCGGACACATCGTCGCTCCCGCCCTCGACCCGTCGGGTCTTCCGGCCTCCCTCAGCGCCCCCATCATCACCGGGATCCTGCGCAAGGAGTTCCGCTACGGCGGCATCGTCATCACCGACGCGCTCACCGAACCCGCTCTGCGGCAGCGCTACGGCGACGCCGAACTTGCCGTCATGGCCCTCGAGGCGGGTGCCGACCAGCTCCTGATGTCAGCCGATCCGCGCGGCGCGCACGCTGCCGTCGTCGCGGCGGTGGGTTCCGGCAGGCTCACGGAGCAGGACATCGACCGCAAGGCCAAGCGGGTGCTGCGCATGAAGTACTCCCAGGGTCCGCGCGAGGAGGAAGATCTCCGCAACATCGGTGGTGAGGGCACCCGCCAGGCGGTCGACAGGGTGGCGACCCGGGCCATCACCCTGGTGCGCAATGACAACGTGCTGCCGCTGTCCGCGAACGGATCGAAGGTGCTTGTTGTCGGCTCCCGTGCCGGTTTCGTCAAGGAGTTCGGCGAGGCCCTCGGAAAGACCGGGGTGAACGTGTCGGTCGTGACCTTCGACGACCATCCCACCGCGGACCAGGCCGCCCAGGTGCAGCAGGCAGCCGGGTCGGTGGACGCCGTCGTCGCGCTGACCTACAACGTCGCCGAGAACACGGAGCAGGCCGACCTCGTGAATGCCATCCACGGCGCGGGTCGCAAGGTGATCGCGGTGGCGGTCGGAAACCCATACGACGTGGGTCGCTACGGTTCCGCCGCGGCGCTGTGCACCTACTCCGACCAGTCGCTGATGGCGACCCCGCTGGCCACGATCATCACCGGCGGGCGGAAGCCGGAGGGCAAACTGCCGGTCGCGATCCCGACCTCGGAGGGGTCCATCCCGGTCGGCACCGGCCTCACCTGGTGACCATGAGGGGTCGCTGATCCCGCTGGCGCAGACGCGGCAGCGACTCGGCCCCGAGCATCACGGTTGTGCGGCACTCAACGCGGAAAGTGGCCCGTGCGGTCCCTGGAAGCGATTCGAGTGCTGCGCAACCGCGATCGCCGAACACCCAGGTCTCGGCATATGCCTGTTCATGGAATATGCTGTTCGCATGTCCATGTCACGACCGGCGTTCTGGATTCTGGCGGTGCTCGCGGGCGGGCGTCGCCACGGGTACCAGATCATGCGGGAGGCTGCCCTGTCCTCCGAGGGCCTCGTCACCCTCAAACCGACCACTCTCTACGCCGCCCTGGAGCGGCTCGAACGCGACGGAGCGATCCAGCAGGACGGGGAGGAGATCGTCGACGGTCGCGTGCGGCGTTACTACCGCATCACCGAGGACGGGAAGCGTCTCCTGGGTGCGGAAACCACCGTGCTGGAGCGGTCCGCACGGACGGCGCGCGCCAATCTGGGGCCTGCGTGGGGACAGACGGCGCCGCGGCTGACCGGGGCGTGACATGACCGACGAACCAAGGTACCGGAAGCTGTTGCGGTGGTATCCGAAACCGTGGCGGGAACGCAACGGCGATGCACTGCTGGGGGTGATGCTCGACGAGGCCGAGCGATGCGGTCGCACCGGTCCGTCGTGGGGAGAGCGCTGGTCGGCCTTCGCCCATGGGGTCGGGATGCGCCTGGATGCCGCTCTGGCCTGGCGGCTCGCGATCGTCGCGATCGTTATGATTGCCTGCAGAGTGCTCTGGTTGTTCGTCGCCCTGTGGGAACCGATTGCCTGGATTCCGGATCTGGTCGTGTGGTTGCTTATGGCAGCTGCCCCTGTCCTGCTCGTCATCGCGCTCGTAGCGGCGGTACGGGAACGTGGTTTCCTGCCGGAGCCCCATGCCCTGCTGGCAGCCTGTGTCGGGGCGTTGGCGTCCGCGGCCGTGAGCCTGGCGTGGGTGTCCTGGAACATCGGTTTCGATGCAGCCGATGCCCACCGGCCCGTTCCCCTGGCCGGCCAGCTCTTCGTGCCGTTGTTGCTGTGCGCGACACCGGTGACGTTGATTGCGGTGAGCATCGTCACCGATGGACTGTCGTATCTCCAGGGGCGATCCCGACCTGTTCGTCTCCTCATCGGGATCGGCGTCGGGATCGTTGTTGTTCCTGCCATCTGGATGGCACCCGTGGCGTCATTTCCCTACATGACGGGGCTGGCAATTTTCGTGATGATGCTGACGGGTCGGAGACATAGGACGCCACAGGCTCCGGTGTGATGTCCTGTATCCGGGCATCGACGGGGCCAGGGTTACTCCCTGACCTCCACCGCGCCCTGCAAGGCCGAGACCACGAGATTGCTGCTGGGCAGGTCCTCGTCTTGTTCGACCGCCCGAAGCCAGTCGTGAGTGGTCGCGACCGTCGCGAAGTTCGACTGGAGCAGCGTCATCAGGGTTTCCTGCACCTGCTTCGCCGAGGTATTTCCGGCCTCGTTCGCGAGGTGGATCGAACCAGTGGCGTCGGAGAGCACCTCGACGGTGAAACCTTGCTGCTGCGCTTCGGCTGCCGTGGCGAGAACGCAATTGTTGGTCATGTATCCCACCACTGTGACGGTGTCTACTCCCTGCTCCCGGAGCCGGTCGGCCAGCCCTGTCCCCGGGAAGGCGCTGGCGAGTCGTTTGGTGATCGAAAGCCACGACGGATCCCGGCGCTCCTCGATGCCGGGGTGCAGCTCCCACCCCCGTGACCCGGCGGCGAACACGGGAGCGCCATCAGGGGATTCGTGCCGCACCATGACGACGGGCAACCTGCTCTGGGTGGCGTCGAGAACTCTGGTGATGTACGCGAGCGACTGCTCCACGGGTGGGTACTGGATGGCGAGCGGGCCGTCGAAGTACTCCTGCTGAACGTCGATGACGATCAGGGCGCGATTCGGCATGGTGTTCCTCTCGTGGGTCGGGAATCTTTCCGTCCAGCATCGTCGCGGAGACTGCAGTAGCGTGAGTGGCTGGAAAGCACATCTTCGATGGGATCAGGCCATGCGTATCGCCGTTCATGCCTTCGACGGCATCACCACGTTCCACCTCGCCGTGCCGCTCCTCGTCTTCGGTGAGGTGGCCCGGCAGGGGCTGGCCGAGGACTGGACCACGACCACCTGGAGCGGGACCAGTCCGATCCGCAGCGCGGAGGGACTCGTGATCGACGGTGTAGCCGACCACCGGGCGGCGGAGTCGGCCGACATGCTGATCTTTCCGTCCTGGCCGGTCGGCGACACCGGTCCCGTTGACGAGGTCGTCCCGTTGATCCGCGATGCTCATCGTCGCGGAACGATCATCATCGGGCTGTGTCTCGGTGCCTTCCCGGTCGCCGTCAGTGGAGTTCTCGACGGCCGGGCCGCTGTCACACATTGGGCTGCGACCACACAACTGGCTGCCATGTGCCCGGCGGTTGAGGTCCGTGATGCCGCGCTCTACCTCGACCACGGCGACGTCCTCACCTCCGCAGGCACGGCATCGGCTCTGGACGCCTGCCTGCACATCGTTCGCACCCGGCTCGGAACCGCAGCCGCGGCCAGCGTGGCCAGGCGGCTCGTCGTCGCCCCGCACCGCGACGGTGACCAGGCCCAGTACGTGGCCCGCCCGATCCCCGGCGAGGATGCCGCAGGGCCGATTTCGGAGGTCATGGAGTGGGCATTGGGCAACCTCGACCGCCCGCTCGGGGTTGCGGATCTGGCGGGCAGGGCGAACATGAGCGTGCGCAACTTCACGCGCAGATTCCGAGAGGCAACCGGAATCAGCCCATCCAGATGGTTGCAGGCTCGCAGACTTGACGAGTCCCGTCGCCTGCTGGAGGTGACGTCGTGGTCCATCGAGCGGGTCGCGAGGGCCTGCGGTTACGGCAGTCCGGTGACGTTCCGGCAGGCCTTCGTCGCCACCTACTCGACCACGCCGACGTCATACCGGCGTCGATTCACGGTCGCGAGCGGGTGACTCGTTCGGTGTGGATGTACTACCTCTACGCCTCGGATGTTTCGGGGGTGGGGTCCTGTGTGATCCTGTACCGGTGACGACGGGAGATGACGCGGTCGACGATGGCTGCGATGGCCCCGTCGCCGGTGACGTTGGTGGCGGTGCCGAAGGAGTCGATGGCGATGTAGGTGGCGATCATCAGGCCAACCTGGGCCTCGTTGAACCCGAGCATCGACTGCAACAGACCCGCGGCGGTGACGATCGCGCCGCCGGGAACACCCGGGGCGGCGACCATCATGACGCCGAGCATGCAGATGAACCCGATCATCAGCACCGGATCGATGGGGATGCCGGAGAGCATCATCACGGCCAGGGAGAAGCAGGTGATTTTGATGGTCGAACCGGCCAGGTGGATGGTGGCGCACAGCGGGATCGCGAACGACGCCACCGGCTCCGAGGTACCCGACTTGATCGACTGCCGCAGCGTGACAGGAATCGTCGCCGCCGATGACGACGTTCCCAGTGCGGTGAGGTAGGCGGGCAGCATGGTGCTCAGCATCCGGAGCGGGTTGCGTCTGGCGATTGCCCCGGCGACGAGATACTGAAGCAGCAGCATGATCCAGGTGAGGATGAACACGAACACCACCACGCCCAGGAAGGTGGCGATGACGGTGAGCACCTGACCGCCCTGGGTCATGTTGAGGAAGATGCCGAAGATGTAGATCGGCAGCAGCGGGATGATGATCTTGGAGATCACGAGGTTGACGATGTCTCGGAATTCCTCGAATCCGGTGCGCAGCGCCTTGCCCTCGATGGTGGTGAGCGCCACGCCGATGACGAAGGCCAGGATGAGGGCGGTCATGACCCCGAACAATGGCGGTATCTGGATGGAGAAGTAGGGTTTGAGCAGGGCATCCTCCGGGTTGCTGAGGGCGCCCGTCTCGGCGGGCAGCACTTGGGGCAGCACCAGCAGGGACGCGCCGAGCCCCATCAGCCCGGCGATGAGGGTGGAGGCGTAGGCGAGACCAGCGGTCAGCGCCAGCCACTTACCGGCGCCGCGCCCCAGCTCCCCGATGGCCGGGGTGATCAACCCGACAATGATCAGCGGGATGGAGAAGCTCAGGAACTGGCCGAAGATATCGTTGAAGGTGACGAAGACCCGGGTTGCCCAGGTGGGCAGGAGCGACCCCAGCAGGATCCCCAGCACGATGGCCACCACAATCCGGGGCAGGACCCCGAACCTGAACCCGATGCTCTTCTCTGTGCTCATCCCTGAACCGTAGTGGAAGCCGGCCCGACGGGGGAAGTTGTCCGTATCCGGCATCGGATCGGACCCCGGGATGCCCACTTCTAGCGTCGGACGTGCCGTGGTTGCGGAGGAAATCGCGACCTCACGGTGTGTGGTCACGGGTACCAGAGGCGGTCCACGGGTATGACGTGGATGCGGTCCTCGTAGGTGTAGCTCCGGGTTCCGGTGTACAGCGCGACCCCCGCGGCAAAACCGGTACCCAGCACGTCGCGAAGCTTCCGCAGCCCACTGAGGTCTTCTCCGTCCACTCTGCTTGCTGATTTGATTTCGAAGGCCACCACGTGTCCATCGTCGGTTTCGAGAACGAGATCGACCTCGATACCGTCGCGGGTCCGCCAGTGTCCTGCGGAGACGATCTGCTCCGTCCATGTGGTCTGCGTCAGAATCTCCGAGACGACGAACGTTTCCAGCAGGTGACCGAACTGTGTCAGGACGGCGGGGTCCCTACGGGCCAGCTTGTCCGGTGACAGCCGCAGGAGCCGGGCCGCCACACCGGGGTCGATGAGATTCACCTTCGGGCGGGTCGTGGTCCGTTTCGTGAGAGTCCGATCCCACGGTGGAAGCAACCGGACCAGGAACACGGCCTCCAGCAGACGGACGTAGTCGCGAGCCGTTTTTTCGTCAATTCCCAGGCCGTCCGCGAGTTGTGTGCCGTTGAAGATCTGCGAGGTCTGCCCGGCGAGCCGAGCAAGGACGACCGGCAGGGTGCGGGCCTGTCGGATGCGGGAAAGCTCCTGGACGTCGCGTTCCAGGGTGAGCCGTGTCCATTCGTCGAGCCAACGTGAGCGGGCCATCGTGGTGCGGGCTGTCAGGGCGAGGGGAAAGCCGCCGCGCACGATCCGTTCGACGTAGTCCTGGCGGGTCGTCGTCGATGCCGATGAGATGACCGGCGCCTCGGGCTCGTTCAGGAGGGACGCGAGCAGGTCGCCGTTCGAGCGTTCGATCTCGGCCTGCGACAGGGGAAGCACCTGCAGGCGTTGCAGGCGGCCCGTCAATGCCTGTGCCGCGCGGGGAAGGGATTCGTGACGGGCCGATCCCGTCAGGATGAACTGTCCGGGGCGACTTGAACGGTTGAGTCGCGCCTTGATGGCGTCCAGCACGGCCGGGGCGTGCTGGTACTCGTCGATCAACACCGGTCCAGGCCCGTCGATCATCATGGCCGGGTCTCGTGCCACAGCCGCGCGGACAGCAAGGTCGTCGAGGTCGAGAACCTCCCCGCCGAGACGTTCGGCCATGGTCCGCAGAAGGGTGGACTTCCCGACGGTTCGGGGGCCTTCGAGGAGCACAACGGGGCTCTCCTCACAGCGCTCAATGGCGATCGGGAGGATTCTGCGTTCGACAAGGCCTTCCATGCCGTGAATCCTAGTCGAGTTCCGGAACTGTCGGGTCAGGAACTCCGTTTTTGCCAGGCCGCTAGTTCCGTTTCTGCCAGGACCTGAGCTCCGGTTCTGCCGCCGCCGCGGAAGGCGGCCTGTAATATTTGAATTCTCCTTCAGTAACTCGAAAGGTGGGCGTGATGGCGGGCGGAGAAGGGCTGCCGTGGGTGTGGGGTGTGCCCGTGGAACCGGCGGGGCTGCCGACTCCGAAGGTCGCGCCCGGCTCGCGATTCGCGGTTCGCGCCGTCGCCATGGAAGCACCGCGGGAGGCTGGTTTCCTGTGGCTGTGCCAGATGCGTCGC
The DNA here is from genome assembly GCF_037055325.1 of Arachnia propionica. Lineage (NCBI taxonomy): Bacteria > Bacillati > Actinomycetota > Actinomycetes > Propionibacteriales > Propionibacteriaceae > Arachnia > Arachnia propionica. The sequence continues at coordinate 1,945,858 of NZ_CP146373.1, read as the reverse complement.
GCTCCGTACTCGTACGACTGGCTGGACAACTTCGGGCGACGCAGTCCGCGGCGGGCCGATCCGTCGCTGACCGATCTCGCGGTGGGGCAATCGTTCATGAAGATCTTCGAGCTGACGGACTTCACCGATGGCGAGTCGCTGACGCTGCGGATGAAGGATGGTCGTCCGACCCGGATCTTCGGCGCGATCACCCTCCACTACCGCGTCGAAACGATCGCCGGGTCTCGCAGCCGACTGGTCGCGGCGATGTGGATGCCCCCCATCGGTCGGTTGCTGGGAAAACCCCTGCGGTATCTGCTGGCCTGGGGCGACCTGCTGATGATGCGCAAACAGTTGCGCACCCTCGCCGCGCTGGCGGAACGCGACGCGGATGCAGGTCGGGGGAGCGAAGAGGGTCGTTGAGGGGAGGGTCGTGAGGCGGACGACGGAGAATCCCGCACAGTGGTCATGTAGCCGACAAGGCGCAGGTCGGCGAGTGCCCAACCCGCCTTGTCCCTGGCGGCCTTGATTCCTGGGATTCAAAGCCGGACCCGTGGTGCTCAGTGGATGAAAGATGGCGGCAATCCTAGCCGAAAGTTATCTAGTTTCCCTCTTTTCGATGATTAGCGTGGTGACGCATACCCATCGACATACGGTTAATGGGTCACTGCAAGGAGGTGACATGTTAATGTCAACAAAACGCAAAATTTGGAGTGCTTTCTGCGCGGCATTGCTGGCGCTTGCCGTGGCGTGTTTTGGAGGCATTCCAGCTGCCGCCGAAAACCCTGAACCGACGACTTCCGCTGCTGATTCCGAGCCGAAAGGTTTTGAGGAGAGCCTCAAGCGGCTGGCTGCGACCGATGTGGAGGCATCCGCCAATCTGGAGAAATTCCACGCACTCACGTCGGAGCAGTAGGGGCAGATTGAGCAGGCCGTTTCGGACGGTACTGCTGGAAAAGAACTGCAAGAAGCGCTCAGCGATTCAAAACCTGAACGGGCCGGAGCGCTGTCGCAGATCACGATCGACAATGATGTGGAGAACGAATCGGCTGATGGGAAAGAGGATGCAACCACCAGCTATCGTTCCTCGTATTCAGTCAAACAGGAGATTTTTGGAATCACCATCACCAAGCTCTCGCAGAGCTTTTCCTATGACGTCCAAGGCGGGTCGGTTGTCGCCACCAAGTCCTGCACCGCATCCAGCGTCAACTTCAATATCGCGGTTGCCCTGAGCGATGACACCAGTCACTGGGTACAGGGCTCTCACGGGGTCTGCGAGACGACCTGGCGTGGTAACATTTTCTTCAAGGGATTTGGTGTTCGTCTTGACAAGATCCAGCATCTGGAAGTCGACGCCAGAGGCATTTACAACACGTGGCTTGTCAACGCATGATTCATGGAGACTTATTCACAGTCGCCATCGCGTGTGACCTGAATAAATGTTTCGTTGATCGAAAGGCGGCGATCTGTGAATAAGCCTCATGAGCAAGCATTGGGCGGCAGACCGTCACGAGGAGGGATAATGGTGCAACAAGACAAGGTCGCAGAACAAGGTGTTCTAGGAGCATCCTCGCTCACCAGGGTGTGGATTGTTCTCGCTCTGAGTGTTATCGCCTTGATCCCGGCGCTGCCCATTTCCCTGGGGCTCTCTCTGGTGGTGCTGGTGCTGGTTTTGCAGACGCGACGCGACGTGCCTCACCGGCGTCGAGGACTCTTGGTGGTTCTGATCTGGATTGGAATTCAAGGTGTTGTCACAGTCGCGGGAATTGCGTCCTGGCTGTCATTCCAAGCCTGATGTGTGGGCTGGGGTCGGTCCTCAAAGGCAGATCCCAGCCATCGCCTTTGGTTTTTCCGCTGGTCAATACGGCTTCTTTGCTGTCGACCGTTTTGTGTGGAGCATAGGGGACTCGAACCCCTAACTTCCACCTTGCAAAGGTGGCACTCTACCAATTGAGTTAATGCCCCGGGCCCGGGCAAGCATACCTGAGGACGGGCCTCAGGGGAAGTTCGGGCGCTGGGGTGGTGTCGATACGAGCTCTTCGCCGGTGCTCAGGGTGCGGCTCAACCGGCGTGGGGTGGGTCGGTTTCCGGGACCCTCGACTGTATCCAGTGCGGGCCTTGGGTCCAGCCGGTGAACGGGATCACGGGTTCACCCCGGTGGCAGTGGGCGAGGTCGTCGAGGATCCGGGCCGCGGGCCAGATGGTTGCTCCGGGGAGGTCGCGGAGGGCCTCGGTGGCGGTGTCGTCGCCACAAATGGACAGGAAAAACATCGCCTGCCGCCAGGCATAGGCGGCGTTCTTGATGGCCGACAACAGCCAGGGGCTGTTCCTCGCGCGTTCCAGCAGCTGGAACGATCTCCCCGCGGCGCGGTGCGCCAGCTCGGTCCAGCTCCGACCGGGCTGCACGCCGAGTTTCACCAGGACCGCCAGGTTGTGGGTGGTGAGGATCTGCTGGCGTTCGATGATCTGGCCGTTCGCCGCGACGCTCCGGCCCGCAGGCACATCCCCGGCGACCATGCGGTCGAACTCTTCGACATTCCCGTGCCCGTCCGGTTCCGGCAGGCCCAGCACGGCGGCGTAGTCGATGCCGTAGTAGCGCTCGTACAGCGACCCGTGCAGCAGTTCCGCCGCCACCTTCGCGGCCTGCTGGAACTTGGGCGAGAACCGTCCCATGAAGATGTCGGTGGCCAGTTCCTCGGTCAACGGCAGCCGCACCTGCGCCATGTCGAGAAGGGTGCCGTACTCCCGGACGAATCCGTTCGGCAGGATCGTGCCCGGGAACGCGTCCAACACCACCGACCCGAGCCGCCGCGCCAACACCAGAGGGTCGTCGAGGGGGCCGTCGGTCGTGAGCCCCTGAAGGGCCGCCACCCACGGCAGCTCCTTGAACCGCACCTGCCGTTCCAGATCGAGCAGCAACAGACTCCGGCGCTGCCGGAAAGCCCGATAGATGGCGGCGAGCAGCGCGCCGACCAGCGGATCATCCGCCGAGGACGCCACCTGCCCGGCGGTGAGCTGCGGAACCAGCGACGCCAGCACCTCCGCCGACGGCACCACCCCGAGTGTGATCAGCTCCTCCAGATCCGAGACGAGACCCAGCCGCAGGGTGCGCAGCACCGACACCGGCAGCGGGGTACCGGCGGGCACCACGTCGGTGGCCTCCTCGTCGGAGACCGGTGCGGAGGCGGCAGGAAAATCGGTGAGGCCGACGTCCCCGCGCAGCTGCGCCACCCGGTCCGCGACGACCACCGCGACCTCGGCGTGCAGGGGCCGGGAGGCCGCCACCGCCTGCCGGGCGCGCAGGTCGTCGGATCGCTTACTGCCGGGCAGGCCCCGTTTCGCCTCGATCCGCGACAAGACGTGCTTCACCCGCCCGGGCGGCCACGTCCCCTGCCCGTCGATTACCTGCCGCAGCGCGTCGATCAGGATCGGCAGGTTCTCACCCGGTCGGCGGTACTTGCGACAGCGGGTGTGCTGCTGTGACGCCCGGTCGTAGTCGGCGACCAGTGCACGGGCCTCGTCGATGCGGCTCTCGTCAAAGGCGGGTGCCTCGATGATGCCCGCCCAGAACGCCACCACCTTGTCGGTCAGCGGCAGCCAGACGGTCAGGGCCTCGCGTTCCGCCGCGACCCGCGGATTGATGCGGGTCTTTTCCAAGGCGCCCGCGACCTGCCGGGCAGTCCATCGCGACACCTGGCCCGGTCGCAGGGGGGACGGCGCACCCGGATACGGCGAGAACCGCAACGACCCGACCAGCGGCGCAACCTCGTCGAGCAGCGCGCGAACGGAGTCGTCGGCGCCGTGCCTCAGCAGGGCAGCGACGCTCAGGAGGACGGCGTGCTCCGGGAAGCCGACGTTGTAGGCGCCGGTTTCCAGCAGGACCTCCAGCTCGGCCAGGCCTTCTGGGGTCAGCCACGACTCGAAGATCGCCTGGCGGGTGGCCTCGATGCCGAGCCGTTGGGCGCGGAGCCTCTCGTCCACGGCTGGCGGGATGGCGGCGGCTGCTTTGCCGGTGGCGAATCCGCCCCGCACCACCCTGAGGGTCACCCAGGCGGGAAGCCCGACGAGCGGCCTGCGACTGCCGATCCTCAAGGTGCCGTCCGCCACGCCGTCGATCACCTGCTGCCAGCGCTCCACCCGTTCCGAGGCGGCTTCCCGGACGTCTGGGTCGGGATGGTCGGCGACGGTGCGCATCGCCCGCAGGAGCTGGTGGTGGACGTACTGACTCACGATGTCCCTCCGGGCGGCGACACGAACCTAGCCGGCGTGGCAGGTGCTGCCCCTGCGCCTTCGGGTTCCTAGCCCGGTGCTCTACTGCTGAGCTACACGCCGTGGCAACGAGTGTAGAGGACCGAGCAGTCATGTCAGTGAAGGGGTGAGTTATGCGGGAGCATCTGATATTGGGCCGTAGCGTCTTCAAGTAGGTGGACTACCTGAGACAGCTCCCCAGAGGCATCAGGCCCTTCCTGCGGCGCAGTGATATTTTGCCATGAAATATCTTCCAGTGTTGATTTATCTCGGTCGCCATGCGATTCAATGAACCCCTAGTAAGGGCGACTTTGATGGTGTCCTTGGTGGGGCCACGTCACTCATGCAGAGCTGGAGTCGGCCTTCTTCGGGATCGTGCGACATAAATTGTCAGTGGGCGTTCGTAGGGTCTCACCATGGATGTTCTACTCTTGCTCGGCAGCGTGTGTAGTCTTGTTGCACTCTGTTTCACAGTTTCGATGGTGGAAGCCGGCTCGATGGCTGCTCGTTCGCCTCGATGGGGAAAGGTGCTTAGTGCGGCTACGCTTCATGAGGTGAGGAGTCGAGGACTCCTCACCCCGCCCCTGTCCCTATCGGATCATCTCGCACTCGAGAGTTTCTTCAGGTGTAGACAGGTAATTTCTGCCCCGGATGGTGACCAGCGGCTATTCCGAATGTTGAAAGCGGTAACAGATGCCACCGATGAGGAGCTTGGGGAACTCGAGACCTCGCGGGAAAAAGCTCTTCGTATCTCCTTGGGACGTCAAGTGTATTGTGCTGAATTGCTGAGGCGGACTCCGAGTCACAGGCTGGCTGCCTGTGGTTGGCGAGCTTGCGCCTTGTGTAATTCATTCATCATGGCGATTTCGGGACTACGGTGGTTTTCGCCCCTATTCCTCAGGAAGATGAGACGTATTGGCGAACCTTGCCTGTCTGTTGCGACTTTTGCTGGTGTCTGGCTGGGGTTGCTGTGGTGGGGCTTGATGCGAAACAGTGGTCTTGTCGACTCAAGTGACTGGCTGGGAATCGTGGGGATCGTTATCACGCTCGGGGTAACGATAGGTCTGATGGTGGCGATTGGCCGTCAAGTGCTCACAATGTGGGATGTCTTGCGTGACCCCAGTCATTCATCGATTTCAAAGGGTGTACTCATAAGTGCATTCGGTATTATTCTGGCTGCTGTAGCTGCTTGGCTCTTCCCTGCAGTGTTGTCGGAGTGGCCTCGAGCCGCTTTCGATATGCTCCGGTCCTGGCTTGATGAAAGTGGCTTGAAGATCCTTGTGGGTGGCCTGCTCTATTTGATTGCTTTGGGGTGGGTCATTTTCAACGCGATTCGATGGGCAAGAAAGTCTAGTTTGACGATTGCTGGTCGAGTTGGAATGATGGCGGGTGCCGCATTTTTTGCTGTCTATTTCGTACTCATTATCTTATTCTTGACTGGGGCGTCGCCCAAGCTGTTTTCTGTAACTCTATGGGTCGCTGCTGCGGTGTTGCTGGTTGGCTGTGCTTCATTTTGTGTCGCCAAGCTCATCGAGGTCGTTGTCATGTACTGCAACTTGCGTGCGAGAAATGTTGTGGTCCCGAGAAAGGGATTCAGATGCTGGATTCTGGTGGTGTGGCTTGGCGTGGTGTTTGGGGGAGATGCGATAGTCTTCTTGTTGCGGAGCCTGACTTTCGGGATGGGTGAAAGTCATCTTTTCACGGGGTCGGGAGTTTTCCTTGCGCTACTGGTTTTAATGGTGATGCTCGCTGCTTTTCCTGTGGGTTTAGTCGTTGTGTGGATGTATGTTTGCAGAATCAGGCGCGTCTATCGTGAGACCTTCGCATCCCCAGCGCCACCTCGAGTCGATTGAGTCACTCCTTGGTGGCACTCGGAGTGCCGTGAGGCGAGGTGCTTCTTGGGCCGGGTTGACGTGCACCAACCAGGTGTCAGCTGCTCGGAAGCGAGCCTCATCGCGCCCGGCGTGATCTTCACTGCCGGGGCCTTCACCTGCCGGAAGGAGTCGATCCAGCTGGTGGCTCGGTTGGTCGGCGTGACGGCGACCCGGGTTTTGTATGAGGACTCGTCTGTGATGAAGGCTTGTAACGGTCCGAAGTCCTCGTCGAGATCCTCCGTGAATGTCCGGATGGTGGGCGCGACGGTCCCAATCCAGGTCGGTTTGTTGGCTTCTCATGCTCCTTGGAATTGTCTTTTTCGAGCTCTTCGAGAAAGATGAACAACAGGGGCGGGGACTCGACGAAAGTTGTAAACCTTCTCGTTGTCACATGCCGTCACATCCCTTCGTCGATGGTGTGGGCGCGGTTGAAGGCCATACACGTATCGACCCAGAAACGCAGGCGGGAGTCGTCGGTGATCGCCTCCGCCGACACCTGGATCCAGCCAGGACCCATCTCGCGGCCCGGGCCCATCTCGGCGGGGGAGGCACCGGGTTCCCCGGAAAGTTTCGCATCGTCGTCGGGATCGACGTGCGCCAGTAGGTGCCCACCCTTGAGGGCGCAGCACACCATCTTGTCGCGCACCATGAAGGCACGCGACCCGAACATCGAGATCACGCGGGTGGTGGGTTCGTCGTCCAGGATCCCGTGGAGCCGGGCGACAAGCTCGGTCTGTGCTGCTTTGGGGTCGGTCATGGTGCGCTCGGCGGGGCGAAGGAGAGCCGGTCGAAGACGAGAACACTGCCCGTGATCAGACCGTCCTGGACGGTGAAGCACTCCGCGGCAGGGGCGATGCCGGTGATGGCCGTCTGCGGGTAGTAGAACAGGGCGACGCGGTTTCCGTCGGAGAAGCTGGCGATGTCGACCATGTTGGTGAGGGCCGGGGCGAATCCCGCGATGAACTCGCGGTACTGGGCCTTGCCCGTGAGATCGACGCCGGGAGCCCGGCATGTGATGGTGTCCGCGACCAGTTCCATCGCGGAGTCGACGTCCCCGCCGGTCCATGCGCGGTGGTAGCGGTTGACGATGTCGAGTGGTTCGTTCATGGATGATGCTCCTCGATCGGGTGGATGATCCCCGGGGCGCCAGAAATTGGGACCCGGTGGGATGCCCTGGGCCGTGTGGTGGGCCAGAAATCGTCGAGATACGAACGCACCGCCGCCAGGCCGTCGGTGTTCAGGACGTACAGGTGCCTGGTCGCGTCCCGGGTGCTGGTCGCCAGGCCGGCGCGGCGCAGCACTCCCAGGTGGTGGGAGGTCGCTTGCTGGGACAGTCCGACCTTCTCCGCCACTGACCCCACCTGCTGGGGCTCCGAACGGATGATGCGCAGGATGGCGCGACGATTCCCGTCGGCGAGTGCCCTCAGCGCGAGGTCGATGGTCGCGGGTTCGGCGGTCACGAGGGCCACCATACACAAACAGTTTTTTGTACTCAAGAAGACTTGTGGAACGTGTTTGTCGCCACACCATCCAAGGATGCGGGAGACTTTATTTCATGGCATGGATTGTGTTTGCGGTGGCGATGGTCGTGTTCCTGGGAGCGGTGATGTTGCTCCTCAGGCGATTCCTCGCCTCGCATGACGAGATCTACGATGGCCTGACGCCCGGTGTCCTGCCGTCGCGGAAGGAGTGGAAGGCGACCCCGGTCAAACTGCTCCGGTCTCCTGAGTACAAGGGTCCTTTCCCCGTCGCCTTCACCCCGCCGCGTGACGTCACCCCGGGGCTGATCGGGATGGTCATCGACGGGATGGTGGATCCCCATGACCTCACTGCGACCATCGTCGACCTCTCCGCCCGCGGATTCCTGCGCATCAAGGTGCTCGACGATGGCAAGGGCAAGCGGCGCGGGAAGGACTGGCTGCTTCAGCCCTGCAGTAAGCCCCGCTCCAACCTGATGCGCTACGAGAAGACGTTCCTGGAGGGAGCCTTCCCCGACGGGCGTGAGAAGCGGATGTCGGAGCTGGTCCGCAAACACAAGAAGGTGTTCCGGCAGCTCACCTCCGACATCTACGAGGAGACCAGCCGCCGCGGCTGGTATCGGCAGAACCCGAACCCGGGTGGCCGGCGCCACAAGCTCGGGCGCGTGGCTGCCGGGATGGTGGCGGGTGTCGCCGCGCTGGTGATCGCCGGCGGGGGTGTTGTGGGCATACTGGCTGCCGCCATGTTCGTCGCGACGGGTGTCGTCGCCGCCTTCGGGCCGAGACGTCGCGTGCCCCGCACCGGCGCAGGCACCGCCACGCGCATCCAGGCCCTCGGCTTCAAGCAGTACCTCGCGACCGCCGAGGCCGAGCAGATCCGCTTCGAGGAGGCGGAAAACATCTTCAGCCGCTACCTTCCCTACGCGATGGTCTTCGGGGTCGCCGACCACTGGGTCAAGATCTTCCGCGAACTCGCCATCGAACGAAACGTTGAATGGGACATCGACTGGATCGATGTCGGTGCCGATGTGGCGGGGGAGTTGGTGTTCCAGATGCTCACCTTGGACCTCCTCGACGGCGCCGATGGCCTGTTCGACGGCATCGGTGGACTGTTCGACGGGTTCGATCTGGGGGACTTCCTGGACGGAATCGACTTCGATTTCGACTTCTGAGGACACTCCGCCCGCGACTCCCCGGTTATGCAGCACTCAATGCGGGTTGCGGCGTCTGAAAGGGGATTTTTCGTGTTGAGATGGAGGCGCTTACCTGCCCAAGGCCGTCGCAGCCAGTGGTCGTGGCCAGATACGACGACTACTCCGAGGTACTGGGGGTAGGTGTTCTTCGAGCAAGGTGGCCGCTGCGAGCGAGAGGAGGCTAGCCGTCACGCCGCTGCCTCCTATCAGGGAAACGGCTCGCCCAACGACTTACACTGGGCGAAACGATCCGTTCCAGTAGCAAGAAAGCTGGGCCCAGTATCGCCGATCAACGAGAGGTTTGTCGTGTACCTAAGTCGCGTGCGCGTCCGGGGGTTGCGTGGTGCTGCCGACGGCCCGCTGGAACTCGCGCTGCCGGGACGTTTCACCGTCATTGCCGGGGCGAACGGCGGCGGCAAGACCACCCTGATGGACGCGATCTACCTCAGCCACAGCAAGCGGTTTCCCCACCTCCCAAGACATTCCGCAGCAGCTCTCGGCGCAGGCGATCGGGACATTGAGGTGGCGTACCGCTTCGAGAACGACGCCGACAAAGAGGGCCCGCTCGGCAGGCAGCTGCAAACTCAAGGTGGGCGTAGCGCTCCCGGGACTGTCGCTGCCGAATGGTCGCGAACGCTACACCGCGACCTCGGCTGCATCTCGACGAGTGCGCTTGGTGCTGCCAGCGAGGTGGAGCCGCGTATCCGCCTCGTCTACTTGCCGGCGTGGCGCAACCCAATCGAGGAGCTGTCACGCCGCGAAACTCGCATCTTGGTCGAGCTTCTGCGTGCACAGCAGCAGAACCGCGGCCGTGGACGCGACCTGTCCCAGTTGCGGGGTCGGGCATCTGGCCTTCTTGAGGCTCTTGCGACCGATGAGCTACTGGCTGGCCTTGAGGCCAGGGTTGGCGAGCAGCTTCGTGCACTGTCGGCAGGAGTGTCCCGCAACTGGCCATACATACGCGGTCAGGTCGTCGATGACCGTTACCTTGCGCGAGTGCTCGAGCTGATGCTCGCCACGTCGGAAGGGCGTTCCGACGCGCTTCCTCTCGAAGTGGTCGGGCTGGGCTACGTCAACTTGCTACATGTTGCAGTAACCCTCGCAGCCATCCCCGACTTCACGCAGATCGCCCACGCGGAAGCAGACGTCGCGGCAGGGTCGACTGGGTCACAAGCCGTTGATGCCGACGGATCAGCTGTCAGCGGGCTTGAGGATGCGGAGCGCATCTTGCAGCAAACTCACGCCGAGAGTGAGAGTGTCGAGGACTCATTCTTCCCCGACGACCCCTTCCACGTCACCGTTGTTATTGAAGAACCTGAAGCTCACTTGCACCCACAACTACAGCACTCCCTCGTCCGATATCTGCGTCGACAGGTCCAGCAGCGCCCTGAACTCCAGGTCATCTTGTCCAGTCACGCCACTGATGTCATCACCTCGTGCGATCCAACGGAACTCGTGATCGCTCGCCGCGACAGCGCCGGACGACGAGTCTGTCAAGCCGTAGCCGATATCCCCTTGGGCACACACTCTGCAGAGGTGCTGCGTAAGACACGGCTGCACCTGGATGCCAGCAGGTCTGCCTCCCTCTTCGCCGATCGGCTCCTTCTCGTGGAAGGTGTCACCGAGGCGGCGGTGCTTCGTGAGTTTGGCTGGGTCTGGGCCAATGGCGAGCCGGATAAGCAATTGTTCGTAGATGCGCTGAGCATCGTGCCGATGGGAACGAAGGTAGGTCCATGGGTGGTTCGCCTGCTCGCCACCCCGGGCCACGAATTGTGCAGCCGTCTGGCCGTTTTGAGAGACAGCGACCTCGACTTCGACCAGACGCCTACTCCGCCCTCGTGGGCCAGTGAATACGACTCGCGCATCGTGCTCGTTGAGCACAGTCACCCGACGCTGGAGCCTCAACTGACTGAGGGCAATGAGGCTCTGATCGAGGATGCCCTGACGGACATCAAAGTGGCCGTTCCCGAGCAGGTTACGCCACAGACGATCCGAGACCTGTTCCGCAGTAAGCACCAGGTCGATGGGAAGACAGTACCGGCCGGTGCAGCAGCAGCTCGTAAAGGCCAGTTTGCCGAGGCCCTCGCGGATCGGCTCCGCGATAACCGGGAGCAGTTCGTGGAGGTCGAGGTTCGCGTCCCAGCGCCGATTAGGAATGTCTTCGACTTCCTCCATTCGTCGCCTGAACCGCCTTCTGATACCAAAGACGTTTCGAGCCGCGAACCGGGCACTCAGCTGTGAGTGAGACACTCGCCCACGCTGGCGTCATCGCAGATCTAACCGATGAGCAGCGCCTTGCCGCAGCTTCCCCGCGGACCAACCTGTTCATCGAGGCTGGCCCCGGCACAGGCAAAACCACGGTGTCGGCACAACGCTTCGGGGTGCAACGGTTCGCCGCCGCGCATCGGCGCGACACACGCGCTGTCGTGGCTGTCAGTTTCACCCGTGCCGCGACCTATACCCTGCGCCGACGTGTGCAACGGCTGTGGGGCCCCGCAGCTTTAATTTGGCCGCACCGGATCGTGACTCTCGACTCGATCATGTGCGATCTACTTCATGATTTGATGCGACAACAGCTCGTGATCTGGCCAAATACCCCCATGCTGTGGCCCGATGGGAACATCAAGTTGGACGTGCGCGACAGTTGGAACTCGACCAGCGGCACTGTCTGGACCACTGCCTTCTATGAGCTGTATCTCTCCGGACGTCAGGTCGGGCTCCGTGAAGAATTCGATTCAAGCAAGGCCGCACGCTTCCCCAAAGCAACGGTGGCACCCCTAATTGAACAGGGAATTTGCACTCACCAAGACGTACGGGACATTCTGACACTCGCTCTCCAAGACCCAACTTCAGCGGCTCGGGTCCGGCAACGCATCGGCGACACCATGAGATCCCTCATTGTCGACGAGGTTTTCGACGCCAACGATCTGGACATAGCCATCATCGAAGCCGCCATTGCGGCCGGGGTCAATGTCACGTTGGTTGGGGATCCATGGCAGGCGCTCTACCTGTTCCGTGGCGCCCGTCCACAAGCTATTCCCAAGCTTCTTGAGCGAGCCGGGGTCAGGACGCTCAGACTCACTAAGTCGTTCCGGTGGCGTTCCGAGGAGCAGAACGACTTAGCCACCCAACTTCGTGCTGGACAAGGAATCATTCTGCCGACCGGCCAGTCAGACATCGACGTGGTTCTCGCGCTGTGGTGGGCCGAGCTGTGGAAGCTCGGCGGCGAAGTCCTCCCGTTGGCGTTCCACTCCTTCAAGGGCATCTACGAGGAGGCTGCGGCTACCCTACTGCTCAACCACGTCACTCGGAACGTATTCGATCTCGATGCCACATACCTCAACGACGCCCTGACTGCGCTGGACATACAGGATCGCGATACGCCACGGAAACTGGAACCAGAACTGCAGAACGTTCTCGAAATCCTGCGCTACAGCGGCAAAAATGCGGTGAAGGAAGCATATATGCAGCTGAAGGAGGTCATTGGCAGCGTGTCGGCGCGAGAGTTACGTACGCCTCACCACAACCACACGAAACGGCTCGCCCAGTTGCAGGAACGACTGATCTTTTCTGGGCGTCCAGTTCCTGGCTTGACAACCCACCAAGCCAAAGGCGGCGAGTGGCAGGTCGTCGGGCTCCGCCTGAAACCCGAGGAGCAGGCAGCCTTGGCTGCCGGCCTCGACAGCACTCAAGACCTGCACCGCAAAATCTACGTTGCCTGCACCCGTGCGCGTGAACGCACCGTAGAACTCATGCCCCAACCGAGACCTGCATCCCGAGCATCCAAGCGGCGAAAGGGTCGCGCGAGCACCACCTAAACGCGACCCGCGCCTGGCCCGCTAAACACCGAACACGAGGGCACAGCGACACCGGTGCATCCGTGCGCCTCAACTGTCAATCGATCATCGTTCGATGCCCGGAAGCGTGACGATGTGCTCTGTAAGCCTCCGCCTTTGGCTCCAGATGAAAAGCCCACCCCACTGGATGACCAGATCCTGTCCGTGAAGTCGGGTGCTCGGTCCTGTACATGGTGGCCGCTTCTTCGCTACTGAAACTGTTCAGGCGGTCCTCGAGCTTGGTTCTAGTGTTACCAGCTCCATCGCATGATGTCCGTGACGGCGCCTCCGTGGCACCGGCACGCCGTCTAGGATCGCGACCGGAGGTCTATCACCTCCAGAATTGGGTCAACAAGGTCGAATGGACCGACACCGCGTCGCCCGGCAAACTCGCAACCTACATCTCGGCCTATCAGCACCGACAGGTCAGACAATTCGCACTCCAGAACTAGAGCCGCCTTGTCAACTCGCAGGGCGCGTTTTGATTTTCGTCACTTCGGCGCCAGAGCGGAACGAAACGTAATCAGCTACTATTATCTGTAGACGTTTCATACTGCCCAAGTTGAGGTGAGACCGTGACACCGATCACCCCGTCAACCGCTGATCGCGCTGGGCTGTCCCGTACCGGCCTCTACCGGGCAGCCCGCGCTGGCGACCTGACCCGGGTCGCACGCGGCATCTACCTCCCCGCAGATGCGCCAGCCGTGGACTGGAGCCTGGTCGAAGCCGCAACCCGGCGATCCGATGCAACTATCTGCCTCGCTTCTGCGCTCGCCCACCATGACTTGACCGACGCCATTCCTGACACTCTCGATGTCGCGATCCCCCGTGGAGGGCGTTCTCCTGCAACCGAGCACGTGATCACCTGGCACCAGTTCGATGCCGCCACCTTCGACCTCGGTCGCGACGAGATTCCCATCGAAGGTACGGACCTGTCGATCGGGCTCTACTCTCCCGAACGCTGCATCGCGGACGCGTTCCGCCTGCGCGGCCAGCTCGGCTACGAGACCGCGCGAGACGCCCTCAAGGAATGGTTGCGCCGCGGCGGGAAACCCAACACCCTGATGCGGATCGCCCTGCAGCTCCCCCGAGCCAAGACTCCGCTGCTTCACGCCCTGGAGACGCTGTCATGACGCGCGGCGAAGAAGTCTTCACCATCCTCCAGTCCAAGGCTCGATCCACGGCGAGCAGAACTGGAGGGCCAGCGCCCACCCAAGAATACCTGGTTCGGCACCTACTCGAGTCCTTCCTGGACCGCCTCGTCCGCAGCGAGCACGGGGATGACTTCGTACTCAAGGGAGGAATCCTGCTTGCAGTGCTGGGGCGGGGTTTCCCTGTGGATCAGTCGGCGGCGACTATCTGCCGCGCCACCTTGATCGCCTTGCTGCTGCCCTTCCGTGCGGCCAGCGCCGCGACGGTGGGCAGCTCCGGTTTCCCGGGTACTTCCGGTAGGAGATGGAGCACCGACTCCAGGACGGTCGCGACCCCGGTGGGGAGCTTGTCCATTCCCGCCAGTTCCTCCGCGATCCTCGTCAGCAGTGGCCACGCCAAGGCCAGACCACCGGCCTCCGCGAGTGTCGTGAGCATCGCCGCCACTTTCATGGGCGTGATGTCGTCGCGCCACTCCTGACGCCACGAACTGTCCCAGGCCGCAACGAGCACCTCCGGTCCCAGCCGGGACTCATCCCACGCCGTCAGCAGCGCCCCCGCGATCTCGTCGCGACCCTGCGGAGAGGCCCCGCTCGCGAAAACGAAGGCGAGGAGAGCCATGACCGGGTCCACCTGGAATACGGAGGCGACCGCCTCGGTGATCTCCCAGGCGGAACTGCTGCCGAAGGGCAGGTTCACCTGGGCGGCAGTGGCCGCCCATATGGGGTGTGCCGGGAGCAGGGTGCTGCCGATGTCGTGTTCCCCGCTGCGCTCTGGTGCTCGGTGCGTCCTGTCCCACGGTCCCGCGACCTTGAGGATCTTCGCGACCACGGGTTCGTCGCCTTCCATGCGCACCCTGCGACAGACCTGGTTGCCCTGCTCGTTCTTGAGGACGCTGGGGGGAACACAACTCATCCGGCCCGGTTCGGCGGGGGTGCTCAGCCAGAGATCGACGACCTCCTGCACGGTTCGTCCCCCGGCGACGTGACCCGGCAGGGCGCAGGGTGCGGCCTCGGAGCGGTCGATCCGCCCCAGGGCGACGAACAGGTCGATCGGCAGCACCTCCACGTTCTTCTCGGCGTAGCGGAGCAGCCGGTCCCGGAACTTCTCCCAGGAGACCCGGTTGTTCTTGTGAGTGGGGGTGGACAGCAGACACGGCACCTGTCCGATGGCATCCAGGATGTCGTTGCAGCGTCGAATCGCGACTCGCGTGAGTGCCGCACCCCGAGGTGACCTGCCGCGTTCTTTCTGGCCGGTCACTCGCTGCAGCCAGCGCTGCACCAGCTGCTTCCACATGCTGTGTGTGTTCGGGTCGTGGTTCAGCGTGTCGTGCAGCGTCTCGACGACGGCGTCGCGTCCCTCGGCCCACCCCAGCGCGACCAGCGCCGCCAAGCTGCGTTCGTGGTCCTCGACGGACATCCAGTTTCCCGGGGCTTCGCTGTCCAGCCGGTGGATCAGCTCGTCGAACTCCACTTCGTCCAGGAGCCGGTCCAGGTCGTCGATGGGTTCGGGAGGGATGCCGAGCGGGTCGCGCCACAACCCCAACGACTCGGCGGGGTCGGTGGTCACGCCCCAGCCGTCGAGGAGTTTCCGGGCCAGTCCGGCGGCGGTGGAGTCGGGGCCGCTGGTGGTCGCGGTGAGCATCTCCACCAGATCCTGCGACGGGTCGTTCACCGAGCGCAGCGCCGTGAGGACGGTGCGTTTGACGCCCTTCTCCTTGCGGGCCAGCACGTCCAGGGCCAGCGTGGTCAGGTGATCCTCGCTCAGGCCGAGGGGCAGCAGCTGTTCGACCGCGAACTTCACGACGACGGGATCGGCGTTCGGCAGGGCCGCCAGGAACCGGTCGAGATGTTTCGTGAGCAGAGGGGTCAGGCCCAGACCTGCGATCTGGAGCAGGGCGAACTGCTGCGAGGGGCGGTTGTCGCCGCGTTCGAACACCTGGAGGAGAGCCAGCAGCAGGGCCTCGTCGTCGGTGGGTTCGGTCACCCGCAGGTCCGCGACGGCCTCCTGGATCCGGGTCTGGACCTGGGGACGCTGATCGGCGACGAGGTACTGGCCGAGGGCGTTCGGGGCGGCACAGGCGGCGATGAAGTGTTCCTCCCAGCGGCGTCCCGGTCTGGGGACAGTGTTGTCTTCCGTCGCCCATCCCGTCAGGAACCCGGGATCGTCGGGAATCGGGAGGTCGAGGGCGAGGACGAGTTCGTCGATCAGGTCGGCGTAGGTTTCGGCTCCGTCGCGGCGTTTCAGCAGGCGTGCGATGAGGTCGTCGGCCCAGTCCGGACCGTTGCCGGCCAGCCAGGAGAGCAACCGGTCGCGGGTGATGGGCAACCGGATCAGCTGCCAGATGTCCCAGAGGGAGAAAACCGTGGCGCATTGCGCGGGGGTGGCGCCGACCGCCGCTGTCAGCAGGATCAGGTGTCCGCCCCTGTGGTCCTCCTCCATGCGTCGGCGCAGTGAGGGGAGGGCCTTGCCGATCGCTTTGCGGATCGCCGAACGGTCGGCCTCGGTGAGGTCGTCGAGGGCCACGACGAGGTCCTTGAACGATTTTGATTCGAGAAGGAAAGCGGCCAGGGTGTCGGCGTTCCAGGTCATGGGATGAACCTATCGGCGATAAGTGACAAATCCCCCCGCGATCATCGCCGATTCGGTGTCAGAGCGGGAAGAGTCTCACCTCGGCCCGGTGTCCTGGTGGCGCCAGTTTCTTGTCGCAGGTGATGAGGGGGACACCGAGCGCCTCGGCCAAGGCGAGGTAGCTGGCGTCATAGGCGGTGAACTGGTGACGGAGCTGCCAGATGCGTTCGGCGAGCAGCGCCGTGCTGTGGCGCTGAATGTTCAGCTGGAAGTACTCTTGCAGGGCCCGGTCAGCGGTCTCCGGGGCGAGTTTTCCCGCCAACGTCAGGCCGCGCAGTACCGACAGGACCTCAAGGTCCAGCACGTGTGGGGCTGCGATGTCGCCGGCCAGTTCATCGAGCAGCGCCGGGTCGGCGTCACCCCCCACCAGAACCTCTACCATGGCGGAGGCATCGACGACGATCATAGGCGATTCGCCGCGATCTCGGCCAGGATCTCCTCGCGGTCGGGCCCGGATGTGCGATCCATGATGCGGAGCCGGTCGATGATTTCCGCATTCGTGGGTCGCGACGCGATCTGCTTGAGTTCGGCGGCGACATAGGCCGACAAGGACTGTCCCCGCGCAGCGGCGCGCTGCTTGAGCGTCTCGGCCACATCGTCGGGCACGTCGCGAATGTACAGGGTGGTCATGAAACTACGCTAGCAATATGCAAGCACGGCTTCATGGGGAGGTGCTCGGTATCGAACCCGTGCGCGGAGCGGTCGCGGAATTGCGTGTTCAGAATTGTGCGTCTTCTTTCGAACCTGTTCTTTCGGGGGTCACGAAGTTCACGGCCCCGGCGACATCTGCGATGAACTTCTCGTCCGGAGGCGGAATCTCCTACAGGGCTGTCCGTAGGTCCTGTCCGGTGCGGTGAACCACCGGACTGGTCTCGACGATCCGCCTCGCGACCGTCATCGCCTTGCTGTTGCCCTTCCGGGTGGCCAGTGTCGCGACGTTCGGCAGATCGACGGCGACCCCCGCCGCCTGCACCTCTGGGAGGTAACGCAGCACCGCCTCCAGTGCCGTCGCCGTCGCCGCCGTGGTTTTCCGCTGCCCCGCGAGCTCCTCCGCGATTGTCACCAGCAACGGCCAGGCCAGGGCCAACCCGCCGGCGTCGGCGACGGTGCACAGGACCGTCACCGTCTTCGCGGGCGAATGGGGCCAGGTCTCGTGTTTTGCCCGCGGCATGTCGTTGAGCTCGTCCCACCAGGGGCTCCGCCAGGCGTCGACGAGGTCGCCGGGGCGCAGGCGGCCCTCGTCCCAGGCCGTCAGGAGGGCCTCGGCGACGCGGTCGCGGTCCTTCAGTGCCGCCCCCGAGATCACGGCGAGGGCGACGAACGACAGCACCGGCCCGAACCGCTCCGCCACCCTCGCGATCGGGAGGAAACCGTCAACCGCTTTGGTAGGAGAGTAATTCCCGAGGTCCTGCAGGACCAGTGTCGCGGGGCGGGTCGGGTGTGCCGGGAGCAGCGTCAAGGTGGCCTCGGAATCCGAGATGTGGATGATCGGTTCGCGGGGTTGGACGTGAACCTCGGCGTCGTCGTCCCCCGCGGACTCGATACGGGTGGTGTCGTCGGGTTCTGGTTCCGGCCAGGCCTCGGACAGGTCCCGCACCGCCTCCCAGTAGAGGCTGCGATCCGGGTGGAACCGTTCTGTCCAGGCGTTGCGCAGCCCGAGCGGTTCGAACGTGCCGGGCACGTCGCCGTCGACGAGCAACCTCCAGACGGGACGGTTCAGGTGCGGACGATCGTCCTCGGATGCCGGGCTGAGCCGGAGCACGCCGGGGTGGGGGTTGTTGTCGCGCCAGCAGGCGAGCACCTCGGACAGACGGACCTCGACGCCGCGGATGGGCAGGTCGAGGTCGGAGACATCCCGTGGGGCGCAGGCGCGGTCGAGACGGGCCAGGGCCACGGCGACGTCGGTGGGAACCAGCTCCACCCCTGTCTCCCGGAACCTGCCGATCCGCTCCCGGAAGACCTCCCAGGCGATGCGGAACCTCTCGTGGGTGGGGGTGGAAAGCAGGCAGGGCAGCTCGCCGAGCAGTCCGAAGATATCGCGGGCCCGCTGTGCCGTGAGGAAGGACAGGGGACCGCTCGGCGAGGCGGCGGGCCGGATGCCTTGGCCGGGGACGATGGTGCCATTACCCAGGCACACGACCAGCCGGGTCAGGAAACCACACCAGCGGTCCGGCGAGACGTTACGCCTGATCAGCCGGACCAGATGTTCGGGGCCGCCGGCGTGGGCGGTGGCGACGAAGGTCGCGAGGAGACGCTCGTAGTGGAAGGCGCTCAACCACCACTGGGTGTCGATGTCGGTGAGCAGCGCCAGCAGGGCGGGTTCGTCGAGGACCAGGGCGTCGTCGGTGAACTCGGAAAGAAGCTCCGGCGCCGGCAGCGACGGCTCCTGCCACAACCCGAGCGGCTCCTCCGCGGGCGGGGCGGCGTCCCAGCCTTCCAGGAGTTCCCGGGCCAGCTCGGCGGTGACTGCATCCGCGTCGGCGACCAGCGCCTCGACGGTTCCGACGAGATCCTGCGACGGCGCCCCCACCCCGCGGAGGGCCTTCAGGACGTCGCGTTTGACGCCCTTCTCCTTGCGGACCAGGACATCGAGGGCCAGGGCGGTCAGGTCGTCGTCGCCGAGCCCATCGGCCAGCAGGCAGTCGGTGAAGAGTTTCACGACGGTTTTGTCGGCATTCGGCAGGCCCGCCAGCAGGCGGGGCCGCTCCGCGGCGAGCAGGCCCTCCAGGTCCAGTGCCCGCAGCCAGTGCACGACGGCCTGCTGGGCGGTGGGGCGGTCGCCGCGTTCGACGACCCGGAGCAGCGCGTCCAGCAGGGTGGGGTCGTTCGTGGGTTCCCGTTTCCGCAGGACCTTCGCCTTCTCGCGGATGTCGGACGCGTCCCTGTTGAGGCCGGGAAAGGTGAGGGCGTTCGGGGACGCGCAGGCTTGCAGGAAGTGCTCCTGCCAGCGCGTGCCGGGCGTGGGATCGGAGTTGTCTCTGGCCCAGCTCGCCCAGTAGGTGGTGTGGTCCGCTCCGGGCAGCTGCAGATCCAGGGCGACGCACAGGGGGCCGACGAGATGGCTGAGCCACCACTGATCGTTGTGTTTCCGCAGTAGGGCCGCCACGAGTTTTTCCACCCAGTCGGTGCCCCTGCCGGCGAGCAGGGCCACCGCCTCGTCGATGGCCTCGTCGTCCTTCAGGGATGTGACCGTCGAGAAATCGAACGTCGCGGCGGTCTGGGCGGGGGTGCTGCCCAACGCGGCGGTGAGCGGCATCAGACGTGCATCGAGGAACCCGGATGTGTCGGTCAACGCAGCCTTGATGGCGCGACGGCCCTTCGCCAACACCCGTGACCTCGCCGCCCGCTCCTGAGGATCCATCGACTCCAGCTTCTCGATGAGGTGCCCAAGGCTGGTGGCCTCCGTGGCCATCCGGACGAGGTCGGCCTCTTCCGGGGTGAGGTGTCGGTCAGTCATGGTGGGTGTCTTTCTCCTCGACGACGGGCCGTGTGGGGTCGGGTGTGTTCCAGTGTTGCAGGAGCGAGACGGCCAGCCGCGCGGTGGTGTCGTCGTGCTGGGTGGTGAGGGCGCCGACGACCTCCAGCAGCTCGGTCGGGGGTGAGTCCAGGGCGGTGAGGGCCTTCAGGAGGGTGCGTTTCGATGCTTTTTCTCGGCGGTTCAGTACGATCAGTGCCAGCTCAGTCAGTTCGTCCGGTGCGAGGTCGCAGGCCAGCAGCTGCCTGATGGCGAACTTCACGACGGTGTTGTCGGCATTCGGGAGGGCTGCCAGCAGGGGAGCACGTGCCTCCTGGAGCTGCTCTTCCAGGTTGAGGGCCTCCAGCCACAGCAATGCCATCCGTTGCGCGCCGGATCGGTCGCCGCGAGCGAACACTCGGAGCAGGGCCCGCGTCAGGGCCGGGTCGTTCGTGGGTTCCAGTTTCCGCAGGATCTCGATCGCCCGCGAGACGTGTTGGGCGTAGTCGGCCTGCCCGTGTGCCGTCCCCGCCAGGACGTCGGGCACGGCACAGGCGGTCAGGAAGTGTTCCTCCCAGCGCTGTTCCGAGCGAGGGATGGCCAGTTCGTGTGCCCAGAGCTGCCAGTACCCCGGCTGGGTGGGCAGGGAAAGGTGGTGGGCGACGACGAGAGGATGCGCCAGCCGGGTGTGGATGCCGACGTCGGGTCTGTCGAGGATGGCGTCGACCAGCTGCTGTGCCCAGGAACGATCACGGGCCAGCAGCGCCTCCCGCACCCTGCCGAAGACCTCCTCGTTTTCCCACAGTTTCCAGACCCACCATGCGGTGACCATGCTCGCGACCTGGGACGGGGTGGAGTCGAGCAGTGTGACCAGGACGATGCCGCGATGCCAGGGGTCCACATCTGTCGCCTGGTCGCGGTGTGTTTCGTGTTCGAGGCGTTGCCGCAGTGCGGGAAGCTCGCGGTCCAGAGCCGTCGAAGCGGCCTCTCGGTCGGCGGGCGGCAGTGCGTCAATGGCGGCGACGAGTCCTTCGAGGTCCTGGGGTGCTTTCAGGAAGGCGTCGAATCGGTGTCGATCCCACGGGGTGTCCGTCATTGCTGCTCCTGTTGTTCCGGGTGCTCGATGTCACAACGTCTCAATGGTCGCTTGCGAGCCCAGCGGTGAAGTGCCGGGGTGCGACTGGAGCGGCGCCGAGGGGTCGGCTGATTCCGGGGAACCCGTGCGTGGGAGACCGGGTGGGTTTCGGGAGACACAAGGGGACGGGGGTTCATCTGGTACCGGATGAACCCCCGACTTATGAAGTGGTTGATCTGAGCAGAACATGAGCCAGAAGCTGAGGATGGCGAAATGTTCCACCACCGGTAAGTGTAGTGGACTCGTGCTGGCGGGCAACGCCATTCGGAGTTTCACCCGTGAAAAAAGGGAAAGAATACGACTGAAATGGGTAGCGCCGCCGATCGGTGTGGTATCCGTTGAATCCTGGTGAATCATCCGGGAGGTTTGATGAGAATCTGGTCGCTGCATCCGGAATACCTCGACAGGCAGGGATTGGTGGCCTGCTGGCGGGAGTCGTTGTTGGTGCAGAAGGTCCTCGCGGGGCAGACCGTCGGTTACACCCGACATCCGCAGCTCGCCAGGTTCAGGGTCCTCGACGATCCGCTGGCCGGGATTGGGTCCTACCTGCAGGGACTCGCGGACGAGGCCGTGCGGCGGGGATACAGGTTCGACGTCACCCGGATCCAGAAGCCCGATCAGGGGCTCACGCTCACCGTCACCCGCGGACAGCTCGACGTCGAGGCCTCCCATCTGCTCGCCAAACTGAAGGAACGCTCACCCGATCGGGTTCCCGGATTCCCTGCGTTCGCGGATCTGCGTGCGCACCCACTGTTCACCGTCGTCCCGGGGCCGGTGGCCGAGTGGGAGCGTGCCCGGCCGTGATATCCCGACGCTTTTTCCTCCGGGTCACAGAGCCCGTGCGATCAGTTGCGCGATCTTCACGGCCTTGAGGAGAACCGGCCTGGTCGCCAGCGCTGTGGTGTTCGGTAGGTCGATGGCGATCCCTGCGGCCTGCACCTCAGGCAGGTGGTGCAGTACCGCTTCCAGGAGCGTCGAGTCAGGGGCCGGGATCGTCTCCTGGTCCGCGATCTCCTCCGCGATGGTGGTCAGCAGCGGCCACACGAGGGCCAGGCCACCCATGTCCGCGATGCGTCCCAGTGTCGTGGCGATCTTCGGGACCGACACTCTCCAGGACCTCCGCCACGGACTGTTCCAGGCCGTGACGAGGTCGTCGGGGATGAGGCGTTCCTCGTCCCAGGCGGTCAGTATCAGGGCGGCGGTGCGGTCGCGTTCCTTTTGCGTCGCCTCGGAGGTCAGGACCAGGGAGACGAAGGACGCGACCGGCCCGAATCGGGGCGCCGTGGCCACGATGTACTCGAAAATGTTGAGGGCGAATGTTCCCGCGGCCTGGAGCGCCAGTCCTGCGGGGCGGGCCGAGTGCTCGGGCAGCAGCACCAACGCCCACGGATCCTCCTGACTGGGATGGATCGGTCGGTAGGGAAGACCCCAGTGGCTGCGGATACCCAGCAACTCGTGAACGGCGGGTTCGTCGCCGCCGACCTCCACGCGCATGGGTGATGCGACCCCGTTCTGCGTCTCGGAGGTGGGCAGGAATCGCAGTTCATCGGGCCGTGCCGGATGGGTGCGCCAGTGGTCGATCACCGTGGCGAGGTCTGCCGTCACGTTGTGAATGGGTTGTTCGAATGCCGACAGGTCTGCGGGGGTTTCTGCGCGGTCGAGTCGTGCGAGGGCGACCGCAATGTCTGTGGGGAGCACTTTCACCCCGGCTTTCCGGTAGTGCCGTGCACGCCCGGCGAACACATCCCAGGCGATGTGGAAGTCGGCATGGGTGGGGGTGGACAGCAGACAGGGCAGCTCGCCGAGCCGGTTGAGGGCCTCGACGGCCCGCTGGGCGGCCAGGAGGGTCAGGGGTTTCGAGTCCGAAGTCGTCGGGTGCTGTGGCTCACCGTCGGTGCGTCTGCCCAGTCTTCGCAGCAGCCGGGCCAGGAGCGATCTGTTGGAATTGACGTACCTGCTGCTGGTGCGCACCACGTGCCTGACCCGGTTCGGGCCACGAGCGTGCGCCGTCGCCACGAAAGCGGCCAGGGCGTGTTCCTGAAGACCGGGGTTGCCGCGTCGGTCCGCCTCGAGTTTCACGATCAGCGTCTCCAAATCGAGATCGTCGAGGACGAGGGTAGTGCTCGAGAGGCCGCGCAGCGGCTGTGGACAGCGGCCCGCGGGTGCACGCCACAGACCGGGTTTCCTGAGTGTCGTCTCCGAATGATCGGCAACGGTGGAGGCCGGGACGGATGTGGGAGACGGTTGCTGTCCGGATTCCTCCGAGGGGCCGCTGGCGCCGTGGCTCCAGTGCTCCAGGAGCTGTTCTGCCAGCGCTGCGCTGGTGGTGTCCTGCTGTGCTGCGATCAACCGGACCGCATCAAGGAGGTCCTGTGACGGTGTGAGGATTCGCGAGACGGCTTTCATCATGACGCGTCTCAGGCTTTTCTGCTGGTGTGGCAGGACGGTGAGCGCCAGGTTGGTGAGATCGGTGTCGGCGAGGTCGGCGGAGAGCAGCTGTGTGACGGCCAGCCTCACGAAGGAGCCGCCGGCTCTGGGCAGTGCCGTGAACACGTGGCGTCGTTCGGTTCGGAGCAGGGGGATCAGGTCGAGTCCCTCCAACCACAGCATCGCGACTCGTTGGGCGGTTTCCCGGTCACCGCGGGCGAAGATCTGGAGCAGGGCCCGCAGCAGGGCCGGGTCGTCGGTGGGTTCGACGGCACGCAGGTTCTGGATGTCGTGGGCGATCTGTTTCCGGTAGGCGATTTTGTCACTGAGACGAATCACGAAGATGTTGGGTGTGGCGCAAGCGGCGATGAACCTCTTTTCCCAGCGGCAGCCAGAGGTGGGGTTCGAGTGGTGTCGCATCCAGCCCAGCCAGTAGCGGGGGTCCGCGGGCAGGGGCAGGCCGAAGGCATCAATGAGGGGATCCAGCAAGGGAGGAAGGTGCTCGCCCAGGCTGGCTTTCTTGAGAGCGGTCGCAATGAACCTGCGTGCCCATTTCTCGTCGTGGGTTGAGATTCTTTCCGCAACGTAGTCGTGTGCCGGCTTGTCGTTCGCGAGCCGTCGGATGGACCACGTGGTCAAGGAAGCGACAAGCTGTGCGGGTGTGACATCCAGGAAGGCAGCCAACACGATGCAGTGATGCTCCGAGCCGACGGGTGCCCTGCGGCGCAGCAACGGTAACGATCTCGCGGCCAGGGTGCGTTGTTCCGGTGAGAGCCGGCCCAGTTCGTCGAGCAGCTCTCCGGTTGTCCTGCTCCGGTTCACAATCCGATCGAGCGTCAGTTCCTCCGGGGTGAGCGACCTTTCTGTCATGTTCCTGTTGTCCCATCAATCAGCGGTGTTCGGCGGGCGTCCTGCTCAGCTCGACGGCCAGGAGGTGCTTGCACACTCCCCGCGACCCCGCGTGACCCTGCCACCAGGGGCAGGTGCAGCTCGGCGGTTCGGTGCGGACGATGTACTCGTCGTGGTCACCCCGTACACGGAAGGTCCCGAGATGCCCCTCAAACGGCTGCACTGCTCTGGCGGTGACGAGGCGTTTCGCATGCTTCAGACGCGGGTTGCCCTTGATCACCCGGTCGGCATCGCTGGGCAGCTCCCGGTGGAAGTAGGCCTGTTCGTACAGGTCGAACCCCACCCTACCGTCGCCGGCTAGCACCGCCAGGCCTTGTTCTGTGCGTTCCTCGCCCAATCCGGTCTTCGCCGCCAGCGAGGCGATCTCGATGCGGGGCTCGAACGCCAGACAGGCCGAGATCAACGCGGAATCGTCGACGGCGGTGGGGGCGGCCAGTTTCGTCAGCAGCGCTCCTTCGCCCGAGAAACCCCGGTAGTGCTCGGCGGTGAGGGTGAACGTCAACCGCCCGTGGGGCAGCGAGAACTCCCACACTGATGCCGCCATGGGTGCCTGCGGCAGGCCATAGACCCGCATCCCCGTGATCTGCGGACCGAGGCGGCGGGCCGCCCGCAATCGGTTCAGACCTTCCGCGTACACGGTGCCCTTCCCGGGGCGCAGCGCCGGTTTCACCCCCATCCGTGAGACGCTCCAGTGCCCCGCGCGACCTGCCCCCGAAGGCAATGCCGCCAGGAACTTGCGGGCCTGCACGGCTGGTGTTTCTCCGATCAGCTTTAATTCCCGGGTCAGTTCCTGCGACGATCCGAGCGCCTTCAACCAGCGATCCGGTAGCTCCACCTTCCGTTCCACGTGCGTTGCCTTGGGGGTGGAAACGCGCAGCTCGTCGTTGCCGACGGCCAGGTGCATCAGTTCTGACGATGAGACCTGCCCGAGTGCGTCCCGCAGCGGCTGATTGATGTCGACGTTGGTGGTGCCGTGGCGGATCTCGCCCCCGTCGAAGGCGGCCGCCAGGAGGTCCAACCGTACCCCGACGGTGTTGCACGCCGAGAACACTTCGAACCGCAGGCGATCCCCGTTGGCGGTGCAGATCGGGTCCCGCATGCCGGTGGGGGCCGGCTGGAAGTACCGGGTCCGGGCCACATCGGCCAGCACGAGCAGACCGCGGGCCAGCACGAGCGGCTGGGCGGCGAATCCCGAGAAGAACTCGGGCGCCTCGGTGAGGCCCTTGGGGGTGAGGGCAGGAGCCAGTTCCAGGGTTAGGCCGGTGTCATCGAGAATCGATGCCGAGGGGAACGATCTCATGATGGAACCGTATCGAGGAACACCGGCAAATACTGGGGAAAAGTCAAACAAGTGGAGGGCAGGGATGCTCTTCGTGCCCCGAGAGCACGCCCTGTGGCGGTGGCGTTCGCGCCACTCGGATGCCGGGGAAGGTTCTGGCTTCCTATGTGTTTAACATCCGTGGTACGCATGTTAAACACATAGCGGCTCTCTGTGGTGATCCATGCGGGCGGTAACCTCACCGAGGGCGTGGCGTACGCGATGCGACCCTTCGGATGGTGGCTCGTGGAAGTGGAGGAAGTCCGTGAGGCGAAATCTGATTCCTGAGATCGGATTGACGATCTGTTTCGTCGCTGTTCAGTTGGTCGGCGTGCTTGCGCTGGGATGGCCGGCCGGCAACATACTTCTGCTGCTGTGGTTCGAGAACCTACTGCTGACGCTCATGACCATTCCCCGGATGGTGGTTTTCCGTCGTTTGCCGGAAGGCGGCTGGTGGCAGGTCATCGGAATGGCTTTCGGCATGCTGTTTTTCTGCGCGATCCATTTGGTGTTCTCCGCCCTGCTCGCCCTCATGTGGCGGATCGAGATCACATGGGTGGCGCTCGGGGTGCCTGCCTTCCTGCTCGTGATCCGGTATGTGGTAGAGGCCGTCGGGCGCAGTCGAGACGAGGAGCCGCCGGAGGATTTCACGCAGACCTACGCCTTCGTGTGGCCACGGATCATCATGCTTCACCTGATGATCCTCTTGTGTTGGACGGTCGCTTTGGGTGGTTCTGCTTTCTCCTCCGTTCACATGCAGGGGGCTATTGACCAGGCCACCATCCGCGTGGTGAGCGTGGTGGTGTTCCTAGTCTGCAAGGCCGGTGCGGAGATCTACATGACCTTGCGCCCCTTGAGAAGAATCCCTGGTTGAGATCCTGGGAGCTCTTCGGCGAGGTCGATCTCATCGGCGGATGGTGCTGGGTGGGTGACCTGCGAGCGTCGGCGTGGTTGAAGCCGGGCGGCGGGTTTCCCGGTGCATGTGCTGGGGCTTGCTTGTCGGTGGAGGTTACGGGTGTCAAAATGAGCCGTCACGTTTGGGGCTCGGAGAGGAAGACCCATGGATCATGAGACCGCGCGGTGCGGAGTGTTGGACGCAATCCCGCTGCTGGCCTCGAAACGATCCGAGAAGAAGGTGATCACCGCGCTGTGGGAGAAGGGATACGAGCGCGCGGCAGCCGAGCAGCTCGCCCTTCTGGTGCCCTCCGCGCTGGCTTGGCCGCTCTGCCGACGGGCCGGGCTTAAGAATTTTCCCGACCATTTCGTCGTCGCCGATGACCGCGGTCGCGAGATCCGGGTTCCTGTCGCTGACCTGCACTACTTCACCGCAGCACTGAAGCTGGGGATCGACACCTTCGAGAACGGATGGCTGGAGGAGGTGCCCCGCAGAGTCTACGAACAGGTGGTCAGGCGGAGTGCGGAGCTGGACGCGCTGGGCAAGACCCTGGAGCAGGGGGGTGACCTGTCGGGAAGCACCATGCAAGCACTGATGATTTACGTCAAGGATGCCGAGGCCTTCGTCAGGTCCGTTTCAGTCGGCTGAGTCCTGCCCCATCAAGCCGGGAAACCAGCTGCCGTTCTCGAGGGCCCCAGAGCCAGGCTGATTGTTGTGGTGCGCCGAGGGCTGCTCTGTTGGGAGTCGCGATGCGGGGTGACGCCGGGGTCCTCTCAGGTGGCCTTGGCCAGTTCGTCGCGGACCGTCATGAGGGCGAAACCCAGCAGGTTCAGTCCGCGCCATGCGTGTGGATCGGTGATGCGGTCGTCGTCGGCGGCCAGGCCGACCCCCCAGATGCGGTCCACGGGGCTCGCCTCCACCAGCACCCGTTCCCCTGTGCCGAGCAGGAACTCCTTCAAGTCGGGGTGCTGGGAGAACTTGGCCCGGTTGCCTTCCACCACGAGATTGAAACGGTGCGCGTCCCAGCGGTCCTGGTCGAAGCCGCGGACCTCGCGTCCCAGCCGTTTCGCACAGTCCGGGTGGGAGGCGGCGACGATGCGATCCGCGGCCCTGTCATCACCGAAGAGCCGCGCCTTCCCTGCCATCATCCAGTGCTCAGCGGTGGCGTAGCGCACCCCGTCGATCTTGAAGGGCGAGGCCCACCACTGGCTGAGGCAGCTGCCCGAGAGGGTGCCGTTCGCGGTGGGTCGGTGTCCCCAGAAGTACAGGTATTTCATCTTCTGCTTCCTGGCCGTGCGGGCCAGCAGCCAGTCCAGGTCGTACATGACCCCTCCAGTGACTGTGTTGTGCGGGATGACAAGCCCTGATCCTAGTGCGCGTGGAGCGATTACCGGGTTTTGTCGGCGGCGTGTGGAAAGCTTGTTCCGTGACGATCCTGGAGCTCCCCTTCCCGCACGTGGACCCCGTGGCGATCGCCATCGGGCCCGTGCGTATCCACTGGTACGCCATCATGTATCTGCTGGCGTTCGCCATGGCCTATGGGTTGATGCGGCTGAGGCTTCGTCATCAGCCCTTCGCATCGATCACGACACCATCCGCGTGGGTGTCCACCGACATCGAGGATCTGCTGCTCCACGGCATCGCGGGCGTGATTCTGGGAGGGCGGCTCGGTTACGTGGTGTTCTACCAGCTCGGCCACTACGTGACCCATCCGCTGGACATTTTCAAGGTCTGGGACGGCGGCATGAGCTTCCACGGCGGTGCCATCGGCGTGGTTGTGGGGATGATGCTCTTCGCCCGGCGACGGTCCCGGCCTTTCCTGCAGGTCGCCGATTTCTTGGTGCCCTCCGTTCCCATCGGGCTTGCTGCCGGGCGGATCGGGAACTTCATCAATGGGGAGCTGTGGGGTCGCGCGGCCTCCTTGGACCTGCCCTGGGCGATGCGTTTCCCCAGCGGTGGCAACGTGTTGCGTCATCCGTCGCAGCTCTACCAGGCCCTCCTCGAGGGGGTGCTGCTGTTCGTGCTGCTGTGGTTCTACGCCCGCAAACCGCGGTTCCGCGGCCAGGTGGCCGCCGCCTTCCTGGCCGGCTACGGCCTGTTCCGGTTCATCGTCGAGTACTGGCGCGAGCCCGACTCCCAGCTCGGGTTCCTGTCGCTCGGGTTGTCGATGGGGCAGTGGCTATCGGTGCCGATGATCCTCGCGGGTGTCGCGCTGTGGCTGTGGGCTCGGCGTCGCGGCATCTCCGACGTGCAGGAGCCTGCCGATGATCCGGGGGAGGAAACCGCCGGCGAGAATCCCGAGGAGAACGCGGATGAGGACGGCGAGAAGGAATCCACCGGGACTGTGGAAGAGTCCCTGCAAACTGTGGACGAGGCGGGGGAAACTTCCGCGGAGAAAAACGAAACTCCAAGTCAAAGCTGAAATCCCCAACCACAGTCGGGTTTTCCACAGGGTTGTGAACACTGTGGAAAGTGCCTTTGAAGGTGGCTGAGTGCAGCTGCGACGAAGGAGTGGTTCGCGTCGGAACCATCCAGCGGCTGAAAGACGGACCCGACCGCAGGCCCTCGGACATGCGCGTGATGGTTCGGTTCAATCGGCGCTGGTTTCGATCACCAGAGCGCCCGGGCCGGTGACGGCGTGGCCTTCCGGGACCGGGCCGTGCTCGCCCCACGCCGCCAGGACCTTGCCCTCCACGGGGATCTCCACCAGCCGGTCCTGGGCCCGGGTGGTGGCCACGACGGTGGTGCCCCGTCGCATCAGGACCGTGTCCTCGTCCAACACCTCCACCGACACCTCCGCCAGCGATCCCGAGGCCAGCTCCGGGCGGTCGCGACGCAGCCTCAGCAGTTCCTGGTACCAGGCCAGCATCCGGGCGTGGTCGGGTTTGGTGATCTCATCCCACCGCAGCGTCGCCGACTCACGGGTCGCAGACGACTGCGGGTCCGGGATGATCTCCGCGTCCCAGCCCATGCGTTCGAATTCGCGGGCGCGACCCTCGGTCACCAGCGGACCCAGTTCCGGACCGAGGTGGCTGAAGAACGGGAATGGCGTTGAGGCGGCCCACTCCTCGCCCATGAAGATCAACGGGGTGAACGGCGACAGCAGGTACAGCGCCGCCGCGGCTGCCTGGCAGTCGAGCGGGATGGAGTGCGAGATCCGGTCGCCGACGGCCCGGTTGCCCACCTGGTCGTGGTTCTGCAGTGAGGCTACGAACGAGTGTCCGTCGTACAACTCCGAGGTGGGGTCGACGGGCGCGCCCCAGTCCTGGCCGCGGAACGTCGAGAACCCACCTTCGTGGATGAACACCCTCGTGAGAGCCTGTTGCAGCACCTCGGCGGTGCCGAAATCGATGTAGTAGCCGTCGCGTTCCCCCGTGAAGAAGGAGTGCAGCGCGTGGTGGACGTCGTCGGCCCACTGCCCGTCCATGCCCAACGCCCCCGGCACCGAACTTACCGGTGAAACCGTGGTGGGTTGGTTGCGATCCGACTCCGCGAACAGCGTGAACTCGCGTCCCGTTTCCCGTTCCCAGGCGCGTGTCTCGTCGCTCAGCTCGGCCAGGTAGTGGCGCGGGGAGTCGTCCTGGAACTCGTGGACGGCGTCCAGGCGCAGCCCATCCACCTGGTATTTCACCAGCCACTGCCGACACGCCCCCAGCAGAAAGTCGCGCACCTCGCTGCTGCCCGGCTGGTCCAGGTTGATCGCGTCCCCCCACGGGGTGTGGTGGGCGCTGGTGAAATACGGCCCGAACTGTGCCAGGTAGTTGCCCTCCGGGCCCTGGTGGTTGTGCACGACGTCCAGGATTACGCCGAGTCCGCGCGCGTGGCAGGCGTCGATGAAGGCGACGAACCCTTCCGGTCCCCCGTAGGCTGCGTGCACCGCGTACTGGCCGACGCCGTCGTAACCCCAGCCCTGTTCACCGGGGAAGTCGGCGACGGGCATCACTTCGACGGCCTGAACCCCGAGATTCAGCAGGTGATCCAGGCGTGTGATGGCCGCCTCGAAGGTGCCCTCCGGGGTGAAGGTGCCGATGTGCAGTTCGTATCCGACCGCGCCCCGCAGGTCTGCGCTGAACGTGGCGGGACGGTCGAACAGCGCCGGATCGACGATGCGACTCGGTCCGTGTGGGCCGTCGGGCTGGCTGAGGCTTCGGGGGTCGGGGAGCAGCATCCCGCCGTCGATCTGGAACTGATACAACGTGCCGGGCGGTAGCGGTTCTGACCACCACCAGCCGTCGTCGCCGCGCGCCATGATCGTTTCGGTGTCGTCGACGACGACTTCCACCATGTAGGCGTCGGGGGCCCACACCTCGGGGCGGGTGATGTCACGCATGAAGGCTCCTCGGGTCAGGGTTCGGGGTGGCTGCTGGTGCTCGCGTGCTGGTGTCGCATCAGTCGACCTGATGGACGAGCAGGGCGACGGGCAGGTCCTGGAGGATGTCGGCCAGCGGGGTGGCGCCGCCCAGGTATTCGCGCCCGGTCAGAACGTCGCGGAACCGCAGGTTGGGCAGCACCAGTTCGGCGTCGCCCCAGCCTTCCTCGTCCAGCCCCGACTGCACCCGGGTGGCGACCGTGATGGCCACAGGGGTGTCCGAACCCCGGTATCCGCGTTCGAACACCACTGCATGGCCGGTGTTCAGCGACACCGACCGGTAGTCGGCGTCCGAACCGCGGAACGCCTCCGGGTGGTCGCGGCGCAGCAGCAAGGCCCGCGACGTCACGAGAAGTTTCTCCGCATCCAGGTCGGCGGGCGGGTTCATGTCCAGCGCCGTCAGCACCCCGGAACGGCGGTAGTAGTCGACGGGGCGGCGGTTGTCCGGGTCCACCAGCGACAGGTCCACCACCTCGCAGCCCTGGTACAGGTCCGGGACCCCAGGCATGGTGAGCTGGATCAGTTTCTGCCCCAGGATGTTGGCGCGCACCGAGGGGAAGGTCAGTTCTGTGAACGCTTCCAGTGCGGCCCCCACCTCCGGGGTGGTGAGGCATGCGGTGGCGAATTCGATGACCGCCGACTCGTAGGCTTCGTCGGGGGCGGTCCAGCTGGTGTGGAGTTTCGATTCCCGCATGGCCTTGGTTAGGTATCGCGCGAGACGGTCGGCGGAGATCGCCTCGGCGCCCGCCGCCGTGCCGGGCAGCGTCCAGGTGGCTGCGAGGGTCTGCCACAAGAACAGCTCCGTGCCGCCGTCGAGCAGCGCAGGACGCAGCTCGGAGGTGGCGGCCCGCAGTTCGCCGATGCACTGCTCCCATTCGCGTGGATACTCGGTGAGGACCGCCAGTCGGGCGCGGACGTCCTCGCTGCGTTTCGTGTCGTGGGTGGACAGGGTTGTCATGCTGGTGGGCCAGTCGGCGTCCAGGGTGCGACAGAAGCCGTGGAAGTCGTCCTGGTTGATGCCGATGATGTTCGGGTCGGAGCCGACCTCGTTGACGCCGATGAACCGGTTCCAGCGGTAGAAGGCCGTGTCCTCCTTCGATTTGGCCATCACTGGTCCGCACGTCTGGGCGAAACGGACCATGAACTCGGCCCGCAGGTCCGACGGGTTGTGGGCGCGGCCCGGCAGCTGGTTGAGGATTTTCGACGGTGCGGGCAGCGTCACCGCGCCACCCATGTCGGCCTCTCCGGTTTCGCCGAGGGTCAGCGCGACGACGAGGTCGAGGGCGTCCAGTTCGTCGATCGTGAGGTACTCTCTGGCCTTCGTTGCGGCTTCGACGATGATCTCCCGCTCCGATTCCGGGGGTACCCGGCCCGGTTCGACGTAAGCGCGGTAGCGGCTGAAGTGGTACAGCAGTTCGCGGATGGCGTGGTTGAGCTGGCGACGGGTGTGGTCGCGTAGCCGGATGTCGTCGTCGCAGATGGCCATTGCGATGTTGACCAGGCGGTTCAGTTCCGTGAACAACGACTCCTTGACGACGGTGCGTTTGGCGTTGAGCACGGTGGAGGCGAATCCCTCGCCGAACCCGGACATGCGTTCCCACAGGTCGGTGAGCCTCGGGACGCTACCGGGGACGTGGAACAGGCCCGCGACTCGCAGCAGGGAGTCGTAGCCGGTGGTTCCCGCGCATTCGAAATCGGCGGGGAGGACCTCGTCGTATTCGAGGATCTTCTCCGCCACCACCCAGCAGCCGCCCGTGGCGCGTTGCAGGTCCGCGAGGTATTGGCGGGGATTGGCCAGGCCGTCGATGTGGTCGATGCGGAAACCGTCGATGAGCCCCTCGGCGTGGAGCTTGATCAGTGTGCGGTGGGTGGCCTCGAAGATGGCCGGGTCCTCGACTCGGATGGCGGCCAGGGTGTCGACGTCGAAGAAGCGGCGGTAGTTCAGCTCCTCGCTGCCGATCCGCCAATAGGCCAGGCGGTACCACTGCCGCTCCAGGAGTTCCTCCAGGGGAAGGTCCTCGGTGCCCGGTCGGACGGGGAAGACGTGGTCGTGGTAAGTGACCACGGGCTGTTCCTCGCCGTTGATGGTGTCCGTGGTGAGGTTGATGTGTTCCAGCTCCCGACCGATCCTGTTGCCGAGCACCGGCATCAGGATGGTCTGGGAGTCAGTCATGTCGAGATCGAACCAGTTCGCGTACTCCGATTCGGGGCCGCGCCGCAGCACGTCCCACAGGGCGTGGTTGTGCCAGATCGGTGTGGGGACCGCCATGTGGTTGGGTACTACGTCGACGACGACGCCGATGCCCTGCTCGTGGGCTGCCTGCGACAACCGCCGGAAGGCCTCCTCCCCGCCGCACTCCTCGGAGATGCGGGAGTGATCCACGACGTCATAGCCGTGGGTGGAACCGGGGGAGGCCTGCAGGATCGGGGAGCAGAACAGGTGCGTGACGCCCAGCGCGTGCAGGTAGGGCATCCACGCTGCGGCGTCGTCGAAGGTGAAGCCGCCGTGCAGCTGCATCCGGTATGTCGAGTTCGGTACGGTCCTGTTGGTCTCCACCCCTTCACTCTACGCAAGGCCTGTGACACCTGCTGGTGTGTCGGGCTCTTCGGGTCCTGGACATGCGTTTGTGAGAGCTGTGTCCATGGAAGTGGTTGAGCGGACCGGCCAGAGAGGCCGGTCCGCTCAGCGGTTTTCGGCTCAGGCGGTTCGCCCGGGCGTAGGGGGTGGATCAGAAGTGGCCGTCGGAGACGCCGGGCAGGGGATCCGTCGGGATTCCGTTGGTGTCGTCGCACGAGTCACCTATGCCGTCGCCGTCGTAGTCGGTCTGACCGTAGTTACGGACTGTGGGACAGTTGTCGGTTTCGTCGGGGACTCCGTCGCCATCGGTACTGATGTCGATCGTGGTGGATGCTGTCGACGTGGCGCCCGTCGAGTCCGTCACCCGGAGGCTCACCGTGCCGGAGTAGGCGGACTCCCAGGTGTGCTCGTGGGTCGGGGTGGTGGTTGACGTCTCGAAGTTGCCGTCGCCGTCAAGGTCCCACTCGTAGGCGGTGATGTTGCCGTTCGTCGAGTAGGAGCCTCTGGCGTCCAGGGTGAAAGGTGTTCCGATGGGCCGGTTGTAATGGCCGTCGAGCCAGGCGAAGGGTGCGCTGGTGATCGTCGACGCGCTGGTCTCGCGCGCGAAGGCGCTGGGAGGCGCCACCTTGCCGAGGGCCTCCGCCATTTTCTTATGGCCGATCTTGTTCGGGTGGAACCACTCCATCTTGTCGCCGGAGAAAATGGATTCAGTCAGTCCTGACTCGTCGAACTGTCCTTCGGTCTCCAAGAATTTGTTGATCCATCGGTCGTTCTTTCTGGGTTTGAGGGAAAAATTTACCAGGGAGGGATTCGGTTCATGATCCGTGAAATCATCCGGGATGGAGGAGACGTGATGCAGGGTGTGATGAGTACCGTCATTATGTGCATTCCAGTCATCGACCAGCTTTGTCTGCTCCCTCATCAAGTGGAAGTTGACGCTGTGCGCCCCGCTGGGGCTCGGATACGTGTGCTTATTGCGGCATCTTTTCTCGGAAGGAGCCAATTTTTCCTGACATCGACCCGTCACGAAATATTTAGATTCCAGGATGATATTCGGGTGGCCCATGAGAACGATGCGCGCATGGTTGTCGGGAAGGTGTGCTTCCAGATCTCTCAGCAGGCTTTCGGTATTTTTCCTGAACTCTCCTCCTTTGAAGTAGGCTGCGGCTTTGTTCACACTGCTCCCGCAGTTGTCTGGATCCTGCATGGACCTGACGAAGCAGTCCCGCGCAATCTCTCGGATGCCTCCTTCGTTGTCTCCCACGCTGAGCACGATGAGGTCGCTGTCCTTGGGAACCTGGGGTATCTGCTCGGTCCTGATGGTGTCAGTCGTCGCTCCGGAGGACGCCAGGTTGTGGTAGCTCGCAGCTATGCCTTGGTCGCGTAGCGAATTGACGTAGAGCTGTCCCCAGTTGCTGCGGCTCCGGTAGCTCTTCGACGAGTTGTTGTCGTCGTAGTAGTCGCCTGCGCCGTTGCCGGCTGCGAGGGAGTCGCCGAGCACGGTCACCACTGCGGCCTTCCCGCTGTTGGGTGGCGGGTCCGCGCTTGCGGAGTGTGTCGGCGCGAAGGTGGCGCAAAGGGCCAACGCCAGTGGGGCCAGGAGGGTCTTGCTCTTGATAGTTATCTTCATTGCTGGTTCCTGAAAAGTGAAAGACGTGAAACGGACGAATCTTCTGTGGATACATCCGCGGGGGTGGTTTAAAAGTTGAAACAATAAGCCATGACCGCTGCTTACTTTGCGATTGTAATCCAAGCTCTTTGTGGGGCTGGGAACTCGAAGCTGCTTCGCGTGTCGCCATGGAGTGGTTCCTCGTGTCTCGGATCCGCTGTGACCAGGAGGCCGCGGAGGGAAAATCTGGTTGAATTTGCAACATTCTTTGTGTTGGGTGGGGTACTCGTGGCGAAGGGTCATGCCGCATCAAAACCACCCCATGCGTGTCTGAATGATTTGGTGTTACAGGCTCTGGCCTGTGGGTGGAGCAAAGAGCAGGCAGATTCTGAGGTTCACGGTGCCTTGCCCCGGCAGAGTGAGGAATGCTGTTGATGACTGCTTTGCATCCTTTGTTGATGCCGGCGATTTCGGGTGTACTGTAGTTAGTTGATGGCGATGGTGAAGGTTGTTGCCAAGTTTGTTTCTGGGTATTGTTTGCATCTGGTTGGCGTCTTTGCTGAGATGTACAGCTGCATTTTTTCTTTGCGCGCCCATCTGGTGGTTGCTGGTGTGGGGGTTGGTTTGGCTTCTGTCCAGTTTGCTTGTTCGGCGGTTGTCATGATTCTTTGTACTGCTTCTTCTGGTGGGAGTGTTGTTTTCAGGCAGCGGGTGATGGATGGTGGGGGTGGTTTCCAGGCCCCGTCTGTGGATTCTTTGGTGCCCAAGGATTCGATGCCGTTCCAGGTTGCTGTGTAGAGGGAGTCCTGCCGGAACTCGTTTTTCTGCAGGGTTTCGGCTGAGCATCCGGTGAGGAGGAGGCATGTGGCGAGGATGAGGGCGATAGTGGTGGGTGTGGTTTGGTGGTGCATGGGTGTCCCCGGGGATTCGCGGGATTGAGAAACGGGATTCAATTGTGTGGTGCCCGTCCGTGGTGGTCGGGCACCACACGATGGGGATGTCAGCTACCTGTGTTGGGGAGTCCGGGGCGTAGTGGTGGGGTGATGCTCCGGCTGGGAGGTTGGGCAGAGGTGGGTGTTGGTTGCTGGGTTGGGTCAGGGGATATCGGTGTCGTGGTCGGAGCTGGCGGGGGTTGCTGGGTTGGGTCTGTGGTCGGGCTTTGTGGTGGCTCAGCGGTTGGCGTACTCGGCGGCTGGGTCGGTTCCTGGGTGGGGGTGGGTGAGGAAGACGGAGTCCCGGTTGGAGCCGCTGTCGGGCTTGCCGATGGTGTTGGGCTTGTTGTTGGGGTTGGGGTTGTTGAGTTGGTGGGTGCGGGGGATGGGGTGATTACTGTCGGGTTTGCTGTTGGGGTTGGGGTGGGGGTGGGTGGTGGTCCTTCGAAGACGCCGGGTTGGCGTTCTGTTGGGATTCCGTGGGTGTTGTCGCAGGCGTCGCCGATGCCGTCGCCGTCGTAGTCGGTTTGGCCGTAGTTGTAGACGGTGGGGCAGTTGTCGGTGTTGTCGGGGACGCCGTCGCCGTCGATGCTGACATCGACTTGGGTGGTGGCCATGGAGGTGGCGCCGGTTGAATCGGTTATCCGTAGCCCTACCAGACCGGAATAGGCTGCATCCCAGGTGTGCTCGAAGGTTGGGGAGCTGGATGAAACCTCGAAATCACCATCCCCGTTGAGGTCCCACTCGTAGCTGGTGATGGTGCCGTTCTTCGAGTAGGAGCCGCGGGCGTCCAGGGTGAGAGATTCTCCGATGGCGCGGTTGTAGGGGCCGTCGAGCCAGGCGAAGGGTTTGTTGCTGGCTTTCTCCACGGCAGTGGTGATCGCATCGGGGGCCGTCTGGGGGTTGTTGACCTTCACGATCTGCCCGCCGGTGCGTGTGGTGAGGTCGGCGAGTTCTGGGGTTTCGAGCCAGCCGCTGGTGTCGAATGCGTAGATCTCCACTGGATCCAGCTCGTAGGCCTTCTTCTCCACATCGGCTTTCGTGTAGCCGGTTATTGGTTCTGGATCGATCGGAGGGGCGTCTGAAATCAGGATGACTTGTTTCTGGGCTCCTGGTCGCCAGTTGAGTTCGAAGGCTTTCATATAAGCGGAGTAAGCGGCTTCTGGAGTGTCTCCTCCCCCGGTTCCTCTGATGCCTTGGAACGCTTTCTCCACGGCAGCGATATCTGATGTTAGTTCGGATCTCGTGGATGGTCGCTCTCCCCACCAAGCGGCGGGTGCTATGATTGGGAGGCCTGAGTAGGTGATCAGCCCGAAGCGGACGTTTCTGTTCGAAGTGGTGTATTTGTTCATGATTCCGGTCACCATGGTGTGTATACTCTCCGGGTCTTCTTTCATGGTGCCTGAGGTGTCGATGACGATGGCGACGTCTGTTGGAATGTTTGCGATGCCGCGGTCTCGGGTGAAGGTCGCGGAATTTATTGTCCTGTCCAAGGCCTCGCTCATCTTCTGATGCCCGATTTTGTTCGGGTGGTACCATTCCATCATGTCGAATGAGAGGGAAGCCTCGGTTTTCCCGGAATCGCCGAGGCGGCCTTGGGTTTCCCAGAACTCATTGAGCCATCGGTAATCATTCTTTGTTGCGGTGCTGGGGTTCGGTTCATGTCCCGCGAAATCGGAGCGGATGGAGGAAGCGTAGTGCACTGTGTGGCGGCTGCCGTCATTGTTCGCATTCCACTCGCGAACCAGTTGTTCCTGAGCGGCAGCCATTTCGTCCGCAAGCTGCCGTACTTTGGTGGCGGTGGGGTAGCTGAGTGAGGCGCCATAGCATCCCTGAACGCTCCGTTTGCTGCATGTCGTCAGCAGGAAGTTCGGATCATCGATGCTGAGATGTGGATACCCCATGAGAACTATCTGGGCGTGCTTGTCCGGCAAGCGTTTTTCTAGTTCGTTGAGGACGTTCTCGGTTTTCGTTCGGAGTTCTCCGCTTCGAATGAAATTTTCTGCCGATTCTATGCTGCTTTTGCAATTTATTGCATTCTGCAGGTACAGGACGAAGCAGTCTTGGGCGATCTTGCCGAAGTTTCCGTCGTTTCCTCCTATGCTGAACATGACCAGATCACTGTCCTGGGGGGTTCCCTTTATCTGTCCTGCGATGAGGTCGTCTGTCTTCGAGCCAGAGACTGCCAAGTTGTGGAAAATGGTTGCAATACCTCGGCTGCGCAGCGAATTCACATAGTGCTGTGCCCAATTGTTGCGGCTCCGATAGCTCTTCGACGAATTGTTGTCGTAATAATCGCCCGCGCCATTGCCGGCGGAGAAAGAATCTCCTAGGAGGGTCACCACGGCAACCTTTCTGTCGTTGGCTGGTGGATCGGCGCTTGCCGAGTTTGTGGTGGTGAAATTGAGACACAGGGATGCCGCCATGACGAGCAGCAGAATGCCCTTCTTGAGAGTCAGTTTCTGCACGATTTTCTCCTAAACTACCCGAAGGTGATAGTTAGAGCCAGATTGGTCTCGGGGTGTTGCTCACAGCGTATGATCGTTGTTGATACAAAAAGGGTCATTCCTCCTTCATTGGTCCCTTTGAATGCTGTCCGAGTTGCATTTGGTCCGGCGGGAGGATCTTCTCGCCAACCGTTTTGCGTGGCGGTTGCAAAAATTCGTTTGTGCACATCTTCCAGAGGGATCGTCATATTGAAACAGCGAGTCATGGCGACCGGGGAGGGTTTGGGGCCGTCGTCCTCGCTTTCCTTGAAGCCCAGGAATTCGATGCCATCCCAAGTTGCTGAGTACATGGGGTCCTTGCGGATGAGGTCGCGCTGCCTGGCGCGTGCTGAGCAGCCGCTCAGGAGCAGGCAGGCACACAGGATCAAGGTAGTGACCGTCGTTGTGGTTCGGTGGTGCATCATTGCCTCCCGGTGGGATGATGCTGACACTACCTGGGAGGACCCTCCGGGTGGAGGAGTTCGGGAAAAATTTCTCCAGAGAGCGGGGATGGGGTTTCGACTCGGGTCGCTCGTTCCTCGTGCTGCGGCTCAACCGGTTTCGGGAAGGGGTGCGATCGGCTTTCAGCTCTGCGGCTGCTGGTCCTTCCACCAGGTCAGCAGCAGGTCGCGGGCCTCGTCCTTGGGGAGGGGGCCGTGGTCCATGCGGTGGTTCAGGAGAAACTTGTACGCCTTCCCGACCTCCGGGCCCGGTGCGATGCCCAGGATCTCCATGATCTGCGCTCCGTCGAGGTCTGGGCGGATGGCCTTGATCTCCTCCTGTGCGGCCAGCTCATCGATGCGCCACTCCAGTTCCTCGTAGTTGCGACGAAGCCGGGTGGCCTTGTTGCGGTTACGGGTGGTGCAGTCGGCACGGGTGAGGATGTGGAGGCGCTCCAGTTCGTCGCCGGCATCGCGCACGTAGCGGCGCACCGCCGAGTCGCTCCAGGAGGCCTCGCCGTAGCCGTGGAACCGTAGGTGCAGCTCCACGAGCCTCGCCACCGACTTCACCGTCGCCGTCGGGTACTTCAACGCCTTGAGACGTTTGGTCACCAGCTTCGCGCCCACCACGTCGTGATGGTGGAAGGTCACCTTCGAACCCTCGAAACGGCGGGTGGCAGGCTTGCCGATGTCGTGCAGCAGGGCAGCCAGCCGATTGACGATGTCGGGTTGGTGGCCGCGAGCCTTCTCCAGGTCGATGGCTTGCTCCAGCACGGTCAGCGAGTGCGCGTAGACGTCCTTGTGACGCATGTGCTCGTCGCGTTCCAGGCGCAGCGCCGGCAGCTCTGGCAGGAAATGCTCGGCCACCCCGGTGCGCACCAGGAGATCCAGGCCCTCGCGGGGAGAATCGGTGAGCAACAGTCCCGTCAACTCGGCCTGCACGCGTTCCGCAGAGACGATGGTGATGCGCTCGGCCATCTCCTGCATCGCCTCCTGGGCCTCCGGAGCCACCCGGAATCCCAGCCTCGACGCGAACCGCGCGGCCCGCATCATGCGCAACGGATCGTCTCCGAAGGACACCTCCGCCGGGGCGGGGGTGCGCAGCACGCCGTCGGCGAGGTCACGCAACCCGCCCCACGGGTCGACGAACTCACCTGCCACGACGTCCACGGCCATGGCGTTGACGGTGAAGTCACGGCGGACGAGGTCCTCTTCGATCCGCTCCCCGAAAGCGACCACCGGTTTGCGGGAGCCGGGCCCGTAGGCATCGGCACGGAAGGTGGTGACCTCGATCTGCCACTCCTTGTCGCCATCCTTCTTCATGGCGCCAATGGTCCCGAAATCCCGACCGATGTCCCAGGTAGCGGGGGTGAAATCACGGAGAATGGCGTGGGTCTCGTCGGGCTGTGCCGAGGTGGTGAAGTCCAGGTCGTGGCCGAGCCCTCCCAGCATCGCATCGCGCACCGAACCACCGACGAGGTACAGCCGGTGCCCCGCCGCGTCGAAACGGGAACCGAGGTCGCCTATCACCTGTGAGATGCGGAGCAGCTCGGAGACGGTGTTGCGCTGGGCTTGGGTGAGGTCTGGCACAGGCGAAGAGTTTACGTGGAAGCTCCGGGGACGCCTGTATCTGGCGAGCCGATCGGCCCTCTTCCCGATGCGTAACGGATCACTCTTGTGGTATCGAAGCCCTTGTCACAAGGCAATCAAGGGCGTGTGCGGGATCGGATGGGTGAGCCAGACTCGCTGTAGGGTAATGGCCGAAAGTTAAGTGCGGCTCGCCGGAGATGTCGGCGTGCTGGCCGAGAAGCTTGGAGAACCGCATGGATGGTATGAACATCGTTGCAGGCGACCTCGAGAGCCTGGCGCAGTCGTCTGCCTGCGTGGCCGAGGACATCGTCGCGAAAAAGGTGGAGGCGGCTTTTGGGGATGCGTCCTCCGCGATGCCCGGATCCGAATCGTCGAAGCTGATTTCCGAGACGGGAGACAGCGTCGACAAGCGGATCAAGAACCTCTCTGACAGGTACACGGATTTCACCGAAAAGGTCAAGGCGAGTCTGTACGAGTACCAGCAGAACGAAGGAAACATCCAAGGAGCTATGGGGTCTGTGGGGAGTTCGTGCCCGACCATGTCGGGAGCCGAAGGTGCACTCGCGGGTGCGGCTGCCGGAAAGATCGCCAACAGAATGGGGGGAGCGGCTGCTGGTGCTGTGGCGGGTGCAGCTGCTGGTGCTGTTGGTCACTCCTATGGAAGTGCTGTTGGCGGTTCTGGTGGGCATTCGTACGGGGATGTTGTTGCTGGTTCTGGTGGCCATTCGTACGGAGGTGTTGCGGCGGGTGCGGCTGCTGGTGCTGCCGGGCACTCCTATGGGACTACGACGAATGGCTCCGCTGATGGGTTCCTCGGGTACGGATCGCCCGGGAGTGGCGATCCTGGAGTCTCTGGCGAATCGGACATGCCTGTCAATCATTACGGCATCCCCGGGGAGCGCGTTTCC
Organism: Arachnia propionica; assembly: GCF_037055325.1. Classification (NCBI taxonomy): domain Bacteria; kingdom Bacillati; phylum Actinomycetota; class Actinomycetes; order Propionibacteriales; family Propionibacteriaceae; genus Arachnia; species Arachnia propionica. The sequence goes on along the minus strand of NZ_CP146373.1, from coordinate 1,904,420 downwards.
CAGCCGCTTCTCGATTCCGGGTTTATCGACGGCTCGGACGGCCCCGTCGTCGAACCAATTCCCGTGAGCCCGGGGGATTATTCCATCGATCCGATTCCCAATGCCAATCCCTCCGGGCCGGTCATTGAGAACCTCAGCGCTACGAATGAAGGGACGGCCTGAACATGGCAATCACCTGGGGCGATATCCAGAACTGGAAACACGGAAACTTGAACACGGCCATGCAGGATCTTGCAACCCTGCGCAAGGGTTTGGCGAATGGCAAGTCCGCTGCCTCGAAAGCCAAGGGGCAGATCCAGTCGACGGGAGCAGCTGCCAACGGAGCGAAGACATCCTTGGGGAAGCTGGTTGACGAGCTCGGCGAACGCGTGGACGATGCCACCGAGCTGGGGTTGGCCACCTCTGAGGCTGCGGAAGGTGTCTGGGATGTAGAGACCAAGGTGCACGAGTGCACATCGTTCGTGGCCCAATACCCCTACCTGAGCATTGACGGCGACGGGGGTGTGCACTGGGAGAACGTAACCCCCACAAGCTTCATCGACATGCCCAGCCTGGACTTGTCCCAGGTGACAAATTCCTCTGGCGCCGCTGAGGCAGCGATGAACTTGATAGATCCTGCGGGTCCCGGATTCATGGCAGGTGGTGCTGCCGGTGCTATTGGCGGCAGCCTCTTGGGTCCCGTGGGTACAGTTGTCGGCGGGGTGAACGGTGCTGTGGGTGGTGGGATTGCGAGCACGATAGGCAAGGGACTTTCGCTCTCCTCCTCCGGGCCAATCGGTTCCCTCGCCGAGAACCGCGAAAGGGAACAGAAGGCGCAAGAACTCAAGGCTCTCATTGATGCGGCCCTCGAGCGTGCCGGTGAGGTCGATGCGGCCTACGTCAAGCGGCTGGTCGGTGTGCGCGACGGTACCTACGATCACTCGAAACTGAGAGGGAATGGGCCCCAGATAAAAATGCCGTGGGGTGGGAGCATCATGGTTCCCGACGAGGAAGGCAAGCCGTGGCCACCGCAGGGTGTGGATAGCCCCACCGAGGTCAGCAACTGGTGGAACTCCCTGACCGAGGAGGAGCGCCGGGAGTTCATGGAGAAGAATCCCGACGCCATCAGAAACCTCGACGGCATGCCGGCGAGTGTTCGTGATGAGGCCAACAGAAAGGTCTTTCCGCGTGAATTGGGGGAGGCCCGGGATGAGCTGGAGGCAGCACGGAAATCCGGTGACAGTGAGAGGATTGCGCAGGCCCAACGTAAGGTCCAGGACCTGGAGGCGATCGAGAAATACGTGGATCCGAACTGCGAGGGATGCAAAACGGACCATGACGGAAAGCCCTACAAGCTGCTTGGTCTCGACACCTCCGGTAACGGGGACGTCCGAGCCATCGTTGCGAGTGGAGATGTGGACAAGGCATCGAATGTCGGCGTGCTGGTTCCCGGGATCGGCACCACGGCTCGCAAGGGGCTGAATGGCCTGGTAAGCAACGCGGACCAACTTCGTCAGGACTCTGGGGCTGATCACACAGCCACCGTGGCGTATCTCAATTACGATGCACCCCCCGGTGTCGATCCCTCGGAGTCCCAAAACGGTAGCTTCAGCGACATCGCCAGCACACAGAATGCTGATAAAGGTGCCCCCAAACTCAACAGTTTCTACGAGGGAATGCAAAGCTGGCATGAATCTCAAGGTAACGATCCACGGATCGCTACCTTCGATCACTCCTATGGATCCCTTCTGGGAACCACTGCTGCGCGCGATACGAAGGTGGGTGTCCTCGATGCTATGGGGGTCTTCGGTTCTCCGGGTGGGCGTGCTGACAGCGTGCACGAATACAACGTCGCCGATGGACAGGTGTACACCTCCGCCAACAAATGGGATCCAGTCGCCGGTGTTGGCTCTGATGAGTTCGGGAGGGATCCGAATACCCTCGATGGCGTCAAGCATATGGCTTCCAACGATCGCTACCACGACTACTGGGGCAACCCGGAGTTCAGGGAGGACGCCGCCCAGATCCTCAATGGCGAAGACTCGTCCGTGGATCGTCCCGACAACAAGGCAGAAGCCGCCACCAAGGGGAACTGACACCCCACCATCGGCGACGTGCTGCGTCGGGTGAACTGGCGCGAGGTGATCCGTGACAAGACCTGTGGTCGGGTCACGGATCCCTCGCATTCACAACAATAACAGCACACCCCCCTTTCGGAAATAGGTGAGAGTGGGTTACGCTCAACGCTCATGCCCGAGTCGTGTGAGAGGTGAGCATGGGCGCGAAGTCGACACAAGAGGGGGTCGCGGGGGAACGGTCGGGCCCAGAAGCCGGGCGGATGCAGGGTCACTGGCTCCTGGCGAAGCTGGGCAAACGCATCCTCAGGCCCGGCGGGCGTGCCCTCACCGCGAAACTGCTGGAACAGGCGAAACCCACCGGCGACGACGACATCGTGGAACTCGGCCCCGGCGTCGGCGCCACCGCCGAGGTGCTGCTGCGCGCCAACCCGAGGTCCTACCGGGGCGTCGACCCCAACCCGGAGGGCCGCGACGCCGTCAAGAACATCCTGAAGAAACACCCCCGGGCCGGCTACGTCGTTGCCGACGCCCGCGACACGGGACTCGACGACGCCTCGGCAGATCTCGTCGTCGGCGAGGCGATGCTCACCATCCAGGACGACGCGGGCAAAAACGCGATCGTCGCGGAGGCAGCGCGGTTGCTGCGTCCCGGGGGTCGCTACGCCATCCACGAAATGGCGTGGCTGCCCGACCACACCGACGAGGAACGCGAAACCGCCCGCCGGGAACTCTCCCGTGTCATCAAGGTCGGCGCCCGGCCACTGACCCTGGAGGGCTGGACGGAACTGCTCGCTACCCACGGGCTCGAAGCCGAATGGCACGATCGCGCCCCCCTCCACCTCCTCGAACCTCGGCGCATCGTCTCCGACGAGGGCCTGTGGGGTGCGCTGCGGTTCTGGAACAATGCCCGACGCATCCCCGGCGCCCGCGACCGGCTCAAGGCGATGCGGCAGGGATTCCAGCTCCAGGGAAAACTGATGGGCGGCATCGTCATCCTCGCCCGCAGACCCGGAGCGGCGAGCCTCCGATGACCACCGACCTCGTCCTCGACGACGTCACCCTGGTGCGCGGCGGCAACACCCTGATCGACGGCCTCGACGTGGTGGTCGCGCCCGGACAGACCCTCGCCGTCACGGGAGCCTCCGGGGCGGGAAAAACCACGCTGCTGAAGGCCATCTCGGGTCTCAGTCCCTGCGACCGCGGGTCGGTGACGCGGCCCGAGGGGCGGCTGGCGCAGGTGTTCCAGGAACCCCGGCTGCTGCCCTGGTACAGCGCCCACCGCAACGTCGCCCTGGTGGTCGGCGGTGAAACCCCGGACCTGATCGCCCAACAGTGGCTGGCCCGCGTCGACCTTCAGCAGGCCACCCACCTGTATCCCCGGCAGCTGTCGGGTGGTATGCGGCAGCGGGTCGCGATCGCGCGGGCCATGGCCACCAGCCCCACCCTGCTGCTCGTCGACGAACCGTTCTCCGCCCTCGACAAACCCCTCGCCACGGCCCTGCGAACCGACCTCGTGCAGCTGCTCGCGGAACAGGAGGTCGTGACGGTGTGGGTCACCCACGACCCCAAAGAGGCCGACGACGTCTCCCATCTCCACCTTCACCTCGATGGGCCGCCCGGCACCTGGCGGCTCACCACCGACACCGGAGAACCCGCCCCCGATCCCGAAGAATCCACCCCCCACGAGGAGACATCATGAAACGTCGGTCCCTGTTCACCCTCACCGGACTCGGCCTGCTCGGCACCGCGGGCCTGGCTGCCTGCTCCGGCGGCAAACCGGCAGGGGAGGGCTCAACGTCCGCCTCAACACTGGAAACCCTGCGTGTCCACGTCCCCACCACCCTCGCGTTCATGGCCCCCATGGCCTCCTTCGGAACACTCGGCAAACTCGACGGTCTCGTCGGGAAGACCGACGTGCAGAACTGGGCCAGCGTCGACGTGATGAAGTCGCTGGTCGTGGGTGGCGAGACCGACTTGGTGGCCACCCCCTCCTACGCCGCGGCGAACCTGTTCAACAAAGGCCTTCCCATCCGGCTGGTCGCGATGACCGTGTGGGGGATGCTCTACATCCTCGGCCCGGAGGGGTCGTCGGCGCAGGGCATTGAAGGCCTGAAGGGCAAGAAGGTGGGCGTCCCGCTGCCCAACAACATGCCCGACCTGGTCTTCCGCTACCTGATGACCCAGAGCGGCATCCCCCTCGAGGGCGGGGCTGACGGCATCGAGGTCGTGTCCTACGACCAGGCCCCGGAGCTCGTGAAGGCCCTCATGTCCGGGCAGGTGGAGTACGCGGTGCTGCCTGAGCACGTCGCCACCGTCGCGCAGAAGCAGGCCACACAGTCCGGGAAGAACCTGGAACGCACCGCCAACCTGCAGGAGGCATGGGCCAAGGTCACCGGCGGCCAGGCACGTTTCCCGATGGCCGGTGTGGTGATGCCCCAGAAACTCGTCGACTCCAACCAGGCGCTCGTCGCAGGTGTGCTCAACGAACTGGAGGAGGCGGTAGCGAAGGTCAACGCCCTTGATGAGAAGGCAGTTGCGGCGATTACCGCGAAGACTGAGGTGCCGGAGGCCGTGGTCAAGGACGTGATCCCGCGGCTCCAACTCGACATGGTGCCGGCGCAGAAGGCCAAGGCCGAGCTGGAGGACTTCTACACGCGCCTGACCACCCTCAGCCCCGACATCGTCGGGGGCACGATGCCCGCCGACGACTTCTACCTGGCCGACCCCAGGTGAACCCAGCCGAGAACAAGGCGCCGCGCTGGCGGGTCGTGCTGCTGTGGTGGGTGGGGCTCGCCCTGGTGCTGCTGGCCTGGGAGGCGGCGTCGTGGAGTCAGCCCCGCTACGTCCTGCCCGGGCCCACGGCCACCTGGGAGGCGCTGCTGGGGTTGATCCGCGACGAGGAGCTCGGCACCGGGGTGCTGCTCACCCTCCAGCGGGCGCTGGGCGGCTTGGGGATCGCCTGCCTGATCGGGTTGCCCTGGGGTTGGGCCGCGGGCACCTGGCGGCCCGTCGAGGAACTAACCGCATCCTGGACTCAGCTGCTCATGGCCATCCCGCCGATCGTGATCGTTGTGGTCGGGATGCTGTGGTTGGGTCCCAGCCCGTCGGTGGTGCTGCTGGTGGTCGCGCTGGTGACGATGCCGCTGCTGGTCACCAGCCTGCGCGATGCCGTCACCAACGTCGACCCCGACCTGCTGGAAATGGCCAGGCTGTTCCGCTTCGGTCTGTGGGGCACGGTGCGGCGGGTGATCATTCCGGCTGTGGTGCCGCCGGTGCTGTCGGCGGTGACGGTCGCGGTGGGGCAGTCGATCCGGTTGACGGTGATGGCCGAGCTGCTCAGCACCACGACCGGCCTGGGCGCGGAGGTGCAGCAGGCCCGCACCAACCTGGAGACCGCCGACGTGTTTGCCCTCTCGGCGGTGATGGCTGCCCTCACCCTGGGGCTGGAACTGCTGTTCCTGCGACCCCTGAGAAACCGCCTGGCCCGGTATCGATGAACCGGTTCCGGGTCACAGAAAATTGCACGACCCGGTTGAGCCCAGCCGCGACTCGGTGCCGTCGATGTAGCGCAGCCTCGGGACGGGAACCAGCGGCACCTGTCGGTCGTCCCGGGGAACCAGTACCCCCGCGACCCGGGAGAAGATGATCAGATCCGCGGCCAGGGCGGCGTCGGTTCCGCTGGCTAGTTCGATGGCCCTCGCGACCGCCGGGTGTTCCCGGCGGGTCAGCCAGCTGTCGCGGTAGCTGCGGTTGAGCATCTGGAAGCGCTGCTCGTCGAGGCCCTGGATGCCTCGCACCAGCAGGTCGAGAGCCTGGTCGCGTTCGGAATCGGGCAGCAGCTGCCCCAGCGTGACGCGCGCCTGTGCCAACCACTGCTCGGCGCCCTCCAGGAACTCCAGGCGCACCAGGGCGCGCCGCAACAGCCGCTCGGCGGCGACGTGGTGTTCGGGTCCGCTCTCGGCCAGGAGGGAACCCGCTTCCAGGAGCAGCAGCGCCTCGTCGCGTTCAAGACCTGGGCGGCCCGCCAGCGAGTCTAGGAGCCGCACCACCACCGCCGCATGCTCCGTGTCCCGCTGCGGGAGTGCCGCCAGGTCCCGCAGTAGCACCGCCACGTGCTGTGGATCGGTTCCCGATGCGGTCGCGGGTCGTGGAGGATCGCCCAGCCAGCGGGTCGCCTGCTGCGCATCCCGCAGAGCGTGTGACGTGGCCGCCGTGGCAACCTGGTGGGCAGGCGGGGGAAGTGTCCCGGCCTCGATGTGGAGACGAGCTGCCTCGTCGGGTTGACACCAGTCGGTGAGGCAGCCGGCGCGGATGGTGAGGAGCTCGCGACGCAGCACGCCGAGCCCGGAGGTTGCCCCGAGACGGGTTTCCGCGACCTCCAAGGTCCCCAGGGCCTCACCGATGCGTCCCGACCGGTGTTCATGTTCCGCCCGGGCCAGCAGAAAACGGATCCCCAGCAGACCCTGCGGCGCATCCGATGGTGTGCCGTGGCGGAGCGCGAGCCGGTCGGCGTCCTCCAGGTGACCGGCTCTGCTGAAGGCCAGCAGCAGGAGGATGCGGGTGCCCGCTTCGTGGTGGTCGTCCTTGCCGCGCTGGTTCTCGGCGACGGCATTCAACAGGGCGGCCACCGCATCGAAGGGCCGCTCGGTCAGCAGAGCGGCCTCCCCGAGCAGTCGCCACGCCCTCCCCGCGATCCCGGCGTCGGGGTGGGTCGTGAGCCCGGCGATGACCTGGGGGCCTGCCGGATCACCGCGTCTGATCCGGCAGGCCCCCAGTTCCAGGCGCGTGGGAGCGACCAGCTCCTGCGACGCGGCGGGCAGCCGGCTCAACAGCACGGCCTGTCGGGCAGAGTCGCAGGCCCGGGTGAGAGCGTCGGCCTCGCCGCGGTGCCGCTGGATGCGCGCCTCGGCGCGGAACGCCTCGATCGTCTCGTCCAGCGACCCGCCGCGATCGAGCAGGCGACGCTGGTGACGCCGGATGGCCTCGGTGGCCTCGTCGTTCCGGCCCGCACGGTCGAGGCTGAGGGCTTTGGAGATGCTCATCACTGCCCCCTGTCCTTCCCACCCGGAGCGTATCGGGAGACGAACCGGGTGGGAGGCGGGGCCGGAAAATCCGTGCCGGAAAACCTCAGGACAGCTTGTCGCGGCCCGGAAGGTCGGCGGGCATCTCGAGGTGCGTCGACACGTCGGAGGCCGGGGCCAGGCCGTGCTTCTCGAAGGCCTTGCGCAGGTACTCGGCGGCGTCGATGTTGAGGGGGCTCTCGGTCCACATGGCGTAGGGCAGGTTCACGAAACGCTCCTCCTGCACCGCGGGGAGGTCCTTGGTGGCCGGGTGTGCCTTCAGCGCGTCGATCTTCTCCTGGTAGGACTGGCCGGGGTATTCCACCAGCGCGATGACGTCAGGATTGGCGGTGGCCAGGCGTGACCAGTCAACATTGGTCCAGGTGTCCTCGATGTCGGCGGTGGCGTTCGTCCCGCCCGCGGCCTCGATGATCGCCTGCGGGGCTCCGTACTTGCCGCTGGTGAACACCTTGTCCTTGACGGAGTCGAAGACGAACACCACAGGCTTCTTCTCGGGCTGCGTGGCTCCCTGGACGGCCTTCAGGCGGGTGTCCATGTCGTCGACGGCTGTCTTGGCGACGTCGCTGTGTCCAGTGATGGTGCCGAGGTTGGTGATGTCGGTGCGGACCGCCTCCCACGGGTCGACGATGCCGCGTTTGGTGGCGTCCTCCTGGCGGCACGACTCAGTCAGCACGTAGGAGTGAATGCCCTTCTCCGACAGGATGTCGGGGGTTATCTCTCCCTCGGAGAACCCGTAGTTCCAGCCCGCGACCATCAGGTCGGGGGTGTTGGCGATGATCGACTCGAGGGTGGGGTATTCCTTCGAGACGTCATTGAGGCCGTCGATGGTCTCGGCTCCGTACTTGGCCTTCAGGATCGGGACGTCGCGGCCCATGCTGCTGACCGCGGTGATTTCCTTCGCGCCGCCGGCTGCCAGGGCGAGGGCGAGGATGTTGCCGTCGTTGATGTACATCTTCTTCGCCGTGGAGGGGAGAGTCAGGTCCTTGCCGCAGTTGGTGACGGTGACCTGTCCGGAACCCTCGGCTGAAACGCTGCTGGAGGCGGTCGGCTGGGAGGGGGAGGAGCAGGCACTGAGGGTGATGAGGGGCAGGGTCAGCCAGGCGACTGCCCGGGCGCGGCGGGTGATCATGTGGTCTCCTTATGCTTGTTGATCGGTCGATTCAGGCGGCACGAGGCCATCGATGACGAGGTGCTGCGCCCCGTCATCGACCGCCGGGACCTGTCGGGACTGCACCTTGAAGGTAGACTCCAGATTCTCGGCGGTCATGACTTCTTCAGGCGTCCCGGCGGCATGTATTCCCCCGTCGGCGAGCATCACGATCCGGTCGAACCAGCCCATGGCCAGGTCGAGGTCGTGGATCGAGGCGAGGATGGTGCGACCGGTGGCGCGCATGGTCTGCAACAGATGCAGCTGGTGGTGTACGTCGAGATGGTTGGTGGGTTCGTCAAGCAGCAGCAGGTCGGTGCCCTGCGCCAAGCCCTTGGCGAGCATGGCGCGACGCCGTTCTCCACCGGAGAGGTGCCCGCAGCGCCGGTCGGCCAGGTGCGTCAGTCCCACCATCTCCAGGCATTCGGCGACGACGCGTTTCTCCTTGAAGCCGCCGGCCTGCCAGGGCATCAGATGCGGCAGCCGCCCGAGGGTGACCATCTCTGAGAGCGAGAGGTCCTCGGGTGCGGCCTCCTCCTGAGCGACGAAGGCCAACAGCCGGGCTCGTTCCTTGGGACGGAGCTGGGAGATGTCCTTGCCGTTTATCGTTACGCGCCCCGTCGTCGCGGGCCTGATGCCCGCCAATACCCGCATCAGGGTGGATTTGCCGGCGCCGTTGACCCCGATCAGGGCCGTCATGGTGCCGGGCTGTATTTCGAGATTGATGCCGGAGACGATCACTCGCCGTCCGATGGAGCAGGTGAGGTTGTCGGCCTTGAGTGCGGTCACGAGCCACCGCCGAATCCGTAGTTGCGGCGACCCATGACGATGAGGAAGACCGGTGCGCCGATCAGGCCGGTGACCACACCGAGCGGCATCTCGGAGGGGGCGACGATGACGCGGGAAATTACGTCGACCCACAGCAGGAACAGCCCGCCGACGGAAGCGGCGAGTGGAAGCAGTCGGCGGTGCAGGGAACCGACCACCATGCGGCACAGGTGCGGGATGACCAGGCCGACGAAACCAATGCCGCCGGACACTGCCACCAGCACCCCGACCAGCACCGCCAGCAGCACGAAGAGTCCTTGGCGCAGCACGCCGACGGGGATGCCGAGGGCCGCGGCGGCGTCGGGTCCCCAGGCCAGCGCGTCGAGCCAGCTGCTGCCGAGTAGCAGCAGCGTCAGGCAGATCAGGACGACGCCGGTCGCGAGCGGGAGTCGGTCCCATTGGGCGCCGGAGACGCTGCCGAGCAGCCAGTGCAGCACCGATTGGGCGGCGCGCCGATCGGGTCCTTTGAACACCAGGAAACTCGCGATGGCCGAGAACGCGGAGGAGAGCACCACCCCGGACAAAACGAGTCGAATCGGGGTGAGACCGCCCTGGGCCATGGCTACCAGGTAGACGGCCACGGCAGCCGCCAGGGCCCCGAGCAGTGCCCCGATCGATGTCGACCACAGTCCAAAACCGGACAGGACGCCGAAGGTGATTACCGCGGTGGCGCCGACGGAGGCACCCGAGGAGACACCGAGCAGGTAGGGGTCGGCGAGGGGGTTGCGCACCAAAGTCTGTATGGCGCAGCCGGCGATGCTGAGCCCCGCGCCGACGACAACTGCCAGCAATGCCCGGGGAAGCCGCAGGTCCCAGACGATGGTCTCGACGGCCTTGTGTTCGCTGCTGACTCCCTCCAACCTGCTGACGATCACATCCCAGATGGCTTCCTGATCGAGAGCCTCGGAGCCGATGTTGACGGAGTAGATGACGCTCACCATGGTGAGCGCCAGCACCACAATGACGATGGGCAGGGTGAGATATTTCAGCACCCTGCTAGCTGAATTCAGGCTTGCCAACGAAGCTCCACTGTCCACGAGCCTGTTCGCGAGGCTCTGAGCCGATACAACGAAGCTGCGGTCTTCGGACTCCGGATCCTCCTCGCCTGTGGCCTTCCCGGGTTTTCCCAGTGGCGTAAGTCGCAGGTTTGTCACCGTCACCGCTGCGCGTCAGTCCCGGATTCGCACCGGGTTCCCATGCCCCAACGGGCCAGCTTCACGACGGAGGCTAGCAGTTGAAGAAGGAATTTGTCGCATTGTCGAACAAACCCCGCGTCACCGGTTGAATCGGTGACGCGGGGAGGAGACGCGGGAGCGGGAAAGGGTCAGACGTCGAGGCCCGCGAACAGGTCGTCGGCGGGACCGTCGCCGGGGAAGGGAACCCCAGCGGCCAGCCGGTAGGCCTCGCCCGTTCCTTCGACGGTGCGCATGAAGCGGAACATCTTCCACAACGGATGTTCTGGATCCACCTGGCTGCGATGGGCCTCCAAAGCGGCCTGGCACAAGTCGGCGCGACCCTCGTAGGGGATCACCGCTGCGATATGACGCGGGTCGATGGCGAAACGGCGACGCATGGCCTCCTCATCTATGCCCTCGGGCAGCGGCATCCCTAGCTCGCGGGCCTTCTCCGCGGCTCGGAGCCACGCCTGCGGGTTGTGGGTGATCCACAGCACCCGGCTCACCTGCCACGGCTCCCCCAGGTCGGGCCGGTACGACGACACCCCCGCCAGCAGCGTGGCGTACATGGTGACGCGGTGCGCCTGGATGTGGTCGGGGTGGCCGTAGTTGCCGTTCTGGTCGTAGGTCGCGACCACCTGGGGCCGGCGGTCGCGGATCAGGGTGACGAGGTGGTCGGAGGCCTCCAGCAGGTCGGCAGCCCAGAACGCCCCGTCGGGAAGTTCGTCGTGGGGAATCACATGGCCCTCGTCGTCGGTGGCCATGCCGGAGTCGTGGTACCTGCCCTTACCACCCAGCCACACGTGGTCGGTGACACCGATGATGTCGAGTGCTGTGGCGAGTTCATCTACGCGTTTCGCGCCCAGCTCCTCGGGGCTGTAGTGCTCCCATTCGGGCACCAGGATTTCTCCCAGCTCACCCAGGGTGCAGGTGACCAGCGTCACCTGGGCGCCCTCGTCGACGTAACGCGACATGGTGGCGGGGGATTGCGACGATTCGTCGTCGGGGTGGGCATGGACGAACATCAAACGGCGATCAGACACGGGCAAAGGATAGCTGCCGGTGTGGACAGGGCGGCGGTGCTAGGAAATCTGCCTCGCCCACTGTCTGGTTGCGGGTCTGCGCATCATGACGAGAGTGCTGACAGCCAGCTCCAGGCCGATCAGTATGCAGGACATGATGATCACCACTGCCCCGGACTCCGAACTCCTGTTTCGCATTGTCTGGAAGATCGAGTCGAGTGCCAACAGCATGATCACCACGTAGAGAGCCGTCAGCGTGAGCTGTGTGATGACGGCGGACAACAGCACCGTGTATCCCCGCCCCGTGAGGAACGTGATCCCGGCAACGAGGAGAGCGATCACGGCGAGGCGGTCGCCGGCCCGGGACGTTTCGGGCCACTGGGTTGGGCAGCTACCCTGTACAGGCTGACGTCTCGGGGGAGCTCGTGGAACTCATCGTGAGCCTTTCTGCTGAGGCCAGTGTGCGGAAAACGCGTTCCAGTACCCCTCGGCCTCGAGCTGGTGAGGGCTTTCCCGAGGGATGGCTCGGATGTGAATAAATTTTCGAGTCTCGGCTGTAACGGTTGGTTGCGATCCTCGGTTTCTGCTTCTCGGGTATCTGAGGTCTCGTCGCTGTCCGTGGATAGCGGGACCATTCATTGTCACGTCACGGTTGTGAGGAATCCATGGATGTCCTGGAGTAGATCCGAGGGTCATCAAGGACCGAGTTGTGAAAAATGGATGCGATGGTAGTCGCAAAGAAGTTCATGAAGATGCCACGCAGCCACTGACGATCCCCGTTGCAGACGCGACCGTTGTGCTATCGGGGCGTTTCGACTTCTGTGGTATCGGACCTTTGGTCACGTGGCGGGGCAGGGGAATCTGTTGGCGGTACATCTCGCGATGGGGTGAGGCCACCGTGGACCGATGCTTCATGCAGCCAGAAGAGAGAAAACGCGAATGGACTCAGCTGGTTACTGTTTCCACTGCTTTGCTGCTGGTGTGAACATCAGGTATATGGTGAAACCGGCCAATCCGACCCCGATGAGCAGCACAAATATCTCATAGGGGCCAATGGCGAGTGCGGAGTTGACTGCGGGTGAGATCTGCGATGGCATCTGTTTCACGCCAAGAAGTTCGGGCATGAAAAGCCTGACGATGAAGCTCATGAGCGTCAAACCAGCCTGCACACATGCGCCGATGAACAGAATTTGGTGGCCCTTGCCCTTGAGGAACATGATGCCGCTCACCAAGAGGGCAACAGCCGTGATGAAAGTGCCAAAGGCCTGGATGTAGTTGATGGTCGTGAGGAGTCCCAGATTGGGGAATATGCTTGTCGCGCTTTGGAGGATGGCGAGAGCAGCAATATTGGCGAAACCTAGGATTATCCCCAGGCTGCCGCTGACGATTCCGAGCACGGAGGCTCCGGTGGCGGGACCCGGGCGTCGGGGACCAGTCGGTGCTGCGCTATAGGGGTTGAATAGTGCTTGGGCGTAGGGCGGCTGGGGGGCCTGTTGACCGTACGGTTGCTGGCTGTAGGGCTGTTGACCGTACGGTTGCTGACCGTAGGGCTGCTGGCTGTAAGGCTGCTGACCATACGATGGTTGCTCGTACGGCTGTGGAGCCTGTTGGCCGTAGGGCTGCTGCTCGTAGAACTGTTGAGTCTGCTGGCCGTAGGGGCTGGATCCACCTTGCTGAGGTTGGAAGTCAGGTTGCTGGGGCGGATACTGATCGCTCATGTACGCAGACCTTTCTCGAGGACACCGTGCGCAACTTTAGCGGCTTGGAGTTTCGCTGTCGCGGGGTGAGCTGTCGCTATGTCCTGGGGTATTGAGGGAAGAACGGGCCTTGGCAGACGTCCGGCTGGCCGTAACTACTTCATGTGTTCCCAAAAATTGTGTGGCTGAGCAGGATCTCGATCCGGCTCAGCCACACAACACGTCAGAACGAATCTCGACTCGCCTACTGCTTCCACTGCTTTGCCACTGGTGTGAGTAGCTGGTAGATGGTGAATCCCCCCAGAATCAGGCCAGCAAGGTAGATCAGGTAGCTCAGCCCGTTGGCGGTGGGGTTCATTGCGGTGAAGACGAGGCCGATCAAGGCGAGGCCAGCTTGCCCGCAGGCTCCGATGAGGAGAACCATGTATCCCTTCCTCTTGAGGAACATGATCCCTCCCACGAGCAGAGCGACAGCAGCAGCGAGTGTGCCGAAGGCCAGGAGGTAGCCGAGCACCAGCAGCATCCCAACGTTGCTTCCGAACACTCTGGCGACGCCCTGGATGGCAGAGAGCGTCACTATGACGCTGATGCCCAGGATTATTCCCAAGCTGCCGCTGACGATTCCGAGCACGGAAGCTCCGGTGACGGCGCCCGGGCGCTGGGGGCCGGCCATCGGTGCGCCGTACGGGTTGAGTGAGGCTTGGCCGTAGGGCTGCAGGGCCTGCTGTCCGTAGGGCTGTTGTCCGTAGGGCTGTGGGGCCTGCTGTCCGTAGGGCTGTGGGGCCTGCTGTCCGTAGGGCTGTGGGGTCTGCTGTCCGTAGGGCTGTTGCTCATAGGGCTGCGGAGCCTGCTGGCCGTAGGGGGTGGATCCACCTTGTTGAGGCGGGAAGTCAGGTTGTTGGGGCGGATATTGATCGCTCATGCATGCAGGCCTTTCTCGAGGATTCCGCGCTTAACTCTAGCGGTTTGGGGTTGCGCTGTCGCTAGGTGAGCTGCCGCTATGTTCTGGGGAATCGGGATGTGGATTCGGGCGTGATGGCCGTCCCGGAAGTGATCCGTGACGGCCATCGTTGTGCACAGTGCTGAGGTCAGGACACGGAGTCCTTCCACTGCTTTGTCTCCGGTTTGGATAGGTTCGTGAGGATGGCGATTGCCAAGCCCAACCCGACCACCACACGTAGGAACGATCCGGCATTGGGTGCGATGTTGAGCGTTCCCGAAACGCTGAACGTGAGGAGCAGGTCTGCAGCCACGACCACGATTTGCGCGATGGCGCCGGCGCGCAGGAGCGCATAGCCCTTGCCGCCGCGGAACTGGATGCCACCCACCAAGAGGATGACCCCGGCAATGATCATGGCCACGGCCAGGGCGTAGGTCATGTTCACGAGAGCCATCGCCTGGGCGAAAAGATCCGGTCTGGCTCTGCCCTGGAGCTTGTTGAGTTCGCTCTGAAGGCCTGCATTGAGGGCCAAGGTCAGGAGAGCGGAGGCGATGCCCAGCGCCCCACTGACGATGCCCAACGTGGACGCGGTCTTCGCCGTTTTCGGGTGTTGAAGGAAGCTGCCGGGCGGTTCATATCCTTGGGGTGAGGTCGCTTCGTAGGATGATCCGGGCTGGTTCATTCGTGGGCCTTTCTGCGCGGGTCCATGGCCGATACGATACTGTATCGTGTTCAATGGGTCGCGTGCCTTTCAGGCCGATTCTATGTACCCTCGAGGTCAAGGGATTCTGCGTTTTTGTGGTGATGAGGTCCGCGTCGGGTATGGGGTCAGGAAACCTGTTTCGCCCACTGCCGGGTCGTGGGGCTGAGCAGCAGGATGAGATTGCTGATGGACAATCCCAGGCCGACCAGCCCGTAGAAGACGGCGATCACCACCATTCCGGTCGCCGTCGAGCTGCTGACACTGGGAGAACGTGTGCTGGCGAAGAACTGCGCTCCGACCAGCAGTACCGCGGCAATGAGTGCCGTCATCACCGTCTGCGCGATAACCGAGGACAGCAAGAGCTTGTAGCATTTGCCGCTCAGGAAGCGGATCCCGCAGACGAGGAGACCGGTGACGGTGGCGATGATCGTCAGGCACAGGAACCACGAGGTGGCAGCGGCAATGGGGTCCGACGAGCTTGATCTGTCGGTGAGAATACTGCTCAACCCTCCCAGGGCCAGGAAGACTCCCAGTGAGCCGCTGATGATGCCGAGGACAGCCGCGGCGGTTGCGGCTGCGGGTCGTTTCGGAGCGCTCATGGGGGGAATTGCGCCATACGGTGACGGTGCCTGCCCGTAGGGTGTGTGGCCCCCGTACAAGGGAGGTGTCTGTCCGTAGGGTGCGGAATGGTCGGACTGTTGTTCATGGGCTCTCGGTGGCGCTCCGGCGGATGACTGTTGTGGCGCTCCGGGAGGCTGGAATGATGGCATGGCGGCGACGTCGGGATCCGAGGGGGTGGGATCGGGGGAGTCCGGATGGTTCATCGTGGGCCTTTCCAAGTGAATCGTTAATTATACCGTTGTACTGACTTCTGGCGGTCTGAGAATAGGGAATCTCCGTGAGATGGCCCACAGCCCTGGACGTGAGAAAGGCTGGCTCGATCCGCGAGAGGCCCGGTTTGACAACGTGATTCCGTCGATGCTCGTGCCATGATGTCCCACATGGACGTTTCCTGTATGGCCCCTGTGCAGCCTGAGAACTGGGGGCACGCCGAGTGGCCGCTCTGTGCGTACCTCACCGAGGACGGTGCCACCTTCGCGGTCTACGCGCCCGATGCCAGCCGGGTTCAGCTTGACTTCTTCCCCCAGGCCCTGGGGGCCGATGCTGTCGCATCCTTCGTGATGTCAGAGGGCCCCGACGGTGTGTGGCGGGCCCAGGTGCGCGGCGTCTCCGAGTGCGACCTCTACGGGTTCCGTGTCTGGGGTTCGAACTGGCCCTGGGACCCCGCCTGGAAGCCCGGCAGCTCCGTTGGTTTCGTTTCTGACATCGACGAACACGGCAACCGTTTCAACCCCAACAAGGTGATGTTCGACCCCTATGCCCGGGAGATCACCCACACCGTCTACTCCGATGCGATCCTGGAGACCGGTCTCGACGGCGGCGCCTTCGGGACCGGCCCTGATGACTATCGAGGCGCGCCCCGCCGAGAAGCCGACACCGCCCGCATCGCCCCCAAGGGGGTGATCCTGCGACCCACCCGTCCGGTGTTCACCAAACCGAGATTGCCCGGCGAGAAGGCCGCCATCTACGAGGCCTCGGTTTCGCAGCTCGTCGGCCACCCCTCCATCGTCAAGCTCGCCACGCTGCTCAGCAGTGAACCGGGCTTCGAGGACGTGATGAACATCCCTGAGGAGTACCTGGGCACCTACCGGGGCGTCGGTATGATGGCGCCCTATCTGAAAGCCCTCGGCATCACCACCTTGGAGCTGCTGCCCATCCACGAGACCAACCAGTCCGAGTCCGCGCGTGAAGGACATACGAACTCGTGGGGTTACATGACCCTGTCGTTCTTTGCTCCCAACCGCAAATACGCCTACGACAAGTCGCTGGGTGGGCCGACGCGCGAATTCCAGCAGATGATGGCCGCCTTCCATGAGGCCGGGCTGGAGGTGTACCTGGACGTCGTTTACAACCACACTGCGGAGGGCGGCAACTGGGGTGGCGACCCGAACACCGTCGGATTCACCTCCCTCGGAGGGTTCGCCGCCGCCGAGTACTACGTGATGACGGCGTCACACGCGCTGGTTGACGGCGCGACGGGCACCTCCAACCAGCTCAACTACTCCTCACCCGTGGCCCAACAGCTGGTGCTCGACTCGCTCGAACACTGGACCGTCGAGATGGGGGCCGACGGCTTCCGGTTCGACCTAGCGACGGTGCTCGGTCGCAAACCGAACGACGCCGACCGCGAGGACTGGGACAACCAGAAACGCTTCTACACCGACCATCCGCTGCTGACCGCCATCGCCGAGTTCGCCGAGGATCAGCACATTGAGGTCATCGCGGAGGCATGGGACTTGTGGGGTTACGAGGTCGGCAATTTCCCGCAGGGCTGGGCCGAATGGAACGGTCGTTACCGTGACGCAGTGCGTCGTTTCGCGAAGGGTGACGGCAACGCCATCGAGTTCCTGGATGTCGTCAACGGTGATCATGCGCATTTCGCCGACAACGGCGGACCCCAGAAGACCATCAACTTCATCGACGCCCACGACGGTTTCAACATGGCCGACCTGGTCAGCTATCAGGAGAAGAACAACGACCAGCCCTATCCGTTCGGTCCTTCCGACGGCGGGTCGGACGACAACCTGTCATGGGATTGTGGAGGGTCGCAGGAGCTGCGGCGGCAGCGGATCCGCAACTTCCTGACCATTTTGTACCTGTCGCGCGGGGTGCCGATGTTCGTTGCGGGCGATGAGTTCGGTCGCACTCAGAACGGCAACAACAACCCATGGGAGATCGATTCGGTGGCGATGTGGAACAACTACACCATGATCCCCACCAACGCCCCGCAACAGGTGCCGGTGGCGCCCGGCGTGACCGATGCGTCGTACCACGACAACCTCGGCACCTTCGAGACGGAACCGGGTGTCAACGGACTGTTCCGATTCACCAGGTTCCTCGCGCATCTGCGGCAACGGCACGAATCGCTGCAGCAGAAGCAGTACGGCGACTTGGTGCCCGACGATCGTGACGTGTCTTACCTGTTCCACACCCCTTCAATGGAGGGGTATCCGCAGGACGGGGACCGGGCGCTCAGCGTCTACATCAACTCTCCCGGCGACAACTTCCTCATGATGGTCAACATGGCCGACACCGAGGTCGCGTTCAACGCGCCGACCCCCGCTGAGGGCAGGGTGTGGCGCCGGCTGATCGACACCGGGGTCTGGGCCGAGCCCGCCCATAACTCCTGGTCCGAAGGTGAGGGCATGGTCCTCGACGGTGCGACGCAGGTGCAGCCGTGGTCGGTGGTGGTCTGGCACGACTCTCCGGTGCTCGCTGACGACGCTGGCTGATCCAGCTCTGCTGTCTCTTCTGCAACCGGGTCGGGTGGCTCCTTCGGGGCGCCCGGCCCGGTTTCGTTTGATGACGTGCGGTTGTGGAGGACGCGCCCTTTGTGAAGTAAACTAACAAGTGTTAGCCAAGGGTTGCGCGGGAACGTCCTCTCGGAGTTGGGTGAACCGGACTGCGACGATGGGATGGCCCGTGCCGAAGCCGCATCCACAGGCCAGGAGGATTCCATGCGTCGTGACACCCGATCCGCCCTGCTGGACGTCGCGCAGCAGCGTTTCGCCGTTGACGGTTTCGCAGGTACCTCCGTCCGAGACCTCGCCGCCGCGGTCGGCATCAAGGAGAGTTCCGTCTACAACCATTTCGCCAGCAAGCAGGCGGTGCTCGACGCGCTGCTCGCCCGCATCGACGAACGCCTGGTCGCGGTGGCGAGGCGTTTCGGAGTCCCGCTCGGCGATCCGGAGGACGCCGCGCCCGTCTACGAAACCATCACCCTTGAGCAGCTGGGAACCGCTGCCGGCGGTTTCCTGGACGTCTGGGTGCACGACCCGGACGTCGTCGCCGCGCGTCGCGTTCTGACCCTCGAGCAGTACCGCACCCCGGAGGCTGCCCGGTTGCTGCGTGAGCTGACCGTGGAGCGTCCGCTGGCCTTCCAGGCGGCTGTTTTCGCCGAACTCATCCGCAAGAAACGGTTCCGCCCCGCAGACCCGGAGGCCCTCGCCCTGGCCTTCTGGGGCCCGATCCTGGCGATCCTTGCCGCGGCGGAAGAACCCGGTCGCGAACCCGAGGCGCAACGTCTGCTGAGGCTTCATCTGGAGCATTTTCGAGCCACCCATGTGGTGGCCACCGACGCTACGGGGATGCCATGAAGGCCGTTCGGGGATGTTTACTGGGGGTCGCCGTCTTCCAGATCTTCTCGACGCTGCTTGGAGCTGTCGAGCTGCTGGTCGTGCCGCAGTGGTTCGCCCCGCTGCTCGATTCCACGGCGTTTGCGGGCCGGTACGTCCTGGCCGCGCTGCTCCTCGGGGTGGTCGTCGGTGGTTTCCAGTGGGCTGCCGCTCTCGTCCATCTGCGGATGAAGCGATGGCTTCCTCTGGGGCATGCGCTCGCCGGGACGGTGATGCTCGGGTGGATCGCGGGCCAATGTCTGGTGCTGGACAGCTTCATGTGGCCCCATGCGCTGTGGGGCGGTATGGGCCTCGTGCAGCTGCTGCTGGTCCTGGTGCTCCTCGGTGTCCTGCAGGCGCAGGGCGGCGGGGAGATCAGGGCCTGTACACCGTCGCCTGGCTGACGGGTTTCACGTGGCAAAACGGCTCGCGGGCTGCTGCGTTTCGTGCTGACTTCGGCGATCAAACACATCGCACCATGACCGCTTGATGTGCTGCCCTTCTGAGTCCGTGTCTGCCATGTCTCGTCGACACTACTGTTGCCGGGGTGTGGCGAAGAAAACGCTATCAAGAAAATAAAAATATCAATCTAATCCCTAAAGTTTACTAACTAATGGTAAAAGACCTTGTCAAATCCGCTTTAAGGTTCTGTTGCTCACCGGTGTAAGGCTTGCGAGGCGCTTTTGGTTGAGTGTGTGACTAGCTAGCGTGTGGGGCCCGTGTCCGGTGGGAGTTTTCGCAATTTTCCTCGCGAGGGGTTGCGCTTGGCCTGTTGGTGGGGTAAATTCCTACTCGATACATAACTGAATCGGCGACCATCGTCATTGTGTGTGTTGCTCGCAATCAGCGCGATGCGAGCAGTTGCCGGTGGTTGCAATTCGTAATCATTGTTGATGAATTGATGAAGGTGCGGCCATGTCTCAGGCAGCGGATCCTGTTGTGGAATGGGATGGCGTAGTCAAACGCTATCCCAAGGCAACTGTCAATGCCCTTGATGACGTTAGCTTCAGTGTTAATGTCGGTGAGATTGTTGTCTTGGTGGGTCCGAATGGTTCAGGTAAAACAACTGCCATGGAGATGGCTTCAGGATTGCGACTTCCCTCTCGAGGGGCTGTGAAAGTGCTGGGACAAGCGGTCCGGCCAGCAGGTCATCAACGCAGTGTCATTGGCGTGCAATTGCAGGAATCGGGTCTTCCGGCACGAGTGCGTGTCAAGGAGGCGTTCAGGGCTGTTAAGTGCCTTTATGCAGATCCTGGACCAGTGGACGAGATCATCAGCCAGTTGGGATTAAATGAGTACATCAATGCTCCTGTTGAGTCTTTGTCGGGCGGGTGGCTGAGAAGATTGGATGTCGCCTTGGCGTGCGTCGGGAAACCGAAGGCGCTGGTGCTGGATGAGCCGACCAGCGGTATCGATCCGGTCGCCCGAAGCCACATGTGGGAGTTCCTCAGGCGGCGTCGCGCGGATGGCACGGGGGTGTTGGTGTCAACGCACGACCTGAGTGAGGCTGAGGCCTACGCGGATCGGCTTCTAGTACTCAACCGTGGGCACCTGGTTCTTCAAGGTGGAGTAAGCGAGGTTCTTGGGATTGCGGGCGGAGAATGGCGTCTCCGAATCATCGGTGCCGAACCCGACTTCGATCAGTGGTCACGAACGAACCATCATGATTTTATCTCGGCTGGAGATTCCAGGATTTTCATCGGAGATCGCAGCTCCGTCAGCAGGCTGGGCGAAGAACTCGAGACCGCTCGAGAAGCGGGTGCTGTTCACTATCTTGATTCCTTGAGAGGGCCCATTCGCTTGGAAGATGTGTTCGCTTTTGCCATTGACGCCCGATCCGACCTACCTGTGGATGATCGATGAACGATAGAGAGACGGTTGACCGCCCCCGAAAAATGACTCCTGCAGTTGGGGTTCCGTGGTGGAAAATCTTGACGGTGTGGACGCGGCAGGAGGTTACCCTGCTGCTACGGGAACCTGTTGCGGTATTTTTCTCGATGATGTTCCCAGTCATCATGTATGTTTTCATCGGGATTCCGTACGGAGACAAAGATATTGGTGACGGCATCAAATTTATTGACGCGATGTTCTCCGCCTTGATAGTGTCGGTTATCGCGAACCTCTTGCTCATGGGACTTCCGATATATTTGGCTGAGTTGCGCTCGAAGGGTGTCGACAAGCGTTACGCTATCCTGCCGCTGCCGGGCGGCGTGTTTATATGGGCAGTCCTGTTAGCCACCTTGACGCTCGTGCTCGCAGCGGCGATCATTATCATCACGGTGGTGGCGGTCAGGGATGGTATTCGTCCCCAGCTGTGGGAACTGCAATACCTTGCTTTGGTGTTAGGGTGCGTCATCTGGCTCTCCGCCATGGGGTTCTTCATCGGTGCACTGCGTATCTCGTCTCGGACCACGCAGGCCCTGTCGGCAGTACTGTTCTTCACTATGTTCTTCGGTTCCGGCGCCGCGGTGCCTCTGGAGGGTCTACCGGAAGTGCTGCAGCAAATTCTTGAGTGGAATCCACTCAAGCAATGGCTCGACGTAATGGTTGACGTTTATGTAGGAAAGCAGCCGAGCGAGGCAAAATATCTAAGGTTGCTGATGGCAATTCCTTTGACGCTCATCTGCGTCTTTGTCGGCCTGCATTCGTGGAAACGGAGACGTTGAGCTTCAGCGAAAACTAGATGACAGAGAAGGAGGTGAAATTCATGTCGACAACACTGGGTCACTCCGAGGAGAAACACTTTACTTCGGAAAACGCGGTTGCTCCTGGCGGTTGGTGCTGCTCCTGCTGCTGCTGGTGTAACTTCAACATCTACTGGTAATACGGAAAAATGCAGTGAACGTAAGGTAATGTAAAGATCCTGTTGGGCGGGGTACTAACAAGATTTCCGCCCAACAGGATCCCAATAGGAATGGCGTTCTAGGTCTGTCAGTACCTCTATAGATCGCCTCGTTTGCTTGCGCCAGAAATGTGCTACGATTTGCATAGCAAGAAAGCGAAGATGCGGGCATTTGGGTAAGATGCAAAAATGACCTATTTTCATCGGAGATCGTGACAACCTTGGTGAGTGGCGGGCCCTACGTGGCACAAAGCCCCTATCGACAAGAAAATCATTATGGGTGATAAGCTATGAAAGAACAAGTATACAACCATAGTTTGCCATGGGCCGAATCCTCATCTGAAGTGGCAAGCTTCGAGGGCCTTGAGGAAATGCTGGATGCCTATAGCCCTTTCGGTCAGATACGAAACGTCCTATCTTCATTTCGCTCAGGGGTCGGGATAGGTGGATTTCAAGGTTCTGCAACGCCGTTGTCCTTGGATCATGTATTTCGTCGGATCGTTGGAATGAGTTCTCTTGGGGTCGGGCTGGATCGTGAAATCTATGGTGGAGGTAAAGGGCTGACTATTTCGGACTCCGTGGCATCGTCCTTGGGAGAAGCCGTCGAACGTATGCTTGCTGCTTTTTCCTCCCTAGCGCTCGAAGAAACAGATGCCGACATCACAGCTACGGCACGCCAGATGCGCGATGAAGGGTACAACATTGTGGGCCCGGAAGATTTTGATTCCTTCACGCAGGAGCAGCTGGAAACGCCAGGATTCCGTTGTGTCCCTTGGACCGAGGACACGCGATTGGCATGGCACAAGGGAACCAACTTGATCACGGGCGAAGACTGGTGGGCTCCTGGACAGTTCATACATTTGTTCTATGTTCCAAGGGAGAAGGAAGACCGTATCGGGGCCTCTAGTTCAGGTGGTCTGGCCACGGGGTATGATGACGCACATGCACTTACGCATGCCCTGCTGGAAGTGGTCGAGCGCGACGCGTTGAACTTGGCGTGGTTCTGTAAAATTCCGCTGACCCGCATCATGCTCGACGAACCCTTCCGAGACAAGGCGATCGATCGGTGGATGCAAATTGCTGAACGCGCTGGGATGAAAATTAGTTTCTATCTCCACCGTCTCGACATGCCAGAGTTTTTCGTAGTGACGGCATCGGCGGTTGAACCGGGGCTGGATGCACATTCATATGTTTCAGGCGGCGGCGTCGGTGTTGAGATCGAGCATGCTATTCGGAGTGCGCTGGCTGAGGTCGTTCAGGCAGAGCGGATGGTTCGCAGCCCAACATTGGCACCAAGATGGGAATTGACCCAGGGATTCAAGAGACGTTTCACGGTCAAGCGCGATGCCGATCTCGATGATTTCACCAACTTCATTCAAGTGGTTGATTACTATGGTTTCCGTGAGAACCAAGAACGATTGGACTGGTATCTGAGAGATCCTGGCATGCCTACCATAAAACTCTCTGAGTGCCGCACGGATGGAGAGTTCACAGATGACTATGATCGAGTGATCGATCTGTACAAGAAATACAATTTGACGCCGATCGCTTACCCTCTGACGCCGGAGAGTTTCCACAAGATTCGCTTGCGCAAGGTATTCGTTCCTGAACTGGCTCCGGCATTTCCTCCAAATATTCCTTTGATCGGACATCGTCGCTACCGAGAACTTCGGCAGCGAATGGGAATTTCGGATACGCCATGGACACCGGCAGATTTCCCAACCGACCCCCTCCCCTATCCCTGATCTTAGCCAGTTGGAAGGTTGTTGCCGTGGCCGAGTTTCATTCGCGTGATCAGACGTATACAGGTTCTTTTTGGCGAACTGAGAGTCGCGCACGTACGTTTTTGGGACTAGCAATCATTTCTTTGATGCTGAAGATTCCCCAGGTGGTGCTCGCATTCTTCTATCGGCCAGAAGAAGACAGCTTCATTCCGAAGCCCGGTGACGGTGCTCAGCTATGGGTTGGACTATGTTGGCTTTTCTCAACTATTGTGTTGCTCTTTATGCGCCATTGGGTTGGTTTGGTATCAAGTGTATTCCTTACGGTCCTGTCAGTCGTAAGCGCAATCGGTCTGGTCAGCCAAGGATACGTGCTCTGGGCCATTTTGCAGATCATCACATCCGTGTCTTGCGTGATCTTTCTTCTAGGGGCGTTGGTCTTGAAAGCTTTCGTGCGCACAAAGCAGAGGCGCGTTGCATTTGACAACGATGAAATCGATGGAGTAAACAATGATTAATGAGCGGAATCCCGCGATCAGTAGTAATGGTGACGACGCCGTAAACATGGGGGGCGCAGTGTTGGTTATCAACCCGTCAGTCAACGTGATTCGGAGCACCTCAAATGAAGTGTTTGTTGAGGTTGGGACCCGATCGCGGTATACGCACCGAATTTCGGACGATAAATCGCGTGGCTTGTTGGCAGATTTTGTTTTGAGCTTTAAAGAAGCTCAAAACGTTAATATAGCGGCTGAAAGGCTGGGGATCGACGAGGAGACTCGACAAGATTTTGTGGAACATCTCACCCGTGGCCGTGTCTTGCTGCGACCAGAGCAGGTTGACTACTCCTACCTGTTGACAGGGTTCAAGTGGAGTCCTGTGGAACACGATGTGGCGATCACACTTCTGGGGCAAGGTCGTGTCGCTGAAGCGATTGCAAGCCAATTGTCCGAGCTGGTTCCTCATCCCGTCATGTCAACAAATTCTGCCGAGGAAGCATTCAGTGATGCGGATTTCGTCATCGCAGCAATGGATGGAATCGATCTTGGTCTCTGCTATGATGCCGACGAATTGTCGCGCGCGACTCAGACGCCGTGGCATCTCACTCGAGTGGATGGCTTTGAGGTTCTCGTGGGACCGACTTTTGTTCCAGGTTCGGGGGTAAACTACTATGATCTCGACACCATGGATGAAGCCGCTCGTGTCATGCGCACCCCATTCCTGTATAGCAAAGCGGCCGACCCGGATGTGAAGCAAACCGCGCCACTGCCGGCCTTCGTTGCCTCCATTGCGGCTGGGTGGACCACTGTGGCCGCAGCCCAGCATCTGTGGGGGAAAGGAAGCTTCCTCGAGGATCACATCATGCGGATCGATTTGGAGCGTATGGAAATCATCAGGGATAAGGTACTGCGCCTTCCCAGGAACCCGGTCGATATGGGAATGCGGGTTGACCTCCGCCATCCCTTCTTGTAAGGAGAACTGAGCATGTCCATTCCGGCTGATCAGCTGCGCCGAATGCTCGAGCAGACCCTCGTGCCACCTACTCAAGTAATAGAGCTTGATCCTGATACGATCGGAGCTACGACGGCGCGCCTTGGCTCGCTTCGTGGTAATTTGGCCGAAAGGTACCAGCTGAATTCTTGTTTGACCAAGGCAAGCTGGGAACGTTTGGCCGATCCGGAATCCGTGAAAACCATCCTTGATTTCTACCTGACGACAGCCGCTGATGGCTATGACCAGTTGATAAAAGAAGCCTCTCGCTGGGTCATGCCATTCGATGATGCTCCGGCGTGGGTTCGGGACCTGCTTTCGCCATTGTCGGGAAATCCAGTGGTAGTTTCCATGCTGTTCAGCGCAGACCTGCTTGTCGCTTTTGATTCTGCTCTCTGGAAAGTCATCCCGAACAGGTCGGGACTGCAATTTGAAGGGTCGTGGAATGAGGATTTGGCCCGTCAAGCGTTGTCGGCCGTGCCTCCCTACTCGGCCCGCGAATCTCTTCCTGATGGTTTCGTGTTCGCTGTGGGAAATATCGTAAGAAGCTCGTACCTTAGCGGCGACCGAGCATTTCGACAGGCAGCCACGGCATGCGGCGTACTACTGGGGCAGCTCTGGGCCGTATTGGCGGGTCTTTCCACTCCACTTCAGTTCGTTCCGGCGACCCAGTTCATTGATCATCTCGTCAATGATGCAACCCGATGTGATGGTGTGGAACGTGGTGTACAGGTCATGGGGATAGTTGACATTCCGAAACCTTCTTTCTTGCGAATCGAGGACAATCATGGCTGACTCGACCTTGAGCAGTGAAACTTTCGAAAGCCTCATCGAAGAGATTGCTGCCATGTCGCCGGAGGGGCGTCATGCTCTTGATGAAACCGTTGGTGCGATTCAAGATCTTGAAAATGCTGGCGTCGCCCCTGCGCTTCGGAGAGTGATACACAGGGTTTTTGAGCGTTCCATGGTGGAGTTTTTTTCGGAGGAGACTGCGTCCAGTATGCAGTTGCCGACGAGGCTGGTTCGTTTCACTCTCCCAGATCCAGAGGGTATTCCTCTTCCGCGTATTTCTGACTTCCCCGAAATTTCTTTGTCTTCGGTGCTAGATTCTCGGCGTTCCAAGCGTGATTATGCGCGGCGTCCGATGGAGTTGGAGGAGCTGAGCGGCGTTCTTCAGATGGCTTTCCTAAGTAATGCAACAGAGGACGGCTACGGAACGCGTGACGTGCCCCAGATGCCCTACCCGAATATAGGTGGCCTAGACCCGGTGGAGGTCGTGGTGATCATCAACAACGTCTCGGGAATGGAGCGGGGGTACTATAGGTACGACAAAGTTGGGCACAGGCTGGTTCTGGTTTCGTTGGGAGATTACCGTCAGCCGTTGGTGGAGGCCACATTTGAGAATGACTGGATATTCTATGCACCAGTAATCGTTGTCTTGAGTAACGATCAGCGAAAGGTGGCTTGGAAGTACAAGACTCGCGGCTACCGAATCTCGTTCATGGATGTGGGAGCTGCCCTTCAAAATCTCTATCTGTCCTGCACCGCTCATGAGATGAGCTGCTGTGCTGTAGCAGGGTATCATGATGACAAGATCAACCGGCTTATGGGATATCCGCCAGGCGGAGATCGCAACGTGGGGTGCGTTGTTCCGATCGGCCCGCGCCCGCATAGTGCGCGTATCGATCGTTCAACACGGCGGTGAGCAATGATGGAGATGTGGGCCATATTGAGCCCGTTGCTCGTGGTTTGGAGCATCATGATGGCCGCCGTTGGCGGAGTGAGCTTCGCTTTAGCGTGGTTGATTCCCAGATGGCGCAAGGCTATTCCAAGTGCTGTCTCGGTGATGATCGGCTTGATGGGGCTGTGCTTGGGTTTCAGCCTGTTGGACGGTGTTTCCACGTCTGAATTGGGAAGGATTCTGCTTGGCGGACTGTGGGCCGAGCAAGGCTGGTTGCCAAATTGGTGGCTGGCTCTTGCGGCAGCGCTCCTGGGTCTGGCAGGCGCTTGGTCTGGATATGAGCTCGAGCGCCGCTTATTGATGCTGCGTGGCCGCAGATCCTCCGGTACGCTGACTGGCTCGCTGGCCCTACCCGGAAGAAAAGAGAGCATGTCTGGCGTGGCCGCGATAGCGAAGAATCCTTTGTGGTTCTTTCTGCTGTCCATCTGCGCGGCTGTTGGTGAGGAATTCTTGTTTCGTGGCGCGATGCTCGAACGCATGTGGATATCTAGAGAAAGCGCAGTTACTGCCATCAGTACAGGGTGGTGGCTGGTCTTAGTGCAAGCAGTGTTGTTCTCCAGCATCCATGTTGCTTTCGGGTGGCGAACCTTGGTGGCCAAGTGTTGGCTTGGAATCCTATTGGGGTGTACAGCCCTGATGGGTGGGCTGTTCCTTGGCGGTCTTGTTCCTCACCTTTTCCACCAGTGGTTGGTGCTGAAGCAGTTCTGGAATCCAAGGAGTGGTACCTCCAACAGATCGCGCAGATCAAAGATGGGAGATTCGATTAGTTCATCTCCCGATGCCGGTGCTTTTCGGGCTGTTTCTGCATCTCGAATCACGGCTGACAATTTTTACCAGGACGGGAAGGAGAGTCATCGATGACGTTTTCCGGGCAGTCGGCCACGAGGCAGGCGTTCTGGGATGTTGCTTCCGTGGGTCATGCTGAAAATGGGAAGCAATTTTTTGTTCCATTTCTGACTGATATGTCATGCGGTATTGCAGGCTATCGAGAAGGAGTGATGGATTCAATCCTTCGTGCCCCGTCGGCTATTCTGATGCTGCTTGAAGACCAAGGGGTCGGAGAAGTGTGGGTGCCGGCTGCGAGCTGGGCTGAAATGTGGCGATGGCAAGCGATATCGCGTGACGTTCCGATTGCTCCTGAGGTCTTTGCCGGTGGCCCCATCTTGGTTGATGTAGAGCCAACTTCTGATCGACAGCGTTGGATTCGCGACAGAAGCGATCTGTCATCGGCTCTCGGAATCATTGAACGGGAGGGCTGTGGATGGGTCATTCTGCAGTCCGATGACATAGATTTTGCGCAAATGGTGAGTCGTGATGCCAAGTCCATGGGGCTGCGCGTGGGTCTGCGGGGTTCAATGGAAGCAGCTACAGTCTTGATGGACGGGGATTTGTATTGCGGATTTCCCAACATTAATCGTAGCTCCTTGAATCAATCTCTCACCGATCTCATGATGTCGTGGTCTCAGGATTCTCTAAATGAGACCTTGAATGCTGCACGCGCGATGCTGAGTCGTGGTGTCATGATCAGCACCGAATTGATCACGCTACATCGGACGGTGTTTGTCAAAGAGTCTCTCGATACTCCTTTTCTTGAATTCAATGAGCCGATTCTTCCGCATGTCAGGTGGCTGATTCAGATGAGGCGTGCCGGCGGTTTTGCTGCCGGAAAATCTGCACTTTTTGAATACAGTGGATTGCGTGAGCCCAGCCGCTCTCAAGTTCCCCTTCTCAAAAATGGTTGGGATCGGCTAGTGGAGTGCGCTGTCACGCTGTTCCTCGAGTTCGAAGGTCTTCGACCAGGATCTGGAGCTCCACAGCTTGCTGTCATTCCCGGTCGTGGGTTGCGTGAAGAACTGGCTCTTCTCCACGTCAGTGGAGTCCCTTTACAGGACGTGCTCATGCGTGCTTCCAATGGCATGGCGGGGCAGAGTGGTTCCAACTCCCGGTGGCTGGCGACCGATACATACCCGGAGGAAGGTGCACGATTCATCATGAGTCTACGACCGCAGCAGTAAAGGTACCGAAAGTGCGTCCGTCGGTATGAGTCAGGGGACTGACGAGTGGTTATTGGCGTTTTCTTTGTGGCCTTGTCCTGGCCTTACCCCTCATCCTCGCCTCGCGACCGCTGGGTCACGCCATCGGGACCGTACGGCCACGGACCCGTCTGAGGGGTGGAGACGGAGGTCAGCTCCGCCAGCTGGTCCGGTGCGAGGGTGACCGACGCCGCGGCCAGGTTCGCCCGCAACTGTTCGACGGTCCGGGCGCCCAGGATCGCGGTGGTGATGCCGGGCTGCGCGACCACCCAGGCCAACGCGACATTCGCCGGGGTGGTGTCGTTGTCGTCGGCGATCTGCCGGAGGGCGTCGAGGATGTCCCACGTGCGCTCGTCGCGGGCGATCCGGTCGTAGGCCTCGATGCCGCGCTGCGGGTTTTCACCCAGCCGGGTGGCGCCCGTCGGGGTGTCGTCCCGGGAGTACTTGCCTGTCAGCCAGCCGCCCGCCAGCGGTGACCACGCCATCACACCCAGTTCCGCATCGGCAGCCGAGGGCAACATCTCCCACTCGGCCTCGCGGCGCAGCAGCGAATACGAGGGCTGCAGCATGACGGGGCGGCGCAACCCCCGCACGTCGCAGGCCCGCACGGCACGCTGGATCTGCCATCCCAGGTAGTTGGAGATGCCTCCGTAGCCGATCAGGCCGTCGCTAATCGCCTGGTCCAGGAAGTCCATGGTTTCCTCGACCGGAGTGATGGGATCCCAGGAGTGCACGATATAGAGGTCGATGTGATCGACCCGCAAACGGCGCAGGCTCTCGGTCAGGGCGCGGCGCAGGTGTCGCCGCGACGCCCCGAGTGACCCGCCGAGCGCCGAGGTGGGGAAACGTCCCTTCGTCGCCAGCACCATCTCCCGGGTGATCTCCTGCGGTCGGGAGCGGAACCACTCGCCGACGATCTCCTCGGAAACGCCATCGGCGTAGACGTCGGCGGTGTCGATGAAGTTGCCGCCCGCCTCCACGTAGGTGTCCAGCATCGCCAAGGATTCCTCAGCTGGGGATTCCGCGCCGAAGGTCATCGTTCCCAGTGTCAGAGTCGAGACCGAAACCCCGCTGCTGCCCATTCGCCTGCGTTCCACATCTTCCCCTTTCCTCTGCCTGTTTCGATCCTACGCGGGTGAACTCCTGCGCGACCAGGAAGCAGATCTGGTGCGGGGAGGGGCGCGTCAGTCGGGTTCCGATTTCGGAGGACGGCCTGGGCGGCGCATGGGGGCGGCGTCGCCCGGCAGGCGGCCGGTCCGCTTCAGGGCGTCTCGGAGCAGGTATTCGATCTGTGCGTTCACCGACCGCAGGTCGTCCGAGGCCCAGCGTGCCAGGGCCGTGTGCACGGATGGATCGAGCCGGAGCAGCAGCTGTTTGCGCTCCGGCCGATCCGCGGACCTCGGGGTCACTGATACAGCGACCCCGTGTTGACTATGGGTGTCGCCCGCGAGTCGCCGCACAGCACCACCAGGAGGTTGGAGACCATCGCGGCTCGGCGCTCATCGTCGAGGACCACGACGTCGGCGGCCTCGAGCTGGGTGAGGGCGTCCTGGACCATGGAGACCGCGCCCTCGACGATCTTCTCGCGGGCCGCGATGATGGCGGCGGCCTGCTGGCGCTGCAGCATCGCCTGTGCGATCTCGGAGGCGTAGGCCAGCGACGAGATCCGGGTCTCGACGACGCGCAGTCCGGCCAGTGCGATTCGCGCCGCCACCTCGTTGGCCATCTCCTTGGCGATCACCTCGGTGTCGCCGCGCAGCGTGATCGCGGTGTTTTGGTTGTCGTAGGGGTGGCTCATCGCGATGTGCCGCAGCGCTGCCTCGGACTGGACGCGCACGAAGTCGATGTGGTCCTCGACGGCGTACTTGGCCTGGGCGGTGTCGGCCACCTGCCACACGACGATGGCGGCGATGTTGATCGGGTTGCCGTCGGCGTCGTTGACCTTCAACTCGTGGGTCTCGAAGTTGTGGACCTTGACCGAGATCTTCTTCTGGACGACGCACGGGACCACGAACCACAGGCCGGGTTTGCGGACGGTGCCCACGTAGGAGCCGAGGAATTCCAGCACCTTCGCTTCACCGGGACTGAGCATGCACACCCCGGAGGCGAGGACGGCCACTGCAAGGGCGCCGATCCCGATGAGGATCGGCCCCAGGGGCAGATTCTTGATGATGGACTGCTGGACGCCCAGGGCGATCAGTCCGGCGGCCACGACGATTCCCAGCAGGCCGACGGGGGCGGGCATGGTCCAGGCGCGGCGCTCCTGCACGTCGACATCCGGGGTGGAGGGAAGCGGAACGTTGGTGGTCATGTCGAATCCTTCCTGATGATGTCAAAATGATATCAGATTTTTAGGCCCGCCTGTTGGGCGCGACGAGACCGTGGCGTGAAGCCGCATGTTCTGGAAGGGTTCAGGGGAAAATTCGATGCCCCGGGCGGAACGCTCTCGTAGCGTCCTGAGAGGTTGAGGGCAGGGCGTGTGACGCAGCGGTGTCGACGACCTCCTCGGTGGCCGTTACATCCTCGTTTCCCGAGGTGTGGACGTGACCGTTCTGCGTTGGATGAGGGTGTTGAGCACCGTTGCCGCGGTCTCGGCATCCCTGACGGTGATCACCAGGGGTTTTCCCTCCACCCGGGTGATGCGGAGAGCCGGGCCCTCGGCGGTGACGAAACCATCCGTCGTGCCGTCGAGGGAGACGCGGCGTCCCCAACCGCCGAAATCGCCCAGGGGGTATGCCGTGGTCGATGTTGCGCCATCCAGAGCGCTCAACGGAAGGCTGACCCAGCGGACAGTGCCGAGGCCGACCACCCTGATCCCGCGGAAGTCGATGATCACCCGTGAGTGGATGGCCAGCGTCGAGGCCACGCCAAGGACGGCAAGTGCCAACGCGACGACAGCGGCGCTCCAGTGTCCCTGTGCCGCGAAAATGACGGCCATCGATCCGGCGGGTACCAGCAGGATGGGAAGAACGATCCAGATCATCCTGCCCGTGGTGGTGCGACCGGTCCAGGCGATCCGATCGCCCGTCTCGGGCTGGCTCGTTCCGTCGTGCAGCGGGGCGGTCAGCGCCACGGCTTCTCCCCGTGGGGCGCGGGTGACGAGCCAGGTGAGTAGTCCGACGCCGATTCCCACCCCGGCGCCCACTCCCAGGCCGAGGCCGGGCGATGCTTCGCCAGTGGAGGCGGAGCCGCGTTGCGCGTGTACGACCAGGGCCATCAGGGTGGCGACGAAGGAGCCCAGCCCGGCTGCGACGCCACTCATCCGGTGCTCCTCCCGGAGTACTGCTCCGAGTCCGATCATGCCGAGTGGCAGGAGCAGGGACAAGGCCGTTCCCGTCGCGATGACCCCGGCCAGATCGGTGAAGCCGTCCGCCCTGCCATTGGCTCCCCAATGCACAGCGATCTGCGTGGGCAGGTCGTCACGGATCATCCAGACGGCTAGGGCTGAACCGGCGGAGAAACAGGCGGCGACGACCATGGGAATGAGGATCGCGCGGCGTCGAAGCGACGACGGGCGTCGCGGGGGGAGGGCGGATCCGGTGTTGTGTGTGGTCATCGTGATGCAGTCCTTTCCCGGAACATGTGGACGAGGTCGTCCAGCGGGATCCCGAGCCGGTTGCTCTCCGTCAGCGTCTGGGTGATCAGGTCGCTGAGTCGGGAGAATCCTGGCGTCGTCGCGAGCACGACCGCTCCGCGCCCCTTGCGCAACTCGATGAGTCCCTCATCCCGCAGCAGCTGATAGGCGCGCAGCACGGTGTGCATGTTGATGCCGAGGGCCGCCGCCACCTCTTTCGCGGAAGGCAGGCGTTCCTTGGGCTGGAGGCCTCCGTCCGCGATGGCCCGCCGCACGGAGGCCGCCACCTGCTCGAAGAGCGGAGTGGGCGACGAAGGGTTGACCCGCCACAGCATATTTCTATGTTAACTAGAAATATATGGCCGGACAACAGGCTGCGGAACGGGCCACCCGGTCTGGACATGGTGAAACGGATTGAGCCGGGCCGCCACGAGAAAGTGACCCGGCTCAACCCATGTGGAAAAGGAGTGAGGCGTTCAGCCAGCCAAGGACTTCAGCGCCTCGAAGGACGTGCGGGCATTGTGGATGGGACCCTCGCCGGGGGCGGGATCCTCGTCGAGCATGATGTCCTGCTCCAGCACCCAGTAGCCGTCGAAGCCCACCTCGTTCAGCAGGGAGACGATGGTGGCGAAGTCCACGTCGCCGTCCCCGATGGGCGCGAACATCTCGGCCCTGATGCCCTCGCTCCAGGTGAGTTCCCCGGTCAGGAGCTTGTCGGCGAGCTCCTTGTGGACGTCCTTCGCGTGCACGATCGCGACCCGCTCCGGGTGGCGGCGCACGATGTCCACCGGGTCCGCGCCGCCTGCCATCATGTGTCCCGTGTCGAGGCACAGCCCGACGCCGGTCTCGTCGAGGATCCGCTCCACCTCGTCGGCGTTCTGGATCATGGTGCCCCAGTGCGGGTGCACGCACGCGGTCACACCGGAGGCGGCACACACCTCGGCGATCCGGTCCAGGTTGCGGTACAGCGTCGCCCAGCCCTGTTCGTCGAGGACGGGACGGTCGTCGTAGCCCTCGCGACCCGAGTCGCAGGCCAGCACCAGCACCGACCCGCCCGCTACGCGGAACGCCTCCAGCTCCGCCTTGACGGCGGGGATCGGGTCGTGGTCGGGGTCGTGCATCACGGCCAGGAAGAACGCGCCCACGGGGGTCAGGCCGTGCGCCTTCACCGCTGCTGCGCGTGCCTCCGGTTCGACGGGCAGCCAGCCCTGCGGGCCGAACTCCGTGGCCGTCAAGCCCAGCTCCACCATCTCGGAGAGCACCCGGTCGGGGTTCATCTGGAACCCCCAGCCCGGCACTTCACACACGCCCCACGAGATCGGGGCTCCTGCGATTTTCATTTCGTCACCTCCACGGTCTGTCCGCTGCGGGCGGAACGTTCTGCGGCCTCGGCCAGTACCAGCGCGGCCACGCCGTCCTCGACGGTCGGGGTCACGGGGGAGCCGTTGTTCACGGCGTCGATGAAGGCCGTGAGTTCGTCGCGGTAGGCGTCGGCGTAACGCTCCAGGAAGAAGTCGAGGTAGACCTCCTGGGTGGCCGACCCCTTGGCGTCGTTGATGATCAGCGACGTGGAACGCAGGTTCTCGGTCACCAGTTCACCCTCGGATCCGAAGACCTCCACCTTCTGGTCGTAGCCGCTGGCGCAGTGGCGGGTGTTCTTGATGATCGCGACCGCGCCGCTGGCGGCCCGCAGAGTCGTGACGGCGCCGTCGAAGTCGTCGACGTCGGCCAGCGCCGGGTCGAGTTTCTGTCCGATGGTGTTGACGGAGACGATCTCACCCAGGAAGAACCGGGCCTCGTCGAAGTCGTGGATGGTCATGTCCTTGAACACACCCCCCGACTGCGCCAGGTACTCTGCCGACGGCGGGGCAGGGTCGCGAGAGATGATGGTGAGCTGTTCGACGCGCCCGATCCGCCCGTCGGCGGCGAGCCGCTGGGCCTTCGCGATGGAGGGGTCGTAGCGGCGCTGGAAACCAACCATCACCGGCGGGTGCTCGAAGGTCGCGAGCTCGTCGGCGAGGGCGCGGGCCGCCTCAACGGAGGACGCGACCGGCTTCTCACACAGCGCGGCCTTGCCTGCGCGGGCGGCCGCCAGGACGTGCTCGGCGTGCAGAGGAGTGGGAGAACCGATGACAACCGCGTCCACGTCGTCGGCGGAGAAGGCCTCGGCGGCGTCGGTGGAGGCGCGTGCCCCGAGAGGTTCGGCGAGGGCCTTCGCGGCCTCGATGAACGGGTCGCAGACCAGCACGAGCCGGGCCTGGGGATGGGCGGCGACGGTGGCGGCATGGACCTTGCCGATGCGACCCGCGCCTATCACTGCGATGCGCAGCATGGGGTTTCCTTCCTGGGAGTGAGATGCCCGCTGGGCGTGGGGGGCCGATTTGCTGGCTCTAATGCCGATTTGCTGGGCGTATTCACGTTTGCCTGCGCTACAGCGCAGGCAAACAGCAACAGGTCCAGCAAACCGGGTACAAGGCCAGCAAACCGGATTGTCTCGGGGACCGGGTCAGGGCGCGGGGACGATGATGTCGCGCACCAGGGCGTCGAGGTCCGCGTCGGCGGCCAGGAACTGGCGCAGCGTCTTGCGGGTGGGGCCGAACTCCTCGAACTCCTCGATGGTCATGCCGTCGGGCTCGTAGGCGCGGACGAAGTCCGGGATGCGTTCCAGCTCGGCGATGTAGTGCGGGTCGACGGGGTCGGCGATGCGTTCGCGGGTGGTGTAGTCGGAGTCGGCGATGATCTTCTGCCACTTGAAGGGTGGGGAGACCACCACGTCGCCGCCGACGAACTCGGCCCACTGATTGACGTTGCGGAAAGCGGCTGCGAGCACGCGGGCGCGGTAGCCGCGCTCCTGGAAGATCTGGTAGGCGCGCTTCATGGCGGCGATGCCCGCCCAGTCGAGGGCCGACGGGTCGATGAAGATGCCGTCGCGGGCGACGACGTGTTTCAGCCAGTCGTCGAGACGACCCACCATGATCGTGACGACCGGCCCCATCTCGGAGGTGTCGTGCCCGGCGGCCTCGCGGGCCTTCAGGCCGCGTTCGATGGCCTCGGCGGCCTGCACGGCCTGCGGCACGGAGAAGGACACGGTGACGTTGATCGAGACGCCGCGGGAGGTGGCGTCCTCGATGGCCTCGAGGCCGGTCTTGGTGGCGGGGATCTTCACCACGATGTTGCGGGCCAGGTTGTGGAACTCCTCGGCCTGGTCGGCGAGTTTCTTGGCGTCGCGGTGGAAACGCGGGTCGGTCTGCACCGACAGGCGACCGTTGCGTCCCTTGTGCTCGTCGAAGATGGGCTCCAGGAGCTTCGCGGCTTCCTGCGACATGTCCTTGACGGCCTTCCAGCCGATCTCGGACTCGCCCCAGGTGGGGTTCGCGTCGGCGATGGCCTGGATGCGCGGCGCCCACACATCGAGGTGCTTCTTGATGGTGGTGTAGGCGATGACCGGGTTGCAGGTGGCGCCGACGCCGCCGTACGAGATGGACTGGCGTAGCTCGTCCAGATCGGAGGAATCGTTCCAGAGCGCCGTCGGGGTGTTGCGGGCGGCGTCCAGGAGAGGTCCTGGCGTGTACTCGATGTCAGTCATGAACTTCAGGCTCCTTCTCGGGGGTCGCGGCAGCGTCATCGCCGTCGTCGAACCAAGTCAACCCCAATGGCAACACCAAGTCAAGCGCTTGTAATGACAAATCGATCGGTTTAGGCATCGGGATGTGAACAACACAGGCCGAGAACCCTCCAGCGCAGGATTGGTGCCCATAATTAGCCTGACTTGCGCTTCACCTTGCGTGCCGGCACGACGCGCCGCGGCTTGCGCAATCCCGCTGGGGTGTCTCCTTGCCCCCGAATAACGCTGTGCCTCGCCTGGCTGGATGATGGAGCTATGCCGTGAACCCCAAGGGGTGGCGTGCAGGCTACGGGAGGCATGATCGCTAGGGGTTTTGTTCTCTGCCCAGGGTGAAAACCCTAGTCCTCCATGGAGAGCCGGGGACTGACGATGCCCAACTCGAATCCCCGGATCAGGGCCTGGAGCCGGTCGCGGACGCCGAGTTTCGTGCAGGCATTGGCCAGGTAGGCCTTGACGGAGCCTTCGGAGATGTGCATTTCCCTGGCGATTTCACGGTTGCTGAGTCCCCGTCCCAGGAGCTGCAGGACGGAAATCTCGCGGGGCGCCAGGCCCACCTCCGTCGCGGCTGACGCAGAGACGGCCTTCGGGTCGTGGACGCCGCCGATCACCTGCTGAGCCAGGAGGCGCACGATGCCGGGAGACAGCGGCAGGTTGTCGGTCATGCTGCCATGAATGGCGGCAAGGATCTCCTCAGCGCGGGCGTCCTTGACCAGATACCCTGAGGCTCCTGCCCGGAGGGCGGGGACAACATGGTCTAGCGTAGAAAACATCGTGATCACCAACACCCTGATGCCAGGCAACTCTGCGACGATCCTTCGCGTGGCTTCGACCCCGTTCAGGCGGGGCATTTTGAGATCCATCAGAACTAGGTCTGGGACGAGCGCATGGGCCTGTTCAACTGCTGCCTGACCATCCTCGGCCGTCCCTACTACTGAGATGCCATCCTCGTTATCGAGGAGGGTCTTCATGGCATAGAGCATGAGTGGCTGGTCATCAACCACTAGAACAGAGATACCTGCCATGGTGATAGATTACCACCTGCCCATGCTATTTGTGGCTGATTTTGGGGTTGCTGGAGGTTTTTATGCTTGTCGGAGAGGGTTTGGGTCGGTTGGAGTGCTAGGCGTTTCGAGGGCAGCGACTAAAACAGGTTCAATCGAACACGTGAGGTACGATCTATGCCATGAGGCTTATTCATAGGGGTGTTTTGACTTTCCCCAGCTAGTGCTTTGTCCCGAGGGGGATGTGAGGGCGGCTTGCCCGATCTGAGACAATTCAAGCTGTAGAAACAAGAACCTCAGATAAAAGACAAGCCGCTGCCATGAATGTTACCACGCTCCTTGAGCGTGATCAGATCCTCAACCTGTGTGAACTGATCCACACATCCCATTCCGGAAACCTATCCGGCAGCAGGATCCCGTGTCCTGGGGTTGTTTCGCTGTATCCAGATCCATTTTGTTGACGCTCAGACACAATCTCACCCAGGAATTGCTGGTCGACATCCACACGGTCTCCCAATCCACCATCTCACGAGTGGTGGCTGTCTACACCCCCTTGATCACTGAGGCCCTCCAAGCCTGGGTGCCCGGCGTGGAAGACCTCGACCCAGACCGCCAGTACATCATCGACGGCACCCTTGGTGTTCTGCTGGTCGTGGCACGAGCACCCCTGGGCTGTGACTGGGGCAAACACCACACGGCAGGAGTGAACCTGCAAGTGGCCCGCACCCTAGCCGGACAGCTCGCCTGGATCCCCAGAACCATCAGCAGGCAGTGTGCATGATGCGAAGGCCATCAAGGAATCCAGATTCCTTGAGGCACTTGATGCCACGATGCATAGTGGGGACAAGTGCTATATCGGTTTGGGGATGATCACCCCCGTGAAGAAACCCGTCCATGGTGAACTCACCGACACCGACAGGAGAAACAACACGACCATCAACCGTGTCCGCTACCTCATCGAATGTGTTATCGCGAACGTCACAACCTGGCGTGTCCTACACACCGATTACCGCCGCCCCTACAACACCTTCGAAACCACAATACAAGCCATCACCGGACTCATCTTCGCCTACACTCCATGAATAAGCCTTCCAAAAAGCGGCTTTTCGTACTTGAGTGTGGGGTTATAGTTGTAGACCGTTGCCGGTGAGGAGCGTTCTGAGGCGGTAGTTGTCGGGGTTAGGGAAACCTCGGGCGATGCGGCGGTGGAGTTCGATTAACCCGTTGATGGCTTCGGTTCCGCCGTTGTTGGCGCCGCTGGTGGTGAAGTAGCCCAGGAACGCGTCTCGCCACCGGTTTAGCGTCCGGCCGAGGCGGGCGATCTCCGGGATCGGACACGACGGGAACGAGGCAAGGATCTTCTCCGCGACCCTGCGGCCGTCGGCGTGACTCGACTGGTGATAGACCGAGCGGAGCTGTTGGGTGCAGTGCCAGGCGACCTCGACTTCGACGTGTCGGTCGTCGATGGTGAATGCGGTCTCCAGGCGGGTCTTCTGCCGGTTGGTGAGATGCTCTTTCCCGGCACGCAGTAGGTTGCGGATCCGATACAGCGGATCATCTCTGCGGCCGCGGTGGCCGTGGATGTCCTGCTGGACCCGGCGGCGGACCTCATCGACCGCGGCTGTGCCGAGCCTGACCACGTGGAAGGCGTCGAGCACCGCGATGGTGTGGTCCAACTGGTCGTCGATGGCGCATCTGTAGCCGTGGAATGGGTCCAAGGTGGCGATCTCGACGCCTTTTCGGAACGTGTCACCGCGGTCACGCAGCCACGACGTGTAGGCCTCACTGGAGCGGCCCGGGACCAGGTCCAGGAGCCGGGCCCGGACGCGTCCGTCCTTGTCGCGGGTGAGATCGACCATGCCGGTGAACTCCTTCGGGCCGCGGCCGCCCTGGTCGACGGGCTTGGCGGAGACGTGATGCCAGATGTGTTCGTCGACGCCCAGTGAGGTGACGCCAGCGAAGCGCTTCTCGTCGCCGGCGGCGGCTTCAAGGATCGGCTTGACCGCTCGCCACAGGGTCCTCCAAGTGCAGCCGAGCTGCCGGGCCATCCCCTGAACCGAGGCGTTCTCCCGCCGCATCTGCCCGATCGCCCACGACGTCGCCCGCGCGGTGAGCAACGCTCTGGGCCGCGCGATGTCGGGGTCTTGCTCCATGAACGAGGTCACCGGAGGCATCGGCTCGGGACACAACCAGCGTCGTTTCCGCCACCACAGCCTCACCGGCACAGTGAAACACGGCGCATCAATCAACTCCACCCTCTGCCGGCCATGCGCATGCGCGATGACCCCGCAGGCGGGGCAGCCCATCACCTCCGGCCGGACGGATTCGACCTCAACCCGAAGCCCCGCGTCGTCGCGCTGGACACCGACCACGTGAAGCCCAGGCAGGCCCAGCAGAAGGTCGCAGCGCTCGCAGTAACCGCTGGGCACACAGCAGCAGGAAGTAGAATCGGTCATCGTCGAGGTCCTCGGAATCAAGTGGTGTGGTAACCCCGATTCTTGAGGGCCTCGACCCACCATCACCCCACCGACACACCCGCCAACGGATCCACACTCACCCCACGCTCAGGCACGAAGA
Organism: Arachnia propionica; assembly: GCF_037055325.1. Taxonomy (NCBI): domain Bacteria; kingdom Bacillati; phylum Actinomycetota; class Actinomycetes; order Propionibacteriales; family Propionibacteriaceae; genus Arachnia; species Arachnia propionica. The sequence continues at coordinate 1,864,933 of NZ_CP146373.1, read as the reverse complement.
GCCGTCAAACCCGTTCCGGAACCGAGGGCAAGGAAATGGCGGCAGCTCAACTTGCCGAGTACAAGAAAATCAAAACAGAGCTGTGTGAGGCCCGGACGCGGGATCGATTTCTTGAAAAGTGGCAGCTTTCTTCGCGCAGGAGTCCCGGTAAAAGCACGATACGGGTAAACCCCTCTGTGAAGAAGGCAATTACCTAATCCGTTAGATATGCCACTAGCCGGGTGGCTTTGCATTCAGGACTGCTACACCCTGGTGCAACAGGGGTATACCGGAAATCCGTAAAGCGCCGTAGAGGAACTCGCCATTTTTGTGACGTATTTCTTCAACGACTCCAAAAAGGGGAGCCTGATAAGGCGCGTTTTTGTGGGCGATCGGTCAGCTCTGCCAGGAACACGCCTCCGTGAACGGGCTGCGTCGCCAGCTCGCTTGCGGCTGGCGGATGTTATGGGCGGTGATCAAACCACTATTAGCGGCGGCCGCCGACGATGAATTCCGTTTTGCTGGGGTCACCCACTTAGGTGTGGACGAACACATCTGGCATCATGTCTCGACCCGCCCCGTTGAAGCTGGCGGGCGGGTCCCGAAAGAGCTGACCGGGATGGTTGACCTGACCCCAGATGCCCAGGGATGTACCAGGGTCAGGCCTGACTTGGCTCATTTAGTGTCGTTCCCGGGTGTTGTGGATGGCGTCGAGCCAGGTTTGGGGGTTGTTGGGGATGGGGTCTTCAGCGGTGACGATGGCGTCGCCGGCTTGGATGTCGATGGTTCGGTAGCGGCGTAGTGTTTTGACCAGGGTCTTCAAGCTGACTTTGGTGGTGGCCTCCAACCAGCGGGCGACGGCGAGGGCGGCGAACACGATGGTGAGGTGGGCCTCGATCGAGTCTTTCAGGTGGTGGTAGATCGGGCGGGCTTTCAGATCGGATTTGCTCATCCGGAACGACTTCTCGATCTGCCACAACTGGTGGTAGGCGCCGATCACGTACTCCGGCCTCGGGTCAGCCAGGTTCGTGATGTATCCCTTCCAGCCAGCCAGCGCTTTGGCTTTGGCCTCCAAGTCCCGGTTCACCGATTTCTGTGCGCCGGTGAGGGTGATGAACCGGTTCCGTTTCACCGGGTTCTTCCCCGCGACCACGCGTTCGGCCTTGCTGACCTGCTCGCTGATACCGCGTAGGGTACGGCGTGCTCGGTCGGCCCGGTACTGGTAGTAGATCGTCTCTGTCACTGCTGCCTCGGCCGGGCCCCTCGACCAGGGTTGAGTCAGGATCAGCCCGTCAAGGGGGCTGCTGACCGGAATGGGTTTTCAGCCACTCCCGCACGATGTAGGGGACCTCGGGGATCTTCTGGCCCACGATGAACCGCAACCCCGCCCCGGACAACGCCCGCAGGTTCCCGTCAGACAACATGCCCGCATCAGCCACCACCGTTATCTCCGGCAGGGCGTGAGCGGCCTGGAACGCCTGGAGCGACGGGATGATCGTGGTCGTCTCCGCACGGTTACCCTCGAACGCTTCCACCATCAACGGGAACCCCCGCGCGTCGGTCAACAACCCGATGGTGATCTGGGGTTCCAAGCGGCGTTCCTTGCTGTATCCGGGTTCCCGGAACCCGTCCCCAGCATCAGTCTCAAAGTAGAGCGTGCTCACGTCGTACAACACCAAGGTGGCAGGCCCCAACCCGACGTGACAAGCGCACGCGGACGCTATCTGCTGCCGCCACGCCGGCTCGGCATACACGGCGAGCCGACGCTTCACCGTCGCCTAGCCCGCAAGGCCGAACCCCGATCTCTTCGAGAACCCGCAAGGTCTCCAACTTGCTGGCCGGCTCGATCAACCGGCCAGCACCAACTGCTTGAAAACCTCGTCACCACCACTGGCGGTATCGAACCCGAGCCGTTCAAACCCGACCGACAAAGCATTCCACAAGTGCTCCGCCCGCGACCGCCGGATCGGTAGCGCCCGCCGTCGTGGCTGCCCGTCCCCGAAATCGAGTTCATCCTGACCAGCGGCGATCATGCGCTGCCGCGCCACCGCTTTCAACACCTCAACATCCTCCGGTGTGTGTGCCGACCCGATGTGATCCATCGACCGCGATCCACGAGACGACGACCACACCACCTGAACCGCCGTCGCCCCCGACGCGGTCTTCACCGTCCTCACATACGGACTCACCCCAACAGGCTAGAACACCCCCGATTAGTGCACACCACACCAACCAAAACCCCTAGCCAACACCCCCTCCAACCCCAAAAACACCAAACATGAGCCAAGTCAGGTACCAGGGTCAGGCTCTTGACCTGGTTCCCGGACGATCCGGTCCGGCAGGGGTGGGGAGAGCCAGGTGAGGTGTCCGGCTAGGGTGCGGGCCACTTGCAGGTTCACTCCTGCCGTGTGGTGTTTGCCCCAGTCACAGCCCAGGGGTGCTCGTGCCACGACCAGCAGAACACCAAGGGTGCCGTCGATGATGTACTGGCGGTCTGGGTCGAGGTCTTCCACGCCGGGCACCCAGGCTTGGAGGGCCTCAGTGATCAAGGGGGTGTAGACAGCCACCACTCGTGAGATGGTGGATTGGGAGACCGTGTGGATGTCGACCAGCAATTCCTGGGTGAGATTGTGTCTGAGCGTCAACAAAATGGATCTGGATACAGCGAAACAACCCCAGGACACGGGATCCTGCTGCCGGATAGGTTTCCGGAATGGGATGTGTGGATCAGTTCACACAGGTTGAGGATCTGATCACGCTCAAGGAGCGTGGTAACATTCATGGCAGCGGCTTGTCTTTTATCTGAGGTTCTTGTTTCTACAGCTTGAATTGTCTCAGATCGGGCAAGCCGCCCTCACATCCCCCTCGGGACAAAGCACTAGCTGGGGAAAGTCAAAACACCCCTATGAATAAGCCTCCTAGTGCGAAAGATCTGAATTGTGAATGGGGATGCGAGCTTCTACCACCCACTGATCGCCGCGAAGTTCAGATGAGTAGCTGCCGTTCACTGCGATGACTCTTTCGTGGAGAGAGGTAAATCCATATCCTCCCAGTCTTTGTTGAGCGACGATCTTGGGATGGGAATTTGTGATTTTGACCTGCACCTCTGTCATCTTGACGGCCAGAGTGATAGAGCAGGCCGCTCCCGGGTGCGCGTGTTTGGCGATATTAGTAACTGATTCCTGTATCAGGCGTGCGCATGTGTTTCTGAGTGAGAACGGAAGTGATTTTACCCGCGGGTCAATGTTCGTTGAGGTTATGGTAAAACCCAATCCTCTTAGTGATTCTATATGTCGGTCAATCTGTTCGTTTATGCTGGGGGTACTGTTTATCTGTTCGGCGAAAGCTTTGGGGTCCTTGGCTTCTCCTGTCCGTAGGACGTCTAGTAGTGCTCTTAACTCAGAGAGTGCTTCGCGAGCGGAGTCATCAATGATGCCTAAAATGTCCTGGAGTAGATCAGGGTCTCGAGAGTTTCGGTGAGCCATGACGTTCATCGTGATGACAGTTATGTGGTGAGCCACCACATCGTGAAGCTCTCGCGCCAGATGCTGACGTTCTTCGCGGCGTACCTCTTCTTGGCGGGCTCTAATGGCAACCAGTTGTCGACGCATCTTGACCGTCCTTACCACAAGGTATCGGAGAGCTAGGCCGATCAGACTGGCGCCGCAGAGCACCGAGATAGAGCCCCACCAGAAAGCTATTGTGCTTCCGACTCCCCTGAGCTCCACGAGTAAAGTCGTCAAGATAAGCCATACAAGGCCTAGGGTCCAGTGAATGACCATTACGCGACGTCGGGACAGTGCGCATACCACCAGCATGATTACCGTCGCCGCTATCATGGGGAAGAAGGGAAGGTGGGTGGTAAACGTCGTTCCCATGGTCATTGCGCAGAGGATGAGCGATGCCCGTATTGAAATCAGACACAAGCCAATGGCTGCATACGATAAAATAAACTGGATTATAATCCAGAGATTTGCGGGCGTCCAGGGAGTGGAAGTCGCGTCGCTAACCAGTCCTACCAATGCTGCTAAGAATAGTCCTAGGCGAAGCCACCTTGGGATGAGGGAGGCGTGGTCTGGCCTCTGCCGCTTCCAGGTTTTCTTGGGTATCCAGTCCATTTTGGGGATACGGGAACTCACAGTAGTGCGCTCAGAGGTCGCAGAACTGAGGGAAAATGTGGCACAGATACTCTGGGGAAGATGAGGTGGTGAGCTGTGTGACTTCGACCGTTTGAGGTATGTTGGAAGTCTCGATCTGAGGTGCTAAAGATAGTGTGACTGCGGTAACCGTAATCAGTTTGCGAATGAACATTTTCTCTCCTAAAGGGTTGAGCTCGGATGAGTCGAGTGACTGATGTTTTTACGAAACTGCTGGTTGATTTTTTCTTCCCGGGAGTGTGCTGGAGTCTGATTAGATAATGATATGATACTCCACCTTCCTTGCCGGCGCATATGCCGGAAGAGCTGATCTGGCGTGCCGCTGCCAGGAATCCAGTGCTATCTTGATGCTGGGGAAACTTTGCGAGAATCACAGTGAACCAGGGTCTTTGAGACTTTTGGCCTGCTGGGGGCGTCCTCGCTCAGGTTGCTCAACCCTGGCGCTCGTCACACGTGGCGCAGCCGCTGCCTGGGTGCAAGGCGCCCAGATCTCGTAGCGCCGGGGTGGTTGCGGATAGGTCATCAACTCAGGAGCATTGTCTACCGCCTGTTTGGCCCGTCGCGGCAGTGCATCGAAAGTTTTTTCGGCTAGCGGTGTGGGAGCGGTGACCGCCGCCGACATGAACCTGCGTCCTGAGGTGGGCATCACATCGATTGAGTCCTGGTCTGCCATGTTCCAAACTGTCTCGCAGTACTCCGTGACTGTGGGGTCGTGGCTTACCATGACCATGGTGACGTCTCGGTAGCGTTCTCCGCGGATCACATGCTTATAAATGTGGCGACGGTTGTCCTCGTCGAGACTGCTGACGGCTTCATCGAGAAATAGGAATTGCCGTCCTCGTACCAGCGCGCGAGCCAGCAGGAGCCGTTGTGCCTGTCCAGTTGAGAAATTACGGCCACCCGCTTGGACGCGTGAATCCAGCTTGGCTGGAAGGCGGTTCACGGTTTGACCTAGGTTGACATCCGCCAAGATGTCTAACAGGTCTGCATCGTTGACATCATGGTCGTACCCCAACATCAGGTTTTCGCGTATGGTTCCCTCCACCAAGGTCATCTTGGGAAAGACCACGCCGGTAGTTTCCCGGAAATGGGCATCGCCCACCTTCAGGGTGCCAGAGAAGTCATTGAGCCCCAGCAGTACACACAGCAGGGTGGATTTTCCGGCCCCTGATGGTCCAAATACGGCAATTTTCTCGCCAGGTGCGGCCTGGAGGTCGATACCGTTGCATACCAAAGCACTTCCCGGGTAGCCGAAGGCGAGTGACCTGGCCTCGATCCTGCCGGCCTCATCTGCGGGTATTAATTCCCCGAAGTGGGGTGAGGTATGAAAGAGATCGGCTTGCTTGTCCTGGTAGACAGCAACGTTAGCGATTTGCTGCACCACGCCTTGAGCTTCGGATACCGCGCCGGTAAATAACGCCATGCCCGTCTGGAATAGGATGATGTCGGCGATACTGACTTGCCCTCTGCCGACCAGCCAGAGGCCTGTGGCCACGATGAGCACCAGCATGCAGGTGGTATAACCGGTCTGTACGCCTGCTGTCAGGGTACTCCACCGGATGACACGGTTGTACTCCGTATTGACTCGTTGGTTCATTGAAATCCAGCGTCGCAGGTGATGCTCTTCGGTGCCAGTCGCCTTCACAGCGTCGATGTTCGTCAGGGTCGCTTGGGTCTCTCCGCTCATCTGCACCTGTGCCTGCACCTGGGTCTGGCTGGCTTCCATCTGCCGGCGTGTTAGGAATAGACTCACCAAGAAATAGAAGATAGAGCCAGCCACCAGCAGACTGGCCAGAGGTGGAGACACCAAGACTAGGTAGGTCAGTGTGAGAAGAAGTGAAAGGACTGAGAGCACCGACGGAAGGATAGTCATGACCAAGGCATTTTTGAGGATGAATCTCAAGCCAATTTTCTCGGTGATTGCTCCGACCGACTGGGTGGTGAAATAAGACAAACGTTGTGCGAATACTCCAGAGAAGAGTCGCTTGGTGTACGTGCTTTCGAAGTGGTTGGAGCCGCGTTGCAGTCCAAGGGAGCGGATGGTGAATGAGGCGGCTGTCAGCGTTGCTGTCAGCGCTAGGCTTCCGAGAACCAGGATGGGTGCTGGAGGGCCTAGGTGGACTAGCTGCCGGGTTCCGGCAGTGACACCCAGTGTCACGAGCTGCGCCAGAATGATGCTCAGGGTTAGTAGGGCACCGGCGCTCGCAGGGAAAAGCGCACGCAAGGGTTGATGAAGTGATGACGCTGAATGGTGTCGCTTGAAGTCATCGGAGGGTTTCAAGAACACCAGAGCATTGGTGAACATAACCCAGAAATCCTGGTACGTTATCCGCAGACGTCCCAGAGCAGGATCGATCACGCTGACATGCCGACGTCCGAACTTTTCGATGACTACGAAGTGATGCCCCTCCCAATGGGCGATCACGGGGGTAGTGAGTCTGCGCAGGCTGTCATCGGAAACCTGGTTCCGGTCTACCTTGCGGGCGCTCATCGTCAACCCGTATTCGGAGTTGAGAAGGCGTAAGAAACCGACGCTCAAGCCGTCAGGGGGTAGGGGTTTCCAGTCGCGCAGTTCCCCGGGCGAAACCCGCGAACCCATGCTGCTGAGAACCATCGAGTAGCAAGCCAACAGACAGTCCTGCTCGCTCTGTTGCAACACAATCCTCATGCCGTACCTCCAATTGGAATTGGTCCCATGGTGGGTAGCAGCGGCCCGAGGCCCTCATGCGGACTGCGGATGAAACTGCGTGCGAGGATTAGACCGCCTGGCCCGGTCATGATGCCGAAGTCACGCACGTCGTGCTTGCCCCATGTACAGGGAGAGCGAGAAAGTGTGGCGCCAGCGCGGGTGACGAGGTCGTCAGCTACCTTGCGCCAGTCCTGCCGGTCGCGCAGTCGCCCTGCGGCGTCGAGCACCATGGCACCGCCCGCGATGCCGTGACACAGGCTGGGGGATCCACAATCATGCAGGGCACGCATGAGAATCCCAGAAGCCTCGTCGAGCTCACTGCGGATCTGGGCGATCTCGCTGGCTGAGACTACCCTCTCGAGAAAAGCACTGCCATGAATGGTTTGCAGCCAGACGATGCGTGCCAGAGCAATCCCGGCTAGGCCATGACACCAGTTCGTTGAGTATGTCGTCTCCGGGTAGCGTGCATCGTTCCAGCCCTCAACGAGTTTGAAGGTATTCTCAAACTCCCAGGCGCCACGCCAGCCATCGACCATTTCCGGGTCTTCTGCCAGACCGGCCGCAATGAGCAGCGCGGTGCCCACACCTCCGGAATCGTGCGCGAAACTGGCATTCCGGCTCCAGGGGAAGGCCTCCTTTGAGTCCCATCCACAGGAGGTCATCGCCAACAGCTGATGGCCGAGGTGATGGCAGACTGCTCGAGCGTGCTGGCTTGGCTGATTCCGCAGGGCGACGATGTGCCCTGCCGGTCCCTCAAGCAGATCCAGTGAACGCGAGGAATCGGCCTCACACAAGGTGCTGAGGAGTTTTTCGAAATAGGGCCGCAGCCAGGGGGCGGCAAGGTTGAAAGCTAAACTCAGCCGTCCTGCTGCAGCGAGTTGACTCGCTGGGCCGTGATAATAGGCTTGGATTGCTTCGGTGAGTGACGATTCAATTTCAAGCCGTAGAGTGTTAAGCAGCGACTCGGCCAGCTGGTGCCAGGTTTCCCCTGGAGGACAAGTAATGGCCAAGAGTTCCGCCACCCCAGAGACACCCCGGTATAGCCCACCGGTCAAGGGTTGGATCAACAGTTGGCCCGCTTCATCAATGGTCAAGGTAGGCCAGTTAACGCTGCCGTCCCGGCCGACGACGGCCTGGGCGCGTAGGGCGTCGAAATAGCAGGTCGCAAAATTTTCGAATGAGCCCTCCCCGAGCTGGACAAGTCCACCGTGCAAGGGGAGCGCAACCTGCTCCATGTCCTGGAGAGCTAACCGGATGAGCGAGACCTGGTATTCGATATCCGTCTCCGTGAGCGAGCTGATCTTTGCGATAGTCCGGGTAGCCGGGGCGACTCTGAGCTGACCCACGTCCTTACCCCAGGGGTCTCGAATTGCCGTGGAATCTGCGGTGGTCCAGAAGTGAGGCACCGCCCATTGGCGCAGTTGAGCTTCCTCCGAAGCCACTAGAGGCTCGGCAAGCCCATAAGCGGTTCGGCGCAGCACGTCGAAAAGCGCCTCGGGGGAGGTGTTGCATCCCACCCGGGACAGACCGGCCAACAGCGCTGAGTAATGATTGGTCATGCGAGCTAGCACTCGCACGTGCAAGTCGGGTGAGTGCTTCTGGATGAAAACAGCTAGTTCATCGCGGTATTTTAGTGCGATATGCAGGGTCGTGATGAAACCTTCGACGATGTCATCAACGTACTCTGCTGCCGGTACCGGGATGCCGCTCAGCTTAGGACGGTTCGTGTCAGGAGTGAACTCCAAGCTGGCGCGCACGTAGCGCATATCGGAACGACCTTGCCGATCGAGGATCCGCCGGAGCGTCCGGAGAGTGCTGGCCGCAAAACCGCTGATGTCGCCACCCAGCTCCTTCACGGTGGTGCCGAGCGGCAGGAGACCTGGGGATGCAGCGGAGGAAGCCGTCTGTTTCAGAACAGCTTTAGTGGCATCGGGAAGACTATCCGGAGTGCGAGGCGGCACACTCATAATCGTCTCTACATCCACTGGAACCGGCTGGGTTGCCGTGGCGACGATGTTCTCGTGATGTAGGTCGGTGAGATTTACCAGATAGGCAAGCCCGAGCAGCTGGCCGGCGCGACGGTAATAGTAAATAGCGGCGTCACGGTGGGGGAGGGGCTCTGGTCGTACAGGGGCTACCCACGTGTGATCACCGCGGTCGATGACCTCCGGAAAATGGAGAGCTAGCCACGGGCGATACCCGGCTCGTTCAGACATCCACCTGTCAAGAGCAGCAAGGAAGAACTCATTCCCGCCAGGACGCGGCTTGTGGTAGATCACACCTGCTGAAGTGACCACCTCACACACAATCCCTTGAGGGTGGATGTCACCGAGCGGTTTGATGGCCTTGACAGTGGGACGCCCATCTGTGTGAAGAAGCCTTGAGATGGCGGGCATATCTTCAGTGATATGGCGCAAGATCACCCTCAGTGATCCACTTAGGCGGGCGCTGATCTCGACCCAGCGTGCCCAGTGCTCCGGGAAACGCTCCTGCAACGCGTTCAGAGCCTCGGGTATGTCTTCTGCAAACCGCAGGTACTGTTCTTCAGGAGTCTTTCCAGTGAGTTTTCCCTGCAGACGGCGTTCATTCATAAGGTAGACCAGTGGGGTTTCCAGCGCATGAAAAGCATATCCCTTCAGTGTTTCCTCGGGAATCAGTGGGTGGAGTGTCTGGTCGAAGACGGTGTCAAGCGCTGAATCAATGATCCCAGAAAACGGGATGGCCGGTGTAGAATGGGTTGTCGTCATGGGTGGCTCTCCTCAAGAAGAGTTGTGTGATTTGGTTGTAATCGGCTTATTCCGGGCTCTCGAAACCGTGAGTTGCGCTAGGATCAACTAGGTCTAGTGTGTTTGATGCGACTTCATCTAAGAGTCGGGAAAAAGATACTGTGGTCTCGGGTAGAGGTTGGTCCAGGCCTTCGATGCGGCCCCGCATGCAGGATGATAATTATGTGTAGGTTTTCAACGGTAAGCGGCCACCTGCATAATGCCAAGGGCTTCACCATTCTCGATGTTTGATCGTCAGGCACATCAGGCCGGTGCTGATGGCCACCCATACCAGAGACACTGCGGCTGTGCCGATGATGGCGATAGGCGAGGCTAAATCGGAAAAGTCTTGGCCGACCAAGCCCTGGGCAATGAGGCTATAGGGATAAGCGGTGGTGATTGCCGGGAACAGAACAGACATTCCCATGCCGAGTATCACGGCCGCGACGCCAACGGTGGCGATGACCGCGAACGACCGGAAGTATGTGCCAATTAGCAAGGTGACCGAACTGAGAGCCCATGCTCCAAGTGCCCCACAACCAGCACGTAGGGCGTAGGGGGGTAGTTCACTGGGGTCGAACCCGAGGGCCAGGCCGCTCACGATGGTGGCGATGGTGTAGATGACGAGACCAAGCACCGCGATTTCGAGAGCCGCTACTTGCTTGCCGAGCACAGCTGGCACAGTGCGGTTTAGCGAGGCTAGGCGTTGCCAGCCTCGTGTCTGGTACTCAAGTCCTGCGGCTTGGCTGATGATCACGACGTAGAGGAGGGGCAGGAAAATCTTGGTGACGAGGACAGCGCCCTCTCCCCAGATCGCGAGCCAGGTAATGTTCTGCTCAACGAACGTTGCCTGATGATTTTGGTAGTTTGACACGCCAAGGAGCTGGGCGAAAGATCCAAGCCCCACAGCTCCAACAAAGAACCAGAAGCGACGGAATTTGAGTCGTTCATTCCGCCAAACCGTCAAGAGGTTGATCTGGTTGTGTCTTGCAGGGGGCCGAATTATATTCATAGCGGCAGTGGTCATGATTTATCCTTCAAGTGTGCCGTGAACCAAGCTGCGATAACTGTCCAGATGATGGCAACGATGATCGCGATACCTGCTAAGAGGCCGGGGTTCCTTACCAAGAGAAAATCAGAATTGCCTTCGAATTGGCGTGCTTCTGGCAGGTACGGCGTGGCTGCGGTGGTTAGTCCCCAGGGTAGTGCCCAGGCGAGCGCGGGGATATTCAAAAAGGGTGTGAACGTGGCCACCAACGATCCCGCGATGCCTACAACAACACCGGCCGAGGGTTGATCAAATATACTAGCCAAAGCCAACTGGACTGCACTGACCGCGAGTGTAGCTGCCAGCGTCAGGGCGACAACAGGCCAAAAGGACGCGCCGTATGAAGGAGCGCCTGCTAGGCCGGCATGCGCCCCCACGGTGATCCCGACGAGCAGCATGCTGAAGTTTACAAAGCCCGCAAGAATCGTCAGTAGCGTCAGCTTGATCAAGAACTGTTGAAGAGGCGATTGCCCGAGTGCCCGATAGAACTGGCCCATGCGTTCCTCTTGATCCACGCCAGCCAGCCGCCCGGCGAGTATCGCGACGGCTGGTCCCATGAGTAGCGTGGTTAGGCCGATAAAATTATATAGGGCCATTGTCAGTGTAGTTTGCGGACCGGGGACAGCGCGGGCCGCCCCGATGATAACCAGAGTCGCTAGCCAGAGAGATAGGAAGCCGGCCAGACCTAGGGCCACATATGACAGGCGGCTGTTCTGGTACTTGCGGATCTCTAGGGTGAGGGCGGTCATGCTCGGCTCCTCTGGGTTCTGGATGGCTGAGGCTTTGCGATGACAGTGGAAGTCTCCGTCAGTTCGAGGAAAGCTTCCTCAAGGCTCTTGCGTCGAAGTTCGACTCGGGCGATGCGCACTCCTGCAGTGACGAGCTGGCTCACGGCCTCAGCGATCAGGTCATCGCTCAGGAGCGGCAGACTGATCTCGTCTCCAGCAATCTGTGGCTGCAGTCCCAGTGCTTTAAGATGAGCGGCGGCGGCGTTAACTGGAGCGGTCTTCAGCACAAGATGCCCTTGGTCGCGCAGGTTCTCTAAGGTGCCTTGGTAGCGGAGATGGCCTGCCTGGATGATCCCGACCACATCAGCCATCTGTTCGATCTCTGACAGCAGATGGGATGAGACCATGACGGTGATGCCGCGCTCGCGTGCAAGGTTGATGATCAGGGAACGTATCTCGGCCACTCCGGCAGGGTCAAGGCCGTTGGTCGGTTCATCCAGCAGCAGCAACTCGGGATCAGAGATCAGTGCCATCGCGATGCCGAGGCGTTGTTTCATACCCAAGGAGTACTGGCGGGCTAGTTTTTCGGCGTTGTTGGTGAGATCGACGATGTCAAGTGCTGCCTCGACGGACTCTTTGGGGCAGGACAAATAGTCGGCCACAAGGCGTAGATTCTGAACCCCGCTGAGATGCGGGTAGAAGGCGGGGCCTTCAATGAGGGAGCCGATCCTGGGCAGGATCTCTGCCTTGCTGGAAGGCAGATCGCGACCGAAGATACGAATCTCACCGCTGGTTGGTTTGGTCAGTCCCAGGAGCATCTTCATGGTGGTGGACTTACCTGCGCCATTTGGGCCCAGGAAACCGTAGATCCTTCCCTGTGGAATAGCGATATTGAGGTTGCTGACCACAGTTTGGTTTCCGTACTTTTTGGTGACCCCTTGGGTTTCGATAGTGAGTGGAGGTGTTTGAGAATAAGCCGCTGAAGCAATACTCGCTGAGCTTTGTGAAATTTGAGTGAACATCACGTAATGCTCCTTTGATGTGTAGTGGGGTCCCGGCTCTAGTCTGACTTAATTGAGGCCTTGGGGGTTAGGAACGCAGTGTGGCCCTAACCCCCAAGGATGACCATTACTTAGCAGCAGCCCCACCAGCGTCCAAGAGTGCCCGTGTTGCAGTCGAGGGTAAGGGTGCAGACAATTCCACATCCTGCGCCCAGCAGGTCCTCGATCTCGGCGTCGCTCATCTCGGCGAGGTCGTCGATGATCTCTTCGTTGTACTTCTTGTGCATTTCCTTCTCCTTTGAGAATTGGTTGCCTTCTTGGCACTTCATCGCGCGCTGAAGATGTCTCCATGCTAAGTGGCCGGAATTTATGGTGCAAGTACCTCAACCATTCTTTCTAGAATAGTGGATGGGTTTCATGGCCAAAAGTGCATTCCTTCTCCCGCCGATTGGGTCGAGCGTGACTCACAGAGGTCGATGACATCACTTGCCGCTGGTGTGGCATACCGATGAGCCCCAAGTCAAGGAAAGATTGGGATGTGCGGACCTGTCTCTTGGCTCAGGGCAAGGTGTGATGTTGGGAAGCCCGGTCTTGAGTGGTCTTGGGTAGAGAGGTGTTCTCGGCGGCAGCGGGCAGGACGAAAGAGTGTCTCAGCGTCTGCTGCCTGCGTCGGGTGTCGGGTAATAGCGGCGGGGACGCCCGGTCGTTTGATTCAGGGCGTTACACGGCCAGACGTAATCTGTCGGCTACCCAGAACGACCCTCGCTGTGTCAGGACGTGAACAGCGAGAAGTGGAAGGAGTACAGGCTCGGGCGGTAGACGTGCTGCCCGAACTCGACCACCCGCCCGTCGGCGGCGTAGCCGGTGCGTTCCATCGTGAGCAGCGGCGCGCCCTCCTCCTCGCCCAGGTCCTCGGCTTCCTTCGCGTTCGCCCCGCGAGCGCCGATCACCTGCCGGGCGGAGGTCACTTCGACCCCCCGTGCCGCCAGGCAGCGGTAGAGACCGACGTCGCCGAGTTCCTGCCAGGTCGGCGCGATGTCGTGGGGGATGAGATTCGTCAGCAGCGCCAGGGGGTGGTCGTCGGCGTAGCGGAGGCGACGCACCGACAGCAGCGCCTCGCCCTGGGGGATGCTGAGTTTCTCGGCCTCCTCCGACGATGCCTCCCGCACCTCGTAGGAAAGCACCCGCGTGGAGGGGGTGAATCCGGCCTCGGCGAGGTCGTCGTTCAGAGAGGACAGCTTCATGGGGCGGTGCACGTGGGGTGGAGTGACGCGGGTTCCTACTCCCCGGCGGCGCGTCAACAACCCTCGTGAGGCTAGCTCCTGCAAGGCCCGACGGGCCGTGGGGCGGGCCACGTCCAGGCGGCTCGCCATCGACACCTCGTCCTCGATCATTGCCCCCGCGGGCAGTGCCCCGGACAGGATCGCGGTCTCGATCGGCTTCGCGATCTGCTGGTACAGGGGCACCTGGGAATCGCGGTCCAGCGTGATTTCCGGTTCGTAGGTCGGTTCCATGATGCGGTCCTCGGGGCCGGAACAGGCTTTGTCCCGGCATGGCGGGTAGGCGACGGTTCTGAATTGATCATACAAGCCAGGCCCATACTCCGGGGCAAGGAACGAGAAGAAATGTCCTGACATAGGTTGACTGGGCTTCTGCTCGTGGGCAGACTGGAGCAATCCCCCGGTGACCGTGAGGAGCCATCCCCGACATCAAGGAGTCATCATCGTGGATGAGCCGGTACTCGACGTCTGCACCATCGGCAGGTGCGGGGTCGACCTGTACCCGCTGGAGATGAACACCCACCTCGAGGACGTCACCCGATTCGGCAAGTTCCTCGGCGGCTCGTCCGCGAACGTGGCCGTCGCCGCGGCTCGCATGGGACATTCCGTCGCCTGTGTGACCGGGGTGGGTGACGACCCCTTCGGACGTTTCGTCCGCTCCGAGCTGACACGGCTGGGCGTGGATGCCCGGCACGTCGTGGTGAACCCGGACTTCAACACCCCCGTCACCTTCTGTGAGGTTTTCCCGCCCGACAACTTTCCGTTGTTCTTCTACCGCCAGCCCACCACCCCCGACCTGGAGATCGGCGTCGACGACCTGCCCGAGGAGGTCGCCACGGCCCGCATCCTGTGGCTGACCGTCAGTGGCCTGTCGGTGGAGCCGTCGCGCTCGGCCAACCACGAGGCGCTGCGACGCCACCACGGCAACGGCATGAGCGTCCTCGACCTCGACTACCGGGCGCGTTTCTGGCCCAGCGAACAGGAGGCGACCGCGCAGGTGCAGCAGGCTCTCGAGCGCGTTGACGTGGCGATCGGGAACCTGGAGGAGTGCCGGATCGCGGTCGGCGAGACCGACCCGGACGCCGCTGCCCTCGCGCTGCTGGAACGCGGGGTGGAGGTCGCCGTCGTGAAACAGGGAACGATGGGCACCTTGGTGCGCACCGCGACGGAGCGGGTCTACGTGCCCGTCACGAACGTCCAGGTCCGCAACGGGCTCGGCGCGGGCGACGGTTTCGGCGGGGCCGTGTGCCACGGCCTGCTGCAGGGATGGGATCTCGCCAGGACGTTCGCCTTCGCGTCGGCGGCGGGCGCCATCGTCGCGTCACGCCTGGAATGCTCCACCGCCATGCCGCGTATCGACGAGGTGGAGCGCCTGATGGCGGCCAACCCGCAGGTCGTCCCGGTCGTCAGCAGAATCCGGCACTGAGGAGGAAAACATGGACAACGAAACCCACGTGATCAAGGCGGGAAGCACCGCCCACGGCCAGTTCGAGACCGACGTCAGTATTGAGCGCGCCGGTTGGGAGTGGAGTTCCATCCGCGTGCTGGCGCTGCCCGCGGGCGGATCGGAGACGGTGACCTCCGGGGTCTCCGAGCTGCTGGTGCTGCCGCTGTCCGGGGGCTGCGCCGTCGAGGTGAACGGTGAGACCCACGTGCTCAACGGTCGCGAGGAGGTGTGGAGCGCCATCACCGACTACCTCTACATCCCGCGCGAGACCACGTTCACGGTCCGCAGCGAATCCGGGGGGCGGTTCGCGCTGCCCGCGGCGAAGGCCACCCGCGACCTGCCGGTGCGGTACTGCCCCGTCACCGAGGTGGTCACCACCCTGCGCGGTGCGGGTCCGTGCTCCCGTCAGGTCAACAACTACGCGCTCGGCAACGACCTCGAAACCTCCCACCTGCTGGCCTGCGAGGTGCTCACCCCGGGTGGCAACTGGTCCAGCTACCCGCCTCACAAGCACGACGAACACAACGAGGTGGAACGCATCCTCGAGGAGATCTACTACTACGAGATACGGCCGGGGCTGAACGGGTCGCTGGGGATGGCGTTGCAGCGCATTTACCCTTCGGGCCACGACATTGACGTTTGTGCCGAGGTGCACTCCCGCGACGTGGTGACGATGCCGCACGGCTACCACGGCCCGTCGGTGGCCGCGCCCGGATACGACCTTTACTACCTCAACGTCATGGCCGGGCCCGCCGAGGACTCCACCTGGCTGATGACCGACGATCCCGCATACACCTGGATCCGCGACACCTGGGCCTCCCAGGACGTCGATCCCCGGCTCCCCATGACCCCTCTCAACTAAGGAAACCCAGTGTCAACAGTGCGTCTCACCGTCGGGCAGGCGATCATTCGCTTCCTCGTCAACCAGTACACCGAACGCGACGGTATCGAGCGACGTCTCATTGCCGGCGCTTTCGGCATCTTCGGACACGGCAACGTCGCCGGGATCGGACAGGCCCTGCTGCAGAACGATCTCGATCCAGCCCCCGAGGGCGAGCGGATGCGCTACGTCATGCCCCGCAACGAGCAGGGCATGGTGCACGCCGCCGCGGCCTACGCCAAGACCACGAATCGGTTGAGCACCTGGATGTGCACCGCCTCGATCGGCCCCGGGTCGTTGAACATGGTCACGGGTGCGGCCCTGGCCACGACGAATCGGCTGCCGGTGCTGCTGTTCCCCTCCGACCAGTTCGCCACCCGTTTCCCCGATCCGGTGTTGCAGCAGGTCGAGGACCCGGTTTCGCCGATGACCGCCGCCACCGACTGCTTCCGTCCGGTCTCGCGGTTCTTCGACCGCATCGAACGGCCCGAGCAGCTCATCCCGTCGCTGCTGGCCGGGCTGCGGGTGCTGACCGATCCGGTCGACACGGGGGCGGTGACCATCGCCCTGCCGCAGGACGTGCAGGCCGAGTCCTACGACTTCCCCGTCGAGTTCTTCGCGCGACGGGTCTGGCACGTGCGTCGCCCACCGGCTGAGGCCGCCGCCATCGAACGGGCCGCCGCGATCATCCGGGACGCGCGCAAACCCCTCGTCGTCGCGGGCGGCGGCGTGATCTACGCGGAGGCGTCGACGCAGCTGCGGGCCTTCGCGGACGCCACCGGGATTCCCGTTTCCGACACCCAGGCCGGCAAGGGCGCGATCAACCACGACCACCCGGCTGCGGTCGGCGGGGTCGGGTCGACGGGCGCGGCCTCGGCCAATGCCCTGGCCGACGAGGCCGACGTCGTGATCGGCATCGGGACGCGCTACTCGGACTTCACCACCGCCTCCCACACCCAGTTCAAGAACCCGGATGTGAAGTTCGTCAACATCAACGTCGCCGCCTTCGACGCCGCCAAGCACAGCGCCGAGATGGTGGTTGGCGACGCCCGCGAGTCCCTGGAGGCGCTGACCGCTGCTCTCGACGGGTACCGGGTCGGCGACGACTACACCAGGCGCATCGCGGAACTGAAAGCGGACTGGGCGAAGGCCACGCATGAGTGCTACCACCGCGATCAGACCCCGCTGCCCGCGCAGACCGAGGTGTTTGGGGCACTCAACGAGCTGATGAGCGACAGGGACGTGGTCATCAACGCCGCCGGTTCGATGCCCGGCGACCTCCAGTGCCTGTGGCAAGCCTCCAGCCCGGAGCAGTACCACGTGGAGTACGCCTTCTCCTGCATGGGCTACGAGATCCCTGCAGCGATGGGTGTGAAACTGGCCAGGCCCGAGGCCGAGGTGGTCTCCATTGTCGGCGACGGCACCTACCAGATGCTGCCGATGGAGCTCGCGACCATCGTCCAGGAAAAGGTCAAGGTTATCTTCGTGCTGCTGCAGAACTACGGCTTCGCCTCCATCGGGGCGCTGTCGGAGAGCCACGGGTCGCAGCGTTTCGGTACCCGCTACCGCACCGGCGAGACCCCCCACAACGCCGACGGTGACCTGCTGCCCGTCGACATCGCCGCCAATGCGGAGTCGTGGGGCCTGAAGGTGCTGCGGGTCCATGGCATGGAGGAGTTCCGCAGGGCCTACGCCGAGGCGGTGGCCTGCGAGGGCCCGGTGATGATCCACATCGAAACCGATCTGTACGGTCCCAACCCGCCCGGCTCCAGCTGGTGGGATGTGCCGATTTCGGAGGTCTCGCGCCTTGAGTCGACGCAGCAGGCTCGCACCTGGTACGAGGGCAAGAAGACCGACCAGCGTCATTACCTGCGCTGAATCTCTCACCGGGGCCGCCCTGAAGGAAGGGCGGCCCCGGTGCTGTGTGGAAAGGACCAACCGGTTTCGGGGGAGCGGTTGTGGTCGGGGGCGGGTGTGACCCCTTCGGCGGCTAAAGTGATTGCAAAGCTTATGGTTTTGGGGGTCGCTTGCGTGTGAGAGGGGCACCACATGGGCACCCATATGCAGTTGGAGCTTGGGGCTCAGCAGCGTGCGGCTGCTGTTGTTGTGCGGGCTGGTGATGAGGCCGAGGATGGCTTGTCGTCGCTGACGGATGCTGTGTCGGAGCATGCGTCTTTCATAGCTGGTCCCGCAGCCGAGGCTTTGGGTGATGTGATGTCCGGGTGGACGGATTCGTTGAGGGCGTTTACAGCTGATCTTCAGGGATATGCGGATGCGTTGGTGGCCGTTGATCGTGATGTGGCGCAGGTCGAAGGGGAGCAGCGGGAGAGTTTCGTGGCGTCCAGTTCTCGGATTGCTGGCCGGATGGGAGGCTGAGGCGTGGCGGAGGGCAAATTGATCTTCAGGGAAGCCAGCGTCCAGGCGTTGGAGGATGCTTTCGCCAAGCGTGCGGCTGGTTTGCGTGAGGGAATCAGTGGCATGGGCGCAGAGGTTCGCTCTGAGGTTGCTGCGTGGGATTCTGGTACGGAGTCACGTCAGGCGCAGGAGCAGAAGGCCGCACAGGTGGAGAAACGCGCCGAATCGTTGGTGCAGGCGATGGAGCGGGCTGCGGCGGTGATGAAGGAGATTCATTCGTTGGCTTCTCGGGTGGAAACAGAAAACGCTGCCATTTTAGATTGAGTCAGGGGATTACCGGTATGGCTGGTCAGGATTTTGAGGTTGATCACGGGGCGTTGAAGGCCACTGCGCAGCGGATTGGAGAAACAACCCAGGCTGCGAAGGGAACCAGCATGAGTAGTTGTGTTCCTGGGGTTCAGGATTTGGCTAATGATGGCCTGGCCAAGGTGGTCGATGAGTTTCGGGATCGGTGGGAACGTGCCACCACGTCAATGATCGAGGATGTGGACGAGATGGCGAAGCGTGTTGAGGGGATCGCAGCCAAGTACGCCACATACGAGTCCGTGGTGGAGAAAAAGGTGAATGCTCTCAAGGGAGCGATGGATTCGTTGTCTGGGTCTGGTGCGCCGTTGAAGGGAGGGTTGTGATGGGAGCGCAGTACCGGGGAGAGCCGGAGTTCGTGATCGAGGGGAATCCGTCGGGAATCCGCGGACGCGTCGCAACCATGAAAACGTGCTCCGAGAGTTTCGACCAGGTGGGTGAGTCGCTGGGTGGGGTTGAGACCGAGCATTGGGTGGGTAAGGCTGCGGATCGTTTCCGTTCTCGTCTCGAGGAAGAGCCGCGGCGTTGGGCTGGTGTTGCGGATGGGTTCCGCAGCGCCGCTGCTGCCCTGGAGGGATACGCGGCTGCTTTGGAGGCCGCGCAGCAGGCGGCGCAGGTGTGTAAGGAAAACTATGAGGAGGGTAAGCGGGTCAGCGCAACCGCGAAGGCGGACTACGATCGTGATGTTTCTGAGGGGTTTCAGAAGAAGGCGGCGTGGGAGGCGCAGAACGGTTCGGGCACTTACACGCTTACTATTACGCCGTTCACGGATCCAGGGCAGGCGTTGCGTGATCGTGCGATTGCTGATTTCCAGGCTGTGATTGAGGAGTTGGAGAAAACCGGGGGTGATACCGAGCAGGCGGTCGCGCAGGCCCACGCTGATGCTGACCCAACCCGCCAATGGCCCAACAAGGGGACCGAAGCCAGTTCTAGTGCCGCAGATCTAACGTCTCAAGACGCGGCGGAGGACAAGGAGCGCGGCAAACTGGATCCTGCTGTCAAGGAGGAATGGAGCAAGCTGAGCAACGAGGAACGGAAGAAAATACTGCAGGCGATCGTCGATGAGGAGTTCGCCAAGGATGGCATGAAAGCGCCAAAAATATCCTTCAAACATGAGGGTAAAAAAAGGAGTTACGGCTCGTGGACTGAAAGTGAAGTTTTTGGTAACGAGTTGATGATCAACGAAGATCTTCTTGATGATCCGCAGATCTTGCATACTGCCGCCCATGAATCCAGACATGCCGAACAGCATCAACTTGACGAAGAAGTTACTCCCAGAGCCGGGGAATACCTTGCGGGAGATCGTGAGCGAGAAGCAAAAAGGAAGTATCGAGAAAACCTGCTGAAACAGCATGATGTCACTCGCGAAGAAGTGGAAGCGTGGCACGATGATTTTAATCGTCCTGTCTGGAGTGACTGGGGCAAAACTAAGGAGGAAAAATTCGACGACTATTACAATCGGTCCATAGAGAAGGATGCGCGCAAAGCTGGACGTGACTTCGTCAATTCATTGACCCCGGAGGAGTTTGGGAAGTATAAACGCAAGGCCGGTGTCGGATGAGCAAGAGCTCAGAGAAGAGAGCGACGTGCGTCGACGTAGCGTGCTTGGTGTGAGCTTCTGCGCGTTGCTGGCCGGGTGTGGTTCGGGTCGGACGAGTGGCGAGGAGGCGGTGAGTGGTGAGTGCTTCCCAGCGAGCGAGGCGATGTCGAGCCCGAGCGTGAGCCCCTCCCGGAAGAGCGGCACCACGGTGGGCATTGTGTACTCTCCCGAGGACTACATTGCAGCTGAGGGGTTGGCAGTCTCCCCGGACGGCGCACGGGTGGCGGCCAGTTCAATCGTGCGCCCCGGATCCGCCGGGAAGGGTGGGGCGCATGGAGTGGTCGCCGGACGGACAGAACCTGTACGCGGCATCGGGAGAACATGGTGTGCTGTGCTGGTCGGCGGATGGCCTGCGTCACTTCGATCTCCCATGAATGCGCGATGCCGACGATTCAGGGCTCCTCGGATGCGCGGCATGCTCCGAGGTCAACAACAGACCTGATTCTCACGACGATGACATGTGTAGACGACGAGGGCGACCCGGAACCAAGGAGAAGCAATGGATTTCGTAGAAGTGATGAAAAGTTTTGTCCTGAACCCCAGCGAGGAGACGTTGGCTCCGCTGCAGGCCGAGATCATGGCCGCCGCCAACTACGACCCCCTCGTGCTTTTCGAATCCGTGGTCTCCCCGCTGGTGGACAGTGGCAACCATCAAGGGGCTGTTGATGCGGTGTGGCGCATGCTTCCGGGGGCGTTTCTGAGTCCCACGGCACATGCGATGCTTGCCCACAGCTACGACCAGCTGGGTGACGAGAAGGCGGCGCAGCGCGAGACGAAATTTGCCCGGCTGTCCCTGGACACCCTGATGAGTAGTGGCGATGGAACCCAGGATGCCCCGTACCAGGTGCTGCGGGTGAGCGACGAGTACGACGTGTTGCGTTACGCGCAACGCACCTCCGTTGCGCAGCGTGTGGTTGTCGTTGATGGGCAGGGGTATGACGTGCACCAGTGTGCCGACGGCAGTGAGGTGTGGTTCAAGCTGTTGTGGCAGACCAGCTGAGCGAAGGGACCGCAGCGTCACTTCCCGCGATGTGGGCGTGGATGCCGGGCGCGGATCTCGTGGGCCGTCCTGACGGAGGACCCCGGCCCCTGGGAGACATATCACCCCTTGTCAGAGCCGTGACGGCTGGTGTCCGGGGGGCTTGAACCGTGTCGTGTGTTGCTTGCTAGACTCCTCCCGCTGATCACCGCTGACGATCAGCTTGGTCACAAGGAGTTTGAACGTGGCACTGCCCTGGATCGAAATTGTTGAATGTCTCGACCCGGACCCGCAGCTCGTGCTGTGGCGCTACCCGGATCCCGACGGGCGGATCAAGTCCGGGGCGAAATTGATCGTCCGAGAGAACCAGAACGCCCTGCTGCTGGCGAAGGGACAGGCAGCCGGCGTCTACCTGCCCGGCACCTACAGCCTCCCGACCGGTAACATCCCGATCCTGTCCAACCTCGCGGGGTGGAAGTACGGGTTCGCGTCGCCGCACATCTACGACATCTTCTACATCGCGACCCGCCAGTTCGTCGATCTCAAGTGGGGAACCCCGGCGCCGGTGATGATGGCCGACGAGAAGTTCGGGCAGGTCCGGGTGCGTGCGTTCGGGTCCTACTCCGCGCGCATCACCGACATTCCCCGGTTCTTCCGGGAATACGCCGGGGCCTATCCGGTGCTGACGATCCGCGACCTCGAGGTTCAGCTTCGCGACTACATCGCCGCGAAGTTCGGTGAGGTGCTGGCCACCCAGCAGATCTCCGTCCTCGACGTCGCCGCGAACCTGTCGGCGGTCAACGCGCGCCTGCTGCCCGCCATCGCTCCCTATTTCCTGGACCTGGGGGTGACGCTCACCCAGTTCACCGTGACCTCGGTGACGCTGCCCGACGAGGTCAACGAGTACTACGACAAAGTCACCAGCATGAACATGATCGGTGACATGTCGCGGTTCCAGGCCTTCAACACCGCCATCGCGACCGCCAACCCCAACACCGCAGCCGGGCAGGGCGTCCAAGGAGGGATGGCCATGGGCATCGCGATGGGGCAGGTGCAGCAGCAGCTCGGTACCCCGGCCCAGCAGGGTTTCCCCGCCCAGCCGATGCAGCCCGCGCAACCGGCAGCGCCCGCGCCGTCCGCGCCGTCCGCGGGGATGGATGATCCCGTCGAGCGACTCGCGAAACTGAAGAAGATGTTCGAGGCCGGGCTCATCACCGCCGACGAGTTCAACGCCAAGAAATCGCAGATCATCGAGGCCCTGTGATGGCCGAGTCGTTCGTCGAGAGGATGCGCCGCCAGGCCGTTTCCGCGCCCAGGTCATCGATCCAATTCGAGGAAGAGAAGACACGCGCCGAGACCCGCACCTGCCCCGACTGCGGTGCGCCGCGGTCCGAGGCCGACGGGGTTGGGGAGTGCAGCTACTGCGGACACGTCTTCGTTGCCGCCCTTGCCACCGAATACGCCCGAGACCCGCAGGAGTGCCCGTGAGTCACTCCAGCGACCAGCTCAACGCCCTCATCCCGCGCCTCGAGACGTTCCTGGGCAAACTGACGGCCCGGGCCCGCGAGGTGGCCGCCGAGGCTGCTGCCGCCTTCGCGGAGATGCAGGCCTCCGGAGACAAGGACACCCGCGTCACGGCCCACACCCTCCAGGCCGGGGTGACCTCCCAGATCACAGGACTGGCGAACAAGGGTCGCGAGGTCTTCGAGCAACAGTTCAAAGTGTTCGAGACGATCGACGACCCCGCGACCGAGGCCGCCTACGAACGCCTCGAGGAGCGGTTCGAGGCGTGGGAAGACAGCCTCGAAGCCATTGCCGAGGAGGCCTTCGCCGCCCCCGAGACCGACCACGACCAGGCCATCTGGGAGCAGGCCGTCGCCGAGTGGCGCGCGATCCGGCTCACATGCTCCCAGTGCGGGGCGCCCGTGCCGGTTCCGTACCTGTACCCCGTCGCGGTCTACCTGGCGTGCCAGGGATGCGGTTCCCGCGCCACCTTCACGCCGTCCTCGACCATGGTCGCGGCGACACGCGTCACCGCCAGGAGACGCCCTGATAACCCGTGGGTGGCCGGTCCCGCCCATATCGGAAACTGATCGGTTCCACGAACTCAAGAGAGCAGGAAACATGCTGGGAAAATTCTTCAAGAAGGCCAAGGAGACCGTCTCCGGGATCAGCGACGCCGTGCGCGGCGTGGAGCACGTCGACTGGATCACCCATGCCTTCCCGTACAGCCTCGAGATGCTGATGGACGTCGACGAGGCCCGCGACCTCTCGCGTCCCCGTCCCCCGGCGGGCCTCGACCCGGCCGCCGTTCAGTACGCCGACGCCTGGTACGGGATCTGGGCGCGGGTGCGCGACGGGCACGTCGCGCCGGTGCAGGCCGTCGAGGCCGGTGACGTCGCGGGGGCACAGCAGGCGCTGGCCCAGTGGGAGGCGCAGCTGGCGCAGGCCGACGTGGAGCAGGCCCGGCTCGTTGATTTCCGGGGCAACCGCCATCTGGTGCTGGCCAACTCGGACATCCACACCACGCTGGAAGCCATGGTCGAGGAGGTGCGCGAGTACATCGGGCTGCGCATCTCCGGTCAGGACCCCATGGAACACGCCACCGAGGCGATCACCCGGGTGGTGTCGATCCACACCTCGATGAACAATGCGCTGCTCGGGTTCTACCACGACCCCTCCGGCGCCGCTGCCCGTGCCGCCGAGAACGCCGCCTTCGCGCCCATCGAGGCGATGCGACAGGTCAACCCGGCTGCCCCCGAACTCCAGCCGGTGCTCGGGGTCTCCCTCCACGACTGGGTCGCAGCGTCGGCGAAGATGCACGCCGGGGTCCCGGGCGACGAGATCGCGCGTATCCTCGGCGTCGAACGTCCCCAATGGGATCAGGCATCGGCGGAATGGACCCAGCGCGTCCAGATGCTCCCGATGACGGTCGGGATGGAGTACGCGAACCTCATGTCCCGTCCCCACCCGAAGTTCGACGCGGCAGGCTCCGCCGGTGGGGTGCCGTCGAACGCGGCCCGGCTGTCCACCGACCGTGACTTCTACATCGAGTGCGCAGCCGCCGCGGCTGCCGCCACCGAGGCAGGTCTCGACGCGGGCGGCTATCTCGAGTCCAACTACGGGGTCACCGTTGCCCAGGTCGGCAGTGCCGGGGTGAACTGGATGATGGACCTGCGCAACGCCGATTCCCTCATCACCTTGCAGCAGGCCAAGCAGCGGGAGATCGCCGCCCGGATCGCGTCCCAGACCGGTCCCGGGATCGCCGACGACATCCAGTTCTGAGAACACCGGACCGATTGATGTGGGCCGCGGGTGTCGCGCCCGCGGACCGCATCGATTTGTGGTGTATTCCTGCCGCTGACCGTCTCCGTCGCCCTACGATGAATCACAACACGCCTGCCGGCACGAGAGCGGAAACGTCCTCGGCGCCTGCGCAACGATGTTTCGGGGTGGTGTGGTGACGCGGCCCCAGGGACATGGGAGACGAGGAAGAAACAGCTGGCCACGTCTCGCAGCGCCGGATCCCGTGGGGGTGAGGCCGGTGGGGAGCCACGAGCGCAGGAGTGAGGCTCGCGAGCCGTTTCCTGTCGGTCTTTCGGACGACCCGGGGCACGTTCCAGGGTTCTGCACCCATCGGCTAGTTACTGTGGTCGCAGGGGAACTGGCCCATGACGCGCGGACGGGGAACACGGGGCGCGCCTGCAGATGGAGGTGACGATGGGATTTCTCGACTGGCTGGGCAGGAAGTGGGCCAAGAAGCTTGATTTCACGAAGGTCGATTCTGTTCTGAAGGCCGAAGCCCTGGCCGCCGAGGGGAAATTGGCACCGTTGCACCTTGTTCCGCTGCGTTTCGGCGGGCAGGACATGCCCATGAACCGGGTCTTCGTCCCGGTATCCGTCGTTAACCGCAAGGAGCATTACGACGAGACGATCGAGGGTCTCGTCAAGGACCACAAGGCGGACGGCTACTCCTGCACTCCCGAATACCGAGACGAAAGCGTCGTACCATTCCGGCTGGACGGCATGGCGACCGAGGAGGGAATCCCGGTCTACTCGTGGTCCATCGACGTGTGGTGAGAACGGACCCGTCGTGTCGTGAGACCCTCCCGGGGATACGGCACGTGGGGGAAGACTGGAGGGCATGGAGAAAGTCGAACTCACCGGGGTCCCGGAAACCATGTTGCAGACCCTTCACGCCAGGGCCCAGTACACGCTGTCCCACCCGCAGCTGCTGTCCGACCCGCAAGCGGTCGAGCTGGTCTCCCGCATCGACTACGATTTTACGGCTGCTCAATCCGATCGGTTCATGTCCTTCGGGACTGCGGCCCGCACCCTGCTGTTCGACGACCTTGTCCGCGACTTCATCGCCCGGCATCCAGGGTGCACCGTCGTCAACATTGCGTGCGGACTAGACACCCGTTTCCATCGCGTCGACGACGGGAAGATGCGCTGGTACGACCTCGATCTACCGCAGGTGATCGACGTCCGCCAGCGACTCATCGCCCCAGTGGAACGGGTCCGGACGATCGCCGCCTCGGCATTGGATCCGCGATGGCCCGAGGACGTGGATGCGACAGGCGAGGTGCTGGTTGTCGTCGAGGGCCTGACCATGTACCTGAGCTCCGACGACATGCGCATCCTGATGGGGATCATTCACGACTCCTTCCCTGGTGTGACGGCCCTGGTGGAAGTCATGGCGCCGCTGTTCCAGCGCTTCGGGCGAGAGAAGTCCGTCGTCAAGTCCGGGGCGAAGTTCACCTACGGATGTCGCAGCGGCAAGGAATTCTGCCGCACCGTGGCGCCCGGTTTCCGGGCTGAACGCGACGTCAGGTTGTCCGAGGGGATGCGACGGATCCAGCCTCGGAGCTGGCTGATCACCTGGTTCCCGTTGTTCCGGATGATCGAGGAGAAGATCCTCGTCTTAACGGCCCGGTAGCGTTCAGCCCAGCGCTTCACGATAGGCCAGGAGACCTGGAATCGATCAGGCTGGCTGCGGTGTGAATGGCGTTGGCAAGCTCTTGCGGGCGACTCCACATGGGCCAGTGGCCGGTCGGCAGGTCGACCACGTCCAGCTGGGTGAGCTGGGCTACGGCGCTGAACATGGGGTGTCCTTGCGCGGCCAGTTCGAGGACCTGGGCACTGGGCAGGGAGCAACAGATGAGGGTAGTGGCCACGTCGTGGCGTGCAGCATTGGTCAGCTCGACGGACGCGCGAGCGACTCCGGCGGGTTCGGGCACGGCCTTGGAGCGGAATCGGGTGAGGTGCTGGTCGTTGAGACCTTCAAGGCTCGCTTGCTGGCTCAGCGTGTCGAAGTCAGGTAGCGGCAGCTCGAGGACCGCTGCCGGCAGGTCGGGTGCGAACGCGCCGTCGTTGGCCATCGGGCCGGAGTCGACCCAGATCACGCGGCGGATCAGCTCCGGGTGCCTGTCCAGGACAACGCTCACGGGACCATTGGCGCCGCTGTGTCCCACCAAAACGACATCGCCACCCAGCTGACCCAGCACGCCGGCAATGGCCTCGGCCTGGTCATCGAGTGTCCGCGCCGCGCGCTGGGGGTCCCGCGGGTCGAGACCAGGCAAGGTCAGGGCCGTGGCCAGGGCACCTGCGGAGGTCAACTTCTCGATCACCTCGTCCCAGGCCCAGGCGCCAAGCCAATACCCGGGGATAAGGACGATGTGCGGTTGCCGCTCTGGTCGCGGCCTGGCCCCGGCGGCGGTTACGGGCTACTCAGCGGCGGAGCACTACCGCCGGTGACGCTCACTGATGCTCAGGCCCTGTCGCTTCTCGCCGCCGTCGCGGCAGCTCCGGATGCGCCCTACTCCGATCTTGCCGCTGCCGCGGTTCGCAAGATCATGGATGTCCTCGACCCAAACACACGAGCGCGGGTCGATCAGCTCGCTTCACGCGTGTGGGTGAACCCAGCAGCCACCGTCTCGAGAGTCATTCGTTCTGCCTGTGAGCAGGCCATGACTGAGCAGCGTGTACTGCGCATCGACTACGTCGCCGCCGATGGCGCTGCCACCCGGCGCGATGTCGAACCGATCCTGTTCGCCAACACCAACGGCACCTGGTACCTCATTGGATGGTGCCGCCTGCGCGATGCCGTGCGCTGGTTCTTGGTCAGCAGGATCCGACGGGCAAGCGTCACCCGCGAACCGTGCACGGGTCACACCGTAGCTGAGAGCGGTACACCCCCACCCACTGCTACGAGCGTGAGAATCAACCGCGGCTGACCACCTGAACAACGTCCCCGGTCAGCACAGCTAGCCGAGATCCTTCGTTTCCTCCGAGGCGCCGCTCAGGTGGGCGCTCAGCCGGCTGTAGGCCACGGACAAGGCGAAGCAGATCACGCCCGCCACCAGCAGCGACAGGATGCGGGTGATGGAGTTCTGCCCGGACATGTCGATCACGGCGAGTTTGAGCACCATCAACATCACCAACATCAGCCCGTACAGGCGCATGGCCGTGGCGTGGGTGCGAAAACCCGCGACGATACTGAGGGCGCCGGCGATGATGAGGAAGGCGCTGCTCGTCGCGGAATCCACGTTCGTCGCCGTCAGGAGGGTGTTCATCCCGAGCAGCGAGAGGGTGAAGGTGACGCCGGCGGCCACGCCGTGCCACGGGTGCCGCACCAGCGGCCACATCATCCACACCACCGCGCAGCCCACAGCGAGCACGAAGGGGATCAGCGCCAGCTCGTGGGCCAGGAAGGCCCACGCCGGGTGGGCTGCGGGCCGCCACGGCAGCACGGACCAGGACGTGACTGCGTAGATCGCGTACTGCATCACACCGGTCGTCCCGAGGGTCAGGATCATCGGAACCGGCGACGACGGGGTCGCTGACACCGTGCCGACCGCGGGGTCGTCGACCAGGTGCGCCCGCTGTCCGAACAGCCTGCCGGATAGCAGGGGCAGGGTCGTCGCGTGCCCGCTTCCGAGGCCCAGCCCGATCAGCGCCACGATCACACTCAACATGAGGATTCCCCAGACCGTGACGCTCCAGGCCGGCTCGACGCCCAACCGCCGCAGCAGTTCCTGGACGACCGTGGGCAGGCGCAGCACCAGCAGGAACACCACCAGCCAGACGGCCACGATGTGCTCCGGCCCGTCCGGGAGACGTTTCTCGAGGATCAGCGCGACCGCCACGGCCACTGCCAGGGCGCCCAACCGCACCAGACTCAGGGCGATGTCCGGGTCGTGTCCGACCCAGGTCAAGAACACGACCGCGGCCGGCACGGTGATGGCGTGGATCGCATTGCCGGCCAGCATCGCAGGCACCGCGGTCAGGGCCAGAACGGCGATGAGCGCGCCCAGGGCCAGGGATTCGTTCTTCAGCTGGGGCAGCAGGATGCCCGCTGCCACGAAGGCGCTGACGAACAGGCAGTGCCCGGCCCATTGTCCGGCTTGTGCGGCGACTCCCTTGAAAACCAGTGGCACCACGACGACGGCGAGGACGATCAGGTGCGCCACGGCCAGCAGGGTGAAGTCCTGGTGTTGGAACCAGTCCAGGTCGGCTCTCGGCGGTGGCACTGGCCTGAGTCGCAGCGTCGAGATGGCTATCAGCAGCGGGGCGGTCAGCCAGGCCAGTGCCCAGGGGTTCGTCGGGGTCCCGATAGGTGACTCCGGTGTGGTCTCGGGGGTCTCGTCCTCGGGGATTTCGTCCTCAGGTACTTCGCCCGCCCTCACGACCAGGATGAGTTGGGCGAACAGGAGCGCCACGAGAACGAGCATGGCCACGAGGGTGCCGGCCTCGGTGATCTCCCGTGCCTTCCCGACGGGTGCCATGAATAACGCGGGAAGCCCGATTGCGCTGGCCGACAGCAGGTACAGGGGCCTGAAGCGGGACTGTTCGACAGCCTTCCGTGCAGTCATGGCGGTGGTCAGGGTGATGGCTGCCACGTAACCCACCGTCATCATCAGTCCCAGGAAGGACTGCTCGGGATGGATGCGGGATTGCGCTGCGGCCAGTCCGATGGTCGACAACCCTCCCAGCGCCGTGATGATCGTGATGTAGGGCAGGCGGGTGCGCGCGGCGACCAGGATCAGGATGATCGTCCACCCGGTGAGCGCGAGGAAGGCGGACAGCGGGGGCAACAATCCCAACAGGACCGCGCCGACCAGACAGACGAATCCCAGTCCGCCTCCGATGCCGGTGATCGTCGCCGCCGGCAGCCGGTTCGTCGTGGCCCTGGAGACCATGCCCATCCCGACGGCGGTCAACGTGACGGCTGTCACCCCGACGGCCCCGACCTTGACGATGTCCGGTATCGAGTTCCACAGCAGCGCGATGAGACTGGCCGCGGCCAGGAAGACCAGCACTGCCGCGGCGGCTGACAGCAGGTATTTGCCCAGGGCGGCTTCGCCTGCGCGTTTCCTGATCGAGTCCAGGAGCGGGTGTTTGGGTTCCGGGGAGTGGAAGAAGTCGCCGAGGGGAACCTCGTCCGGGCTCCCGGGCGACGATGTCGTGACGTCCGTGTCCCGCGTGAGCGGCTGAGGCTTCTTCGCCACCGGTGGTGAAGGAAGTGACACCGGGATCGTCCGGGGAGGCGGGGGCGTGGGCGCCGCAGGAGCCCGCCGTGTGGGGGCGGGGATCGATATCTGCAACGGGGTCGGCCCGGTCGCGGTGGGGCGGTGGGGCGGTTGCGGTGGCGGCGGTGTGGCTGGTTTCTGCTGCTCCCGGTAGGTGTTGGTGCGTTGCCGTGGCGCCTCGGGCAGGGCGTCTGGTGTGTCCAGGTGGGAGATGATCACGTCCATCCTGAGGGTCAGGCCGTCGATGGCCTTGATCACGTCGCGCAGGCTCGGCTCGGGTTCTGGACCGGTGCTTGTCGGTTGTTCGTTCTTCTCCATCGTTGGAGCCTTTCCGGCAGTGCTGCGAGGTCTCCAGCCTACGGTCTCCAGGGACGGGGTAGGAGGGGTTTCAGTGAAAAAAAAGGGGCCGCTTCGAAGCGGGCGGGACGGACCTGCGAGCGTGAATGGATAGGCGAAACTGTGGGGTCGTGGTGTGGTCTGTCTCCCGGGTGGCGGCTGCGGTTCAGTTCATCGAGGTCCGTGGTACGAGATCGATGACCACTGTGCTGCCAGAGTGCGTCGAAAAAAGTCGTGACAAATCCCCCAAGGGAGCCTACAATCTCTGATGTTAACGCTAACTTCGGGCACTCGGACGAGACGCAGCAGCCTGCCGTTCCGGAGACCGAGCGATTACGACAAAGGAGTTCGTATGAAGTACCGCCGTGCAGCAGCCGCGCTGCTGTGTGCCACCCTGGCCCTCGGGCTCGGGGCCTGCTCAGGAGGCTCCAAGGACAAGAGTGCGCAGGCGAGCAAGATGTACACCTGGGTGTCCAACGAATCCGACCGCGCCCAGTGGGATACCTTCGTCAAGGGCGTCCAGGAAACCGATTCCAACTTCAAGCTCGACATCGAGGGCCCCAGCTTCCAGGACTACTGGACCAAGATCAAGACCCGCATGTCGTCGGCTGATGCGCCCTGCATCGTCACCACACAGGCCGCCCGCGCCCAGGAGCTCGGTGAACTCCTCACCCCGCTCGACGATCTCGCCAAGGAAGCCGGCCTCGACCTGACCCGGTACAACCAGGCCATGATGCAGGGCATGACGGTCGACGGGAAGGTCCGCGCCATCCCCTACGACGCCGAACCGATGGTGCTGTTCTACAACAAGACCATGTTTGCCCAGGCCGGGTTGAAGGAACCGGGCGTTGACTACACCTACGAGCAGTTCCTCTCCGACGCTAAGGCGCTGACCAAGGATGGTGTGCAGGGCTTCGCCGTCGCCCCTGACATCAGCTACCCCTACCTGCCGTTCGCCTTCGCCAACGGCAACGTGCCCGTCAAGGACGGCAAACTGAACATCACCGCCCCAGGCTTCGTCGCTGACATCCAGCAGACCTTCGACCTGGTCGGCAAGGAGAACGTCGCCGCCGCCCCCAACCCCGCCGACACCACCGATGTGCCCATGCAGGGATTCCAGGCCAAGAAGGTTGCCATGGTGATCGAGGGCCCCTGGTTCTACTCGACGATCCGCGAAGGAATGGAGAACGAGGTCGGGGTGGCCGTCGTCCCCTCGAAGAGCGGCAAACCCGTCGGCATGATTCAGGGCTCCGGTTTCGGCATCTCCGCGAAATGTCCTGACAAGAAGGCCGCCTTCCAGAACATCGTGAAGATGACCACCCCCGAGGTCGTGGCCTACGTCGGCAAGCACCGCGGCACCGTCCCCTCCATCGACTCCGCGCTGTCGGGCTGGGCCGAGGGCAAGCCCGCCCAGGACGCCGAGGTCATGAAGACTCTCCTCGCCGATGGGCAGCCGCTGGTGACCACCTCCACCTGGAATCAGGTGGTGACCCAGTTCACCCAGTACTCCCCGGAGGGTGCCCGAGGCACCCGCACCGCCGAGGACATCCTGGGAACCATCGAGAAGTCGGTGAACTGACCCCATGACGACGACGGCCACGCCGTCGCCCCGAAGCACGGTGAGGAAGGCCCGCAAACCCGGCGTCAACCAGCGGTTGCTGGCCTTCTTCCACCTCGCTCCGGGCATGAGCGGCTTCCTGATCTTCATTGTGGTACCGCTGATCGCCTCCATCGCGATCAGCCTCCACAACTGGCCCCTCTACGGGGACCCCGAGTTCGTCGGTGTGGAAAACTACGCGCGGTTGCTCTCCGGTGAGGACCCGGCGTTCTACACGGTGCTGGGCAACACCCTGGTGTTCGCGATCGGTTACACAGCCGTGAACCTCGTGGTCTCGACGGGCATCGCGGTCTGGTTGCATTCGCTGCCCGACTGGGCCCCGTTCTTCCGGGTGCTGTTTTTCATCCCCGTCGTCACCCCCATGGTGGCCAACGCCCTCATCTGGCGGGTCATGCTCGACGACCAGGGCGTGATCAACGGGATGTTGGCGGCCATCGGCATCACGGGACCCTCCTGGCTGGGGCACCCGACCTGGGCGATGGTCTCGCTGATCATGATGTCGCTGTGGCAGGCGGTCGGCTACAACATCGTCGTGCTGGCCGCGGGCCTGAACAACATCAACCCCGCGATCATGGAGGCCTCCAAGATCGACGGCACCACCGCGTGGAGCCGGTTCTGGCGGGTCACCTTCCCGATGCTCTCGCCATCGCTGTTCTTCGCCTCCGTGATGACGGTGATCGGGGCCTTCAAGGTGTTCACCCAGCCGTTCATGCTGACCAGGGGCGGTCCGGGCGAATCCACCAACACCCTGGTGCTGTACCTGTACCGCAGCGCCTTCTCCTACGACAAACTCGGTCTGGCGTCCTCGCTGGCGTGGGTGCTGTTCGTGCTGGTGATGCTGGTCACGGCGCTGCAGTTCGTTGGCCAGAAGAGGTGGGTGAACTATGACTCCTGAGAAGAACCGCCCCCGCCGCTGGGGGAAGATCGTCTCGAAGACGCTGCTGGTGGTCGTGGCCGTGGCGTTCGTCTCGCCCTTCGTGTGGATGCTCTTCTCCGCACTGAAACCGAGCAACCAGGTGCTGTCCACCGGGGCCGCCCTGCTCGGCGACGTGGTGCGCTGGGACAACTTCGCGGAGGCCTTCAGCTCCATCCCGTTCGGACAGATCCTGGTCAACACCTTCGCCTACGCGCTCGTCGGGACTCTCATCACTGTGGTGGTCTCCGTGCTGAACGCCTACGCCTTCGCGCGCCTGGAGTTTCCCGGGCGCTCCGCCCTGTTCTCGGTGTTCATCGCCACCCTGGTGCTGCCCATCGAGGTGCTCGTCATTCCCCTGTTCCTGGGGGCCGACGCCTTTGGGCTCGTCGACTCCTACCCGGCGATCGTCCTGCCCTTCGCCTTCGGGGCCTTCGGCACCTTCATGCTGCGGCAGTTCCTGCTGTCGCTTCCCGGCGACTACGAGGAGGCAGCCCGGATCGACGGTGCGGGCCAGGTGAAGATCCTGTTCCACGTGATCATCCCGCTGCTGCGCGGCCCCATCGCGGTGGTGGCGGCGTTCGCTTTCATCGACTACTGGAACGCCTTCTTGTGGCCGCTGATCATCATCAACAGCACGGACAAGGCTCCGCTGCAGCTCGGCCTGTCCATGTTCACCGGTGAACGCGGCACGGACTGGGGGCCGCTGATGGCGGCGTCCACGATCGCGGTGCTCGCCAGCCTCGTGATCGTGGTGGCGATGCAGAAACAACTGGCGAAGGGCCTCAACATAGGAGGATTCGGTGGTCGCTGACCTGGAGGCACGATTCGAAC
This sequence comes from Arachnia propionica, assembly GCF_037055325.1. Classification (NCBI taxonomy): domain Bacteria; kingdom Bacillati; phylum Actinomycetota; class Actinomycetes; order Propionibacteriales; family Propionibacteriaceae; genus Arachnia; species Arachnia propionica. Next base: position 1,831,430 of record NZ_CP146373.1, on the reverse strand, counting down.
GCGACGCCGAACGCTGGAAGGCGCTCGCACGCCCCACCCCGGAGTGGTTCCGGCGCGCCAAGCTCGGATTCTTCATCCACTGGGGGCCGTACTCGGTGCCCGCGTGGGGGGAGCCCGTCGCGGAACTCGGCGAGATCCCGCCGACTGAGTGGTTCCGGCACAACCCCTACGCCGAGTGGTACCACAACACCATCCGGCTGGAGGGAAGTCCCGCGCAGCGGCACCACGCCGAGGTGCACGGCGGCTGCGACTACGACGACTTCCTCGACGCCTGGCGGGCCGAGAGGTTTGACGCCGACGCGGTCGTCGCCGAGCTGGTGGCGGCTGGGGGATCTTATGTGATGGTCACCACGAAACACCACGATGGCGTGTGTCTGTGGGACGCGCCCGGCACCGGGGACCGCAACACCGTGCGCCGCGGACCCGGGCGTGACCTGGTGGGGGAGTGGGCCGATGCCGCGCGGCGCGCCGGGATGCGTTTCGGTGCCTACTACTCGGGTGGCCTGGACTGGCACGCCGCACCGACGGAGCCGATCGGGCTGCGCGACGACTGGGACCTGACCGAACGTCCCGTCGACCAGGGCTACGCGTCCTATGCCGCCGGGCACCTGCGGGACCTCATCGCCCGCTACAACCCCGACGTGCTGTGGAACGACATCAACTGGCCGGACGCCGGCAAGGACTTCGGACCCGACGGCGTCGGCACCGTGTTCGAGGAGTACTACGCCGCCAACCCGGAGGGCCTGGTCAACGACCGCTGGCAGGTGCCCCACCAGGACTACGCCACCAGCGAGTACAAACACCTCCAGCAGTGCGAGAACGCCGCGGTGTGGGAGCACTGCCGAGGGGTGGGGTTGTCCTTCGGGTACAACTCCGTCGAGGGCCCCGAACACGCCATGACCTCGCTGGAGCTGATGAAACACCTCGTCGACATCGTGTGGCGGGGCGGTCGGATGCTGCTGGGCGTGGGGCCGAAGGCCGATGGGACGCTGCCTGGATGGCAGTCGGAGATCCTCCGTGGCATCGGGCGCTGGATGCGGGTCGCGGGCAGGTGGCTGCCCGACTTCGTCGCCGACGGCGAACTGGAGGTCGAGGGCGCCTGGACGCGGCTGGGCCGCGCCGGGGACTCGCGCCTGCTGTTCATCGACGCCGATGTCCCCGTCGCCATCCCGGCAGGGAGACTGCTGACCCCGGAGTGGGCATCTTTGGAGGATGGGGGGACCCTGACCTGCGCCGAGGACCGCCCGGGCCCGGCAGTCGTGGAACTGACCTGAACCGTGGTCGGGGCACACCCTGGCACCACCCCGTCAAAACGCTTGTCTTCCGGTCGTCTCCGGTGGCGCAGAAGTGTGTGCAGTCCGCACGGCCGAGGTCGGCCTTGCAGGGTCATGCGCCTGTCCGCTGTGGCCGTCACGCGATGCGGAGAGCGGCACGCACGCGCCCGGCCAAGGCGTGCGGAAGATCTGTGTCGAGCCGCTCAGTGAGAACGAGGGAACGTGGTGTGTAGACGATCTGGTCACCTGAGGTGAGGTGGGGTGTCGGCCAGGGTCAGGGATGGTCGTTATGCGGCATGGGGGGCTTTCCCCTGTTGGGTGGTGTCGTCCTGCTGATCGGCGTTGTAGAGAGCAGCGAAGTGCCCTCCCGCCCTGATCAGGTCGTCGTGGGTGCCTGATTCGACAATTTGTCCGTTGTCGAGGACGTGGATGCGGTCGCAGGCACGGATGGTGGTGAGCCGGTGGGCCAGAATGATCTGCGTGCACCCCAAGCGGGAGAGATGCTCGGTGACGACCTGTTCGGTCACCGTGTCGAGGGCACTGGTGGCCTCGTCGAACACGACGATCCTCGGGTTGCGCAGCAATGCCCGTGCGATGGCGATGCGTTGACGCTGGCCGCCTGAAAAATTGGCTCCTTGCTCGCTGACCATCGTCTCGAAACCCATCGGTAATTTTTTGAGGAAATCGAGGAATGACAGGCGCCGGCATCGTTCGATGGTCTCTTCTTTGCTGAGTTGCGTACCCAGACGCAGGTTGTCGACGATGGAGGCGTCATGAAGTCGTACGTCCTGCGGCACATACCCGATGTGTTGACGCAGCCGGTCGAGGTCCCACTCGCTCACATCGGTGCCGCCAACCTTGATGTGCCCTCCAGTCGGTGAATGCAGGGCCGCCATCAGCAGCGCGAGGCTGCTCTTGCCCGAGCCGGAAGCTCCCACGATCGCCACTTTCTCGCCGGGCGCTACGTGCAGGGTTACGTCCTTGAGCACTCGTTCGGTGGCCCCCTGATATGCGAAGTCAACGCTTTCGATGTCTATGGTGGGCAGTATCAGTTCATCCGCCCGTTCACCGGACTTCTCCGGAGCGGTCTTGGTGATGTCGAGTACGCGACGCATCAGGCGGCATGCCTGGATGAATTCGTTCCAACTGCCGGAAATCGTGGTGCTCAGGCCGAGCAATAAAGCACCTACTCCTTGGACTGCGACGGCCGCACCTATGCTGACGACACCATCCAGTGTAAGGACCATGCCGACGGTCACCAGCGCGAGTGGTCCGAAAACCTGCGTGGCACCCAGTGCGCCGCCGATGAGGCCATCCTGCAGCAGCATGCGACGGCGCATGGCCGACAGGGAGGCGTCATAGCTTTCTTTCCAACGGGCGAAGAACTCATCGTGGTATCCGCCCATTTTGATGGCGGCTATCGAGGAGATCGCGTCGTACTCGATGGTCTGGCTCTTGCTGAGATGCGCGATCTCGGTGTCCATGGCCTCGGACAGAGGTCGCTGCGTGGCCATGAGAAGCAGCAGGCAGAGAGTGAACGCTCCCGCGGTGATGCCGCCGAGCAGGGGAGAAACCCAGAACACGTAGCCGATCATGACGGTGGCGATACCCATATCGAGCACCCCACTGACGATGCGTGTCGACAGCAGATCGCGCACGGAGTTGACGCTTCCCATCCGGTAGAGCAGGTCGCCGACCTGGCGGGTGGAGAAGAACTTGTAGGGCAGCCGCAACAAGTGACGGAAGACGGTTTCCATCAGGTGGCCGCCTACGAGCATCATGGTGCGGGACAGCAAGAGCGTTCGTAGTGTTTGAAGACCGAAGTAGAGCAGAACTGCTGCCGGTGCCGCGGCCAGCATGCTCCAGAGTCGGTCGCCCGCGTTCGGCTGAGCGACGCTGTCGACCACCCATTGGGTGGCGAATGGCATTGTCGCCGTGACGAGGTATCCGATGACGGCCAAGACCACGGAGAACGTCAGGGTGCGGCCAACCCCTTGTGGTATCAAGGGGAAACTGCGCCATTCGGACAGCAGGGCGCGCCGTTGGGGTTGAAAATCATCTCCCGGGGCGGCCAACAGGATGATTCCACTGAAACCCTCTTCGAGTTCGTCCCAGCTGATTCTGCGACGCCCCATGGCCGGATCCATCAGGATGGCTCCACTTCGGGTGATGCGTTCCAGCACCACGAAGTGGTAGCCCTGCCAGAAGATGATGACAGGAACATCGAACACCTTCAGCGGCTCGACGCTGACTGCCTCGAGCATGCGCACCTGCATGCCGCGTTTGCCCAGCAGTTCGGCGAGCTGGCCAACCGTTGCGCCGTCGCGCCCGACCTCGAGGTCCGTGCGCAGCTCGGTTATGGATTCCTGGCGACCGTAAACGGCCAGCAGCGATGCCACGCAGCAGACGCCGCATTCGGTGGACGCCACCTGGGTCGTGACGGGAACACGTCGTTTCATCGCGGATCTCCAAGGGCGAGTGGGGATGGCGGGGTGAGGGGTTCCGATCCCAGTGTGGGGTCGAGCCGGGTGGTCAGGTGAAGCAGGACCCCGGAACGCCCGACCATCAGGGAGTCATTCAACGAGTTGCGGTTTCGGCGATCGCCGAGTTGGGCACGCAGGACGTCCGCTGTGAGGGCCTTCTCCCCGTCGGCAACTGCGTCGGCTGCCCGTTCATGGCCAAGATGTCAGGCGATCCACGAGGCGATGGCCCAGTTGCCCGAATCGCCGTGGCACAAGGTGAGGTTGCGCCCGAACCCGTCCGAGGCCATGGTGGCCACGGCCGCGTCGACGAGTGTCGTGGGTATCAGACCGGGTCGGGCAGCGTGAGCAGCCGCGACACCAAGAGCGATGCCTGCTCCCCCGTGGCACCACGCAGTCGCGACGCCCGAGTCTGGGAAGGTCGACGAGAGCCAGGCCTGTGAATCTGGGGTGCGCAGAGCCTCAAGGCACTCCAGCAGGCGGGTTACCGCGGGGGCGATCTCGGTGTCGGGGAGCAGAGAAACGGCAAGTGCGTGGAGGGTGCCGGCGACACCATGGGCGTAGCCGCTGTGCGTCAGGGTCGCATCGTCGGCTGGGGCCGTGAGTACCGCGTGGAGCAAACGGGTTCCGTCCGTCGCCTCGAGGGCATGTGACCCGGCGCGGGCCAGCAGGTCACCGGCAAGTCCGTCGATGATGCCGAGCCCTTCCAGAACCGGGAGATGTGTCACGAATTCCTGGGCCATTCTTCGCCAGTCCTCGCGTCCAAGGAGCATCCCTGCCCGGGCCAGCGCGAACGGCAGACCTGCCGACCCGAGCCAGCAACCGGCCCCCATGATGTCTGTCAGGACCTCTGGTTCGGTCGCCAGTGATGTTGCGCACGCCTCGAAGATCTGTTCAGCAACGCGCCGGGCACCGGGATGATCCAGCACCACCGCAGCCTGGGCCAAGGCGAGTCCGACTCCGGTGCGCCCGCTGTACAGATCGAATCCGAGCACTCCGGCGGCCCAGGGACGCACCGTGCCGGCGGACGGCACCGGGCCGACCCAGCTGGGGGCACGATCTGAGGCGCCATCAAGACGAACCCGGCGGACGAGATCGTCCGCGAGGTCGTGCGCAAGCTGGTGCAGCCCACCTGGTTTCCGGAGCAGTGGCGCTGATGTCGTGAGGGATTGCGCAAGGTGATTGTCGGGGTGCAGCGCGACGAAGGATGCCCAGATCAGGTCGAGCTGTTGGCGTAGATCATCATCACCCAGTGCAGCTATCTTGTTTCGGGCTGCGTCCAGCGGGCTGTGTGCCGCATTCGTCAGCGTATGTCCCTCGGCGCTCAACACAGTGGTGGCTTCGACGTCCATCATGAACATGGGGATGTGACCGAACCACAGTTGTGAGATCTCGGCTTCCGTGAGCAGTGCATCAGGGTTTTCGGCGAGGTTCGTGATCTGCTTGAGACGGTCGGTTCGCGCGGTGACATCGGCCATTGCCTCGGCCGCGCAGGACAGCCGAAGCACGTTTGTGTAGTCCTGGGTGTGCCCGTTCAGATACCGAAGACGTGCGCCAGCGAAGGCCTCAGTGACGGCTTTCGTAAATTCCTCGCGATGCGCGGTGAGCCACCGGTAAGCCTCCTCGAAACCGTTTGCCACGGCCGCTGCGGCTGCGACCGCGTCCTCCTTGCTGCGATTCTCGTAGGGGTGTTCCCAATTTTCCTCGGACTCGAATGACAGGCGCATGTCGTCCCGGAAGGGATTCAGCACCGCGAGAAAACGGTGGGAACTTCCTCCCCCGGCCTCGGTGGCGAGGAAACCGATATCGGTCCAGCCCTCGCCCGCAGCGGCCGGGTTGGCTATGGCGGTCGGCAGTAGCCCGTTGGAGCTGACGGAGGCGCCCAGCTCCACCCATGCGTCATCGGCGGTGCGGGTGGATCCAGCAGGCTGCGAGACATGCAGAATGGTCTCCAGGTCAACGGGCAATGGACCGGTCTCGGTGATGCGGAGGTTCTCGCGGTGCATGTCCTTGGCGTTCAAGGCGTGCATGATTGCGACCAGGATCCCGCAGCGGTGCAGAAAATCGGGCTTGTTCAGCAGCTTTCCCTCCTGCGCGGAAGGTAGAGCGGGTACGTATTCCACCCAGCCGTGGGCGCCGCGATTGAGTGCATGAGCGGCGGGCAGCGCAAAAGGTGATTCCTGACCCAACCATGCGGCCAGCTTTTCCCATCCTGTTTCGCCGCTCACCGGACGAGGTTTGTAGACCAATCGCTGTCCGTTGTCGAATGTGAGAATGCAGACCCGACGTGCACCGTCATGGGTGTCGCCCCCACTGTCCACGTGCGTCACCATGGAAGTGCGTGGAATGCCGAAATGCCGTTCCAGGTCGTTCCGATCGGCGCTCAGCGCGGCACCCAACTCTTCCAGCGCTGCGGTGTGCTGGTCCAGGACCACCGGACGCAGCGATACCAGTGGTGCGAAGCAGTCATCGAACTCGGAACTGTGATTCGCGAAGAAAGCGTCGCAGTAGGAGCGATAGCGTTCCTCAGGGGTGGCGCCCGGCAAAGCGGACTCACGTGAGAGCAGTCCTATGTGACAGACCAGCGCCCGCAGGTGCAGCCTGAACAGTGCCTCGAGCTGCCAGCGCTCCAACGTGGCCTCGGCAACGCCGGGCGCGAAGTGGCCGTGTGTCTCGACGGATAGGTCGTGGCCCCGGCGCCAGCCCTGGAGAATCGGCTGAAACAGCATCGAGTCCTGCGTATTCGTGGTGGTTGGTGTAGGGAGTGCGGTCATGGGAGTGTGCTCCTTTGTGAATAATCATGAGCGCCGAGACTGGCGGCAGGTCAACAGGAGTGTGACCTGCCGCCAGCTTGTTTCAATCATCGGACGTGGGAATGCTCGCGGTTCGACGTTCGCGGGGCGAGAAAAGTCTCTTTCTCGGCGTTTCGGCTGCGAGCGCTCCCTCTCGGCTCACCGCCAACAGAGCCAGCATTCCCTGCTGACGGTGCAAACCCACCCTGCGGTGCGGATCTTGGAGTAAAATGCGTCAGCCTTGCCGCCGGCGGTCTGATTGATGCCGGACTCGGACAGTTCGGAGGCGAGCGGGATGTCGGCGGAGAAGAGATCCTTCTTGCGATCGTTGGTCATTTCCGTTCCTTCCGGATGATATTTCGAGGTATTTCCTCGATGTTTCGAACCTAGGAGGTCGGAGGGTGTTCGCAAACCGTCGATGGATGGTTGTTGTCGCCGGAGAAAGGCGGTGGTGGGTCCCATAGAAAGTAGATGGTGCGCTGTACATGAGAAAGCGGCCGACTCATTGAAGGAGTCGGTCGCAGCGCGAGTGCAGTACCGTTTTCACCACCACCACAATTTGCAAGGGAAAAGTGTGCACAAAATCCTCTGGGACTTGTTTTTCGCTGTGCTCATCGCGATGCTGTTGTCCGGGTTGTGGGTGGTCTCCTGTGGAGCTTGATATCCGAGGGGGTTCATGGCGAGCATGGCGGTGGCGACTATGATGCTTTTTTTCATTCGTTTTGCCTTTCGCGGTGGCGCGGTGCTTCCGTTTCCGGAGTCCTTTTGACATTGGCATATTACGTGAGCTCGCGACTTGGTGCACCCCCCAATAAAGATAGGAATCAGCCCCAACTTTTGGGGGTGTAGCATGTCGTCATGCGTCTCCTCTTCCCCGCGCGGTTGCCTGCTTTCATGCCAGTGTGGTTGGGCTGGGCCGTGATGCTCCTTTTCCTGGCCATCTTCATGGGCGGCAACACGAGCATCGTCGATGTATACGGGGGTTTGGCCGTGGTTTTGGCTGCGGTGGCAGCGATCGTTTCGGTGCGATACCCCGTGGTAGCAGCTGGTTTCATCGTGGCGGCCTTGCTGCTGAATGCTGTTTCCCCGGACAACGTGGTATCCGGCCTCTATGTGCTCCTGCTGTGGATTCCGGTCACGGTGGGTGCGCAACTCGGGTTGCGCCCTCTCGTATGGGTGGTGCTCGGGCAGCTCTCTTTGGCGCTCTTGCTGGAGTGGCGCGTGGGCTTGCTGAGGCCACTTGCTCTCTGCGGACGAGTGCCTATTCTGCTCGTACTGTTCGGGGCCCCCGGATTTGTCGGAATGCTTGCGGGGCGTTACTGGGGAGCTGCGATACGCGTCAAGGAGGAAATGAAGGCCAAGAATGAGTTGTTCCGTCGTGCGCTCAGCCGGGACCTCCATGACACGGCCGTACACGCCACCACGAGCATGGTGATGCGGGCCAACCAGGCATTGCTGCGGGAGGGGCTCGATGAGCAGTCTCGGCAAGATTTCCAGTTCATCGCCGACACCGGAAGAGAAGCGACGCGAACTCTTCGAAAAACGCTGACCTCACTCCGGGAGAATGACCTGCTTCCGGAGGCGCCGTCGGTCGATGCGGCATGGTTCCGAGCAAGACTCAACGGGGAACAGATTCGCTTGGAGCAGGCCGGGTTCGCAGTTCGCTCCACGACCGATGTCATGCTGACCGACGTTTCTCCACAAGTACTGGCCACTTTGGGGCGTCTCGTTGTCGAGATTGTCAACAATGTCCTGCGTCACGGCAAGCCGGGATCTGAGGTCACCCTCATGCTTGAGAACAGCGGGTCGACCATCAACCTGATGTGCTCCAACTTGCTGGGTGAGGCAGAACCTGATCGGGAGCGAGTCCGGCTCGGTGTCGTCGGCATGTCGGAACTCACCGAGAGCCAGGGGGGCACGTTGACGGCCCGTGCTATGGGTGCCCATTGGGTCACGCATGTTAGTATTCCCACGACGGGAAACCAGCTCTCCCGCCTCGACGCATGAAGAGTTCGAGCTGCGGGGTGGATTTCGATTGGTAGGGGGAGGTTGCTGAGCGCGGAGTGGAGAACGTCTGTGTGGTCAGCCGGCACGTTCAATACGATCCGGATGCTCCAGCTCCATCGAAATTGCAGATGCTTCACCCAGTGTCAGTGCGCCGATCTGGATTTGGCCACTATTCCCGCCAACCACTCTGATGTGCGGCACCGCGACAATCGGCGTCGCTAATCACGTATCCTGCTGCACAGTGCCCAGCGGGTGCGGTAATACCGCTCGATCAACCAAGGCGCTACGGTTAACTGTGAATAGCTGAGACAGGTGACAGCTGTCCACGGAAACTTTCAAGTGATTGAAATTTTATATTGCTCGGGTATGGGTGCCTAGGGAGGGAGGCCGTGATTATGACCGGTGTTTTACGACTTGCTTTGGTTGATGACGATCTGATGGTGCGTTCGGCGCTGACAAACTATCTCATGACGGCTCCGGATCTGCAGATCGTCCTGTCCACCGATGACGCATCCCAGGTGATCCGCGCGGTGGAAGCAGGGGAGCTGGATCTTGTGATCATGGATGTTCACATGCCGGGCCTGGACGGCATCGAGGCCACTGCGCGCATCAAGGAGGTGTCGCCGGATCTGCCCGTACTCGTTCTGACGACCTTTGATGAGGATTCCTATCTGCTCGGTGCGCTGGCGGCCGGAGCCTCCGGTTTTCTTCTCAAGGACATCGATCCGCAGGCCCTGATCGATTCCATCAGGGTGGCGGCCGGTGGCGGTCGCGTCGTGGCGCCGAAGCCGACTCAGCGGCTTCTCGAGCGTGTGATGGCGAACTATGAGGACGAGCAGGCCACGCCATCCCCGCCGCTGGATCTGGGGTTGACCGAGAGGGAGATTACCGTGGTGCGAGAGGTGTGCCGTGCATCCTCCAATCGGCAGATTGCTCGCTCTCTGCACCTGTCCGAGGCAACGGTGAAGTCCTACTTGTCGACCATCATGGAAAAGCTCGGGGTTGATTCACGACTCGCTGTGGCTTTGCGGGCATTCGAGGTGGGCCTGGTGGAGCCTCCTGGAACCTGACAGTCTAAGCGCATCGTGGGCTGTTCCTCGAGGAACAATTCCGGGATGGGGCGGTTCGGGTTGTCCCGGCAACCCCGCTGCAATTCCAGCCAGGCGTGGTCACCATGGGCGTGGTGGTGGACGACGATGTGTTCGGCCAGGTGGACCCGGAGCCCCTCGACCACCACAGCCCATCCTGGGGGGTGAGATCCTCCTCGGGGCTAGAATTCAGGTCCAGGGAGGTGAGAGGCAGGGATTCATCGATACGTCAGGATGCATGGGACATCAAGAAATCCTCGAAGTGGTGGTGAAATGTATCTTGGTGATCTCGAGACGTTCGCTGGTGGTCAGGTGAATTTCTGAAGAAATGTAAATCGTGTATCTTCCTCTCTGAAGTCAGGATTTCGCATACCGCATCCAAAGGTATTCCTGGTGCTTATGGTGCGATTTTCTCAGGGGTCGCGCAGCCGCTCTGGAGGATCGGCTCGCGGGAACACTTCCGGACATACCGGTCCGGGTCTCGAACTCTGCTCGATCCCCAGGCCAGGTTCTTGTCCGTGAACGGTAGGTCTCTGTGCGGGTCGACGAATTGACAGCGGGAGCACAGCGTCGGCTGGGCCGCGGCTCAGGACCCCTCGGTTCCATAGAATCTCCGAACAGCATCAGGAGGATTCATGAAACGGATATCTCGTCGCGGTGTTCTCGCCGCACTGGGTGTGGGGGCGGTCGGGACCGTCGCCCTGACTGGATGCGCGTCGCTCCAGGCCGTGGGGTCGCAGGGAACATCGAGCGCATCGGCGGGCGGTGTGACCAACGGCTATCTCGCCGCGGATTCGCTCCACTCGGTGGAGATCACCGTCGACCAGAGCGCCTATCAGGAAATGATCACCGCCTACACGTCGAACCAGACCAAGAACTGGATCGAGGCAACGGTCACCGTCGATGGGGTCGCGCACGAAAAAGCCGGGCTGAAGTTGAAGGGAAACTCGTCCCTGCAGGGAGTCTCCGCCGACACCGCACCACAGCAGTTGCCGTGGCTGGTGCGATTCGACAAGTTCGTCGACGGCGCGAACCACGAGGGTATGACCCGCATGGTGATCCGCGCCGGTGCGACGACCTCCGCCCTGAATGAGGCGGTGGCCCTCGATCTGCTCGCCACAACCGGGCTGGCCAGCGAGAAGGCTGCCCACATCAGCCTCAGTGTCAACGGCTCCGACCCGGTGCTGCGGCTGACCTGCCAGGATCTCGACGAATCCTGGGTGGCGCAGAATTTCGACGTCGCGGGGCTGCTGTACAAGGCGGAATCCACCGGCGACTACACCTACCGCGGCACCGACGAGTCTGCCTACAAGGACGTCTTCGACCAGGAAACCGGGGAGGCGAATCTCACCCCGCTGATCGAGTTCCTGCAGTTTATCAACGAGTCCAGCGATGCCGATTTCCAGTCGGGGCTAGCGCAGCGGGTCGACGTCGACAAGATGGTCACCTACCTGGCCTTCGAGGATGTTATCGACAACTTCGACGACATCACCGGACCCGGCAACAACTCCTTCCTGTGGTGGGCGGAGCAGGCAAACCAGATGACTGTGGTCGCATGGGACCACAACTGCGCCTTCGGCCTCAAACCTGGAGCCGGGGTCGGGCAGCGGTGGCACGGCGACGGCGGCCAACCCCCCGGTGGGGGCGGCCAGCCATCGGGGGACGGGAGTGCACCGTCGAATGGCCAGCCCCCGGGTGGCGCCGGAGGCCAGCAGCCCCCGGATGCCAGACAGCAACCCGGTGACGGTGGCGGACGCGGAACGAGGGCGAATGCCCTGGTGGACCGGTTCAACTCGCTCATGGACGGCGAGACCAAGGTGTCGGCGGAACGCGACCGCCTCAAGCAGGAGCTCTACACCTCAGGTGTGGCCCAGACCATCCTCGACGCCCGCGCCAAGGTCCTCACCGACCAGGCCAGTTCCCTCATCGAACAATCCGCGGTGGAGGCCGACAAACAAACGATCGCGGTCTACTTCACCACGTAGAAGCCGCCGTCCTCCGGTGTCGCCCCAGGGCTCGCTTGTCTTATGGTCGTTTGCTTGCGCTGTAGCGCTGGCGTTTGCCTGTAAGGCAGGCGTTCACCGGTAAGGCCAGCGAACCGCGGGGCGACGGGATGTCTGCGCCGCAACTCAGGGGAGGCCGGTGAACCGCTGGCGGGGGATGGGTTGGGTGGCATCTAGACTTTGAACATGACGATCCAAGTCGTGGACCACGAACGTTTGCGCGAATTGTGTGAACGCTACGGGATCGCGAGCCTTGAAATTTTCGGCTCCGTGGCGCGTGGGGACGCCGGCCCTGATAGCGACATTGATCTCCTGTTTTCTCTGAAACCTGGTGTGCGTTTGGGGTGGGAGATCGAGGATCTTACGGAGGGACTGTCCGAAATTCTTGGGCGGAGAGTGGACCTCGTCTCTCGTCGAGCCATTCATCGTCGGATGCGTGACCATGTGCTGGCCGAAGCGGAGCCTTTCTATGCGGCGTGATCTTGCCATTCTTGACGAGATGATCGATGCGGCAGAGTAAGCGCATGCGATAGCCATTGATGCTGATCCTGCGATATTGTCGCGGGACCGGATGCGTAGAACTGGGGTGAGGCCATCCGACGTGAAGGGAGACAACCGTGCCCACGGGAACCGTGATCCGGCAGATGCGGGAGGCGGAGTACCCGCTACTCGAGGACTTCCTGTACGAGGCGATTTTCATCCCCGAGGACTTCGATGGCGAGATTCCACGTTCGATCATCCGTGAACCCGAGCTCGCCGCGTTCATCGAGGGTTTCGGTACCCTCCCCGACGATCACTGCCTGGTGGCGGAGGTCGAGGGTGCGGTGGTCGGGGCGGCGTGGGCTCGCATCGTCAGGACGTACGGCCACGTCGACGATGCCACCCCATTGCTGTCGATCTCGCTGCTGCCCGAACACCGGGGCCAGGGCATTGGCACGGTCCTGATGGATCGGTTGCTCGATCACCTGCGAACCCTCGGCCATCGGCGGGCATCCCTGTCCGTGCAGAAGGCGAATCCCGCCCTGCGTCTGTACCGGCGCGCCGGCTTCGTCGAGTATCGCGAGGAGGGCGACGAGCTCATCATGATCAAGGACCTGGCCGGCTGAGAAGACTCGCCGTCGTCCCTGCGTGACGAGCTCACCGGCGTTGATGTGAGCTGCCCAAAAGGCGGGAAATCGCCAAGTGAATCCTTGAAAAAGCGCTGATCTGGGAAAATTTTTCCGAAAATGACTCAAATCTGCGATCTGCTGGTAGTGTTGCGGTCATGCTGCTCGACTTCACCGTCTCCAACTACCAGTGCTTCACGGAGTCGGCCCAGCTGTCCTTCGTGCGCCCGAGCCTGCGTACCCAGACCCCGAAGGCGCCACAGACCTGGGAGGACGTCACCTACCGCGTGGCGGCGCTCTACGGGGCGAACGCATCGGGCAAGTCGACTCTCTTGGCAGCCCTGGCTCGTCTGGGCGCCGCAGTGGCTGAACCGGGAACGCCCCTCTATCGGCCTCACGCTGCGGTTTCTCCGGAACACCCCACCGTGTACGAGGCCAACTTCGTGACTGACGACGTGCGATACCGCTACGTCGTCGAGGCCGTTCCCTGGGGCGTGCGCTCAGAGTCTCTGATCGCCTACCCCAAAGGCGTTCGACGCCTTCTGTTCGCCCGAGAGCAACACGGCCCCGACACCGAGATGGAGATGCGAGTGGGTGCATCGGTCAAGGGCCCCACCGCTGAGGTGAGGCGCATACTCACACCCGGCGATCTCATGCTCGCGGTTGCCGCACGCTATCGCCACGCCACTTTTCAGCCCATAGCAAGAGGTCTGAGAAGAGGCACGGCTCTTCTTCCCGTCCGCCGGGAGAGCGACAACGAGCAGCAACGGCTGCAATGGGTCATGTCGCGGATGGTGGAGGCGCCGGCTGGCTGGAAAGAAATCATCGACGCGCTCGCAGCCGTCGCCGACTTGGGAATTGTCGGAGTCGAGGTTCAGGAGCAACAGGTTCCCCCGAACGTGCTGGCGCGAATCCGCGCCATGCTCGCCGCGGCGGTGGACGAACCGGGAGAAATTCCCAGAGATGCCATCGACCCAGTCATGAGATCACTCGTGTTCACCCACGGTGGCCTCGATGGCGAGGAATTTGAGCTCGGCCTCGGCGCCCAGAGCGATGGCACAATCACGTGGCTCGCCACTGCTGCCCCCGCTGTCGACGTCCTGGCGCGTGGCGCGCTTCTTGTCATCGATGAACTCGACGCCAGCCTGCACCCACTTCTGGCGGCGGCCCTGGTGACCATGTTCAAGGACCCCGACATCAACCGGACTGGGGCCCAGATCCTCTTCTCTACCCATGACACCTCACTCATGGGAAACCATCCAGAACGCTGCCTGGAAGCCGGCGAGATCTGGTTCACGGAAAAGGGACAAAATGGCGCCAGTGAACTCTACTCGCTCGCTGATTTCGATTCGCGCCCCGGAAACAACGAACAGAAACGTTATCTGGCCGGTCGTTTCGGTGCTTTGCCCACTCTCGATCTGTCGAAACTTTTCGACTTGCCGGAGGCCCTCGCGGCATCCACCAGTGCTGCGGAATGACCGGAAATGAGTGGAAAACTTCGACGCCGAACCGCGCTCCGCGCGACCCGGACGACGATCCTGCTCGTCACCAATGGGGAGAAGACCGAGAAGAGCTATCTGGAGGGAATCCGCCGCCGCGTACCGCGTGGTGCCAACCTTTCCATCACGGTCAGGGGAGAAAACGGCAAGGAGCCAGAGACCATCGTCAGAAACCTCACGAGGAGCCAGGGAGGACTGGACGAGTACGACGAGGTCTGGATCGTCGTCGACCACGACGGAAAGGATCGGCAGGGCTTCCTCGAGGCCTGCCGGAGGGTGCGTGGGACACGGATGGTCGGCATCGTCTCCACTCCGTGTTTCGAGGTGTGGTTGAACGCGCACTACGAAAGGGTGCAGAAATACCGGGACCAAGAGGATGCCAAGAGGCATTACATGCGGCTGACCGGACTCACTGGGGCGGCGGCTAAGAACCTCCCGAAGGATTTTCCCTACGACGCCTTCCCAGATGCGGTGCGACGATGCTGCCTGACAGGGGCGACCATTCCCGGGGCGAATGAGCAGGGAGCGAGTCCGTCGACCGCGGTTCCGCGTCTCCTCGAACGGCTCGGGCTGCTCACGTGCGATCCAGTGCATGGTTGAGGCTGGTTTGTAACCTGACGATGGGGAGTGGGCCAAGGGGAAATGTCCTTGCGAAGGTCATCGAGATCATCGAAACCCGACAATGTAGGGGACTGTGCGACGTGGGTTGTTGCCCGAACCGACTGTTGGGGTGAGGATGGTCCCCATGGATCTTTTCTCCCCCTGTGACCTCGGCCCCTACCGTGTACGCAACCGGCTCGTCATGGCGCCGATGACCCGGCTCCGCTGCGGTCGGGACGGTGTCCCCAGCGACATGGTCGCCGAGTACTACGCGCAGCGTGCATCGATGGGGCTGATCGTGACGGAGGGAGCGTTTCCCGACCTGGCGGCGCGCACCTGGCTGGGGCAACCGGGCATTGAGACAGCCGGACAGGTGACGGGGTGGCAGAAGGTGACCGACGCGGTGCACGCACACGGTGGCACCATCGTCATGCAGATCATGCACGCCGGACGGCTCAGCCATCCGACGATCAACGGAACCGGTCGGGTGGTCTCGGCCAGTGCAACGACGGCCCCCGGATACACGCACAATCAGTCGGGACGCGTCGACTACGTCCAGGCCGAAGCCCTCACCGGACCCGAGATCGAACGAATCATCGAATCCTGGGTGCGGGCAGCCCGCAACGCCGTCGATGCCGGAATGGACGGCGTTCAGATCCACGGTGCCAACGGCTACCTGATCCATCAGTTCCTCGCGCCCAACACCAACATGCGCGACGATGAATGGGGCGGCGATCCGCATCGGCGAGCACGCCTGGCCCTCGAGGTGACGCGGGCGGTCGCCGCCGAGATCGGCGGGCAGCGCACCTCCATCCGGTTGTCGCCCGAGCACAACATTCAGGGCATCGAGGAAACCGATCCCGTTGACGTCGAGGCCACCTACCAGCACCTCGCCCGGGAACTCACCTCGCTGGGGTTGGGGTTCATCGACATCCTCCACACAGCCCCCGACGGCGATCTGGTGCAGGGGATCCGACGTACCGTCGGTGCCCCGCTGGTGGCGAATCGGGGTTTCGAGACCGTGACGGACCGGGAGGAAGCAGCCGCCCTCGTCGCCGACGGCGTGGCCGAGGCGGTGGGGGTGGGCAGGCCTGCGCTGGCCAATCCGGACCTGGTGGAGCGCTGGCGCACCGGCGCACCGGAGAACACCCCGATCCAGGAGACGGTCTACGGCGGTGGGGCCAGCGGATACACCGACTACCCGGTGCTCCACGGGGAGACTTCTTCCTGAGGGTTGGCTCCGGCCTGCGGACGTCAGCGAGCGGGTCGTGCCGAAACCACGGCGGGAGTGTGCCCGCGGCAGCGGTACTCAGCGGTGACGCATGAAGGTGTTGAACAGCTGATTTGCGAGGTCGTTTCCCTCCAGATCCCGCAGGAGATCGGCATGCGGGAAGTCGATGTCCTTGGGCTGACCCCGGTAATGGGTGATGGTGTCCTCCGAGTCGAAGTAGGAGCGTTCGCGGATGACTCCCTCGTAGAGGAACGACAACCAATCCTGCTGGATCGTGGTGATGCCGAAGTTGTTCTCGTCGTTGATCGGGACGTTCAGTCTGTCCAGGTTGTCGAAGAACATCGCGACCTCCGCGCCGTGGAAGGCACCGCGCAACCCGTGGTAGAGCTGCGGGATGTACTCGAAGCGGTACCCGTAGATGTCGGTGAACCGTGAGAACCTGTCCATCAGGTTGAGGGCGGGACCGTGGAACATCACCAGCTCCATCATCTTGATCTGGAGGTCGGCGACGTCGTCCGCCTCCGGGCGCAACGCTTCCGCGATTTCTCCTGCCCGGGGACCGAACATCTTCTCGACGGCGGACGGGAACTTGGATTTGCTGGTTGCGATTCCCAAGCGCTTGTACTGCATGGGAACTTTGAGCATGGACAGCTCGTCGGAGGCCGAACCGATGATGACGGGGATGCGTGGGAAATACCCCTCCTCCAGTGATTCGAGGGGATCTCCCAGGAAGAATGTTTCATCCACGGTGGTGGACAAGAAGGTCTGCGGAGGTTTGAGTTTGAGAATCTTCTCCGGGGGTAAGGAAAGAAGTTCGGAATAGCTGGATAGGCGATTCTTGGAGAGGAAATCCTGAAATGCTTCGCGTTCCTTTTCCGGGATCAGGGGATTGGGTGTGATGCCCTGTCCGCTGCACAGGATCAGGCGATGGAAAAGGTCCCGGTTGTAGGGGTTGAGGATTTGGTGCAGGGCGTAGAACGCGCCGCTGCAGTGTCCCATCAGGGTGATGTTGTCGGGGTCTCCGCCGAGTTCCGCGATGTGGGTTCGGATCCAGCGCAGGGCCAGCTGTTGGTCAAGGAGGGCGCGGTCACAGCTGATCCGGTCCCCGTCGACCACGTGGAGGTGTCCGAACAGCCCGATCCGGTAGTTGATCGTGACCACGACGATGTCTTGTTCGGCGAGGTGGGCGCCGTCGTAGATGGGGGTTGTGCCGGATCCGCAGTCGCCGCCGTGGAGGAAGACGAGCACCGGTTTCTGGGTCTCCAGATCGGAGGTCCAGACGTTGATGCGCAGGGAGTCCTCGCCCTGGATGTCCTCCCGCGGTTGCCATTCCCGTCGAGGCTGGATGTTCTTCAGGAGGAAATTCATGAATGTGGAGGGCATGTGCTGGGGGAAGCAGTGTCCTTTTCCTGAATTGACGTCCTGACCCTTGATGGGGGCGATGGGTTCGGGATCCTGGAATCGCTCGGCCCGGGCGTAGGGGATTCCCAGGAAACGCTGGATGGGTTTTCCGCTTCTGGATACCCCAACCCCCTCCGAGGTCACCCTGCCGAACGTCGTCTCGAATATCATTGTGCCCTCCGGGGCGTTGCGTGGTTGCTCGTGGTTCGTGTTTCAGGCGGCGGCCAGAGCGCTCCAGCCGTTCAGGCGGAACTCTCGGGTTTTATTCATGTATTTGTGGGCCTCTTTGCGGGAAAGGCCGTGCTCAACCGCTTTGCGCAACGCCTCGATGCCCGAGGCTGCGACGGTGCGGAGGAAGAGCTCGTCCGCAGGGGAATTGTCGAGCCCGGGGAGAAGACGGTAGATCACCTCCTCGACGGCGATCAGCCGTTCAGGATAGTCCTCGTACTTCGTCCCGGCTGCGTGGCAGAAAACCAACCGGAACGCGTCGATGTGGTCGTAGACGAAGGTGAGGACTGCGGCGGTGCAGTCGGCGGAACGGTCGTGGGCCTCGAAGGCGTTGGTTTCCGGTGACTCGTGGAGAGTGACCCACAGCTCGAACAGCTGCTCGGTGGGTTCGTGCACGAGTGCGTCGAAGAGCAACTCCTTGCTGGGGAAGTAGTGGTAGATCGCACCCGTTGTGGTTTCCGCGACGTGCGCGATGCGCCGCATGCTGGCCTCCTGGAAGCCGTGGGCCTGGAACTCCTCCGAGGCTGCCTCCAGGATGCGTTGTCTCGTCAGTTCCGAGCTGCGACTCACGACCCCTCCGCGCAGTTGCGACGACAATGTTGGGTAACGACGTTATCTTCTGTGGGTCGTGGGGTCAATCAGTGGCGGAGGTTCGGGTTTCGTGTTCCTCACGCAATCGGATCAGCTCCTCTTGGCCGTTCTCGGAGAGTTCTTTGAACCAGCCCATGAGATGGCGGTCGTTGCGGGGAATTCCGGCCTTGATCGCTCTGCGGTACCAGGCGGGCAGCAGGAAACGTGGGAACCAGAAAAGCATCCCCAGCAGCGCGATGGCCCCGGTGGGGAAGAAGATCAGGCCGATCAGTCCTTTCGCCCACACGGGAAGTGAATCCGCGACGCCCAAACAGATCAGACAGATCCCCGTGTAGGGCAGGGCCAGGGTTCCTGAGGATCTTCCGTTGTAGGTCGTGACGAAATTCGGGATCCGCGCATTCCGCATGCGTATCCCTCCCCAGAGCGCCAGGATTCCGAGGACAACCAGGAAGATGCCCAAGGACACGGGGGATGTGGTGCCGCGCTGTGCGGAATCAAGCAGGATCATGAGTTGGATCCCTGCCGGGCGAGTCGCATTGAGGCATCCAGGAGGAGCTCCCAGAAGGGTCGTCGTGGGTTGCTGGTCACGGTGATCTCGTCCTCATCCGCCCGGTTCCTCAGGATCGCGGCCCCGCGGTGTGGGGTCATCACCCAGGTGAGCGCCGGTTCCCCGTCCGGACCGAGCAGGGACATCGGAACCCAAGGCTGCGCGGAGAATGCGACGGCATCCCTCCGGGTCGCGGTGCTGGGTGGGATGTCGGCCAGCAGCTTTGCCAGCAGCTCGTATCGCGTCACGGTGTAGCGGAAACGCATGTTCCAGACGGGATGGAATCCAATCAGCTCCAGTAGGACCCGGGGAATCCGCTCCGTGGGGCAGAAACCGAGGGCGCTCCTGTCGGAAGTGGTGTATGGGCAGATGAAGGACAAGACAGCCAGGGCGGTCGGGCCGTCGATCCAGAAGGTCAGCAGCCTCGGTGAAGAGCCCTTCACCTGCAATGTCAGGTGCCGTCCGTTTCGTAGGTGCCGAGCCACCCGCGCCCCCAGCTCTGTGAACACACCGTCCCAGCCCGTCAACCCTGCCCGCACCAGCTTCCAGCCGGTGTAGGTCAGCATTGTTTTCTTCGCAGAGCGGTCGAGTAATGCCAGGTCGTTGAAGGCCTTGAAGGCTTTCTCGGGGAGCTCGACGACCTCGGTGGAGAGGCAGGGAATGACAGGGGCGGTGTCGACGGGTTCGGCTCGCCACGGGGAATAAGGTATGACCGGCTGAAGTTCGGGCGGTTCGAGGATCTCCAGGTTTTCCCGGGGCGCGTCGTCGCGCCGCTCCGCCCACTCGTCGCAGAGGAGCGCGTCGGCGGTCAGTTCCTCGCGAGGAATCCCGCGTTCCTTGCGAGGTAGGGGGCGGAGGCTGTTCAGGATCGTCTCGTGCATATCGCCGCGATGCCAGGAGCGCCAGGGCGCGGTCACTTTCAGCTCCGCCAGCGCTTTTCCGCTTATCAGCAGGTCGCGGATCGTCAACAAACCAGGCGATTCGGCGTCACCTCCGGCAGCGTCCGGAGCGGAGAACGCCCACAACCGGCGGCGCTCCCGGATGTCCCCGTTGGCCTTTCGATCGGGAATCGCCTCCACGTGGAGGACGGTCTGCTTCCAGGAGATCTCCCGGAGGTTCGCCCACGATGCCCGCGCCAAGGAGGATCGGACGGGACGTTTCACCCGCCACTCCCGCAGCACGACGTTCGGGGTGAAGCCCGCGACCGACTCGTCCGAGGTAGCGGTGACCAGCCCGTCGTTCGCCTCCGCCGTCCAGGCGGCGGGCACGTCGAAGGCGAAGCAGGTGCCGGTCAGGGTGGGGTTCATGACGTTTCGGTTCCTGGGGTTTCGTTCGGTGCGGCCTCGTGTTCTCGTCGGAGTAGGACCAGCTGTTTCTGGGTTTCCTTGGGGAGTGCCTTGAATTTTCCCATGAGGTGGGGGTCGTGTCGTGGGACCCCGGCTTTTAGGGCCCGTCGGTACCAGGAGGGGGTGAGGAATCTGGGGAACATGATCAAAAAACTCGAAAGCCAGACCAGTATGCATAGGACTCCTGTTCCGCCAATGAAGACCACGAGTAGGGGAGGGAGGTATTTGAAGTAGTCCCCCAAGAATAGGGAGAGCATGCCAACTCCTCCGAAAGGTAGTCCCAGGGCCCGTGAGGGTCCTCCTCGATAATTGACGACAAATTGAGGTGTTGATTCGTTTCTTATTGAGAGTCCCACCCATAGTCCTGCGATACCGGTGACCAGAAAAATCGCTCTCGCTACTATTGCTCCGGGGGGCATGGCGTCCAGAAGAGTCATCCGAACAGGCCTCCGATGCGCTCTATGCCTCCCTTGAGGCCATTCCAGAATCCCTCGACTCCGTCGCCGATGTGCTCTCCGACGGTCTTGCCGTCGCCAAGCTTGATCATCTGGGCCAAGCCGACGCCGAGGCCGACGGCGAAACCAACGGCGGTGCCGGCCACGGGTACGGTTGATCCAAATGCTGCTCCAGTGGCACCGGCTGCAAACGCTCCTGCAATTGCGGAAGTGCCTGCTTGGCCTGCTGTGCGAACCGTAGCGGTTTCGGTGGATTTCAGTGCGCGTTCGGATTCGCTGAGATGCGGTTCCTGTGTGGTGTAGCGCTCCTGTGCTCGACTGTATTCACTTGCGAAGGTCAGCCCGGTTCCGAGCCATCCTAGGCCCCTCCCGACATTGGCGGCTGTTGTGGGTATCCTGAATCTGACAGTCGATGTTTGGTTCCTGCCCACTCCGAGGCTGGTTCTTCCCGGCGCAGTCTTCGTGGTCACCGGGCCAAGTGCCACATTGCTCTTGGGGCCGAAGAGCGACTCGCGGAACATGTAACCGAATCTTTGCCACCATGTTTTTCCTGCTGGGTAACTGAATGCCTTCACGGCCAGCCTGGTCTTGGACTTGGTGTACGGTTTCCCGTTCCAGACAGCCGACCAGCTCGCCAGTTTCTGTATCCACTCGCAGTTCTTCCCCAATCGAGCCATTATGCGAACCAGGAAGTTGTTTCCAGGCTTGATCCAGAACGTCCAGTGGCCTATGGAAGTTTTGGTTCTCAGGCGGATTGAATCCGCGACTGCACCCCCGAGTCCCAGCGCCTGCTCGCCAACAAATTGAAGCCAGGCCTTCGAGTCGGGATCTGAAAGTTCACCATTGCCTTCAATTTTCGACAGGCCCTGGACGCATTCGGTAACTGTTTTTCTGTACAGCTCCCCCAGTTCATTTATCTGCCTTTGGAGAGCTTCCCCCTCTTTGCGTTGCTCCTCTGCCGCAACCTCGTCTAGCGGACAACCCTTTAAATTGAATGCCTCTGCCTCGGCGACGAGCTGTTTTCTTCTCGGTTCGTATTCTTCCAGAACGGTTGCAAATGCCCCCATTTCTGTCGCCGCCACCGCGCTGCCCTTTGCGGCGGATTCGGCGTCTCGTACCGCGGGTTCAAACGCCGTTAATAGGTAACCTTGGTGAGGGGTCTCGTAACAGCTCCCCAGCCTGCCCCAGATGCTATTTGCGCTACTGAACGTGTCGGAGAATGAAGTTCCATATTGCGCCAACCTCTCGGCTGCTGAACCTATTGAGGCGGCGTCGGGCCAGTCCAGAAGAACTTCGTAGTTGACTGTCATATTTCCATTCCATCCATGATTTTGATTTCTCCGGCATTTCTGGCGTCGAGCTCGGTCCTGCGCGCCATTTCCTGGTCGCCCTGCTGGATCGCAGCGACCGCCCCGCGTCCACCTGCAACGGCCTTGGAGGCCTTCTGTTCTGCCGCGGTCATGTTTCGAGTCAGGACACGGTTGTAAACCCCGCACAGTGCTGAAGCGATCTGAGCTGCTTCCCCTCTGGCGCACCAGGGGGTCGGCAAAGTGGGTGGGTGAGGGCGGCTGAGCGTTGACAGGGGTGGCGTGTCGTTGAGGTGGGGCGCGGGCCCCGTAGGGACGATGAGTGGTGTCTAGTCATCCCTTTCGTCCTGGGAGCCCGCGCTGATGTCATCTTCCACCACGACCGTTCTGTCACGCCAGCCCCTGGTCGAGGTTCTTAAGAACGTGGACGACCCGCGTGATCGGCGGGGAGTACGCCACAGCCTGTTCACGGTGCTGTCACTGGCCGTGACCGGAGTGATGGCCGGGTGTCGCAGCCTGACGGCGATATGGGAGCACACCACCGATCTGACCGCCACCGACCTGGAGGCGGGCCAGGCCCTGCCGTCGGAGTCCACCATCCGCAGGGTGCTCCAGGACCTGGACCCCGCAGACCTCAACACCCATTTGAGGTCCTGGTTCTGTACACGTACCGGCACCGTCGCCGGTCGAAGGGTGATCGCGGTGGACGGCAAGACCATGCGTGGGGCCCGTACCAGCAAGGACCCGGCGCCTCATCTCCTCTCAGCCCTGGATCACGCCACCGGCACGGTCCTGACCCAGGCGCGGGTGGCGGACAAGACCAACGAGATCCCGGCGCTCAGGGAGCTTCTCGAACCGTTGGACCTGGACGGGGCGGTGGTCACCGCCGACGCCATGCACACCCAGGTAGACACCGCTCACTGGATCCACGATCAGGGTGGTCACTATCTTCTCACTGTCAAGAACAACCAGCCCGGTGTACGTAGGACGCTCAAGAAGCTGCCCTGGAAGAACGTTCCGTCAATCTCAAGCGTTGACACTTCGCGTGGGCGGCGGGTGCGGCGTACCGTCAAAGCGGTCGAGGCTCCCGCCTGGGTGGACTTCCCCGGGGCGGCTCAGGTGATCCAGGTCCGGCGCACCCGAACCACCAAGAATCGCAGGAACACAGGCAAGAACAGCAGCGGTAGCGCCAAGACGACGACTGTGGAGGTGGTCTACCTGGTCTGCTCTCTACCCATGACTGATGCCCAGCCCGAGACCGTCACCGCCTGGATCCAAGGGCACTGGGGAATCGAGAACCGGCTCCACTGGGTCAGAGACATGGTCTTCGACGAGGACCACCACCAGCTGCGCACCGCTAACGGCCCCGAGATCATGGCCGCCCTGCGCAACCTGGCCATCAGCCTCATCCGACTGGCCTACGGCGTCCAAGCCGCCATCGCCTCAACCACCAGGTCCCTATCACGACAACCAAAACGCGCCATCAAGCTACTCACCCAAACAACCACCTAAACCGACTTTGCCGACCCCCTGTCTGGCGCACAAGGAGCCAAGTTCCTCGACCTCTCCGCGCAGATTAGAATGAGTTGATTTCCCAGTGGAGATCTCCCCTTCCGTCTGGCTGAAGATGGCCTTGCAGGCAGCTGGGTCTACTTTGTAATATGTCATTGTTTTCCTCCTTGCGTGAATTCTCTTACCATTCCCCCTAAGATCTGCCATAGCGGTTCTGTAGAATTTCTGGTGATGGTGACCCTGTCCTCCGCATCTTTTTCGTACAAAACCCCCGCGCCTCGCTGCGACGTCGTGACCCAGGCGATGCCCGGTTCTTCTTCGTCTGGGCCATTGAGAGAAATGGTGGTCCATGGCTGATGAGAGAACTCGATGGCGTCCCTCCCGGTCGCGGATCTGGGGGGTGTGTCCGCGAGTAGCTTCGCGATGAGTTCGGGCTGAGGGAAATTGTATTCAAATTCCATGGGCCAACTCGGAAGAACACCTGCCCACAGGAACAGAAATCTGGATATGTCATCCACCAAGCAGTTACCTAGCAGGTAGTTGGCCTGTCCCGAAGAATCGTCGATCACAGGAATCACGACCAAAGAGGTCATGTCATTGATCCAGAAGGTCAGCAATTGGGGTGGTGAGGTATCCGCTAGGGCTGTTATACGATTCCCCTCTCGCAGGTGAACGGCCACCCATTCGCCTGTTTCCGTGAGTGTGCCGGGATCGTCGATCAGTCCCGCCCGGCGAAGTTCCCGACCGGGGGCCGAGAACTTCGCGGTCTTCTTCGAGTACTCGAGCAGGGCCAGGTCGTCGAGGGCGGTGAATGCCCCCTCCGAGAGTGTGGCGATCTCCCCGGCCAGCGCCGGAACGGGATCCGGCTGGACGTCCAATTTCTCCCGGGGAACGCCGTCACGGTTGCTGGCCCAGTCGTCAAGATCGACCGTGAAGACGTCCGAGTCGGTGTGGGGGACCCGGCGAGCCCTGGGTGGCAGGGGACGGAGGCTGTCCAGGATGGATTCGTACACGCTGCCGCGATGCCAGGCCATCAGCGGCACGGTCGCGGTCACCTCGGCGATCACGTCGCCCACCACGAGGAGGTCCTGGACCATCACCAGGCACAGAGCGTTCCCGTGCGCCTCCGGGATCTTCAGCGTCGAGAACGCCCACAGCCGACGGCGTTCCGCCGGCCCCGGCGCGGCATTGGCGTCGGGGAGCGCCTCCACGTGGAAGAAGAAAGAACCAGGGATCTGGGTCGACAGCACTGCGAGGTTGGCCTGCGACGCGGCTGCCAGGGAGGTGGGTTCCGGGCGCCTCAACCGTGATTCCCGCAGCACGACGTTCGGGGTGAAACCCGCGAACGATTCATCCGAGGTGGCGATGACCACCCCGTCGTTCGTCTCCATCCTCCAGGCAGGGGGTACGTCGAGGGCAAAGCAGCAACCGGTCAACTCCATCGGGGACTCCTCATTGTCTGGCCGTTGCCCACACACGCTAGACCCGATTCCCGGGCGGCGTGGGGAAACCCGAAAAATTGGGGTCGCGGGGACGAGGTTCTTTCCGGAACCCGGTTGAACCAGCACGTTCGCTGGCGTTCGTGTGCTGACTCGCCCGTCTTGTCCCTTCACCGCGCCGGGCCGTGACGCCCCCGATCGGGACCGCTTCTTTCGGCGCTCGACCTGCGAATCTGTAGCGTTTCAACCTGCGAATCTGTAGCGTTTCGACCTGCGAATTTGTCGCATTGGCGCGGTGGAATACTCGGAAAGGGCGAGTGACAAGGAGCTGGATGAGCTTCCCGACGGCCTACCGTCGGGAAGACGGGGTGGCGGTGGTTCCCCTGGCACTGCTGGGGCCGTGACGCCTGGGCTCCGCAATCCGGTCAGCGGACGAAGGTGGGGGCATCGGGTGTCGAGCGCTGGTCGTCGTAGGCGTAACCGTTCTCGGTGAAGTCGGGGAGCCCGGCAGTGGAGCGGATCCGGTTACGGACCAGCCAGCCGGCCATGGCGCCTCGGGCGCGTTTGGCATGGAAACTGACCACGCGGGCGGTGCCGTTCCGATCGCGGTCCTCGAAACGCGGGGTGACGATCCGCGCATCGAGGCGGTCGGCGTCGACGGCAGCAAAGTACTCCTGCGACGCCAGGTTGACCAGCACTTTCTCCCCCGGGGACGCGGCCAGGTCCTCACGCAGCAGGTCGGTGATGCGCCCGCCCCACCAGTCGCGGAGGTTGCGGCCACGGTCGGTGGCCAGGCGGGTGCCCATCTCCAGGCGGTGCGGCTGGATCAGGTCGAGGGGACGCAGCAGCCCGTAGAGCCCTGACAGGATCCGCAGGCTCTTCTGCGCCTCGGTGAGGTCGCGAGCATCGAAGTCGCGGGCGCGCAGCCCCTGGTAGACGTCGCCGTTGAAGGCCAGCACCGCCGGGCGCGAGTTGTCGGGGGTGTGCGGGGTGGTGAACTCGCGGTAGCGCGTCGCGTTGAGATGGGCCAGGTCCTCGGAGATGCGCATCAGTTTCGCGATGTCGCTAGGTGATGTGGTGCGCATGATCTCGATCAACCCCTCGGTCTCGTCGATCAACCGCGGTTCGGTGTGCCCGGTGGCGGTGATCGGTGAGTCGAAGTCGAGTGACTTTGCGGGGGACAGGACGCTCAGCATGTCCTCATTGTCGCCCATCCCCCTCCCGCTCTCCCCGGTTCGCTGGCCTTGTTCCTGTTTTGCTGGCCTTGTTCACGTTTGCCTGCGCTGTGAGGCCAGCGAACATGAACAAGGCCAGCAAACCGGCATTAGGGCCAGCAAACAGGGGGTAAGGCCAGCAAAATAGGGGGAGGGGTGAGGTGCGGGGAGCAGCGGGCGAGAGGCGCTGATGAGAGCTATTTCAACAAGATGAGAAAGCTCTCACGTCGGCCTCATCCCTTGCTTCATTTTGGTTGCAATGCTTTCTCCAGTCCCGGACAACGGGGCTGGAGAGAAAGGCAACGATCATGGCGGAAACCTACCGGGTGCTGCTGTACAGCCACGACTCCCAAGGCCTGGGGCACGTGCGGCGCAACCTGGCCATCGCTCACAACTTGGCCCGGCGTCTGCCGGGAGCCGTCGACGCCGACGTCGCGGGGCTCCTGGTCACCGGGCTGGCACCCGCATCACGCTTCCCCCTGCCCGAGGGCTTCGACTGGGTCACCATCCCGGGCGTCTCCAAGGGTCGTGACGGCTACCAGCCGCGCAACCTGTCCGGCGCCACCGGCGACCTGATCAAGCTCCGTTCGCGGCTGCTGCAGGCCGCCCTGCTCGGTTTCAAGCCCGACCTGGTCATCATCGACCGCCACATCTACGGCGTCTGGTCCGAGCTGCGGGAGCCCCTCATGTGGTTGCGTGAGCACCACCCGAGCGTGCGGGTGGTGCTCGGGTTGCGCGAGGTCCTCGACGAACCCCACGTCGCCGCTGCGGAGTGGGAACGTCTCGGCGACCCCGACCGGCTGCGCGACCTCGTCGACGAGGTGTGGGTCTACGGCGACCCCGCCGTCCACGACCCCATCGCCACCGGAGAGGCCCCGCCCGCTCTGGCCGACCGCATCCGCTTCACCGGCTACCTCGCCCACGACCGTCGCGTCAGCGACCACGGCGAACCGATCGAACCCAAACCGTTCGTGCTCACCACCGCGGGCGGCGGTTCCGACGGTCACGAACTGCTGCGCGCCGCCGTCGCGATGCGCGTCCCGGACGGGTACGAGAACATCGTTGTCACCGGGCCGCAGCTCGACGACGCCAGTTTCGAGGCCATCGCCTCGCAGGCCGCCCCCGGCACGCAGGTGCACCGCTCCTGGCCGGGACTGGGCAGCCAGATCGCTGAGGCCGCTGCCGTGATCTCCATGGGCGGGTACAACACCGTCTGCGAGATCCTCGCCACCGACACCCCCGCGCTGATCGTGCCCCGCGAAACCCCGCGACTGGAGCAGCTGATCCGCGCTGAGGCCCTCTGCGACGCCCGCGCCCTCGACGTGATGCGCACCCCGCAGGTCACCGCCGAGGCCCTCGGCGACTGGGTGGCCGACGCCGTGACGCGCCACGTCGACCGCTCCCACATCGCCCGCGACGGCCTGGCGACCACCGCCGATTTCGCCGCCGACCTGCTGAACGACGCCAATCTCGCCGCCCAGGAGGTCGTGGCATGACCCGCATCGGATACGTCCTCAAGGTGTACCCGCGTTTCTCTGAGACCTTCATCGTCACCGAGATCCTGGCCCGCGAGGCCCACGGCGACGACCTGCGCATCTACGCGCTGCGTCCCACCACCGATGCCCGCTTCCACCCGGAGATCGCGCGGGTGCGTGCCCAGGTCTCGTGGGTGCCGCGCCCCGCGAAGGCCAGCGACTTCTGGGCCCAGCTCAGCAACTCCCTGCGTCACGAGGACCTGCGACGTCGATTCGCCGAGCTCGCGCCCGACATCGCCGACATGCCCGCCGACGAGGTGGCGCAGGGAATCTCCCTGGCGGCGTCCGTGATTGACGACGGCATCGACCACCTCCACGCCCACTTCGCTTCCCTGGCGGGCCGGATGGCGTGGCTCGCGTCCCGGTTGACGGGGGTGCCCTACACCATCACCACGCACGCCAAGGACATCTACCACGAGTCCGTGGACCGCGACTGGCTGCGGCGGATCTGCGGTGACGCCGACCGAGTGATCGCGATCAGCCGTTTCAACGAGCGCTACCTGAACGAGGTCCTCGACGGCACCGGGGCGAGGATCTCCCTGCAGTACAACGCCCTCGAGCTGGAGCGTTTCCCCTACCGCGACCCGATCCAACCGAGCTTTCCGCTGCGGATCGCCACCGTCGGGCGGCTCGTCCCGAAGAAGGGTTTCGCCGACCTCATCGACGCCGTCGCGGCCCTCGATGTCCCCGTCGAACTGGATATCGCGGGTGACGGTGAGCTGCGCGACGAGCTCGCCGCTCAGATCGAACGCCTCGACCTGGGGGATCGCGTCCGCCTGGTGGGTCCGCTCACCCAGAACGAGGTCTCGGAACTGATTCGCGGCTCCCACGTCTTCGCTGCCCCCTGCATTCCCGCCGACGACGGCAACATCGACGGTCTGCCGACGGTGGTGCTGGAGGCCATGGCCCTCGGCACCCCGGTGGTCGCGACCTCCGTCAGCGGCCTGCCCGAGGTGGTGCGCAACGACCTCACCGGCATCCTCATCGAACCCGGAGATGTCGCCGCCCTGACCCGTTCCCTGGCCGAGCTGGCCGCCGGACAGGTGCCCGTGGTCACCCTCGCCCGCAATGCCCGGGCCCTCATCGAGGAACAGTTCAACAGCCGCCGCCAGGCGGCCACGCTCTCCGCGTGGGAGGGAGAACACTGATGCGTATCGCCTATGTCACCGTCGATCCCGGAATCCCCGTCTTCGGCACGAAGGGTGCCTCCGTGCACATTCAGGAGGTGGTGCGGGAGTTGATCCGTCGCGGACACGACGTCACCGTCCACACCACCCGTGCCGGGCGCGACATTCCCGATGACCTGGTCGGCCTGAAGGTGATCGAGACCCGCATCGAAGCCGACGACCCTGCGGCCAGGGAACGCGCCCAGCAGGAGGTTTCCGCACAGATTGCGGCGCGCATCATCGCCGATGGCGCCGACCTGGTCTACGAGCGCTACTCGCTGTTCAGCACCGCGCTCGCCGAGGTGTCCGACGCCATCGGAGCAGTCGGGGTTCTGGAGGTCAATGCTCCTCTCATCGAGGAGCAGCGCACCCACCGCGTGCTCGTCGACGAGGAGGCCGCCGGGAACGCGCTGGCCCGGCAGGTGACCGCAGCCACCGCCACCATCGCGGTCTCCGATCCTGTCCGCGACTGGGTGCGGGAACGCACCGGCTCGGATCGCGTCCACACCGTTCCCAACGGCGTCAGCATCACCCGCATCGTGCCGCGGCCCGAGGAGATTGGCGACCCGGTGGTGACCTTCGTCGGAACCCTCAAACCGTGGCACGGTGTCGCTGACCTGCTGGCCGCCGCGGCCCTCGCCAAGCGGCCCTGGAAGCTGCGGATCATCGGCGACGGGCCTGAACGGGCCGCCCTGGAGGAGCAGGCCGCGGGCCTCGGGATCGAGGTGGACTTCCGCGGTGCCGTCGCCCCCGCCGACATGCCGGGGCAGCTTGCCGGATCCGCCATCGGCGTGGCCCCCTACCCCGATCTTGGTGGCGAGCAGCAGCAGTATTTCTCGCCTCTGAAGGTCTACGAATACCTGGCGGCTGGACTGCCGGTGGTGGCCTCCGCCGTCGGACAGCTGCCGCAGATCCTCGGCGAGCTGGGCACCCTGGTGCCGCCCTCCGACCCGGCCGCGCTGGCCGCCGCCATCGACGACCTCGCCGCCGACCCCGTGCTGCGCGGAGAACTGGGGTGGCGGGGACGGGTGCAGGCCGAGGAGAAACACAGCTGGGCCGGTGCCGTCGACCACATTCTCGACCTGGCCGGGAGGGCCGATGGCTGATCGCGACAAACCCTCGATGCGGCGCAGCCTGAAGCTGGTCGCACCCGACATCGCCCCACATCGCGCGCTCATCCTGTTCGGGGTGCTCGCGTTGCTGATGGAGGTGGCCTTCCGGGTGCTGGAGCCGTGGCCCCTGAAGATCGTCGTCGATGCGGTCACGGCGTTCCGGGGTGCGAAGGTTTCCCACCAGCCCGCGAGTGTTGAGCTGCTGATCGGGTGCGGTGTCGCGCTGTTGTTGATTGTGGGGTTGCGTGCCCTCAGTAACTATCTGGCCACCATCTGCTTCGCGCTGGTCGGTTCCCGGGCCGCCACGTCGTTGCGGGCCCGCGTGTTCCGGCACGTCCAGGGCCTGTCCCAGCAGTTTCACGCCCGCAACCGCAGCGCCGACACCGTGCAGCGGATCGTCGGTGACGTCGCCCGGATGCAGGAGGTCGCGATCACCGCAGGCATGCCGCTGCTGGCCAATGTCGCAACCCTGCTGGTGATGGTCGTGGTGATGTTCGTCCTCGACCCGTTGCTCGCCAGCGTCGTGCTGGTGGCGATCGTGGCCTTCGCGGTGACGTCGGGTCCGACGTCGCGGAAGATCACCGACGCGTCCCGGCAGACCCGTAAGGGCGAGGGGCATCTGGCCAACACCGCCCAGGAATCCCTCGCGTCGATCCGCGTGGTGCAGGCCTACGGTCTGGAAAACATGGTGGAGAAGAACTTCACCTCCGCGAACCGAACGTCGCTGCGGGAGGGGGTGCGGTCGCGTCGCTACGCCGCCAGACTGGAACGCACCACCGACGTCATCGTCGGCCTGGCGACCGCGATCGTGCTGGTCGGCGGCGGGTTGCGGGTGATGCAGGGCGCGATGAGCCCCGGCGACCTGGTGCTGTTCACCACCTACCTGCGCACCACCATGAAACCGCTGCGTGACATGGCCAAGTACACGGGTCGCATTGCCCGGGCCAGCGCATCCGGGGAGCGGGTCGCTGACCTGATGGAGATCACCCCCGACGTCGTCACCCCCGACATGCCGGTGCGACCGAACGTCGTGGTGGGCGCGGTGCAGTTCGACCGCGTGGTCACCGAATACGACGGTGTCCAGGTGCTGCGCGGTCTCGACCTGAACATCCGGCCCGGCGAGCGGGTCGCGATCATCGGGCCGTCCGGGGCGGGCAAGTCCACCCTCGTGTCGCTGCTGGTGCGGGCCATCGACCCCGTCTCCGGGTGCGTCCGGCTCGACGGGTACCGCCTGACCGACCTCGACCTGACCCAGTTGCGCGCCAGCATCTCCCTGCTGCATCAGGAGGCGGTGCTGTTCACCGGCACCATCCGCGAGAACATCCGCATGGGTCGCGGCAACGCCACCGACGCGGAGGTGGAGGCCGCCGCCCGCGCCGCCAACGCCCACGACTTCATCATGGAACAACCCAATGGCTACGACACCGTCGTGGGGGAACGCGGCGGCACCCTCTCCGGCGGACAGCGGCAGCGGATCGCGATCGCCCGGGCGTTGCTGCGCCGCTCACCCGTCGTGGTGCTCGACGAGGCCACCACCGGCCTCGACCCGGAGGCCGCGAGCCTGGTTCTGGACGCCATCGACCGGCTCGCCGCGGGGCGCACCACCCTGGCCGTCACCCACGACGCCGAGGTGGCGCTCAGGGCGACGCGGGTGGTGTGGATCGAGGACGGACGCATCCGGCTCGACGCCTCCCCGGAGGAACTCATCGCCACCAGCGACGTGTTCCGGGCTTGGGTGCAGGCCAGCGGCCGCGACATGGACTCCATCAGGATAGGAAGCCCGCGATGAACACCGAACAACTCGTCGCCCGCGTGCTCGATCCCGGCTGGCTCAGCGACCAGGCAGGACGTCGTGTCCGGGCCGCTCGGCTGCGGATCAAACCCCGCACATCGCTGGTCGTCGGCCTCGACGACGCCTCCGGCCACCCGGTCGGATGGCTGCGTTTCCTGTGGCCCATCAGCCACAACAAAGCCGCCCAGACCAGCCGGGAAGCCGGTGAACTGGGCTTGGAAACCAGTGAACACGAACTCGGGGAGCTGCTGGTGCAGACCGGCTCGCTGCCCGCCGACCCGAAACTGTTGACGCGCATCGCAGCCGCCACCGCGTCCGGGAAACTCGGGAGCTGGGAGGCGTCGCAGGTGCTGCGCTACAACCCGCTGCGCAGGATGGTGGTGCGCGACGGGAGGCGCGTGGTGCGGGTCGCGACCAGTCGGGACAGGGGGGTGGCCTTCGACCGTTTCATGGCGGGGGTGGTCGAAACTCCCCGCCGTCTCGACGACGGCACCCTGGACGGCGTCAGCGTCCACGCGTTCACCGGCGACCTGGACCTGGCCGACCTCCTCGACGGAAACCCACCCGAGGCTGACCGCGAGCCCGTCCACGGCGCCTCCGATCCCGTTCGCGCTGCCGGGGCGATGCTCGCCCGGCTTCACGCCGCCGAGGTTCCCGGCGACCTGGCCCGTTCGCTCGCCGCCCGCACCGCCGACCCCGTCGCCCAAGGACTGGCCCACGCCGCCCTGCTCGACGAACTGGCCCCGGACCTGGCGGAGCGGATGCGCCGGGTGGTCGCGGAACTTCCCGGGGCCGCCTCCGCGATGCCGGTGCTGTCCCACGGCGACCTGTCGCCCGACCAGGTGCTCACCACCCACGCCGGCGACACGGTGTGGCTCACCGACTTCGACCGCGCCTGCCTGGCGCCCCGCGCCGTCGATCTGGGGTCCTTCCTCGCGGTCCTGGACGATGCCGCCTTCCTCGACGGCTACCGCGACGGTGGCGGGCAGGTGCCGCCCGAGGATCAGCTGCGACGGGCGGTCGCGGCCTCCTTGATTCTGCGGGTCGCCGACCCGCTGAGACGCGCCTCCCGCGACTGGAAACAGCAGGTCTCGGCGAATCTCGATCGGATACGGGAGGTTGCGACGTGAAAGCCCTGACAACAGTCCGTGCGCTCAACGGTGTACGGCGCGCCTGGCCCGGTAGCGGCGGCTCGATCACCTTTGAGATGGCCGCCTCCGCGGGAACACTCCGCGCGGGAAAGATCAACCGGAACGGCGAGGTGTGGATCACCAGCCACGCCTGCGATGCGAAACTTCCGGAACTGACCCCCAGCATCGTGGGCAGGCTCGTGGTGCACCGACTCCACCGCCGGGCCGTGGTCCTGACCGACGACCGGGCGATCAAGTTCACCCGTCAGGGCCGCGCCAACACCGTCGCGGTGCAGTCCTCGCAGGTCGCGGAGTTGTGCAACGGCTCCGGAATCACCGCGGCCCGGGTGCTGACCCACTCGCCGTCACGGGTGGAGCTGGGGCTCCTGCCCGGTCGCACCTTTTACGACCTCGGCGGTGACGCGCTACCCGGGTGGCGACGTTTCGTCGAGACCTGGCCCGGTCTGGTCGTGCGCCCCGCCGGGCTGCCGGAACACACCGGAGACGACGAGGCGAACGTGTTGTGGCGGTGGTTCGAACGCGCCCGGGAACACCGGGCGCTGCCGCTGCTGGATCAGCTTGGCGCCGAGGTCGTGGAAACCTGCCAGCACCTCAGAACCGGCGACGACGGCACCCGCGTGCTCACCCACCGCGACCTCCACGACAAGCAACTCCTGTGGGACGACGACAGCCTCGGTCTGCTGGATTTCGATACCGCGGCCCGCGGCGAGGCCGCCTTGGACCTGGGGAATCTGTGGGCCCACGTCGAGCTGCGACACATTCAGGGACGTCTCACCCAGCAGGATCGCGACCGCATCCTCGATCTGCTGCTGGGCGACCTGGCCGGCTCCCTGCCCACCACTCCCGGACGCATCGCCGTATACCACCGGGCCTCCCGGCTGCGGCTCGCCTTCGTCTACGCCTTCCGGCCACCATCGGCCGGCTGGCTGCCCCGCTGGGTGGAGGAAACCCTCGCGTTCTCCGGCCCTGTCATCCCGTGAACCCGTGAAATGAGGAGAAACACATGAAGATCTCGGTTGTTGGTTGCGGATACCTGGGGGCCGTTCACGCCGCCTGCATGGCCGAACTCGGCCATGACGTGCTTGGCATCGACGTCGATGACACCAAGGTGGCGGCGTTGTCCGCGGGCCGGGCGCCGTTCTACGAACCCGGTTTCGAGGAGCTGCTCACCCGGGCCCTCGGCACCGGCAGGCTGCGGTTCACCACCACCCCCGGCGACGACCTGGCAGACGTGGATCTGCACTTCATCGCCGTCGGCACCCCCCAGTCCGACACCGGGGCCGCGGACCTCAGCTATGTCGACGCTGCCGTCGCCACCCTGCTGGCTGGGGCCGCACCCGGATCGGTGGTGGTGGGCAAGTCCACCGTCCCCGTCGGCACAGCCGTGCACCTGGCGGATCGGTTCGCGGAACGAGACATCGCCTTGGTGTGGAATCCCGAGTTCCTGCGTGAGGGTTTCGCCGTCGCCGACACCCTTCACCCCGACCGCATCGTCTACGGTCTGTCCGCTGATCCTGCACGCGCGGAGCTGGGACGAACCCGGCTCGACGAGGTCTACGCCCGGCTGTTGGTCGACGGCATCCCGCAGATCGTCACCGACTACGTGACGGCGGAGCTGGTGAAGGTGGCCGCCAACTCGTTCCTGGCCACCAAGATCAGTTTCATCAACGCGATGGCGGAGCTGTGCGAGGCCACCGGCGGCGATGTCACCGCCCTGGCGGATGCCCTCGGGCACGACGAGCGCATCGGTCGGCGATTCCTGGGGGCCGGGGTGGGGTTCGGTGGCGGCTGCCTGCCCAAGGACATCCGCGCTTTCGTCGCCCGCGCCCAGGAACTTGGTGTCCACGACGCCGTCTCCTTCCTGCGGGAGGTTGACGCCATCAACCAGCGTCGCCGCGACCGGGTGGTCGATCTGGCGCTGCGCAGCCTCGGCGACCAGCTCTCCGGGGCGAAGGTCACCGTGCTTGGGGCCGCGTTCAAACCCAACAGCGACGACATCCGCGACTCGCCCGCCCTCGACATCGCCCACCGCCTGCACATGCTCGGCGCGCAGGTGAGCATCACCGACCCCAAGGCCCTCGACGCCGCGGCCCGGCGGCATCCGGATCTCGTCACGGAACCCGACACGCACCAGGCGCTGCGAGACGCCGACCTGGTGCTGCTGCTCACCGAATGGGCCGAGTACGTCGAGCTGGATCCGTCCGAGGTCGCGACCTGGGTGCGTCGCCCCGCCATCATCGACGGTCGCAACGCCCTCGACCCGGCCCGCTGGCGCGCCTCGGGCTGGGACTACCACGGCCTGGGACGGTGAACCAGCCCTGGAATCCGGTTGAGCCGGCCCGACCGGTGGGGAAAAGTTCGCCGCGACCCGGCTTGACCGGCTTCCAGGGGATGGTGAATGGGCAAGAATGAGGGGATGAGGAGGTTTCTGCGTCGCGGCGGACCGACCATTCGCACTAGGTTCATGGTCGCCCTCGTGCTGGTGGCCGGGATTGCGCTGACCATCTCCGGGACGATCGTCGGGATCCTTCAGAACCGGCACCTCTGGGACACCACCAAGGAGCAGCTGGAGCGGGTGCAGGGTGAATTGAGGGCGCTGGCCACGAAAGGGGTGGATCCTGAAACCGGGAAACCGTTTACCTCCGCCCCCAACGTGCTGAAAACCTTCATGAGCCGCAGCGTCATCAGCCACGACTCCGGGGAGGCAGGGTTCATCGACGGTGTGCACCAGTTCATCACCCCCCTGGATGTGATCAAACCCGAGGATGACCCCGAGCTCCTGGCAGCCGTCCAGGACAACCTGGCGGGGGGCGACAACGTCATCAAATTCGTCCGGACGTCCAGGACGAGCTACCGGGTGCTCGTGGCGAGCGTGATCATCGGCAACCAGCGTGCCACCCTGCTGCGCGTCATTGACATGGATCAGGCGAGGGCTCAGCTGCAGCAGTCCATGGCGTTCTACGCGGGGGCGGCGGCGCTGACGGTGGCGTTGCTCATCGCCCCCACGTGGTTGGTCGTCGGCAGGCTCCTGCGACCGATCGGGGAGCTCCGGCTGACTACCGACCAGATTGACGAACACGACCTGACCACCCGCGTTCCTGTGCGCGGCCACGACGACCTGACCGCCCTGGCGAAGGCCGTCAACCGGATGCTGGACCGGGTGCAGGGCGCGGTCGAGGGGCAGCGTCGGCTCCTCGACGACGTCGGGCACGAACTGCGCACCCCCATCACGGTGGTGCGCGGACACCTCGAGTTGATCGACCAGCACGATCCCACCGACGTCATCCAGACCCGGGAACTCGCCATCGATGAACTCGACCGCATGGGGGTGCTCGTCAATGACCTCCTCACGCTCGCGAAGGCCTCCCAGAGTGATTTCGTGACCCCCGTCACCTGCGATGTCGCCGAGCTGACCGATCAGGTGTTGGAGAAGTCGAAGGCGCTGGGGAACCGCGACTGGCAGCTGGAACACGTCGCGATGGTGCAGGCGGTGCTGGACCCGATGCGAATCACCCAGGCGTGGCTCCAACTCGCCGCCAACGCCGTCAAATACTCCGACGAGGGAACCCGGATCGGCATCGGGTCCCGGGTCGAAGACACGTCGGTGCTGCTGTGGGTGCGCGACCAGGGCATCGGCATGACACCGGAGGAAACTGCCACGGTGCGGCAACGGTTTGCCCGGACGGCGGCTGCGGCGCAGCGGGCATCGGGGTCAGGATTGGGGCTCAACATCGTCGACAGTATCGTGGAGGCCCATGGTGGGCACCTGGACATCGAATCCGTACCGAAGAGCGGATCGGTGTTCACGCTGCGGGTTCCGATGAACCCCGCGAGTCCCCACGCCTCGCCCATCGGGCCACTCCCGGAGGGCGCATCCGAATCGAGGGAACCACAGCAGTGAGCAGTATATTGATCATCGAGGACGAACCCAGGATCGCAGGATTCATAGCCAAGGGGTTGAAGTCGGCGGGATTCACATCCGAGACCACACCCTCCGGTGAGACGGGGGCCACGCTGGCGGTGCACGGCGACTTCGCGTTGATCATTCTGGACGTCGGACTGCCGGACATCGACGGGTTCGAGGTGCTGGAACGCATCCGCGGGCAGGGCGTGGCGACACCGGTGATCATGCTCACGGCCCGCTCGTCGGTGGCCGACCGGGTGGCGGGACTAGAGGGTGGCGCCGACGACTACATGCCGAAACCCTTCTCCTTTGAGGAGCTGCTGGCCCGGATCCGGTTGCGGCTCAGGGCCGAACCCGAACCCGCCAGGACATCCGCGAATCACCTGGAGCATCGCGGCCTGGTGCTGGACTACCGCACCCGTCGCGCCCAGGTCGACGGCCAGTGGGTGGATTTATCGGCCCGCGAGTTCACCCTGGCGGAGGTGTTCCTGCGCAACCCGGGCCAGGTGCTCAGCCGTGAGCAGCTCCTCAGCAACGTGTGGGGCTTCGATTTCGATCCCGGCTCGAACGTCGTCGACGTCTACGTCTCCTACCTGCGCAACAAACTGGGCAAGCAACGCTTCGAAACAGTCCGGGGGATGGGCTACCGCCTGGTGTGAGGGGGTCGTCCCCCAAGTCGACTGGATGTCGTGTCTCGAAGCCGGTTGAGCCGACCGGCGACGAAGGAGCTGGGTGTGTCGAAAACCATGGTGACCGTGTCTGGGGACCTGACCACAAGTCCTCCGACCCCACGAAGAAGTTACCGAGCCGGCCTCTATGTATGAGCGAGACCAATTAGAAACGTATGTAAGTTCGATATAGTTTCCGGGTGTGCGGATAGGGCCTTTGGTGTGCCGCGCTGTCGAGGTGGCTGGGACATGCAGTGCCAGATCCGTCGCGCCAGCAACTGGTTTCCTTGACCAAGGAGGCTTATTCATAGCCGCCCTCAAACATTGTCTGACTAGGGGTTTCTCTGGCCGAGGTGTTGTCCGTGAATAAGCTTCAAGGACTGGTGCCATTTCGTTGCAATACCCTTGGTTAGTTAACGAGCGTTAAGGTGCTTGCGTGTGTTTCGTACTCAACTGAACAGCCGCCTTGAGGACAGAGGGTGATGTTCCGGCATCATGCCCACGCTGTGTGATGAAGAATCGATCGCCAAGTTGACTGAAAAATTGATTGCTCAAATCAATTTGATGAATCCTCAACGAAAAGATGTCTAGTTGTCAGTGAAACCCCTAGTCGGGGAGATTCTTCGGGTTGGCAATTGTTTGTTAAGGGTCGTGAATAAGGTGCGGCGGATGGGGTGAATTGGGTGGGGATCTTCCGTGAATCATGGGTGACCTCGGGGTGAATTTGGTTTGATGGCCTCGTGGGGGTTGACATGGGCTTGTAGAGTGTGTTGATGTGAAGATGTGAAACTGAATAGAAAGGCGTCCGGGTGCGTTGCGGTTGGTGCTCCGTGAGGTTTGCTCGATGGAGTAACTTTTGGCTAGCAATCCTGTCCTTTAGGAGCTGTTGCTACGATTTCGACCCATGCTAGGGTTGGAGTCAAGTGAGATGTCAATCATCAGAAATGGGGGTGTAGCAAAATAGAAATCTCTCGCGAGGTTTCTGAATGGCTCAGGAGAGCGATCTTTGTGCTCTCAAGAGGGGGCATATAATTTTACGACATGTGGTTTTCTTCGAGGGGCAGAAAACGGGGATGATGCCATGCTAGTTGTATGAAAGATCAAACGTTCTTTTCGTTTGGATGCGAGGAAAATTAGTGATCGATGCTCGGCAAATCATTAAACCTGTTTGGAAGACAAGGGGAAGAAGTAAATGGCTGTGCGTGTTGAGTATTTTCAGGGTGCGGTGAAGGGTTCGCCTTTTTATGGTCGGCCGAGGCCGTTTGCTGAGGTGCAGGGTGGTTCGTTGGATCGGCGGTTGCAGTCGGTGGAGTTGCCGGCTGGGTGGTTGGTGCAGTGTGGGGGCGGTTGGGAGGGGTGGTCGCCTCGGGATTGGGAGCCTCGGTTGCAGGGGTGGAAGGTTCATGTGTCGGCGACTCCTGAGTGTGCTGTGGAGACGTTGGCGCGGACTACGAGGGTGTGTGTGGAGGCTGGGGTTTCGTTTAAGTTCTTGCCAACGTTGGCGGAGTTGATGGAGTCGTCGTCGAAGAATCAGGCTCGTGGTGCGGCGGGTAAGTTCATTACGATTTATCCGGATGATGATGGCCAGTTGGGTGAGTTGCTGGGTGTTTTGGCTGGTGTGTTGAGGGGTCAGGAGGGGCCTTATATTCTGTCTGATCTTCGGTATGTTCCGGATGCTCCTGTGTTCGTTCGGTATGGGGCGTTCCTGGGGATGCAGGCTCCTGATGTGGATGATGAGCTGGTTGAGTCGATTGTTGATCCTCGTGATATGCGGTTGATTCCGGATCATCGTGATCCGCGTGTTGTGATTCCTGATGGGGTGGAGGTTCCGGAGTTTCTTCGGGCGGCGTATGAGGCATCACGGCAGTCGTGTGAGTCTCGGTTGGATGATTTTGTGAGTATCAAGCCGTTGAGTTTCAGTAATGCGGGTGGGGTGTATCGTGCGGAGTTGCCTGATGGTGAGGTCAGGATTCTTCGGGAGGCTAGGCCGCATGCCGGGTTGGATGGTAGGAATCGGTGTGCGTTGCAGCGTCAGTTAGTTGAGGAGGAGGTGCTGCGGGATCTTGTTGGTGTGAAGGGTGTGCAGCAGCTTCGGGGGGTGTTCACCGCGTGGGAGCATCGCTATTTGGAGGTGGACTACATCCCTGGTGCGACGTTGACGTCGTGGATGTCACACAATGACCGTTTGCAGGAGAGTGATCCGGTGGAGTATGCCCGTCAGGTGGTGGCTATTGTGGATCAGCTGATTGGTGTTGTTGAAAGGATTCATCAGCGTGGGTGGGCGTTTGGTGATCTTCATCCTGGGAATGTGTTGGTGTCTGATGATGGGGCGGTGACGATGCTTGATTTGGAGGATGCCAGCAGGGTGGACTCGCCGCGTGAGCCTGGTGTCAGGGTGTTTCAGTATTGTGCTGACAAGTCGGCGGATGCTAGGCAGGCTGACTGGTTTGCGGTGGCTCGCTGCATCATGATGCTGTATTGTCCTGATTTTGAGATTGAGGCGGTGTCGCCGGCGTTTTGGGAGCGGTGTCGCCACAGGGTTCGCGAGGTGTATGGCGAACGGGCGGCTGAGCAGTTGGCGTTGGTGGAGGGCCGCTATGCGGCTGGTGTTCGTCCGGTGACGGCTAGTGATGTCACTGTGGGTGTGCCATCACAGCGGTTGAGTGTGGATTCTGGGATTGCTGGGTTGTTGAGTGGGATTGAATGGTCGCGGCAGTTTGGTCCGGATGGGGCGTTTCCTGGTGATATCAGCCAGCTGGCGGCGGGTGTTCATGAGGTGATCACGACCGGGCGTGCTGGTGTGGTGCTGGCTCAGCAGCGTGTGGGTGTTGTTCCTGCTGATGGTGATGTGGAGGCGTTGCGTAAGACCGCTCGGGAGTGGCCGGGGCGGGAGGCTCCGGGGTTGTTGAATGGTGTGGCCGGGGTGGCGTTGACGCTCAGCGAGGTGGACGCCCACCAGGATGCTGTGGCTGCTGCCGGGAAGGCGCTTGAGTCGGCTTTGGGGCGTCGTAGGTTGGATCTGGCTGCGGGTCAGGCGGGAGTGATCTTGGCTGCTTTGGAGGTGGCGAAAACCAGCGGGGATTCGGGGTTGATGGATCGTGCGGTTGCGGCGTATCGCAGGTTGGATGCCTGCCTCACTCCGGATGGATCAGCGTGGGCTGTGTTGTGTCGTCGTCGGGGTTTGTTCTGGGGATTGACTGGGGTTGCGTTGACGGACCTGGTTGCCCATGCCGTCACCGGCGCTGAGGAGCCTCTTGTCAGGGCGAGGGTTCGGTTGCGTGCGGATCTGGATGCGTGTGTGACCATGGCTACTGGTGAGGTGATGATCGATGACCCATCCAAGAATCGGGTGCTTCCCTACACCGAGTGGGGGTCTGCTGGTGTGTTGCTGATCGCTTCAGCGCTTGAACGCGTCACGGGTGAACCGGTACTGACATCGCAGGAACGTGACGGGATCATCAAAGCCTGCTCCTCGGAGTTTTACATCTATCCGGGTTTGGATCACGGTCGCGCTGGCATCCTGGTCACGCTGACAGCCGCCGGAGAACAATGCCGGGTAGAGGCTGATCGGCAGGCGGGTTTGTTGCTCGACAGTCTCCTGACCCACGACGAGCATGCCTTGGTGGTCGGTGAGGGGTTGATTCGTCTCAGTTCTGATCTGGGTACCGGTGCTGCTGGGGTCGCGCTGGCGCTGCACGCCTACCAATCCCGGCAACCCTATGTGGGTTTGCCGATCAGTGCCCGCACGGCCGGGCTGTTACAGCAGCCGGCGATTTCACAGCTTGGCTCGGAAACACGCGACCTCATCGGGGTCGTACCGAGTCACTAGCTCCCCAACCCCCCTCAACAACGAGGGACGGTGGGTGAGCTACCCAAATCCAATACTGAAAACCAGTGAGAGGAGGTGACAAATCATGGCTAACGTTTTGAATCTTCAGACCGATGTCGTCGAGGTGACCCAGGAAACCAAGAGGCGGTCCAGTTGGGTCAGCCGGTGGGTTTGCTGGGGATGATAGTTCAGCATGTACCACGCAGCAGGGGAGCGAGGAAGCTGGTTTGCCTGGATGGGTGAAGTGGTGACCTTGATCGGGGTTTCGACTCTGGTTTCCCGTATGTGGCGGGTGGTTGGCGATGGGTGTCGCCGTTCGCCAACCACCTGTCCTCTGGTTCGTTGAGTGCCGCTCGAGTCGGTTCTTGAACTAGGCGGCGCTGGAGAGCATATCCCAATTGTCTGGTCAGTGCAGTGTGTGGGAGGAGGTGACAAATCATGGCTAACGTTTTGAATCTTCAGACCGATGTCGTCGAGGTGACCCAGGAAACCAAGAGGCGGTCCAGTTGGGTCAGCCGGTGGGTTTGCTGGGGATGATAGTTCAGCATGTACCACGCAGCAGGGGAGCGAGGAAGCTGGTTTGCCTGGATGGGTGAAGTGGTGACCTTGATCGGGGTTTCGACTCTGGTTTCCCGTATGTGGCGGGTGGTTGGCGATGGGTGTCGCCGTTCGCCAACCACCTGTCCTCTGGTTCGTTGAGTGCCGCTCGAGTCGGTTCTTGAACTAGGCGGCGCTGGAGAGCATATCCCAATTGTCTGGTCAGTGCAGTGTGTGGGAGGAGGTGACAAATCATGGCTAACGTTTTGAATCTTCAGACCGATGTCGTCGAGGTGACCCAGGAAACCAAGAGGCGGTCCAGTTGGGTCAGCCGGTGGGTTTGCTGGGGATGATAGTTCAGCATGTACCACGCAGCAGGGGAGCGAGGAAGCTGGTTTGCCTGGATGGGTGAAGTGGTGACCTTGATCGGGGTTTCGACTCTGGTTTCCCGTATGTGGCGGGTGGTTGGCGATGGGTGTCGCCGTTCGCCAACCACCTGTCCTCTGGTTCGTTGAGTGCCGCTCGAGTCGGTTCTTGAACTAGGCGGCGCTGGAGAGCATATCCCAATTGTCTGGTCAGTGCAGTGTGTGGGAGGAGGTGACAAATCATGGCTAACGTTTTGAATCTTCAGACCGATGTCGTCGAGGTGACCCAGGAAACCAAGAGGCG
Source organism: Arachnia propionica (assembly GCF_037055325.1). Taxonomy (NCBI): domain Bacteria; kingdom Bacillati; phylum Actinomycetota; class Actinomycetes; order Propionibacteriales; family Propionibacteriaceae; genus Arachnia; species Arachnia propionica. The sequence goes on along the minus strand of NZ_CP146373.1, from coordinate 1,788,947 downwards.
GTCCAGTTGGGTCAGCCGGTGGGTTTGCTGGGGATGATAGTTCAGCATGTACCACGCAGCAGGGGAGCGAGGAAGCTGGTTTGCCTGGATGGGTGAAGTGGTGACCTTGATCGGGGTTTCGACTCTGGTTTCCCGTATGTGGCGGGTGGTTGGCGATGGGTGTCGCCGTTCGCCAACCGTCCGTCTCTGGTTCGATGAGTGCCGCTCGAGTCGGTTCTTGAACTAGGCGGCGCTGGAGAGCATATCCCAATTGTCTGGTCAGTGCAATGTGTGGGAGGAGGTGAAAACCATGGCCAACGTTTTGAACCTTCAGACCGATGTCGTCGAGGATGTCCAAAGGAGACGACTATCTGGTGAAAGTTGAAGAGTTTCCCCGGCTTTTAAAATTATTTCTTTGCTGATTAATTGAGGGAGATGTCCGTTGAATGGGTGGGCTGTGGTGAGAGTTGTGTGTCGTTATCCATCTGTATTTATTGTGAAAAATATTTTAGATATTTTCCAACCGGCTTGAGGGTGGAGTAATGGGTAGAGACAGGGGAGTTGCTGTGGCTTCGGGCTTGGCGAAACGGCTGGACTCGTTACGTGCAGACTCGTTCGGCCGTGGCATGGTTCCCCGACGCGCTATGCCTGAAATTCCTCGGACTCTGCCAGAGTCTCGGATGCCATTGACCGAAGAATCTTGGGATCCAGCTCCCGACAGAGAGCCGCGCGGTCGCTCTCGGGGCGGTGAGCCGGTCGCCAATTTTCTTGCTGATCCGCCGAGGGGTGGTCTTCGTCGTTTGGTGAGGGTTTTGCGGTTGGAGCCGCGGGCGTTGGTTCTGATTTTTGTTGGTACGGTTTTGTCGTCTCTTGTGTCGTTGGCGCAGCCTTTGTTGGCGGGGTCGATTGTGGGGGTGTTGCAGAGTGGGGGTTTTTTGGCTGCGCTTCCGTATGGGGTGTTTTTGGCTGGGTTGGCTGTTTTTGCTTCCGGGATTACGGCTGTTGTGAATGTTGTGGGTGCGAAGGCTGGTAATCGTACGGTGCGTGCTTTCCGGGATGAGTCTGCTGCGATTGCTTTGCGGGTTCCTGCGGATAAGCTTGTGCAGCATCCTACGGCTGATTTGGTTGCTCGGTGCAGTATTGATTCGGAGCATTTGAGTAAGGTTTTCAGTCAGGGGCCTGTGCAGGCTTTGGGTGGGGTTGTGATGGTGGTGGGGGCGTTGTTCCAGATGGCTGTGTTGGATCCGGTGCTCACCATTTCTGCGGTTGGGTTGACGGTGGTGTGTTTGGTTTTCATTATTGTCATTTCGAATAGGTTGACATCGTTTTCGTTTCATCGTCAGGAGGCTCAGGGGGCGTATGTTGCGGAGGTGACCAGGGCGTTGGATTCGGTGTTGACGTTGAGGGCTTTCGTGGCTGATAGGTTTGCTGTGCGGCGTTTGGATAAGTCGAGTGGTGAGCTTCTCGAGGCGTCGAATCGGGGGGATCGGGCGCATGCTTTCATGACTCCGGTGGTCACGATTTGTGTGCAGGCGACGTTGTTGGTGGTTGTGTGTATTGCGGTGGTGCGGGTGCAGGCGGGGGTTTTGTCTGTTGAGCAGTTGGTGTCGTTTTTCATGTATATGATGTTGATCATCACTCCGATCACTGGGAGCGCGGGAACTGTGATGGACATGGCGGAGTGTTTGGGGGCTTTGCAGCGGATTATTGATTTGCGTGCGGTGACGGATCAGCCTGCCTCTCGGGTCCAGGTTAAGCAGCCAGTTGTTGCCGAGGTTGGTGGTGTGCCTGTGAGGGCTGGTTTGGTGGGTGAGGTTGGTTTCCGTGATGTGTCGGTGCGGTACCCGCAGGCGGGTGGTGGGAATCGTGAGTATGCGTTGGCGGGGGTGACGTTCAGTGTTCCGGCTGGTTCGTGGGTGGCGATGACTGGTTCGTCGGGTTCGGGTAAGTCGACGGTGTTGTCGTTGTTGGAGAAGTTCATTGTTCCCACCGAGGGGGCGATCATGGTGGATCGGGTGCCGCTTGGTGAGCATGATGATGATGAGTACCGGCGTCAGGTCGGTTACATCGAGCAGGCGTGTCCGTTGTTTAGTGGGACGGTGCGTGACAATTTGTTGTTGGGGCGTGATATTGATGATGATCGGTGTTGGGAGATCATTCATCAGGTTGGTTTGGGTGAGACGATCAGTGCTCGTGAGGGCGGGTTGGACACCCCGGTGGGGGAGTCAGCGTATGCGTTTTCTGGTGGTGAGCGGCAGCGGTTGGCGATAGCTAGGACCCTTGTTGGTCAGCCTCGGATGTTGTTGTTGGATGAGATTACCTCGGGTCTTGATGTTGTGAACCGGGAACAGATTATGAACCTCATTCGAACCACGATGGGTGGGATCACCACTTTCGCTGCCGGACACGGCCATTTCGGCATGAACATCGCCGACCTGGTGTTGGTGTTGGATAAGGGGCGGTTGGTTGAGTTCGGGCCGCCCGCCGAGGTACACCGACGCTCCGCACTGTTCCGGTCTCTCGTCGCAGCCTGATGAAACATCAAACAGGCAGAAGGGGTTTTGAGGCTTAATTCATAGCCGTCCTCAAGTGTTGTCTGACTAGTGGTTTCGCTGGTCGAGGTGTTGCCTGTGAATAAGCTTCTTTGTTCATGGGTATTCTTGAATGTGTTCTGGTCGATGGGGTTTGCTGGTGAATGTGTTGATGAGTTGTGACGTATGAGAGGGAAGTGATGGATATTCCTGTAGGCCGGGTTGTGGGTGGTTCTTCCTCTTCGTGGAGTCAGTGGATGGAGGTTGATGACGCCACACTCATGCAGTTGTTGGAAGAACACGGCCAAGACATCACCACACTCGAGAACCAGAACGGTGAGGGTGGGCGCGACTTGGGTGAGCAGCGGGATGCTGGTGGTGAGGTGGTGCCGTTGGCTGGGGGCTGGTTACGTCTGGCCGCGGGGGATGGTGGGGACCTGGTAGGGCAGTTCATCTCGGATCCGGTGGAGCAGCATCCGGTTGGTGCCCCTGTGGTTACCGGGGAAAACGACATCGAGGAGCTGCCGGGCTGGGTGACGGGCAGGCGTGACCTGTCGATGGAATTGGGGTGGTGGTGTCGTCTTCTGGGCGACCCTGAGCGGGAACGCTACGCGGTGGCGGTTCACCGGTGGGGTGATCCAGAACCCGAACTCGTACTGGTGGGACTGTACCCTGACGTGGCGCTGTGTCAGGCAGACAAACCGGTTGTGGTGTTCGTGGAACCGCATCCCAACGAGCCGGGCAGGGCCAGGGCCCGCCTGCTACCGGTCACCACGACCCGTCTGGATGATCCTCCGCGGGTACTTGCCGAGGGACCCGCCGGTGGGGTCAGCATCAAAGCGTGTTCCGTGCGGCGTTTCGTCAAAGTCGGTCACGGTGTTCGCAGTAACAGAATCTGGCAGATCTTCGACCTCACCGCCCCGCAGCTGCAGCCCATTGCCATGCCAGAGTCGGTGCATGATCCCGACCTGTTCGATGTCGCCCCCCTGGAGGACGGGTATGTGCTCATCCACGCGGTCAATGACGCTCACCAGTGGCGTATCGAGGCCAGCCACATCAGCGACGGCCAGGTACAGAATCGGTGGCGGGTGGCGGCCGGGCAGGGAAAACTCCACCACCTCATCGGTGCCCATGAAGCCGTACTCGCGCGTATCAGCCAGACACAGGGCACCTGTCACACCGAGGACCTGCTGTGGATAGCGTTGACACCCGCAACCACCGCTGAGCCCCGCAGGCTGCTCACTACCCCAGGAATGTTCCAGCTGACCCCAAGCCCCGGCGCAACCTCTACCGGGTTCGTCATCGCCGAAATGATCGTGGGAACACCCCCCACCACCTGGTACCTCGACGGCACCGGACAAGTACTCAACCCCACGAACCGGCAACCCCGACCAGTCATCCAGGCCACACGAGAACGCATCACATCCCCCGACGGATACCAGTTCGACCTCGACATCCGATGGCACGGAGACTCGGCCACCTTCCACGGACCAGTCATCGTCATGGTCTACGGAGCCTACGGACTCGACATCGACCTCGACGCCGACCCGGAACTCGGTCACTGGCTAAACCGCGGCTACGCCGTAGCAACCCCCCACGTCCGAGGAGGAGGAGACCCCCAACGCCACCACGCCGGCTCCCAAGACAGACGCGACCGCTCCCTCACCGACACCGTCACAGCAATTCAATGGCTACGCTCCGGACGAGGAGCAGCAACCGCCACCACAATATGCGTCATCGGCGCATCAGCCGGAGGATTCCTCACCGCATCCCTCCTCGCCGACCACACAACACACATCGACGCCGCCGTGATCGTCAACGGCTACATAGACCCCCTCGAATCACTCCTCCACCACCCCTCACTCACCGAACAAGCCGACCACGACGAATGGGGCGACCCCCAACACAACCCCCACCACCGACACACCCTCGAGAAACTCTCCCCCCTACGCAAACTCACCACCACCCCACCACCAACCCTGATAGCCATCTCCGCCAAAGACACCCGCGTCAACCCCCGCCAAGGACTCACCTGGACACTCCACACCCGAACACTCGGCGGACACACCACCCTCTGGTACGACCCCAACGGCACCCACAACACCGGCACCCGCGTGGACACGAAACATCTGATCAACTGGGTCACCAACACACTCGAACAACAATAAAATGGACTGACATGGTTTTGTGGGCAGCAGTGAGATACCTGGAATATGGTTCAGGTTTACTCACAGCTATCTTCAAGTGTTTCTTGACCAGGGATTTTGCTGACAGGCACGCCGCCCGTGAACAAGGCCTGGTGGCGTATCGAGCGGGTCGTGTCGAAACCACGGCGACCGCAGCCCAGCCTTGCGAAGAAGTTATCGAACGGTTATCGAACATAGCTTCTGCGTGGGAGCGAGGTTGGGTATAATCGTATGTATGTTCGAGATGGTTCCCGGGTGTGTGACAGAGGCTTTTGCCGCGCTTGATGAGGCGAATCGCCATGCCCGGGCCGCCGAGGTCGCCGCGGTGGTGGCCGTGGCGAAGGCCGCCGAACTCTACGAGGTTGATCAGGAAGCGGTGTTCGAGGGGATGGAGCGCGTGATCTTTCCCGGTCACGCGGGCACCCCCGGGGTGGGGGAGTTCCTCGCCGCCGAGATTGCCGGGATCCTCGGGATCTCCACCGGTTCGGCGCTGCAGAGGATCGCCGACGTGCTGGATGTGCGCTTCAGGTTCCCGCGGCTGTGGGAGGCCTTCCTGGGCGGGGAGCTGCGGTGGTGGCAGGTGGTTGACGTCACCAACCGGGCCGCCGTGCTGGGCGTGAAGGCGGTGGAGTGGCTGGATCGGCAGCTCGCCTGGGCGATGAAGGTCTGGTCGTGGCAGCGGATCCTCAAGCACATTGATCGGTGGATCGTGGAGGCCGATCCCGCGGTCGCCGCGGAGCGGGCCGAGGCGGAACGCCACCGCCGGGACGTGGAGGTCTCCGGGATCACCGACGGGCACTGCACGATCTGGGGCATCGTGGACGCCGCCGACGGCGTCGCGTTCGATCACGCCCTCACCGCCGTCGCCCGGACCTTGCCCGCCGAGGAGGGCGACATGAGGCAGCGGCGCGCCGCCGCGGTCGGTGTTCTGGCCCGGCGGGTGAGCGGTCAGGACGCGCTGCCCGCGGCCACCGTGGTGGTGCACGTGAACGCCACCGACCCCGCCCTCGGGCTCGTGGAGCCGACGGATGGGGCCGGTGGGATCGCAGGTTCGAGTCCTGTCGCATCGGGTGCCGCCGTGGTGGAGCGCTGGGGTGCTCTCCTGACCGCTCGGATCCCCGAGTTCCTGGCCGGTTCGCGGGTGACGGTCCGGCCCGTCGTGGATCCCTGGGCCATCAGCCCCGAGACCCCACACCATCCTTCTGTGTCGCTGCGCACGGCGGTCGAAACCCTCATGCCGCACGACGTGTTCCCCTACGGGGCGACGCCGTCACGGAGCTGCGACCTGGACCACACCATCCCCTACGCCGACGACGGCGGTCCGGGCCAGACCAGGTGGGGAAACCTCGGGCCGTTGTCGAGATTCACGCACCGGGTGAAAACCCACGGCGGCTGGCACCTGACCCAACCCGAACCGGGCATCTTCCACTGGATCTCCCCGGCCGGATACCAGTACCTGGTCGCCGCGCAGGGAACCATCCGCATCGCATCCCCGCCGCCCCGGCCCCGGGAACCCGAACCCCCGCCCGGCTGGGAGGAACCGCCCCCAGCAGAGGCGGAGCGGTCGCTGGAAACCGAGGCCTGGGCCACCGCGGCATGGATCCTCGCCACCTGACCGGCATTCCGGGCTGCCCGCATGAAGCCGGTTGAGCCGGGCGTGATCCCCTGGGTGAAAGCCCGTGCCGAAACCGCCCGAGCTATTCCTCCCGGTCCGGAAGATCGAGGTCGCGCCATTCCTCGAAGTCATTCAGCGCGCTCGTATCGCCGGTTCGCAGCGCCTCGGCGACCGCCCGGGCGAGCTCATACCGGGGGTCTTCCTCCTGTCTGAGGCGTTCCAGGTTTCCCTCAAACGACCAGTCGCCGGTTGTGACCCCATCGGCCAGCAGGGCCTTGAGTGCCCTCCCCGACGTGATTCGGTGCCGCGGGGAGTGCATGAACAAATAGAAGTGACACTCCGCACACAGCGCTTCCTGACCCTGCCTGGCAAGTCTCGGCGTGCGCTCGGCAAACTCCATCCCTTTCTCATCCCGGCCCGTTAAGAACAGAAACTGAGAATAATTCCGGAGGATAATGGCATTGTTGGGGTCGGCTTTGATGGCTTGTTCGTAGATTTCTTCGGCGCGGTCATATTTCTGGCGAGTGGTGGTGAGGAAGATGGCGTAGATGCCTAGGATATTGACGTTGTTGGGGTCGGCTTTGATGGCTTGCTCGTAGATTTCCTCGGCGCGGTCATATTTCTGGTGAATGGCGCTGAGGAAGGACGCGTAGATGCCGAGAAGATTGGCGTCGGAGGGATTTGCGGAAGAGATTTCTTGTACCAGGTCTGCTGCTTCTTGCACGAGGTTCTCCGTCACCGTATCCCCTGTCAGCAGGTTTCTGGAGTGCATTTCAAAAACCAGCGTCACGGCTTGGCGTGCTGTGTGTGGGCAGGTGGCCATGGTCGTCAGCGTGGTCTCGGTTAGGGGCCAGTCCGCCTCCTCCACTATGAGGTCCAGGGCTTCCCAGGCGTCCTTTCCGGTGCGCAGCACGAGTGGCGCATCGGTGGTTTTGCCGATCACCCAGGACCATTCTGTCTCCCAGTCGGGATCCTCCCAGAGATCGTCGTCGTAGGTTTTCGCCAGCGTGAGGAGGGCCTCTTTGCTCGCGGACCCCAGGCCGACACGGCTCCAGTCCACCGCGGCCTTCACCAGGCCGGCCCGGCCCTGGTGGCTGTCGAGTGCCGACGTGAACCGTCGGCGTATGTCCTCGGCCCTGCCGAGCACGCGACCGAGCCCGAGCTGCTCAATGGATGCCAGATCCCCGGCGTAGCTCGTGCTCCCCACCGCAATCAGTTCATCGTCGGACAGCTTGGCTTCGAGGGGAAGCGGGTGGAATCTGTTGACGATCTCCCAGCCGGGGAACTTGCTGTCCAGCTCTGCACGCCATCTGGTGTAGTTCATGCGGGTCGTGGTGGCCACCACGGTGCAGGAATCATCGATCCACGTGTTCAGGACCCCGAGCGTGAACTCCTCTTTGCCCAGGAAGCGTTCCAGTTCGTCGAGGAAAATGATGGCGCCGCGAATGGGCCTTCGCCAATTTTTCAGCAGCTTCTCCACGTCGTCTTCGCTCTTGGGAAACAGGACACGGGCGTCGGGCCATTCCTCGCGGAGCACCTGGACCACGAGGCGGGTCTTGCCAGCCATCGACGGGCCCTCCACCAGGACGGGGGCGCGGTCTTTCAGAAAATCGTGAAGCTTGTCGTGCACATCGCGGCGGACGTAGTCATCGACCTCCCTGTCAGACCTGTGAATGCGCAGCGAATCCAGATGTGCCTTGCCGATCGGGCCGGAATCACCAGACACCTCGGCGATCCATTTGTTGCGCGCCCGTGTCGAGATCCAGTCCCTAACCTGCGGCGTGAAATCCGCGACAACGCCCACAAAGGCTCCCAGAAGTGGACCGAGCACATTCCACACCCCGCCGAGGGGGCTAAGGAGGGGGATTGCGGCGCCCACGATGGCCCCGACGAGCGGCAAGAGCAACCACCACACCGACGTGCCGGGGTCGAATGATCGCGTGGACCGTTTCGACATCCTTGGCTCCCCCCGGCGCTGCCCTGACAACAGAATGGTGGGGCCGGTGAGACGTGGAGCCTGTCTGCGACCACGTGGGTCTCTGGGGCAGGGGCCGGTGAACCGGGCTCAGCGATCAGTCGTCGTCGCGGTCGTCGTCGTCGCTGTCCTTCTTGGTCGTCCTCGTCGTGGTCTTCCTGTCGTCGTCATCATCGTCGTCGCCGACCTTCTTCGGGGGTGCGGGGGCCACCGTGGTGGTCCTCGCGCGACTCGTGGTGGACGGGGCGCTCGTGGCCCGGGTCGTGGTCCGAGGTGCGGCGCCAGTCGTTTCTGGAGGCGGCGTGGCCGCGGTGGTCTCCGTCGCGGCGGGGACCGTCGGTTCGGGCGAGGAATTCTCCGTCGGCGCCGGGGGCTCGCTGGGGGAAGGCTCCGGCGAGAGGCTGGCCGTCGCGGGGGAGACGACAATTGCCGGTGAGGTGCTCTCGGGCTCCGTCGGGTGCGCGAGCTGGAACAACAGCCCAGCCGTCAGCAGTCCCGCAGCGCCTATGCCCACCAGGGTGAGGGTGAGGCGGTCTCGCTCCGACTTCATCATGCTTCTCCTTCCGAATGATTCAAGTGAACCCCATGAGGATGAGGAATGGCGCAGATCTTCGTGAGGAAGTTCTCATGAAACGTCCCGCCGGTTGTCAGCACAAAGTTCCACGACCCGCGGTGGTGGTTCGCCGGGACCCGACTTTCCCGGGCGATCCCGACTGCATACAAGGTGGCGCATCCCGCGTCGGAGGGTTATTGTGTATACAAAGCTCCCGGCGGCTCCGGTCGTCGGGCCAGCGGACTGGACGGACCCGAACGCGGTGCAGTCGGCACTGCTGCCGGTGGGGACGACGCAATCCGCCGGACCAGCCTGAATGCCCCAGAAACCAGGGAGAGGTACATGACCACAATCACCCACTGGATCGACGGCGCCCCCTACGAGGGTCAGCCTTCCCACATGATTCCCGTCGAGAACCCCGCCACCGGCAAGGTCATCGGTGAGCTGATGTCGGCCAGCCCAGCCGACCTCGACCACGCCGTCGCCAGCGCCAAGGCGGCCCAGAAGAAATGGGCCAAGGTTTCCCTCGCCAAGCGCACCGCCATCATGTTCAAGATGCGCGAGCTGGTGCTCGCCCACCAGGACGAGCTGGCCAAGGCGATCGTCGAGGAACACGGCAAGGACTACTCCGACGCCATCGGCGAGATCCAGCGCGGACGCGAAACCCTCGACTTCGCCTGCGGTATCAACGTCGCGCTGAAGGGCGAATACTCCTACGACATCTCCACCGGCGTCGACATCCACACCATCCGCCAGCCCGTCGGCGTGGTCGCGGGCATCTGCCCCTTCAACTTCCCCGTCATGGTGCCGATGTGGATGCACCCCATCGCCGTGGCCACCGGCAACGCCTTCATCCTGAAGCCCGCCTCCCCGACGCCCACCGCATCGCTGATCATCGCCCGCCTCTACAAGGAGGCCGGCCTGCCCGACGGCGTGTTCAACGTCCTCGCCGGTGACCGCGAGCTGGTCTCCAACATCCTCACCCACCCCGGGATCGACGCCATCTCCTTCGTCGGCTCCACCCCGGTGGCGCACGTCATTCAGGACACGGGCGTCGCCCACGGCAAGCGCGTCCACGCTCTCGGTGGCGCGAACAACCACGCCATCGTCCTGCCCGACGCGGACCTCGAATTCGCCGCCCAGCACATCGCCGCCGCCGCCTTCGGTGCGGCAGGTGAACGCTGCATGGCGCTGCCCGTCGTGGTGGCGGTCGGTGGTGTTGCCGACAAGCTCGCCGAACTGGTTGCCGCCAATGGCGCGAAGATCAAGGTCGGTTTCGGTCTCGATGAGGGCGTCCAGATGGGTCCGGTCATCACCGCCAAGGCCCGCGACCGCATCGTCGGGCTCATCGACGACGCCGAGAAGCGTGGAGCGAAGGTGGCGCTCGACGGTCGCGGCCTGAAGGTCGAGGGCTACGAGGGCGGCTTCTGGCTCGGCCCCACCGTCCTCACCCACGTCCCGCTCGACGCCCCCGCCTACAAGGAAGAGATCTTCGGCCCGGTGCTGTGCATCGTCGACGCCAAGAACTACGCGGAGGCCATCGAGATCGTCAACGCCAGCGAGTTCGGCAACGGCGCGGCGATCTTCACCAACGACGGCGGCTACGCCCGACGTTTCCAGCTGGACGTCGAGGCCGGCATGGTGGGCGTCAACGTGCCCATCCCCACCCCGGTGGCGTACTACTCGTTCGGTGGATGGAAGGAATCGCTGCTGGGCGACACCCACATCCACGGCCCCGAGGGCGTGCACTTCTACACCCGCGCCAAGGCCATCACCACCCGGTGGCCCTCGGAGTCCGGTGCGTACGCCGCGACGATGAGCTTCCAGCGCGAGGAGTGACCACTCCGGCCTGAACAGCAGCGCAGGGCCCCGGCGACCGGACAAGTCGCCGGGGCCCTCGACGTGTGCGCATCCAGTCGGCCTTGCCCTGATTGCGGGGCCCGTGGAGTGGCGTGATCCGCGGATGCCACTCCACGCGGCGGCGCTACTGTTGTGCGGTCACCTCGTTCCGGAAAGACACACCCTGGAGAACCATGAAGGACAGCTCTCGTTTGATCGACGATCCACGGTGGCACTTCGGCGCCGGAGCGGAAGGCCAGCCTCGCTCCTACAACCAATGGGTCGCAGACTGCTGCGACGCCAACGGTGACAGCATCTGGGCCTACGAGGGCGATGGCGCGGTGCAAGACGGCATGGATCCCGCAAGCGTTGAGACGTTCTGGGGGACCGGGGAATACCTGGAGAAATACGGGCCCAGAATGGACCGCGTCGGAGGACCGCACGGGGCATACCTCTTCGGGGTCGACACTCCGCACCCCGTCGTTTTCGCAGAACGTTCCCTCGAACCGGCCGCAGCCAAGCTGCCCTACCATCGGTATCGAGTGACCGGTCAGGAACTGCCGCCAGCGTGGCGCATCGAGACCGGGCGGGTGGTTCCCGCCGTCGGAGGCCGTGGCGGGGGACGTCAGGTGCTGTTCCGCGACGCCGGAAAAGGTCTTCTCAGCGTCGAAGAACTGCTGGAAACAGGTCTCCTGGAGGAAGTGCGGGAACGTGCCTGATTGCGTGGAGCGGCTGAAGTGTGCCCTGAACGATGTGGGTGTGCCGGTACATGACCGTGAGGATGGTCTGCTCATAGGGGGCGAACGAAACGCCCGTACCGTCATGTTCTGGGAGGACGAAGGAACGTGGCACGTCGGTCATCTGGATCGAGTGGACCAGGAGCGCGTCGCCGTTCTGACCGCTGCGGATCGTGACGCGGCACTGCGGTGGCTGATCTGTCGCGTCGCCAACCAGTACCGCCGTGCACAGGGATGGCCGTGGCTGCTTTCGTTGCGGGCAGCACCGGAAATCGCATGGGGGTGGGGTGTTGAGCCGGTTCCGGAGGCCTCAACCTCTGAGACCGCAGACATTCGGGTGTGGGCACGACCGGTTCGTCTGGGAAAAGGACCAGTTGATGTGCGAATGCTCACCACTCTTCCGACCGCCCTCGAGGTGGCGGTCCTGTCCCACCTGATGGACCTGAGTCCCGACCAGGTCCTGGACGCCTACCTCGACTCGAACGGCGGTGTCCTGGAGCGCATGGTGGAGACGAGTGATTCGCTGGTGGACACAGGAGAGGCTTTTCAACGCATGGCAGCCGCCCGTGAACTCCGGATGGTTCCTGACGAAGACGGTTTTCACGCCGCGGAGACCGGATGGGTCTCCCACCTCTGGATCGAGGACGGATGTTGGTGCTTTGGCCACACCGAACGTGGCGAGCAACGTAGTGCAGAAATCGCCAGTCCTGAATTGGGCATGGTGTTGCGCTGGATGGCCTTCGGATGGCTGAACGATGTGCGATCTAGCAGGGGATGGCCGCGGATCATGACCGGATACTGGGAGGCGGAGACGGCGCCCGGCTGGAGTCAGCAACAGCTGGGAAATCGCAGGATCCTGACAGGGATCACGGGGTCCGGAACCGAAATGATCCTGCGCGGGAACCGACCTCACGCTCTGGACGTGTTGTCGCACCTGATGAATCTGAAACTGGATCAGGTGGTCGATTCCTTCCTGTCCGAGGACGGTGGATTGCTGTGCGAGGTCGTCGACCCAGGAATCCGGCGTCGCAACCCGGTCGCTCTGGAATACGTCGCGCAGTACGGCGACCGTCTCGACCAAGTGGGCGACCCGCGTGGCAGCTACTTCTGTGCGGTGCCCGGTCCGGAACCTTACGCCTTCGAACAACGTTCCCTTCCGCCTAGCGTGGTGAAGGAGCCCTACTACCGGTACCGGCTGCTGGATCTGCCTCCCGAGGTGAACGTGGTGACCAGCATCATTCCCCCCTGGTTCGGTCAACCGGGCGGTGCCCGTCAGGTGTTCTTCCGCATCGGTGAAATTCTCTTGACAGCCGAGGAATGCATTGACCTGCGCATTCTGGAAGGAGATGCCTGATGTCCATCATGGACGAATTGGTTGCCTACGCGTCGGAATCTGGAGCTCAGGTGGCAGAAACCCCCGGTGGGTATTCCATGACATGGAATGGCGGATTCTATTCACACCACCTGTGGCGCGCGGATGATGAATGGCTCTACGGGTATAGCGAGCGAGGCGACGAGCGCATTCCGACCATGTGGAGCACGCATGATCAGATCGTCTACAAGTGGGCGGTCAGTCGGATCGCACTCGACGCCCGAGAAGCGCGGGAGCTGCCTCAGATCATTCTGCCCGCAGCGATCGAAACCCTGGGGGTCGGGTGGGGACTTGTTCAACAGACCCCACTGACGGGAAGCCTGAGTTTGGAGGGCGAACAGATCCCCATGTCGCTGAGAACAACTTTCCCTCGGTGCCGGAGTCTCGTCGAGTTCTCACATCTGATTCGCCTGCCCTACGACGAAGTACTGGCTTCCTATCGTGCGCCCGACGGAAGTCCGCGACTCGGATCATTCCTGGCATGGTGATGCCGGGCTCACAACGTTTCAGGAACTTTCTTTTCGATCGAGGTGGCCGTGCAGGTGTCCGCCGTCTTTTGTCAGGAGACTGTTGATTTCTTGTGTGAGGGTGAGGGGCATGAGGTGTGAGAGTGTGTTGAGGTTTTCGTGACGGGGGAAGACGGTGCTCATGACCATTGGTAGGTGGATGTTGTCTGGGCTGATGAGGCGTCCGTGGTTACTGTGTTGGTAGTGGCCGTATAGTTTTTGGACCTGCCATCCGGGTAGGAGGGTTGGGTTGGTTTTGTAGGTGAGGATGCTTGGCCATCCTTTGTTGAAGCGTACGATATTTAGTAGTTCGAGGGCTATCCAGCGCAGTACTATGTCGCGGTCGGTGCTCAGTATTTCTGCTGGTCTTTTCTCGCCGCGTTCGGTGTGGCCGAAGCGCCAGCAGCCGTCCTCGATCCAGAAATGTGGAACCCAGTCAGAGTATGTGTTTGGGAAGATGAAACCGTCCTCGCAGGGTGTGGTGTGGCCACCCCGGGCTTGGGTCAGGTGTTGGAAATCCTGCCCCATGGTGGCGACGGGGTTTCCGTGTTCGAGGAGGTGGTTTAGGGGTTCGCCGTTGGGGGTGAGGTAGGCGTCCAGGACTTGGTCGGGGGTTAGGTGCATGAGGTGGGAGAGGGCCGCGAGTTCTGGTGCGTGGGGGAAGGTGGTGGTCATGTCCATCGCGACCGGGGTGCCGTTGGGTCGGATGAGGCGTCCGGTGGCTTTGATGCTGTAGAGCACGGTTTGTTCGGAGGTTTGTTCGGCTGTCCAGCCGTTCGCGAATCCGGGGATGTTTCGCAGGGGAAGGAGGTAGGGCCATTTCTGTTTCTCGCGGTATCTGTTGGTGATGCGGCAAATTAGCCAGCGTAGGGCCACGTCTTGGTGTGGGGTGCTTAGAGTGGCGGTGGGGGTGTCGTCTTGTCTCGTCTGGTATCCGATGTGGTACAGGCCGTCGGTGTCCCAGAACAAGACGCCGCGAACGTTTTGTTCCCGGCTGAAGGACAGAAAATCTTCTTTTTTGTAAACCCCTATGTCTGTGTCTGTGAGGGTGGTGATGAGTCGTTCAAGGCAGTCCAACAAAATCGGTGGCTCCCCTCAGAATTCCTTCGTTCAATAGTTTGCTGACGCTCAAAGCGTTTCCTTTAGAGTTAAAACTTGAGGTGTCCATCGTGATAAGGGTGGTATCCTCCGAAATTTCTTTCTCGTGATTTCCTGTGTTCGAGAAGCTTCTGATGCGCCGACTCTAAGGAGAGGAGGGGCGAGGAAAATCCGATGCAATCGCCATCCCTGATGATATTGCATATAACTCGTTCTCCCGGGTCCGCTTGGCGTCACGACGTACGCATCTTTATATGGAGCGATTTTCCAGTCATGTGGATGGATGCGGGTTGAGGGGTCCACCTTTCGAGAAAGTCTGGGAGCGTCTCGGTCGATTCCTATTCTTGCTGTTGTTCGTGGAGGTTCCTGACGCAATATCTCCAGAAGGACCACGAAAGGGGGCTATCGGCGTGGTTTCCTGCGCGGTGCATCCTGCGAACGCAGACGGGAAGCAGCCAGGGCAGCGAGAGTCCCCAGACAGCCGATTCCAGCGATGATTCCCAGAACCATCGTGCGCATCGGTCTTTGATCCTTCTGCGGGGAGGGAGGTGTCATGGTGGGCGCCTCCTGCGTCGCTGAGGTTGAGAAACGCGGGTTCGGAGGACCGGGCATGGCTCCATCGTTGGTGAAGGTGAGGGCGTCGTACGGCGCAATCAGACCCCAGCCGATTGTGTTGTCACGCATGGAGCGTGTAGGTCGCAGGGCAGTGGCCAGGATCCGATACTTCCAGTCCGCCGGGGTCTCGTCCGGATGGGCAGCAGCCACCAGTGCGGCGACCCCACCCACATACCCGGCGGCGTATGAGGTGGACGGCTTGTCCCCGGAGAGCACGCAGTCTCCAGCACCCATGAAGGTCGTGAGCACGTTCATGCCCGGTGCTGCCACGTCGATATGTGGGCCGTGTATTACGGCGTCCGACGGGGCTCCGGTGGTGTCGACTCCTGTCACCGCCAACGCATCGGAGTAGGCCGCCGGGTATTGCGGCACGTTGTGTTGCTTCGCAGGGGTCTGGGGATCCAGGTTGCCAGCCGACGCAACCACGAGGGCGCCTCGGCTGGTGGCGTACTCCGTGGCACTCTTCAGCGACGGATTGTCGACGGAGGAGGACAGGGCCACGACGATCACCTTCGCACCGTTGTCGGCGGCCCACTGGATTCCCGTGGCGGTGTGGGTGGGCTCCGGTCCGCGGGTCTTCTCGACCTCCGCCTTGTCATTCGCCTTCACGTGTACCCGAACCGGCAGGATCTGGGATTCCGGTGCCACACCAATCAGTCCGGAACCCTCGACCTCCCGGGCGCTGATCTGTCCCGCAATCGCGGTGCCATGTGGGTCCACGGCACTGCTTCCGTCCCCGCCCTCCATCATGTCGTAACCTGGCAGGAGCACGTTTTTGTTCTTGAAGTGGACGTTGTTGCCATCCACACCGGCGTCGACCACCGCCACGATCACCTTGTTGCCGCGTGAAATCTTCCACGCATCCTCGATGCCGAGCTGATCGAGTGCTGGTGGGCGCTGGGGCATCAGGGTTGGTTTGTCGAGCGTGCATTGGCTGGGCGTGGGTGTGGTGCTGTTCTCCTCGACGACCTTCGCAGGCACCAGAGCGTGGTCTGCCCGTGCGGGGACCGCAGACATCGCTGCCATCACCAGACCGCAGACCCCGCTGGCTAGGGTCCGGACGGTTGTGTCCCGCCATTGACGGGAACGCGAGTACCGGTTCGTCATTGTTCCTTCACCGTGTCCCAGACTTTCCCGGGATTCAATGCCTCTCCCTCGGGAATCAGCGCTGCCCACGGGGCAGGGACTTCGTACGCATTGCTCGCGTCGTAGTCCAGGCGCTTCAGGGTGTCGTCAGCTGGGGAACCGATGCCGTGGAGGGTTCCCAGATCGGATACCAAGGAGACCACGCCGAGGCTACCGCCGGACGTGGTGCGGATCAGCGCACCCGACCCGCCCCGGACCGAGGTGGCCGTTGGCGGATTCAACGAGTTGTTGGAGTTCCCGCCTTTGCTTTCCTGCTGTTTCGGGAGGGCCTCGGTGAGGTCCTGGCTGGTCATCGAGTAGAGCACGGAAGTGGAGGAGTTGTCGGGTTTTTTCGCGAGCTGGGCGCACGGCAGGGAGCCTGCTGGCATGGTGTCGTCGATGCTCTTCGGCCAGTCGGCTGGGGAAATGTTGGCTGCGTCGATGCTGACGATGTCGATCTTCGAGATGTCATCGAGTGTGGCGTTGAGCGGAGTTCCCGTCTTGTAGAGCTTGTCGGTGAGGTTCGTCAGCTGCGTGGCCTTCTTGTCGCCGATGACGACGTACCGTCTGGTGGAGTCGCCGCTCTTGACCTCGATGACGCTTCCGATGGTTGCCGCACTTAGCGACGGGGGCATCCCGTTGACAGGCCGACCGTTGCCCTCGAGGTTGAGGAAGTTCAGGTCCGAGCCTGGCTCGAAGAGGGAGAGCCACTGCGAATTGACCGTGGTCGGGGCGACGGAATCCAGGCCCAGGGCGTACAGCGGGTTGGGGGTCAGTCCGCTGGGGATCTTGTGTCTGAGGCCGTTGGAGATCAGAAATACATCACCGTCCTGAGACTTGACCAGGGCGCTGCCCCGGACGGTTCGCGCCGCTGGAAGCTGAGCCACCCACGTGTGTGGCTTCCCGGAGATGTCGCAGGAAAACCACTGGTCCGAGTGAAGCTGATCGGCCTTGGGAACGTCGTCCGGGATGCCGGTGATGCCGATCTGGGAGCCGCGCCTGATGCCGTCGATGGTAGAAGCGGGCACCTCGCTGGTCTTGTACTTGCCGGCTTCCGACAACAGACGGGCGGAGGTGATGTTGGTGACCGGACGCAGAACGCCCTGGATTGTGTAGTACCTCGCCCCGGTGCCCTTGACAACGATGAGGGTGGAATCCTGCCAGTCCTGGGGAAGGGTGGGAGCGAAGCGGCTCATGACGACCCCGACCCCCAGCATGATGGCGACGACGACACTGCCCACAATCAGGGGGATGAAGGGCGATTTGGACTCTAGCTCACGCCCGCCTGGTATCCCCGACGTGAACGCCGTGATCAGGCGGCGGCGGTTGTAACGTTGGGCCTCCAGGATCTCCTTGTTCGACGGCATCAGAGAACTCCCCAGACCAAAGCGGTCAGCGGCAGGATTGCCAACAGAGCCAGGATCCCTGCCGCATCCGCCAGCCGGGTCAGCCAGGGACGCAACTTCTGTGACACCACATTGGTCGCCAGCAGCAGGACCGCTGCCAGGATGATCGTGCCGAGGGTCCACGGCAGGGCCGAGGGGATCACCTTTGTGGTTGAGATGGCGGCGAAAATGGTCAGGAACATGCCCGTGAGCACGCCGATGAGCACCTCCACCGGAGACCGTAGCGACCGGGTGGAGAGCATCAGTGCCACACCGATGCAGGCCAGCAGGGTGACGGTGGTGGGCGAGGTGGTGAGCAGCGGGGACAAGACCACCATGGCCGCGGAACATCCGGCCTTCAACGAGATGACCAGCACACGTGCGCCACCGACGTGGGAGTACACCTGTGTCGGGTCGATCTTCTCGTCCTCCCCGTCCGTGTTGATGGTGACGGGCATCCGCGCCAGGGCCACCCATGGGGCGCTGAGCGTGATCACGACCAGCAGAGCCATGACCAGGCTGGCCGCGCGGTCAGGACGCAGGTTCATGAGGTACACCATGAGACCGACGAGACAGAAGGAAACACCCGCTGACATGGGTGCTGTCATGGAGATGCTCAGCTCCGGGGGAAGCACGAGAAGGGCCGTGGCGCCGGTCAACAGGCCGGCCCCGGCCATCGCCAGGGGAAGCGCGGACCAATCCCCCGGGGCGATCGCGAAGGCGGCGCAGGCGATCAGGATGGGTGTGGTGTGCCCCAGGGAGAGTGCCCCGGGACGATCCGGCATCCGCGCCACGATCGCGGTTGCCAGGGTGGTCAGGAGCGCTCCGCTGACGCCGATCACCGCCGTCAGGATCGGCTCGTGGGTGCCGGTGACCAGGAGCAGGGCCGCGAGCAGCACCAGAGCGGCTGAGGCGTGCGCCGAGAGCTGGACGGAATTGGTTTTCTTCCACGGCGTCGAGTTGTCGGCAACCGCTGTTCCGACGGCCTCGATGAGGTCGTCATATCGCTGGTCCTGGGCGTTGCTGCCCATCGGTTCGATAGTGAGAACCGCGCCGGGACGCACCTCTTGATCGGGCAGCGTCCGTGACTGGTTGAGAGCGTGGCCATCGGATGTGCGGACCGTGAAACCCTTCGTGGCAGTTCCAGAATCCAGCGGTCCCAGAGCCTTGACCATGGCGGGGACCAGCTCGGCCAGGGCGACATTGGGTGGGACCGACATGTCGACGGTGCTGCCACTCATGGCCAGTGAAACTGGCATGAGGGCGCCGGCGCTGGAGCTTCCGGTTGAAGGCATCGGGTTCCTTTGTCTGTTGAAGCTGGGGTTCGTCGTGTGGGTACTGTAACGAGGTCCGCGCTCAAGGTTACTTCCTCCGGGGGTGACGTCTGTATCCCACCGGACTGTCTGGGAGCCTGACCCGATCGTGCAGTAAAGTCTTCAGTGTCATCAACGGCGCGGCAGAAACTGTCGGTCGCACCGCACCCATCTCACTGGAGGATGTACATGTCAAGTAACTCGTATAGCGCAGGTGCAGGCGCAATTCTTGCTGGTGCCGACGCCAGCGCGACGGCTCGCAACGAAGTGCAGTCGAGCATCAGCGCAGTCGATTCGTCCGCGCAGGCCGTGCGCGGTGGCTGGGAAAGCCCCGCCTCCAGGGCGATGCTTGAGACAGTTGCTCGCTGGCGGGAATCTGCCGAGGGAGTCAACAATGAGTTGAACAACTTCGAGGCCAACCTGCGCTCCACGCAGACCGATTACAATGCGGCTGAAGACGAGCACCAGTCGACCTTCCAGAGCATCTCGTCCCGCATGGGCTGATTTTTCGGAGCAAAGGAGACACATCAATGAGCGAAGACATCAAGGTATCTTTTTCCGCCATTCAGCAGCTTGCAACCGACGTCCAGAACGAGTCGAACAAGATTCAGACCTCCTTGGATACCCTGGATGGTGAGGTCAAGAAGCTGTACGGCAGCTGGGACGGCCAGGCCCAGCAGGCCTACCAGGCTTCCAAGGCCAAGTGGGATCAGAAGATGGCCGATATGCACAGCATCCTTCAGGACCTGCACGGGAAAGTCGGGGAGGCTGGTGTTCAGTACCAGAACACCGAATCCAGGAACGCGAGCCGTTTCGAGGCCTGACCGCTGAAAGATGGGGCGGGAGCGAGAGCTCCTGCCCCATCTTTGTGCTGTCTCGCGCGACATCTCATGAGGGTAGGTAGCTCCGCGAGGGATGGTTTCGTCCCGCTGGTCGTGGACGCATTCTTGTCAGGGATTATTGTCCCGTCCGCCCATCAGGCGGGCGGTTTTTCTTTTCTCCGGGCACAAGGTCACCACGACCGTTGTGAAAGGGGAGCTGGGAGAGGGGTCTCGAGCTTTTGGTGTTTCTCACGCGTCCACGATTTTCATCGTTCGTTCCCCCAGGATGAGGGTTGTGCCGAACGGAACCGGGGTGCGTTTGCTGCTCTCCAGACGGGTCACTATGTTCTCTGCCGTGCGGATCGTGACCCCATTGGTGGAGAAGGCATCCTCCACCCAGGGGCCGGTGTCGGTGACCCCGACGCGCATGTGGGTGCGTGAAAGCGAGCGGGTGGGATCAGGAAGGGCAACCAGTCGCTCTCCCGCAGCAGCATTGCTGGGTTCGCGACCGATTACCAGGACGGCGTCGATCTTCTCCCGCTGCCCCGAGTCGACCACCAGCCATGCCACGGGTTCATCGTTGGCGGCGCTTGCCGGAGAGGCCGCGGAATGCTGAGGAGTCCGGACGGAGTGGGTTTGGGTGATGTCGGGGGCCTGGGCGGCGGCGCGGCGCGGACCCGACAGCTGATGTGCCTTGGGTAGTGGCGCTGCCTCCTCAACCGTGGAGGGGGCAGCGGGCTCGGACGTGGCCGGTGCCGGACGATTCTGGGTAGCGTTGTGACGCGCTTCCAAGGCTTCGTCGTGGTTGACGGCAGCCCTTCCGGGTGTCGAAGGCGGCGGGGTGCCGGTGGCGGATGTGCCTCCCGTGCCGGCGGATCCACCACCGACCGGTTCCTGAGACGGAGCTGCCTGAGGTGCCGCAGTGCTCCGCCAGACAGGCGGCTGAGGAGCACTGGGTTGGCTCTGGAAGGCCTGTGGCGCCGGCTGTCCCCAGGGCGCCGGTGGCGCAGCGACGGGTGCCTGTGGGGATGGCTGTTCCCAAGAAGTCAGTGGTGCTGCAGCGTTGTAGCCATTATCGACGGGGGGAATTGGCTGAGGAGCGCTCGGAAGATCCCAGGGTCCCTGCGCCTGAGGGGCTCCCGCCCAGGGCCACTGTGGCGTAGTCGGTGGTGTCACGGGGTTCGCGATGGGTGCGCTCTGCGGGAACGGGGATGCCGGATTGGTGAAGGACGGGTTCGGGACGGCGGCGTCGTGGCCGGGGGTGAAGGCCTGTGCAGCGGCGAAATCTCCGTACGGGGAGAAAGCGCTCTGGGTGTGTGTCTGTTCCGCCGTGATGGCGGGTTTACGCAGATCTGCCGAGGCAGTACCGCAGATGCGATCCATCCAGTCCTGGCCGTCGCGACCCAAGAGGATGCTGATCAGGGGACCCAATGCAGTGATGTGGAGCAAGGTCATCAGCATCGAGCGGACCAGCTGACGTTTCAGGCCGGGAGCTCGGGACGTGCCCTCGGTGACAGCCGCAGTGCGGGTGAGCAGGGCGCCGGGCGTGCGACCCGTGCGGGCGCGGAGCAGGCTGAACACCACCGCCATCTGGAGCACGACAATGCCGGTTATGACCAGAGAGGGGAACAGCAGCCAGACCAGGCCGGCAACGGCTGCGACACAGACCGCATCCGTCAGGTAGGCACACGCGAGTTTCGCCCCGCTGGCGGGAGCGAGAACCCCGGTGGGGGCCGTGGATGTCGTGGTCGGCAGGAGGTCGGGCCCGGGCGAGGGGAACCCGGTCTGGGGAAGGTACTGGGCTGGGTAGGTCTGGGTCATGATGTCATCTGTCGGACGAGATCGAACAGCCCGGCGGCGTAGACCGCTGCTGGTAGGAGAAGGAACACGGAGAACGTCTGTGTGATGTCGGCCATGCGCCCGATCAGCGCTGAGGGACGTGCCTTGGCGAGCGCCGTGGCGGCGATGCTGAGTGTCGCTGCCATGATGGTCAGGATCAAGGTGGTGATCTGCGACCCCAGGGCCTGGGATGTGCTGGGCGTGGTCAGCGTCGCGATGAGGATCAGCAGGGCACTGATCCGGGGCAGGATCCGTCCCAGCCTGTCGCGTCGGGCACGGGGCACCAGCGCCATGCTCAGGAATGCGGTGACCATCATGACGGTGCCGACGACTCCGGTCCACTGATCGGCGCCCATCGTGCGTGAGGCCGGGAAGGCGGTTATGCCGACGGCGCTGCAGCACACGATGAGCAGCAACTGATCACGGGCCGTGGCCTCGCTGATTGTGCGGCGGATCTTGCCGGCGGTGATGGGGGAGGGTGGTGCGACCTGCGGAGCCCGCACGGTCGGTGCGGACGTGGTGACGGTGGGTAGGTCCAGCAACTGGGTCTCCGGGATACGGAACGCGAAACTTGGAATGGTCGAGACCGCGATCGTGGCCACTGCCATGACCAGGGGGGCGACCATGGTGATGGGAATGTCCCACATGATGACGAACGACGCCAGAAGACTGACCGCTCCCCACACGGCTGCGAGGGTGGCGCTGAGAGCCGATTTGTCGATCAACCAGATGCACAGTGCTGCCATCAGCGCTGTCCAGGTGGTCACCGCGACCGCCAGTTGTGAGAGAAAAATCGTGGAGGGCGGCAGGGCGGCTGTCCCGCAGATACCGATCAGCGTCGTGGTGGCCAGGAGACCTGGGGCGGTGTTGCGGAGTCGCCACCACCGCAGCGAAACAGCCACCGTCACTGCGCAGATCACGGCTGCCGTCACCCTCAGGGCCACTGGAACGAACCACCACCCGAGGGCGGGGCCGATCAGGCAGGCCGTCTCGATGCTCGTCATCAGAGTGAGGAACACGACGAGAACCAGGGTGGGTCGCAGCCAGGGCGAGGCGGCACGGGTTGCGACCTGTTTGGCGATGGTGGCGCTTTCGACGCTGCCGCTCAGAGTCAGCACGGCGCCGGACGGCAGATCGGGGCCGATGACCTGCTCCAGCCCTACCGGGGTGCCGTCCGGGTGGGCGAGGGTCATGGACGTCGGATCGATCTCCAACATGCGCATCAGGGAGGCCACCGTCGTTCCGACCGGGACAGCGACGTCACGCTTGGACATGCCGTGCAGGACCGTGGTCGACGCGAGAGGCGTGGACATGCGTTCCTCCATGGTGCTGGATCGGTGATCTGGGCGGCTCGGGCCGAAGTGTGACCCATCGTATGACGATAGTATGGGTGCCGGCTTCGACGGTACCTAGACCATACGACGTGATCAGACCACACGAGACGGGGAGTACTTTGGGAATGGCCCAGACCAAGCAGGGTGAGGCTAAGGCCCCTGATCTTCCCACCGGGCAGATCGACATCCAGGCGCCCCCCGATCAGCCCGAGGCTGCGGGCATGGGAAGCGTTTTGATGACCGTTATCCCGATGATGGGTTCGATGGGCGTCATGGTGTTCATGGCGATGTCCCAGGGACAGAACACCAGGATGCTGCTCATGGGGGGTGGCATGATCGTCGCCATGCTGTCGATGGTGGGGTTCAACATCTATCGCCAGGTCTCCGGGCACCGGCAGAAGATCGACACCCTGCGTCGCGAATACCTGACCTATCTGAGCGAGACCCGCACGACCGTGCGCATCGTCACCCGCAAGCAGCGCGCCTACATCGGTTGGCATCTGCCCTCACCGGATGCGTTGGTGCTGATCGCCCAGGAAGGCACCCGCCTGTGGGAACGGGAGGCGGGCGACATGATGGCCATGCAGGTGCGGCTGGGTACCTCCTCGCAGTCGCTAGCGATGGAGCTCGTTGAGCCGGAAATCGCCCCCCTCGCCAAGCCTGACGTGGTGTGTCATTCCGCGATGCGGCGGTTCATCGACTCACACTCGATGGTTGACGAGATGCCCTTCGGCGTCATGCTCGGCGACTTCAGTCACGTCGACGTCGCCGGTCCGGCCGGTGCGACGCGCTCGCAGGTGCGGGCCATGCTCATGCACATGACGACCTTCGCCTCCCCGCAGGCCCTGCGTGTCGCGGTCGTGTGCTCCGAGGCGAACCGGAAACACTGGGAATGGGTCAAGTGGCTGCCCCACGCCCGCTCCACGCAGGTCAGCGATGCCCTGGGGCCGGCCCGCATGGTGGTCACCGGTCCCGGCGAGCTGGAGGAAATGCTCGGTGAGGAGTACACGGATCGCGGCACGTTCCGGGCACGTTCGGAGGCGACGGCGTGGCCGCATCTTTTCCTGATCCTCGACGGCATGGACCTTCCGGTCAACAGCACCCTCGGCGGTTTCGGGGGGACCGAGGGCGTGACGGTCGTGCGGACCATGACGTCCTGGGGACCGATGACTTCCCGGTCGACTCTGCGCATGATCCTGCATCCCGGGCAGGAGGACGGGGACCGCGGGCAGATGGAGCTGCTGCTCCTCGACCAGGAACCCATCATCGCCACCCCGGACGTCATGGGGGAGGCGCAGGCCGAGGCGGTCGCGCGGCGCATGGCCCCGTGGGTCACCGAGGAACGTCCCGAATCGGAGTCCCCGGTTGGCAAGTCCGATCCGAAACGTTCCCAGGACTTGACGGAGCTGCTGGGCTGCGGCGACATCCGCGACTTCGACCCGGACAGGCAGTGGAAGCGGCGTGAGGGTCGCGATCGGCTGAAGGTGCCCTTCGGGGTGACCCCTGAGGGTGTCCCGGTGGCCCTCGACATCAAGGAATCGGCGCAACAGGGCATGGGCCCGCACGGCCTGCTGGTCGGTGCTACTGGTTCCGGCAAGTCCGAGGTGCTGCGAACGCTGGTGTTGGCGATGGCGTTGACGCATTCGCCGGAGCAGTTGAACTTCGTCCTGGTTGACTTCAAGGGCGGCGCGACCTTCGCGGGCATGTCGGATCTGCCCCACGTGTCGGCCATGATCTCGAACCTGGAATCGGAGCTGTCTCTGGTGGACCGCATGCAGGACGCCCTGCGTGGTGAGATGGTGCGTCGGCAGGAGGTGCTGCGTGACGCAGGCAACTACGCCAACGTCACCGACTACGAGGCGGACCGGATCGCGGGAAAGCACGACTTCCCGCCCATGCCCGCACTGTTCCTGATCCTCGACGAGTTCTCGGAGCTGCTGAGTGCGAAACCCGAGTTCGTGGATCTGTTCGTCGCGATCGGGCGGCTGGGACGTTCGATGTCGATCCACCTGCTGCTGTCCTCGCAGCGCCTGGAGGCGGGACGCCTGAAGGGCCTGGACTCGCACCTGTCCTACCGGATCGGTTTGCGCACCTTCTCCGCGAGCGAGTCGCGTGACGTCCTGGGTGTGCCCGACGCCTACGAGCTACCGTCCTACCCCGGCGTCGGCTACCTGAAACCGGGCACGGACCAGATGATCCGTTTCCGAGCCTCCTACGTGGCCGCCCCACCCCCCACCCGGAAGGCGGAGACCGTGGCTCGGGAAGGGGGGAGCACGGGTCCGGTCACGATCCTGCCCTTCACGACCGAGCTGGTCGTCAAGGAGGAGGAGCCCGTGGAGGAGCCCGTCGTCCCCAGCGGTCCGGTTGTGAAACCCGGCGACGAAAAGTGGGACGACATGACCCAGATGGATATAGCCGTCGCCCGGATGAAGGGCAAGGGCATGCCGGCCCATCAGGTGTGGCTGCCGCCGCTGGACGTGTCGGACACGATGGACTCGATGATGAAGGACCTCACGGTGGTCCCGGAGCTGGGGTTGATTTCTCCGTCCTGGCGGGCCCGCGGGCCGTTGTGCATCCCTGTCGGGATCGTGGACCTTCCCTTGGAGCAGCGCCGCGACATTCTGGAGTTCGACTTCTCCGGCGCCAATGGCCATTTCGCTGTGGTCGGCGGGCCGTTGACGGGCAAGTCGACCACTCTGCGGTCGGTGGTGATGGCGCTGAGCCTGGTGCACACCCCGAAAGAGGTGCAGTTCTACGTCCTGGATCTGGGCGGTGGCACCTTCACACCCTTCGAGGGTGCGGCCCACATAGCGGGTGTGGCGACCCGTGACCGCCCGGACGTGATCAACCGGATGATGGCCGAGATCGAGGGCATCATGAATGATCGCGAGAAGTATTTCCGCGCGAATCGCATCGACTCGATGGACACCTACCGGCAGGGACGGTTCGACGACGGCTACGGGGATGTGTTCCTCGTGATCGACGGATGGGCCGCCATGAAAACCGACATCGAGGGCCTGGACATGCGCGTGATGGCGCTGATGGCGCGTGCCCTGTCGTTCGGGGTGCACGTGATGGTGTCTTCCAACCGGTGGGCGGATTTCCGTCAGCAGGTGGCGGATGCTCTCGGGTCGCGGCTGGAGCTGAGGCTCGGCGACGCCAGTGACACGAAGTTCAACCGGAAGGTGGCGGCAGGGGTTCCCCTGGAGCGTCCCGGTCGCGGCCAGGAGGTGGGCACTCACCACGTCCTGGTGGCGCTGCCTCGTGCTGACGGCGATCACGACCCCTCGACCCTCGGTAAGGGCGTGGCGACGACCCTCGAAGCCATCGCGAAGGCCACGAAGCCGGGACCGAAGCTGCGGCTGCTACCTGGACGGATCACGGTCAAGGAACTGCTGGATCAGCCGGCTGCTGCGCAGGGGCTCGTGCTGGGGGTGGAGGAGTCCCGCCTCGGCCCGTTCATGTTCCATCCTCGTCAGGAGAGCCACCTGTTCTTGTTCGGCGACGCGAAGGCGGGCAAGACGACATTCCTGCGTTCGATCGCCCAGGAAGTGGTGCGCACGCACAGCCCAAAGGACGCGCAGATCTTCGTGGTGGACTATCGGCGTTCGTTGTTGGATCAGGTGCCGGAGGAATACCTTGCCGCGTACATGACGAACAAGGACGAGGCCGAGGAGAACCTCGGCGGCCTGGCCGAATACCTGAAGACGCGCATGCCGAACGACAAGGTCACATCGAAGCAGCTGCGTGACCGTTCCTGGTGGACGGGCGCTGAGGCCTGGGTCCTGGTCGACGACTACGACCTGGTGGCGTTGCAGGGACGCAACCCGGTGGCGGTACTGCAGCCGTTGATGGCGCAGGCCCAGGATGTCGGCCTGCACGTCATGGTGGTTCGTCGTATGGGTGGTGCTTCCCGGGCGGCCTTCGAACCGGTGCTTCAGGCGATGAGGGATTTGGGGACGACCGGCATTCTCATGTCAGGCAGTCCGGATGAGGGTGCGATCATCGGCAGGATCAAGCCCATGAAGCTGGATGCGGGTCGCGCCCAGGTGATCTCACGTGACGCGGGTAATTTCTTGGCCCAGCTGGTGTGGTCGGAGCCGAACACCTGAGCCGGGACGACGTCCCGTCCGCCCTGGGCGGGACGCGCCAGGACGTTGGTCAGAGTGACCCACCGGGACGCCACACACCCACCCGGGGGGTGCCGCCGTCCTCGGGCCGTTCGGGTTCGTCGGTGATGCCGTAGACCTCCTGGAGTCGGGAGATGGAGGGGTCGTCCTCGCCGAGGTTTTCCTGGGCCAGTGTGACGACTGCGCGTCCCGCTTCTTGCCGGGCCTTCTGGTAGGCCTCCAGGATCGCTTTCCGGGCCCATGCCAGGTCTTGCCCGAGGTCGAGGTCGATGAGGGTGCCGGCTGAGTCGACGGTTACCTCGATGCCGTCCACGCTGCTTCTGCCGCGCACCTTCTCCGTGCCTTGCCGGAAAGCCGTGGCTGCGGCGGCTCGTTGATGTGCGGCCTCGATGTCCACGTCCAGTTGTGCCAGGCGTTGGTCGAATGGGTCCATCGTGATGGTTCTCCTTTCGGGATGGATCAGTCGGGTCGCGTGTCATCGGCTTGTGTGCTTGTGTGTCGGACGATTGTGTTGTGTGAGGAAGGTGACCCGGTGTCCTCGACGTCAATCGGGCCTTGTTCGTAGTGTACTGGGATGGCAGCCGCTCAGGTGCGTCGAGAGATGTTTGATTGGCATCTTCTCTCCTCGGGAGGAATGCGCGACATCCCACCTTCAGACGCGATGGCGTGTGAACGTGGCGGATCGCCGTACGGCATGTCACCGGCGGCGTTGCTCAGAATGCGGTGGCAGCAGGAGAGGAGAGTGGGCTTTGAGCGCTGGACATCCTTATTGTTCTCGCGGGATTCCAAGTTCGGGAATGTGGAGGTTCATATCCCCGGGATCGTGTTCCAAATCTGGTGTTCTGCTGGGGTAGCGCCAAGCCTGGTAGGTGAGGTCGTCGGGTGATGGGATTCCACCGATGTCTCGAAGGCGTAGGGTGCTTGCTTGAACGGTGTTCATGATGATGCGGCTCGGGGTGGGCCAAGGGAGGTTCTGGCGCCACGTTGTTGACCCGTCTTCGGCTGGAGCGAAACCGAGGCGTTCCAAGTCATCGCGTTGCTGGGCTGTGAAGATTGCCATGTCTTCAGGAACATTTTCCCCACAGAGCTCAGCTATGATGTCGTCATTTCCTCCGTACAGGGCGTTAAGACCGGCGAATTGTACGAAAGGGAATCCTGTTTTTCCTTGATCATCCCGTGCGCCGATGATCAAGACCGTCCGCGACGCGAGATCCGTTATCGTTACGAAGAGGCGTGTTTCAAAATCTGACCAGATCATGGAAGCTCTCGATGGTTGTGGCGTGTCGGGTACATGCTGACCCTGCTAGCAGGGGGCTGTTCCCTGCGGTGTGATGAATGTTGTGTAAACTTTGTTGGTGTTCCTGGTGACTTCTGCTATTCCACTCAAAGGGAGAGACCAAGCTATCATGGGGTTCTTCTCTGGGATGGCTCGGATCGGTTTCCCCCAAGCCTGTGAAGCAGAGGTGACGTAGTCAATAAAGGAATCGTTCAGGGCGGCCCGTAGGGCGATGCCTTCCAAGGCGGGTTTGACCAGAATAAAGGAGATTGATCGGACGTCTCCCGCTCTGTTCTTTAGGACCACCACGTCCCGTTTTCCGGCTGTGAAGCTGTACTGATAGCCAGTGAAAGTCCAGCCCAGTTCTGGAGCAAGATCGGTGAAAGCGTCGAGGGTCATCGGCCACGGCACATGGGCAAGCCTTTCCATCCATGTCACGAAATCGTCACGTGTGAATGCATTCATCAACTTCTCGTGTCCCTCGAGGTGTGTTCGGGATGATACTTCGATCGCTTGTCTTTCTTGTAGGCTATTGGTGTGGTGAAGCGTTCGCAATATGCGGTGTTGATGGGGCAGGGCTGTCCTGTGGCATTGTTGATCGCGGTGGCGACGGCTTGGGTGAGTCGAGTAAGGCCTTCCGTGGTGGTGGATGAGGTCCATTGGCCGTCGTCGGTGGGAAGGAGTTGTTCGACGATTTCAAGGGTATGCCCGGCGATTTCTACGAAACGTCCGGTGAAGAGGACGGTGCCGGGAAGCAGCGCTACTTCTTGGGCTTGAGGTACTGCTGAGAGCGGGGTTACGTCCCTTCCGGTATGGAGGATGACGGCTGCGATGCCAGGGCTGGTCAGGCCGATGGTGGCCACGGTCAGGTCGCGGCTGGTGGCTGTGATGTTCTGAGTGACCAGAACGCTTGGGGCTGTTGCGCGAGGGGTAGTGATGCCGCGGAAAGTGACGCCACCAACAGGAGGTAGGTGACGTATGCCTTCGATGGCGTTGGCCAGACGTTCCTCGGGTGTGGGCTCATGAGTGTGGGAGGGCGGGGTCTGGTTTGTCATGCATGGCTCCTGAGAGGTTAGCTGATAACCCTGTGGGGTATCCTAGCTGTTGTGCCCCTTGGGTAAAGAGGGCTATGAGGGTTATTCACAGACGGCGCGTCAACCAGCGAAAACTCTAGTCAGACACATCGTGAGGATAGCTGTGAATAATCCTCTATATGCAAACCATGAGGCTTATTCATAGGGGTGTTTTGGTTTTCTTCAGCTAGCGCTTTGTCCTAAGGGGGATGTGAGGGCGGCTTGCCTAATCTGAGACAATTCAAGGTGTAGAAAAAACCCTCAGATAAAAGACAAGCCGCTGCCATGAATGTTACCACAAGCCTTGACCGCAACCAGATCCTCAACCTGTGCGAACTGATCCATACATCCCGTTCCGGAAACCTATCCGGCAGCAAGATCTCGCACCTTGGGGTTGTTTCGCTGTATCCAGATCCATTTTGTTAATGCTTAGACACAATCTCACCCAGGAGTTGCTGGCCGACATCCACATGGTCTCCCAAGCCACCATCTCGAGAGTGGTGGCGGTCTACACGAAACCACAATACAAGCCGTCACCGGACTCATCTTCGTCTACACCCCATGAATAAGCCTCATTGACAGTACTTTGGTGCCTTGCTGGTCGTGGCGCGAGTATCCCTGAGCCGTACTCAGGTAAGCATCAGAAGACGGGAGTGAGCCTGCAGGTGGCTTGTGCCTTGGTTCGAAACATTGCCCGGCTCTTCCTGCTTCCTCATGATGCGAAGGCCATTAAGGAAACCGTATTCTTTGCAGCCATCTGGGTTGAGGCGAGCAAGGTGTGGCTGCGGCGCGTGCGATGCTGCAATTATTGCTGCTCTCGCGGGATTCTAAGTTCAGGAATGTGGAGTTTCTTGTCGCCGATGTCGTTTGCATTTTTGGTGCTGTCGCTGGGGTAGCGCCATGCCTTGTAAGTTAGCTGATCGGGTGATTCGATGCCGCCAATATCTCGTAGACGCAGGGTGCTTGCCTGGACAGTGTCCCAAATGACACGACTCATTGCTGGCCACGGAAGCCTTCGCTGCCATGTCACCCCATCGTCGGACGGAGTGAACCCGAGCTGCTCCAGATCATCACGTTGCTGGGGTGTGAAGGTTGCCATGTCCCCCGGGACATTCTCGCCACAAATCGCGGCCACGAGGTCCGTATTCCCTCCATACAGGGAGGCTTATTCATGGGGTGTAGGCGAAGATGAGTCCGGTGACGGCTTGTATTGTGGTTTCGAAGGTGTTGTAGGGGCGGCGGTAATCGGTGTGGAGGACACGCCAGGTTTTGAGGTTCGTGATGACGCGTTCGATGAGGTAGCGGATGCGGTTGATGGTCGTGTTGTTTCTTTTATCGGTGTTGGTGAGTTCACCATGGGCGGGTTTCTTCGCGGGGGTGATCATTCCCAATCCGATGTAGCCCTTGTCCCCGATATGACTTTGACCATTGAGGGTTGTGAGGAATCCGGATTCTGTGATGGCCTTTGCATCATGCACACTACCTGGCAGGGGTGGGGAGATCCAGGCGAGCTGTCCGGTCAGGGTGCAGGCCACTTGCAGGTTCACTCCTGTGGTGTGGTGTTTGCCTGAGTACAGTTCGGGACGGTCGTGCCACGACCAGCAGGGCGCCAGAGTACCGTCGATGATGTACTGACGGTCAGGGTCGAGGTCCCCCGTGCCGGGCACCCAGGCTTGGAGGGCCTCGGCGATCAAGGGAGTGTAAACCGTAATCACCCTCGAGATGGTGGCTTGGGAAACTGTGTGGATGTCGGCCAGTAACTCTTGGGTGAGGTTGTGTCTGAGTGTTAACACAGTGATTTGGATACAGCGGAACAAGCCTAGGGCACGGGATCCTGCTGCCGGATAGGTTTCCGGAATGGGATGTGTGGATCAGTTCACACAGGTCAAGGATCTGATCACGCTCAAGGATCGTGGTAGTATTCACGGCAGCGGCTTGTCTTTCATCTGAGAGTCTTTGTAGTAGAACACTTTGAATTGTCTCAGATCGGGCAAGCCGCCCCCACATCCCCCTCGGATAAAGCGTTAGTTGGAGAAAGCCAAAACACCCCTATGAATAAGCCTCAGGGCATTGATTCCGGCGAACTGCGCGAAGGGAACTCCGGTTTTCCCGTGTCTGTCCGATGCGCCAATGATCAAGATCGTCCGAGCGGTGAAATTTGTTATTGTGGAGAAAAGATTTACTTCAAACTCTTGCCAAATCATGAGACCTCACTGAATACTGCTCGCGGGCGATGAAAGGGAATGGGCGTCTAGTAGAACCTTGCTCCTTGAGGTGTGAGAAATTTCGCATGGATCTTCTCTTCGCTTCTGGTGATCTCCGCGATGCAGGCTTGCGGGAGAGTCCAAGCTGCTACGGGGTTTCTTCCCTGTACTGTCCGTATGGGTGGTCCCCAAGTTTCCGAAGCGGCTGCGACATAGCCGCTAAAAAGATCGTTCAGCTTGGAGAGTAGTTCCACCCCTTCCAGAGCGGGTTTGGCTAGAACAAAGGAGATCGTGTGGACGTCGCCTGCTTTATTGTCGATGACCACCACTTTTCGTGTGCCTATAGCGAAGTCTGCTGTGAAGCTGTACTGATAGCCAGTGAAAGTCCAGTCCAGTTCTGGAGCAAGATTGGTGAAAGCGTCGAGGGTCATCGGCCACGGCACATGGGCAAGCCTTTCCATCCATGTCACGAAATCGTCACGTGTGAATGCATTCATCAACTTCTCGTGTCCCTCGAGGTGTGTTCGGGATGATACTTCGATCGATTGCCTTTCTTCTAGGTTATCGGCGTGGTGAAGCGTTCGCAATATGTGGTGTCGATGGGCAGGGCTTCTGTGGCCTCGGCGCCAAGGGCTGGGTTTCTTGACGCTCTAGCTTTTCTCGGGTTCCTCGTCTTGGAGGAATACCTGATATATCGAATCGATATCCGCGAAGGCGGGGGAAAACTCAACGCATTTATCATCTTTCACGAAATACAGGCAGTTTCCCCTTCGCCCCCCGCTGCGAGCTATGATGAAAACTTCTTTATATCGACCAATGCTCCAGTCGTTCAGGGAGGTTACACGAGCGGCGGGATTTTTTCTCGCCCGCCAAGCACTGAAAGCCTTGAATACTTTTTCTTTGGTCTCTTTGCTCAGTTCCAAGGTCCACTCCTTCCCCTTGGAGTCTATCGAATGTTGAATCATGACATCTACGGTCCGGATATTATAGCCATATTTTGGAGGCTAGTCTCCAATCATTCCCATTTTTGTCTTCTCAGCGGATCCTGCCGTTCTCCTCCACGTAGGTATTGAACCAATGGTCTCCCGAAGTTTTTCGGCTGGATCCGTTTCTTTTATGTAGGCTCACTCACGGTTGCCGCTAGGCGCGACTTGGCTAGGTGTTTTAATGACTCGAAGATGGCTTGTGTATAAGCCTTAGTGTGGTATTTGATGCCGTGGGGCGGAGTCAATGTGTCACTTGTGGGTTCCTGTCTAGGAGGATGGCGGTGTGGCGAGGTAATTTCGGAAGGAGCCGCCATCCTCCAGCAGGAAATTGTCGATGATCTGCTCAGGAGTGCTGGTGCGAGATGAGAATATACGTTCAACTTCCAAGGGCTTGACATGAGTGCTTTCAGGACCATCTCCAAGACGGTTCCTTCCGGGGAGACCAAGGTGCCGCGGGTCCTGTTGTGTGTTTCTTTCACAGTCCAGCCCATGGCGATTTTCGGGAGAGGGCTAGTGAAGAGTAGTGGCCATTTTTTCCTTCTGCGGAAGATGTTCAGGGTTTCAAATGCGGCCCAGCGAAGCACCAAGTCTTGATGGGGGCTGGAGATGTCTTCGCTTCTGCTTTCGCTGCGTTCTGTGGTTCCGTAGTGCCAGCAGCCGTCCTCGAGCCAGAAGTGTTTGTTCCAGTCTATGGTGAAGCCTTCTGTGTGTACCGATGCAGGTTCGGTGTGGGCGTCGACCATTCGCTTGAAGTCTGCACCTTGGTTGGTGACGGGGTCTCCGTGTTCGAGGAGATGGTTCAGGGGGCCGCCGTCGGGGGTGAGGTAGGCGTCCAGGACCTGGTCGGGGGTTAGGTGCATGAGGTGGGAGAGGGCCGCGAGTTCCGGGGCGTGGGGGAAGGTGGTGGTCATGTCCATGTCGACCGGGGTGCCGTTGGGTCGGATGAGACGACCGGTGGCTTTGACACTGTAGACCACGGTTTGTTCAGAGGTTTGTTCGGCTGTCCAGCCGCTCGCGAATTCGGAAATGGTTCGGAGGGGAAGGAGGAAGGGCCATTCCTGCTTCTTGCGATACAGGTTGCCGGTGCAGCAGATGAGCCAGCGAAGCGCGACATCGCGATCGGGAGTGGCGAGAGCTGCTGTTGGTTCCATGGGCCAGCGTAGATAGCCAAAATTCCATGCCTCCTCTGTGCCCCAGAAGCGGACGTTATTTATGTTTCGTCCGCGGTGAATACTCAGAAACCCCTTGTCATCATGAGCGCGAACCTCAACCTCACGCAAGGATGTGATCAATCTGCTAATGCAATCCGTCATAGTTGGTATCTCCTCTTAAAATTCCTTCTTTTAATGCTTCTTCTGCACTCACGGCGCGGTTTGAATCATTGTAGATTTGTACTTGCCGTGCGCCGCCTGGTGAGTCGTGCCATGGAGCGACGATTCCCGTTTCGATCCTGTAGCCCTCTGGCCAGTATCCTGTGAGCTTATACTGGTAATAAGGCTTGCAGGCAGATCTGGGATCGATAGATCTTTCCGAAAAGCTAGATACGTGGTCTCCATCGATGGCCCCAAAATATTTTCCTCCTGGATCTCCTACGCGATCTATGCGGTCACCATATTTCTCGATGTAATTGTCGATCTTGTATTCATTTTCGATCGAACCAGAATTCATCCCATTGGTTACCGGACCGTCGGGGTCGCTTTCTGGCCAATAGCAATCCGTTTCGTTGCGTCGGTATTTCTCCGCCTGGTCGTTATAAGAGTTGGGTAGGTCCGTTTCTGGATTGGTTCCGAAGTGGTGAGTCGGATCCTCAATCAATCCGTAGCCGTCGTCCAGCGCTTTCCCTACCTCGGCATGTTCTCCAGTGTAGTGCGATGGCAGTTCTTCGTTGACCTGCCTGACGTCATCGATGGTTTCCGAGGGTCGGTCTCGGAGCCTCACCAGTTCGGGGTCTGTAACGTCTTGTTGTGGTTGTCTCCGCCATTGTGGCGGCTAGGGAGCCCTCGGTGCGGGCCCTTGGCCTGCGAGCGGCGCCAGGTCTGCTCGGGCATGTCGAAGAGCTGGCAGAGCCTCACGGTCAATATGTCCGCTTTCATGCGGATCACCTTGAGGTCTTCGAAATGCCCAGTCGGCCTCCAGTCGACTTGTTCCACGCTCTGACCTCCAAGGTCTGCCTGGCCTAGTGTCTGGGGCAACTTGGCGCCCTTGGCCTCTAGCTACTCTTCCCGAGACGACGGACCGAACCAGCCAGCCACCAGAGTGGTCCTGCCGGCCTCCATGAACTCGGCTATTCGCCATCTGATCGACTACTCAGTGACTTTCTTTCTGCATAACAGCCCTGCCGCATAGTCTGACGCGCGACAAGAACAGGCTGCCATCCCCTTGTCGATGCGCGCCTCTTTAAATAACTTGCGCGGCTATCCTCGAGTGTGATTTGACTAGGGATCTGCTGGTCGATGTGTCGTCTGTGAAGGGTCGCCTGGTTGTTTTCTGCGTCGAATATCGCCGCCTCCGTAAAGCCTTCAAAATTACAATGCAAGCCATCGAGGCTTATTCACAGAATCCCAAAGATGATCCCTGTGATGGCGTTGACTTTGGTTTGGAATGTTGAGTATGGGCGGCGATAGATGGTGTGGAGGATGCGCCAGGTTTTGAGGTGCGCGATAGCTCGTTCGATGGGCCATCTGATGTGGTTGATTCGTTGGTTATAGTCTTTTTCCAGCCCGGTTAGTTTTCGTCCGGGTTGGGCCCTGGCCGGGGTGTGGAGTCCGCGGCCGATGTAGCCTTTGTCAGCGATGATGTTTCTAGCTTTTAGGTGCCTCAGGATTTCGTGGGTATCGAATGCTTTAACGTCATGGATACTCCCATCGAGGATGGGTGAGATCCACTGGAGGCGTCCGTGGGTGTCAGTGATGACTTGAACGTTGACACCACTGTGGCGGCGCTTGCCTGAGAAGATAGTCTTCTCGGCTTTCCATCTCCAGCAGGGCAGGAGCGTACCGTCGATCAGGAGGGCGGTGTCCTTGGGTACCTGCCCCAGGCTCGGACGCTCTTCTGCTAGACAGTCAGCCAACAGTCCTGTTACAGCGGTGATGGCCCGGCTGATGGTGGATTGAGACACGCTGTGACTTTCAGCAAGCTCAGCCTGGACGCGGTTTCGTCTCAGATACTTCAACGTCACCTCGAGTGCTCCTATGATACCTAGAACTGTCGGAATCCGCACCGGGTTTTTGTCTTGTTTAAGGCTGTTGCGTATTGCCGCCTTGAGGCACTCGTAGAGGGCGTTGAACTGATCGTCAACTAGGCCTGTGCTATTATACATTCAGCGGCTCGTTTCGTTAATGTTTTATTCAACACCTATTCTATCTGAAACGAGCCGCCCAATCTATTTATTCAGGATGCGTCTCTAATGGCAGCTGGCCGTTCTGTGAATAAGCCTCATCGCGTGAAATGTTTCTTCTTTTCGCGTCTCTTCGCGCGAAGTAAAGTTCGGACCCTCTTTGCTGGAGGTTTGTAGTGACGGGGTGGCGTCCTTTGAATTCCTATTCTTGTGAGTTCTTGCGTTCGAGAAGTTTCTGATACGCCTTCGCCAAAGAGAGGAAGGTCACGGAGAATCCGATGCAATCGCCGTCTCTGACGAGATGCATATAACTCGTTCTCTTATTCCCGCTCGGCTTCACAATGTGAGCGTCCTTGTATGGAATGACTTCCCAGTCATTTGGATGGAGTCGGGTTGAGGCATTTACGTTTCTTGAATACCAGTCGGCAAAAAAGTCAAATATTTCTTTATCTGTCTTGTTTTCCAAGGTCCAATCCTCTCCACTCGGATTCTTGTGAATTTCGAATCATCGCATCTAAATTCCAGATATCATCATCATATCTAGGAGGCCAGTCGGCGGTTATCCCGAACTGTTCATCGGCCCAGCGAAGGTTTCCGCTATCATCTACGTAAGCATTAAACCAGTGCCCTCCTGCCTCGTCGCGAGAAACTTTGGGAACGTCCCAGTCAACTCCTACGATCGCTACTGTACCTGGGGGTTCCTGGCGCAATCTTTCCCCCAAGGTATCGTAAGCTGCGTTGGTGAATTCCTCAGGATCAACATGCCCATCTTCTTTGGGCCGTGGGTTGGTTACTCCAGGTTCTGGCTGTGCTCCACGTATGTCATACATTTCAGCGCTCTCACCTCCAAGCGAATCACCGTGTGCAGTGAACCGTCCTGGGTTTCTTGGAGGCTCTTGGTTTTGGGAATGAGGATGGAGTTATGCCGAAGGAAATGGTGAATTGGGAAGCCGACGATGCGTCGCTACTGTGAGGAGGAGAAGGCCGCCGTGGTGCGGATGGTCAGGACGCTGCGAGCGGAGCTTGGTGTCACACGGGGGATGGTGAAGCGCGTCGCGACGCAGCTGGGTTACGGGGTTGAGTCCGTGCGGGCGTGGGTGAAGCAGGCCGATATCGATGATGGTGTCACTGCGGGTGTGAGGTCGGCGCAGGCGCAGCGTGTGAAGGAGCTTGAGCAAGAGGTCTGAGAGTTGCGGCGGGCCAACGAGGTGTTGAAACGGGCGGCGTCTTTCTTCGGGGTGGAGCCAGGCCGCCACTACCGGAAGTAGTCACGTTCATCGACGCGAACAAGGACGACCTGGTTGAAGGCCGCAGGCTCGGAGTCGAGTTCATCTGCAGAGTGTTGCAGGTGGCTCCGAGCAGTTACTACGCCGCCAAGGCCCGCGAGCTGTCTATTCGTGCCCGGCGGGACGAGGCGCTGATCCTGCAGTTGATCGAACTCTGGGAGGCCAGCTACCGCGTCTACAGGGGTCTGTAAGCTCTGGAAGACAGCGCGCCGAGCGGGGGTCGTCATCGGTCGCGATCAGACGGCACGATTGATGCGTGCCGCCGGTATCGAGGGCGCACGGCGTTCGAAGCGAGTGAAGACCACAAGGTCGCAGCCAGCGTCGGCGCGGCACCCTGATCTGGTGTGCGGCGGGAGTTCACCGCGACCGCTCCGAACCGGCTCTGGGTGACCGAGTGGACGTTCGTACCCACCTGGGTGGGTGTCGCCTACGTGTGTTTCATCGTCGACGCGTTCTCCCGGATGATCGTGGGCTGGCGGGTCGCGTCGCATATGCGCACCGAGATGGCCCTCGACACGATTGAGATGGCCCGCAGGTCCCGCGCCGCCATGATGATCTGAGGTGTCATAGCGACGCGGGATCTTAAGTTCACCTCGATTCGCTACGGCGAACGTCTGGCAGAGATCGGTGCGGCACCCTCGATCGGGTCGGTCGGCGATTCGTATGACAACGCTCTGGCCGAGACGGTGAACGGGTACTACAAGGCCGAACTCGTCCGCGGACCCGCCCGATCCGGACCATGGAAGAGGGTCGAGGACCTCGAACTCGCGACGCTTGGATGGGTGCACTGGCACAACACGCAGCGCCTCCACGGCTATCTCGACGACGTCCCGCCCGTCGAGTTCGAGAACACGTTCTATGCTGTACAACACGACCACAACCTGCCGGTCGGAATCAAACAGGGAAAACCTCCATCAAACCCAGCGCGGTCCAAAGTCCTTACTGTCGATACCACGTACTGATGTGGTGCCGGGCTTCCGTGGCCGCGGTGCCAAGGGTGCAGAGATGAGCCTGTTGTGTCACCTTAGTCTGGAGTTCGGTACAGTGCGAGGCAGCTTTTGCGCCTGTCTGTGGCGCTTGTAGAGAGCATAAGTGGGCGGCTGGCTTTCGAGTATCGCGATCCAGAGGACGTGCCTGGCTCACCGTGCACCAGCCCTGCCGCAGGTGCCATCGCTGAAGAGCTTGGGCGTGGTCCTTCCAGAACGGCCCTGGAATGACCCAAGCCCATGTGGAGTACACGATCGCTTGCTCCTTGCTTCCGCCCTTGACGCCAATCGCTAGCGCTCGCCAAGGTAAGTTTTCCTGTCAAGAAGATCGGCAAATCACCGGAAGGCAAGCGGATCGCAGGGATTTACCTGGATCACAGCCCAACCTTGCGAATAAGTTTCAGTGTGAGGGTCTGGTCGCTCTGCTGGGCGTGGAGGTCGTAGAGTTGGTACAACCAAATCTACTTTTATGAGCACGGGTGCAGAAAGGTAGCACGGGATGGTGAAAGATAGTGCCAGTTTAATCGACGAGCCGCGGTGGCATTTCGGCGCCGGGGCAGATGGTAAGCCCCGCTCCTACAACCAGTGGACCGCCGACTGTC
The DNA here is from genome assembly GCF_037055325.1 of Arachnia propionica. Lineage (NCBI taxonomy): Bacteria > Bacillati > Actinomycetota > Actinomycetes > Propionibacteriales > Propionibacteriaceae > Arachnia > Arachnia propionica. The sequence goes on along the minus strand of NZ_CP146373.1, from coordinate 1,750,244 downwards.
GCAACGCCAATGGTGATGAAATCTGGCCCTATGAGGGCGACGGCAACGTGCGGGATGGCATGGACTCTAGTACGGTCGAGACGTTCTGGCGGGTCGATGACTACTTGGAGAGATATGGAGTCCGACTGGATCGAGTCGGCGATCCGCGTGGAGCATATCTCTTCGTCGTCAGCGGTCTGCGCCCTGCGGCTTTCGCGGAACGCTCCATTAGCCCGAACGCTGCGAGGCTTCCTTACCACAGGTATCGTGTGGCGGGACGGGAGATGTCATCCGGCTGGCGGATCGAGACGGGCCAGGTGGTTTGCGCCCATGGAGCCCGGGGAGGAGGCCAGCAGGTGCTGTTTCGTGACTCCAGCAATCAGCTGGTCAGCGTCGAGGAACTGACAGGGTTGGGTCTTCTGGAGGAGGTGCGGGAACGTGTCTGATTGTTTCGAGCGGCTGGTGTCGGTACTCAACAATGCAGGCGTGTCCGTGTTTGATGCCGGAGGCTTCCGGCTTATCGGACGTGAGAGTAACGCGCGTACCGTCGTTTTCTGGGAGAGCGTCGGGAAGTGGCGTGTAGATCATATGGACTGGGTGGATCAAAAGCCCGTCGCAACTTTTTCCACCGCTGATCGTGACATGGCGTTGCGGTGGTTGATTTGTTGCGTTGCGAATCAGTACCGGTACCGGATGGGGTGGCCATGGTTGTTGCCGCTGCGAGCGGTGCCGGGGTTCGCGAGAGGTTGGAGTGCGAGCCGCGTTTCGGAGGATAGTGAGAAACGTGGCATCCGGGCGATGGGTCAGCTGATCCGGCCTGACGGGGTGTCGGTGGAGGGGCAGATGCTTACCGCATTCCCGTCAGCTGTCGAATTGGCGGCCCTGTCGCATCTCATGGACTTGAGTCCCGACCAAGTGCTGGATTCCTATCTCACCCCGGAGGGCGGCGCCCTGGAGTTCTTGGTGGAGTCAGAGAACCCGGTGGCGGTTATGGGAGAAGGTTTTCGACGGATGGTAGCAGCCGTTGATTTCCGGGTGGTTGCGGACGAGGATGGTTTTCACTGGTCGGTGCCGGGCATGGTGTTGCACGTCTGGATAGAAGATGGCTGCTGGTGTTTTGGTCACACCGAACGCGGTGAGGAACGTACCATGGATCTCGTCAGCGTCGACCGCGATCTGGTACTCCGTTGGATTGCCTATGAATGGTTGAACGGTGTGCGTCGCAGCCGCGGCTGGCCGCAGATTATGGCGGGATACTGGAAGCCGGTGATGGCGCCCGGCTGGAGTCAGCAGCAGCTGGGCGATCGACACGGAATTTTGATAGGGCCCGGAGGCGATGCGACCGAGGTTATCCTGCACGCTTACTGGGTCAATGCCTTGGATGTGTTGTCGCATCTGATGAACCTGGACTTGGAGCAGGTGGTTGATTCTTTCTTGGCCGAAGATGGCGGCCTGCTGCGCGAGGTCGTCGATTCTGGGCCGAAACGCAGTAACCAGAGCGTGTTGGACTATGTTGCTCAGTATGGAGATCGTCTCGACCGAGTGGGCGACCCCCGTGGCAGCTATTTCTGCGCAGTGCCTGGTCCTAAACCCTATTCCTTCGAGCAACGGTCACTTCCTCCGAGCGCGGTGAAAGAACCCTACTATCGGTACCGTCTGCTGGATCTACCGCCGTATGTGACCTTGGTCAGTGGCATCATTGCTCCGTGGTTCGGCCAACCGGGCGGCGCGCGTCAAGTGCTCTTTCAAGTCGGCGAGATCCTGTTGACAGCTGAAGAGTGTATTGACCTGCACATTCTGGAAGGAGATTCCTGATGTCAATCATGGATGAGCTGGTATCTTACGCATCAGAAGCCGGTGCAGAGGTGACAGACGCTCCCGACGGGCATTCCATGAGTTGGAACGGCGGGCTTTATGCGCATCATTTGTGGCGCACGGATGATGAATGGTTCTATGGGTACAGCGAGCGAGGTCGGGAACGTGTCCCGACCATGTGGAGTCCGTACGATCAGCTCACGTACAAATGGGCAGCAAGCCGGATCGCGATCGACGCCCGGGCTGCGCTGGAACTCCCAGCTATTAATCTGCCTAATACTATTGAGACTTTGGGGCCCGAATGGCAAGTTGGTCAGCTGACCTTGCTGACGGGATGTCTGATTTTGGAAGGCGAACGAATTCCTGCAGAGGTGAGGACTATCTTTCCACAGTGCCGGCACCTCGTGGAGTATTCCTACCTGATGCGGTCGTCTTATGATGAAGTTTTGGAATCATACAGGAAATCCGACGGTGCCCCGTGTCTCAGTTCATTCGTATCGTGGTGATCGTCACGTCATTCTGGAGGGTCGCGCGGTGTGCGCGCTGTACAACCCCTCAGGGATTTGGTTCGAGCATGGAGTGCAGGTGTCCGCCGTCTTTTGTCAGGAGACTGTTGATTTCTTGTGTGAGGGTGAGGGGCATGAGGTGTGAGAGTGTGTTGAGGTTTTCGTGACGGGGGAAGACTGTGCGCATGACCATTGGTAGGTGGATGTTGTCTGGGCTGATGAGGCGCCCGTAGTCGTCGTATAGTTTTTGGACCTGCCATCCGGGTAGGAGGGTTGGGTTGGTTTTGTAGGTGAGGATGCTTGGCCATCCTTTGTTGAAGCGTACGATATTTAGTAGTTCGAGGGCTATCCAGCGCAGTACTATGTCGCGGTCGGTGCTCAGTATTTCTGCTGGTCTTTTCTCGCCGCGTTCGGTGTGGCCGAAGCGCCAGCAGCCGTCCTCGATCCAGAAATGTGGAACCCAGTCAGAGTATGTGTTTGGGAAGATGAAACCGTCCTCGCAGGGTGTGGTGTGGCCACCCCGGGCTTGGGTCAGGTGTTGGAAATCCTGCCCCATGGTGGCGACGGGGTTTCCGTGTTCGAGGAGGTGGTTTAGGGGTTCGCCGTTGGGGGTGAGGTAGGCGTCCAGGACTTGGTCGGGGGTTAGGTGCATGAGGTGGGAGAGGGCCGCGAGTTCTGGTGCGTGGGGGAAGGTGGTGGTCATGTCCATCGCGACCGGGGTGCCGTTGGGTCGGATGAGGCGTCCGGTGGCTTTGATGCTGTAGAGCACGGTTTGTTCGGAGGTTTGTTCGGCTGTCCAGCCGTTCGCGAATCCGGGGATGTTTCGCAAGGGTAGGAGGTAGGGCCATTTCTGTTTCTCGCGGTATCTGTTGGTGATGCGGCAAATTAGCCAGCGTAGGGCCACGTCTTGGTGTGGGGTGCTTAGAGTGGCGGTGGGGGTGTCGTCTCGTCTCGTCTGGTATCCGATGTGGTACAGGCCGTCGGTGTCCCAGAACAAGACGCCGCGAACGTTTTGTTCCCGGCTGAAGGACAGAAAATCTTCTTTTTTGTAAACCCCTATGTCTGTGTCTGTGAGGGTGGTGATGAGTCGTTCAAGACAGTCCAACAAAATCGGTTGCCCCCCTCAGAATTCCCTTGTCTAGTAGCTCGCTGACGCTCAAAGCTATTCCAGAGCGGTTAAAAATCTGGACCTGTGATGCTCCTCCGGGAGCTCCGTGCCAAGGATAAACGACCCCTCTGTCTATTCTGTATCCTTCGGGCAAGTTTCCCGTGAGCTCATACTGATAGTATGGTTGTTTCACCGATTCTGGAGAAATCGCGCGTTCCCCGAAGGTGGCAACTCGGCCATCATCAATTCCGCCGAGGAAGGATCCAAAAGGCCCTCCTACGCGATCAACTCTGTTGCCGTGATTTGATATATAGTCATCAATGCTGTTGTATCTTTCGATGCCTTTCGTTTTGTCCAATCCATTTTCGACAGGAAGATGCTCCGGATCTGGCCACTTGGATTTCCCTTTTTCGTCAAGGTACTCCTTGGCCCAGTCGTTGTACGAATTGGGTTTTCCGTCCGTGGTTCCGAAAATCTCCTTGGGGTTGTCAACCAGCCTGGTGCTGTCATCCATGGCCTTTCCGATATCTGCGTCAGTCCCGTTGTAAGGTTTGGGCTCCCGAATTAGCTTCAGAGCATCATCGATGGTTTCCGGGGTTTGGCTCCGGAGCCTCTCGACTTCAGGATCTATGTCATCGCCGGAGCCGTGATGGTTGTTGTGGTCGTCTCCGCCGTCGCCGTGGTTGTTTCCGTCGTCGCCGTGGTTGTTGTGGTTGTCTCCGTCGTCTCCGTGGTTGTTTCCGTCGTCTCCGCCGCCGCCGTGGTTGTTTCCGTCGTCTCCGCCGCCGCCGTGGTTGTTTCCGTCGTCTCCGCCGCCGCCGCTGCTGGTTTCGGGGGGTTCGTCGGCGTGGCGGGGTTCTGCTGTGACGGGGTCGGTTGGGCGTGTGGTGGGGTCGTCGTCGAGGGCGCGTTTGGGGGTGGTGGGTTCTCCGGTGGTGTGTCCGGGGGGTCCGTCTGGGGTTGTGGTGTTGCCTGTGTGGGTGGTGCTGTTGTTGGTCGAGGGTGCGTTGTCGGCTGTCATTGTGGCGTGTGAGCCGTCAGTGTGGGTGGGGGTGTTTGGTCCGCTGGTTGGGTTGGTGTTTCCGCCTGTGTGGGCTGGGCCTGTGGTGGGGGTGGTGGATCCGCTGCTGGTTCCGCTTGGATGGGTGCTGCTTCCTGGAGAGCCGGTGCTGCCTGCTCCGCTGCTTCCGCTGGTGTGTCCGGTGCCGTCATGCGTGTGAGGGGAGCTGTTGTGTGGGGATGTGACGTTGTTGTCGGTGAGGTGTGTGTTGGCGCCTCCGGTAGGGTGGTGGGTGCTGTTGCCGCCCCCAAGACTTGAGCTGCCGAGGTTTTCGCTGGAATGAGAGGAAGGTCCTCCGGGGGAAGTGGCTCCTACAGAGGAGTGTGCGGTCGCGCCGACAGGAACTGCGTTGTCAATGTTGCGGCTCGAGGGGTGAGCCTGGCTGGTGTACGCCAGGTCCGGGCTGCCGAGGTTTTCATTGGAGCGGATGGAAGGTTCTCCGGGAGAAGTGGCTCCCACAGAAGAGTTTGATGCCACACCAGCGGAGGCGGTGTTGTTGGTTTTTCCGTCTGAGGGGTGGGGGGTTCCTTTGGAGTAATCGGCACCGCTGCCTGTGAGGGTTGTGCTGTTGTTGGTTGAGGGTGCGCTGTCGGCGGTCATGGAAGCATGTGAACTGCCGGGGTGGGAACCAGCCGAGGGAGCCGGCGCCCCATCCGTGGGGGCGGTGTTGTTGGTTTTTCCGTCTGAGGGGTGGGGGGTTCCTTTGGAGTAATCGGCACCGCTGCCCGTGGGGGTGGTAGGTCCGCCGCTGGCCCCGCCCGGATGGGTACTGTTACCTGAGGAGCCGGTGTTGCCTGTTCCGCTGTTTCCACCGGTGGGGCCTGCGCCACCGCCAGAACCCGTGCTTTCACCGGGATGGTCTGCACCCCCGCTGCCGGTTGTGGAGTTCGCGTTGTCAGCGGTTTTGCTGGTGTTTTGGCCGGTGTTACCGGGGTTGTCTCCTTTGCGGAAGAGGTCGTCGATTTTGTTTTTGAGGGTGTGGAAGAGGGTTTTGAGGTCGGTGAGTTTCTTGACGAGGTTGCGGGCGCTGGTGACGAGGTTTTTGACGTTGCGGCCGACTTGGCCGATGAGGGATGCGATGCGGGTGGCGATTTGTTCGGCGACGATGGGCCAGGCTAGGCCGAAGGTGGCGATGAGTTCTGCGGCGTAGGAGAGGATGGAGCCGACGACTTCGCTGATGGCGTCGCGGACGAAGTCGTGGACGAATTGGACGATGAAAGCGGTGACCTCGAGGGCGGTGCCGATGGCGCCGGCCCAGGTGCCGGCTGCGTTGATGACGCGTGTTATGTCGCCGGCTGCGCCTTGGTAGGCGGTGATGGTGCGGCCGTTCATGTCGGCCAGGTCGGTGGTGACGTGGGAGGCCATGGTCTCGGCGGTGGCCTGGAGGTGTTTTTGGACGTTCTTCCAGGTGGCGGCGTGGGCTTTGACTTGGTCGGCGTCGCCGGTGAGTTGTTCAAGCCAGGTGTTGAAGGGTTGGACGTGGTCGAGGACCCAGCCCAGGCCCATGGCGATGAGGGTGCCGATGGGGTCGGATGCGGCTGCGGCGGCGTCGAACGCTCCGCCGACCACGGCGAGGCCGCCTGCTACCCAGTCTTTGTCGTTGATGGCTTGGACGAGGGCTTCGCCGTCTTCGAGGAGAAAGGTTCCTGCCAGAGGCGTGGTGGTGTCTTTGCGTTCGGCGACCAGGGGATTTGTTTCCGGCATGCTTGATCACCCGCCCATCCGGGCTGCCAAGTGTGCGCTGTAGCCGCGACCCGCACCGCCTGTAGTAGATGGTGTGGCGGTGGTGGGGGAGCCGTGGGTGGTGTGGGTGGGGATGTCGGTGTTGCGGAAATCGTGCATGGTGCCGGTTTCGGAGGCTTCGAAATCTGCTGCGACTTCCTGGACTTGGGTGGCCAGTCTTTCTACCGCGTCTCCGGAAGACGAGATCGCTAATCTAGCTAGTTCTTCGACTAGGAGTAATGGTGGTGTGATTAAAGGGCCGATCATCATCCCCAGGCAGCCATCGGAGATACTTGCTTGTCCGGCCGCGTCAAGGGCTTGTCCTACCGCGTCACTGACCTGCCCCAAGTGGCCGGCATGGGAACGTAAACCCTCAGGAGAAACCTGAAGCCCATCCACCACACACCCTCCCAAAAACATACAACAATCAACAAAACACCCATCCGAGAGCACACTGCTCGAGACAAGCTCCACGGATAATTGTAAGTGGTCCGCAGAGGCGGGTGGGGCAGGTCCACAGAATTTCTTCAGGCGCGCGGGATGGGGCGCGGCAGCGTGCGGTGAAGCCCCGTCGGGGCTGCCGGGACGGGGTCTGGAAATCTGGTGGTTCTTCGCGAAGTTGCCGAATGTCGGCTCCGAGGACCTGTTCGGTGGCTAGACTCCACACCAGAAAGGCCGCGCGTGCGCGTTGCCGTGGCGGTCCCCAACGAGTACGCAGTGTTGGAGGCAGTGATGAACCTGGGCAGGATCGTACGTGGCCTGGCTACGGCAGCTTCAGTGGTTGTGCTGAGCCTGTCCCTGTCGGCCTGCTCCTCGGGCGGACCATCGGCACCCGCGTCGCAAGGGGGAGCGGGCAACGGGGCGGCGGGAGAAGTCGATGGCCTCGTTAAGGAGTTCCTCGACAAGGACCTGGTATTGCAGGATCGGTACGAGGAACTGAAGGACAAACCCTTCCGGCTGAACTCCGACGGTACCGTCACCGGGCCGTCCGAGACCCTGCTCTACATGTCGAAGGCGACGAACTGGCGATTCAAGGACGGCACCCTTGACCTGTGCACTTCGCAGGACTGTACCCACTGGTCGGCCTGGACCGTGGCCACGGGCGAGTCTCCTTTCAGCACGGGGAAGGCCTACGTGCTGACCTTGGCGAACGCGGAAAAGGACAATGGAGCCCCGGTGACGCGCACGCTCATCGTGGTGGGGTGATTCGACCGACGGTGGTCCCGCCCGGGACGGAGGTCACCGACTATCGCTCCGGGGTTTCTCCGTTCATACGCTTACTGATCGACCTGTCCTGGACGAAATAAAAGATGGGTGCGACCACCGGGTCGCACCCATCAATTACTCGCAGAACACGCTACTTCTTGTGGTAGCGGGGAGAGGTGGCGTATTCGGAGATGTCGGGGTAGTTGGCGACAATGGCGTCATCCACTCCGCGATACACGTAGGAGCTGTCCGCCGGGAGATTGACTGGATCTATCAGGCCATCTTGGTAGTCAGCCAGCGTCTGCTGATTGGGCAGGGCGCCGGGAATTTTCTCCCACAGGGGGTTGCTATCCTCCAAGGAGGTCGGATCCTCGGTGAGGAACTTCACCGGATCGATCAGCCCCCACCCGTACTCCTTGGTCCATCCCTGCCCGTTGTTGTTGGCGGTGTTGATGAGGGAACGGATCAGCTGATTTCCGGTGGCATTCGGCCACTTCTGCTTTCCCAGGGCCAGTAGGCCTGTCACCATGGGAGTGGAGAGAGATGTACCTTTTGCATTTGGGATGATTTTTGTCAGATTTCCATTCGCATCGGGTTCGCGATCAGTGATTCCTTCTCCCGGGGCCATGATGGTCAGGTGGTCCCCGTAGGAGGAGAAATCTGAGCGTTTTCCAGTCAGATCAGTGGCGCCAACCGCAACCACGGTATTGAGGGTTCCATAGCTTATGTTTTGCTCAGTACCGGTGTTGTCGGCGCCGGCGATGATGGGTACCCCCAGTTGTGCGGCTCTGGCCATTACTGAGGCTTCTCCCTGATCGGGGCCGGCCACGGACAGGCTGATGATGTCCACCCCATCGTTGAGGGCCCGGTTGATCTGCGCGTTGACGTTGTTGTCCGTGTTCGGGTCATCCGAGCACTTCTGTCCGGGAAGGTCCCGGTTTTTCATGAGGTGAGCCGTGTAGTTGACGATCTTGGCCTCGGGCGCCCAACCCCAGTCTTTGTTCCCCAGAATCGAGGCGACAATCGTCGAGTGAGACGTCAGGGTCGGGTTCGGCTCGAAATCGCACGGCGTCTTGCGCTGCTCGATATTCGCCCCCTGCAATTCGGGGACACTCATGTCAGGGGCGTTCTCAATATAGGCGATGGTCACACCCTTGCCGGTGTAACCCTTAGCGTGGAGGTCCTTGAGCCCCAGCATGTCGGCGTAGTCCTGATGGGTGATTGCATCGTCGGCCACCGCGGCGGGAACACCCACCAGGGGGAGCGCCAGCGACGCAAAGGTCGCCAACGCTCCTGCCCGGCGCAGGATTTTCCTGCGGAAGGTCACCACTTGTCCTGTTCCTTGGTGTCCAAGGGCTGCAAGGAAGAGGCATCACCGGCGCCGAAGAGGGAGGGATCCACGGCAGCGGCGTCCTCGTCGTCGTCGATGCGCACCACCTGGTAGCCCACCAGGTTGCGGGACTTCTTGTTGTCCTTGCCGCTCCCCGCGCCACCGCCGGCGCCGAAGGCGCCCATTCCGGCGCCACCGCGGGCCGCGGCACCGGATGCTGCTCCACTCGCGGCTCCCGCGCGGGCCGCGTTCGCAGCGGTCGTTCCCGTCAGGCCACCGGTTGTGCCGCCAACCCCCGTGCCGCCAACCCCCGTGCCGCCGACACCACCGATGCCACCAATGCCACCGACACCACCGATGCCAGCGATACTCCCGGCACCGCCGATGCCACCGATTCCGCCGGCGCCGAGGGCACCCATGCCGCGGGCCGCCAGGGCTCCGGCACCACCGCCCGCGATGGCGCCGATGCCCGGCGTGAGCATTCCACCCGCGATACCGGCCTTGGGTTCACCCACCGACCCGATGGCGGGATGCGAGTAGTCAGAACGCCACCGGGGGTCATTGGCGTTGCCCACATCTGCGGGCAGGTATCCGCCCACCGGGCCGTCGGCGGTCATGCGGGAGTTGATGGGGTACTTGAGTGCGTCCTGGGGCCATTGGGCGTCCTTGAAGGATCCCACCCCGCCGGATGCGACCGGAGAGGTGGTGCGCATGATGCCGTCGGCTCCCGAATGCAGGCCGGAGGCGTACTTCGCCGCGGCGGCAGCACCGGCTCCTCCCACTCCGATTCCGGAAATCACACCCGCTCCGCCACCGCCGGGAATGCTGCCCCCACCAGCGCCGCCACCGCCGGGAATGCTGCCCCCACCAGCGCCGCCACCGCCGGGAATGCTGCCTCCACCAGCGCCGCCACCGCCGGGAATGCTGCCTCCACCAGCGCCGCCACCGCCGGGAATGCTGCCTCCACCGGACTCGTCGCCACCCCTCTGCCAGTTCTTCTGTGTATCGGGAGCGTCTTCCTGATAGGGCTTGACCTCAGGGCGGTTGCCTTTCAAGCTCTTGGCCATGACGTCCAAGGCCTTCTTGGAGAGCTCCTCGCGTTTCAGGTTGTTCTGCTGGGAGACTCCCTCGAGGTACTTTTCCACGGGCATGAGAACACCCGCCCACTCCACCTTCTCGGTGATGTTCTTGATGCCCGATTCCAGGGGGGAGAGCAGCTCCGGGGAGAGATTGCGGAAGGTCTCCCCGGCATCGGATATGGCCTTGCGGGCGGCCTCGTGGCTTTCCTCGAGGTGCTTGATGTTCTTCTCGTGCAGATCGTAGGCGCTCAGGTAGCTGCCGAGCTGCTTGTCGATCATCTCCCCGACCTTTCCGGTGAGGCCGGGATTCTTCTTGACATCCGTCACCAATTTGCGCGCCCTCTCGAGGGCGGCATCCACCTGGAATTGGTTCATGGTGTCGAATATGCCATCAACGAAGCTGATCAGCTCCGAGACGTTTCGCAGCCTGTCGTAGTAGGGGCTGTCTGAGGCCGTGCAGACGTTTCCTGACATGGTGTCAGCCTTCCTGGGACGTGGAGGTGTTGATCGGGGGGAGGGAAGCCGTGGGCGCGTTGTAGGTGTAGGGGCCTGGGCCGGTCGTGGTGGTGGAAGGCATCGCTGCCGCCTGGAGCTTTGTCTGCAGGTTCGCCTGGATGGCTTCGGCGTCCTGCTCGTCGTTCTCCATGGCCTTGACGGTGTCCTGGAGGGCCTCGACGAACTTGTCGATGCGCTCCCCCAATGTCTTGAACTCGTCTCGCATGACGAGCAGGTTCTGCTGGTAGCTCTTTCTGTAGGCGACGGCAGCGTCCTCGACGCCCCACTTTTTCTCCGTCTGGGCGTCGTGCATGTGTTCGAACTGCTTGGCGAGATCGTAGTTGGCGGGACTCGCTTCGTCTCGCATCGTCTTCTCGGTCTGATCCGTCTGATTCTTGTCGTAGCTGTATCCGTCGCCACCCGCGCCGTATCCATCGCTTCCCGCTTCACCGGCTGGGGCCGAGGTGGCGGAATAAGCCCCTGCGGGCGGGGCGGCGGCGCCGTTGCCGACTGGCTGGGCCGTCTGGGGCGCAGAGGCGGTGCTGTTCGATTCTTCGGCAGAGGGGGTGCTGCCAGTTCCCCCATACGTGGGATGCGACATCTGATGCTCCTGCAGGGATGAAATTTGAGGTCGCATACATCATAGGTGCTAGACGGGTCGTGCTGAAGCGGTGAGCCCTGCACACCAAGGCTTTATGGGCCCATCGACGAGGTCCCGAACCTCCGGCATTCGATCACGAGCGCAGGATGACGGAGGGTCTTTCGTAAATGGTGTAACTCACCCCCACCAGCCGGTCACGCCGATAGAATGATGCATCGTCGTCGGCGCCAACATTGCGCCCTAAGCCGCCCATGAGACCGGAGCCGCCCATGCACGTCGACTACCACAACCTGGAACTCGCACGACAGGTGCTGGACCGCCAGGTCAACGACCACCTTCCGGGCGTGAAGAATTTCCGAGACAAACCGTCCTCCGGGATGAGCTGGTCCCTGCACCGGGCTGGTGGTCCGGACTGTTTCCAACGGACTCAAGAAAATGGCTGATCGGTTCAGACTATGGGGGATGCTCGACGCCAACCCCACCGCGAGGATGGTCGTTCGGGGAATCGACCCGGTTCCCCTCGTGGAGCTCGCCCGAGCGAGCCTGGGTGGCCTGAAGTGGGGAACCAGGTACCGGGACGCGAAGATCCAGTGGCAACCCGCTCTGCGTGGCGACTCCCCGTGGGTGGTGCACGTCATGAGCCGGGGGGAGAAGTCGGGTTGGAAACCGAACTTGACCGATCTGTTTCCGGAAGATTTCAGCCTGATCCCCGGCATCCGGGAACACATGGGGGAACAGTACGCCATCCTGGCCGCCCGTCCCCTCGAACCGGCTCTCACCGACGTCGTCATCTCCGTCGAACAACGCTACGAGAGCGCCAACAAGAACCTCTTCGCCGAGAAGGCCCTGGAGGTCGTCGTGAAGGCCGTGGAAGCCCAGGGCCACAGGGTGGAGCAGATGCAAGCGGTCAAGCCCAAGGATCTGGAACAGGCATGCCCCCTCAACAGGGAGACCCGCGTTCTGGTGGAGAAGGAGGCCAAGCGGCTGAAAAAGGCCGCGCGGAAAGGTTTCTAGCGGTGCGGTGAGGGGGTGTGTCGCGTGTATGCGACACACCCCCTCACGGATGCGGTTGCGACGACGGACGCTGAGGCCCTCAGCGCTACCTGTTCTTGCGTTCGTCGATGATGATGGCGATGACGATGATTCCGCCCTTGACCACCATCTGCCAGTACGGGGAGACGTTCAACAGGCTGAGGCCGTTGTTGATGACGCCGATGATGAGGGTACCGACCATGACACCCCAGACGGTGCCGATACCGCCGTTGAAAGAGGTGCCGCCGATGACGGTGGCGGTGATGACATCGAGCTCCATCATGGTGCCGTAAGCCGGGGAGCCGGAGCCGGTACGGGCGGTCAGGATCACGCCCGCCAGCCCGGCCAACAGACCGATCAGGGCGTAGATCTTGAGGTGCGTCTTCGGCACCGAGATCCCGGAAACCTTCGCGGCCATCTCGTTGCCGCCGATGGCGTAGACGTGACGTCCGAAACGGGTCCGGTTCAGCACGAACCACATCACGCCGGCGGCGAGCGCCAGGATGATGATGGGGGTGATCCCCTGTCCGATGAGGTTGAAGTTCCATGCGGTTCCGGAGATCGGACGACCGTCGGTATACAGGTTCGCGGCTCCACGGGCGGCGGTCATCATGCCGAGGGTGGCGACGAACGGCGGGATCCGGAAGGCCGCCACCAGGCTGCCGACGATGGTGCCGACCAGTGTGCCCACCACCAGCGCCGCCAGCACGGACACGAAGATCGGCAGGGCGGGCAGGCCGGGGAAGAAGGTGTTGGGGCCCGGAGGCTGAGCCAGGGACGCGGCGACGACGGCGGCGAGGGCCGCGGTGGCACCGACCGACAGGTCGATGCCCTTGGTGATGATCGCCGCCATCATGCCGAGGCCGATGATGCCGATGGGAGCCACCTGCACGATGACGTTGAGGAGGTTCTGCAGCTGCAGGAACCGGCCCTCGGTGATGATGCCGAGCAGGATCACGAATCCGATCAGGATGAAGACGATCGAGTATTTCTTCAGGAACTCTTCGAAATTGAGGCTCGAACGAGTGGCGGGTGCGGTTTCAGTCATTGGGGTTTCCTTCGCTCGCGGCGACCTCGTCGCCGCCGGTTGCCAGGTGCATGACGGACTCCTGGTTGGCCTCCTCGCGGGAGAGTTCACCGGAGATGCGTCCCTCGTGCATCACGAGGATGCGGTCACTCATGCCGAGCACTTCTGGCAGCTCGGAGGAGACCATGATGATTGCCTTGCCCTCCTGGGCCAGCATGGACATGAGACGGTGGATCTCGGATTTCGCGCCCACGTCGATGCCGCGGGTGGGTTCGTCGATCATCAAGACGTCCGGGACGGTCAGCAACCAACGAGAAATCAGCGCCTTCTGCTGGTTACCGCCCGAGAGGTTCTTGATCAGCTGGCTCAACGACGGGGTCTTGATGCGCAGCTTCTCACGCTGGTCCTCGGAGTCTTTCCGCATCTCGCCGACGCGAAGAACACCGCGGGGGCTGTAACGCGGCAGGGCCGCGGCCGTGATGTTGTCGCGCACCGACAGCACCCCCATGATGCCGTTCAGTTTGCGGTCCTCCGTCAGCAGCGCCATGCCAGCCCGGATGGCGTCCGAAGGCTGTTTGATCCTCAGCGTTTTGCCGTTGAGGACAACCTCCCCGGAATCGGCTTTCTCGATGCCGAAGATGGTTTCCAGCACCTCGGTGCGGCCCGCGCCCATCAGCCCCGCGAGCCCAAGGATCTCGCCCCGGTGCAGTTCGAAGCTGACGTCCTTGACCACAGAGCCCCGGGTGAGGCCCTGCACCGAGAGCACCACATCGCCGATCTCGGCCTCCTCCTTCGGGAACAGGTCCGTTAGCTCGCGGCCCACCATCAGTTTGATGAGCTTGTCGCGGTCGAGTTCCTTCGCCGGGTAGGAGCCCACGTGCTTGCCATCGCGGAAGACGGTGATGTCATCGGAGATCCGAAAGACCTCGTCCATCTTGTGGGTGATGTAGATGATGGCGACGCCGAAATCGGTGAGGCGTTTGATCATCCCGTGCAGGTGTGCCACCTCGCGTTCCGGAATGGCCGAGGTGGGTTCGTCCATGATGATGATCTTCGCGTCGTAGCTGATGGCCTTGGCGATCTCGACCATCTGCTGCTTCGACACCGTCAGGTCCTTCATCCGGGCCTTCGGGTCGATGTTGATCTTCCATTCGTCGAAGAGTTCGCGGGTCTTGCGGAACATGGCGGCGGGGCTGAGCAGCCCGAGCCGGCCACGAGGCTCGCGGCCCAGCCAGATGTTCTCCGCCACCATCATCTCGGGTACGGGGGACAGCTCCTGGTGGATCATCGAGATGCCGTGCTCCAGGCCGTCCTTGGTGTCCTTGAACCTCACGATGTCGCCCGCCAGTTCGACGGTTCCCTCATCGGGGGTGTACATGCCGATCAGGCACTTCATGAGGGTGGATTTGCCGGCCCCGTTCTCGCCCATCAGCGAGTGCACGGTGCCGCTGCGGACGTCAAGGTTGACGTTGTCCAACGCCACGACGCCCGGGAAGGTCTTGCGGATGCCCTGCATCCGCAGAATTACCTCTTGCATTGGTTCTCCCTGCTCAAGGGGATGGGAATTCCCGACCCCTGCGTCGTCACTGCTGGAACTGGCTCATGTTCTCGGGTGTGACCAGCTGGTAGGGGACGTTGATGATGTCCGGTACCTCGTCGCCGTTGACCATCTTGATTGCGGTGTCGACTCCCGCCTGTCCCTGGCCCTTGGCATCCTGGAAGACGGTGACCTCCAGCTTGCCCGCGGCCATGGCGTTCAGCGCGTCGCCGGTGGCATCCACGCCACCCACGACCACCTTGTCGAGCATGCCGGCGTTCTCGAAGGCGTTGATGGCGCCGAGGGCCATCTCATCGTTGTTGGCGCAGATGACGTCGACCTGCTGCCCGGACTGGATCAGGTTCTCGGCCAATGCGAGCCCCTTGTCGCGCGCCCAGAGACCGGTCTGGTTGAACACGACCTTCATGTTGTACTTCGCGGCGACTTCCTCGCAGCCCTGGGTGCGCTGCTGGGCGGCCTCCTGGGTGGGGTCGCCCTGCAGGATGGCGACGTTGCCCTGCTGGTTCGACAGCTTGGCCAGCTGTTCCATCTCGAGCTGACCCGCTACCAGGGAGTCGGAGCCGACGTAGGGCACGCCCTTGGGCAGTTCGGAGGGACGGCGGTTCACGTAAACCAGCGGGATGTTCGCCGCCTTCGCCTTCTGGGTGATCTGGGCGGTGGTGGCGGTGTCCTGTGGCAGGACAATGAGGGCGTCGACGCCGGAAGCGATGAAGTTTTCGATCTGGTTGAGCTGGATCTCGATCTTCTCCTCGGCGGAGGTGATGCTCACCTCGGCGCCGGCGGCCTCGGCCCGCTCCTTGATGGAGTTGGCCACATTCTGGAGGAACTGGTCCAGCAGCGGGAAGGAAGCGCCGATCTTCACCTTCTTGCCGTCTTTTGGTTTGATGACCTCGGCGGGGGCGTAGTCTTGCGTTGTGACGGCCGCCGGCTGGCCGTCCTCACCAATGGTGCCCGGCAACGGGTCGCTGGTCATGCCGCACCCGCTCAGCGCAAGCATCGCGCTGAGCGTGAGAACGGCGAATTTCGGTACTCGCTTCATCACTTCTCACTTCCTCGTGTCGGTGTCCCGAACAGGACCTGGAAGTCGCCTCCCTGCGACGAGTTGATCCTGTCGCAAAGGGCATGAAATGTCAATACAAATGACAGGGTGCCGAAGTGTGAGACGATTCAACCAATTCAGGGGTCACTCGTAGGGCAGATAGCCGTTGCGGTGGATCTCCTCCAGGTCCATGCGGGCCCGCAGGATCCGGGCGGTTTCGTCGCTGATCCTGCGTTCCCGGACGAACTGGCTCAGCAGCTCCCGTTTCCGCTTGAGCACGGCACCGTGGAGGCGTTCGAGGGCGACGATCTCCGCCACGTCATCCTCCTCGTCGTCAGCCCCGATGTGGGCCGCGATGTCGTCGAGGCGTTCCTCCATGGCCTCGGCGATGCGCGGGGGAACCCCCGCCTGTTCGGCGAGAGCGGGCAGTTCGGGGCGAACGGCCTCCAGGATTGCCAGCCGCCCCTCGGTGGCGAGCTGTTCCTCGGTCAGCTCGGCCTCCTCGTCATCGCCGGTGTGACCGCCCTTGGCGGCCCACGCGATCACCTTGGGCAGCAGCGGGCCCTGCACCGCCATCCCGATCACGATCGCGAGGGCGGCGACGAGAACCACGTCGTCGCGGTAGGGAAATGGCGACCCGTCGTTCATGACCAGGGGAATCGACAGCGCGATCGCCAGGGAAACCCCGCCGCGAAAGGCCGAGACCGCGCTGACGACCCGGGCCCGGTAGCTCAGGCGACGCTGTCGTTGCTCGGGCCGGCGGTCGAGGGCGCGGATGATCATCGCCGTGATCTGCAGGAACACGAAACGGGAGACCACCAGGGTCACGGCTACACCGATCGCGATGCCCGCCAGCGTCAGGAACTCAGAGAAACTGAAGTTGACGATCAGCAGGCGTGTCTCGATACCGATCAGCAGGAACAGGGCGCCGTTGAGCAGGCTGGTGGCCAATGGCCAGAAATGTTCCGCCTGGGTGCGCGACTCGGGGGTGCTGACCCGGTTCGACAGCGTCGAGATGATCAGGCCCGCCACCACCGCCGCCAGCACACCAGAGGCGTGCACCAGCTCCGCGGTCAGGTAGGCGGCGTACGGGGTGACCAGGAGGGCCATGTTGATGGTGATGGGTTCGTGGAGGCGACGAAAAGCCGGGTAGGCGACCGCGGCGACGGCGATCCCGATGAGGATCCCGCCGAAGAACGAGACCACGGCCATGCGCGTGATGTCCCAGGGGGTGTACTGCCCGCCGAGCGCCAGGCCGACGGCGATGGTGTAGACCACCAGGGCGGTGCCGTCGTTGGTGAGGCTCTCGGCCTTCAACAGCATGAACTGGCGGCGGGGCAGGCCCTTGGCCAGGGCGGCCGCGGCGGTGGCGTCGGGCGGGGCGACGGCGGCACCCAGGATCAGGGCCGCCTCCCACGGGATCCCCAGCGACGACGCGATCCACGCCACAGCGAAGGCGGTGGCCACCACGAACACCGTCGAGGTGATCAGGATGCCGCGCAGGTCGCGTCGGATGGCGTTCCTGGAGGTGGTGAGACTCTCCCAGAACAGCAGGCCCGGGAGGAACAGCAGCAGCACCACCTCGGAGGGCATGTGAAGATTTTCCAGACTGGGAACGAAGGCCAGCGCGAACCCGAGGAAGACCAGCGTCAGCGGCACCGGAAGACGCAACTTGGGGGCCAGGGCATTGCCCGCCACCACCGCAATCCCGACTCCGACCACGATGATGAGACCCTCCATGCGCCACCTTTCCCTGGAATCCCTCGATGAACCCGCCCAGCGATTGAAACCGGGCCGGTTGAATTATCCCCCATGCCGCCAAACCGGAAAGCTGGTTGGGTCGGGTTTCATGTGTGTCAGTGGGTGGGGTGCGCCGGAACCGAGGTGAGCGGCCCGGACGGTTTCGACTCGGGCGCTCGTTCCTCGCGTTCCGGGGCAGCCAGCGTCAGGGAGGGCGCTCGTGCTCCGGCTCAACCAGCGTCAGGGGAATCAGGCGACTATTTCGCGAACTCCTTCTCCAGGCGTTCACGCATCCGCACGTGGATGGCGTCGGCGTCCTCCTCCCACCCGAAGACGCACACCGACAGCGGGCCGTCGTAGTTGATCTCCCGGAGATACCCGAAGACCTCGTCCCACGGCACCTCGCCGTTGCCGATCTCGTTGTGCTGGTGGATGCGGGCATCCACCCCGGGCGGGTTGATGATGTAGCGGTTCCCCACGTTGGCGAGATGGTTCCACACGTCCGCGATGTGCACGTGTCGCAGCCTCGGGCCGGCGTATTCCATCATCGCCCGCGGATCCCCCCGACCCTCGGACAGGTGGAACATGTGCGGCAGGCAGAACTCGTAGTTCAGCCACGGCTTGTTCACCCCGCGCACGATCTGCACGGCACGCTCGTTGGTCTCGACGAAGTCGTAGGGGTGGGCCTCGATGGTGCACTCGATGCCGCGTTTCTCGAAGTCCGGGATCAACTCCTCGATGGACGTGTAGAACTGGTGCTCAGACTTGAGGGGCTCGTTCGGGTCGCCCGAGAATTCGGTGGCGATCAGCGGCACCTCCAACTCCTCCGCGATCTCCAGGAGACGACGGAAGTTGCGCACCTGCGCCTGGCGTTCCTGCTCGTCGGGCGAGGACCAGTTGAACACCGGGTTGAAGGTCCAGATCTTCACGCCGGAGGCGGACATGGCCTTCTTGACCTTCGCGACCTCCGCGTCATCGACCTTGGGATAGTGGTGCCACTCGTGGAAGTCGGCACGCGGCGACAGCTCGATGTACTCGTAGCCGAGATCGGCGGCCTTGAAGCACTCCTCGGCGACGCTGAGGTGAGGGTGGTACATCGACGGGTCCAGCAGGATTTTCACCATGGGGGTTCCTCCTCAGGCGTAGAACGCGGGTTTGGGCATCATCTCGACCGCCACCTCGCCATCGGCCTCAAGAGCCTTGACGCCGGCGTCGCAGACACAGGCGGCCGCGTAGCCGTCCCACGCGGTGGAGCCGGTGTGACGGTCCTGCGAGACGGCGGTGATCCACTCCTGCACTTCACGCACAAAGGCCTGGCCGAAGCGCTGGTTGTGGTCCATGGTCAGCCGGTTACGGCGACCCTGCAGGTCGGCGCGCTGCACCAGCTCCTGGTCGCTGAGCCGCACCGCCCCGTTCTCGCCGACCAGCTCGCACTGGATGTCGTAGCCGTACTGACAGTTGACGAAGATCTCGTCGTCGACGCGCACCCCGGAGGTGGTGGTGAGGATCAGCACCAGCGGGTCCTGCAGGTGCGGGAAACGGTTCGTGGTCTTATTCGGCTTGTCGACGCGGGCCGAGACGAACTCCTCGCCGAGCAGCCAGCGCATGGTGTCGATTTCGTGGATGGCGGTGTCGTTGATCGCCATGTCCCAGGTGTAGCTTTCCGGCACCGTCGGGTTGCGGTGCGCATTGTGGACCATGAGGGCCTCGCCGATCTCGCCGGCATCGAGGATGGCCTTCATCTCCCGGTAGGAGGCATCGAAGCGACGCATGAAACCGACGGTGACGAGCTTCTTGCCCGCCTTCTGCTCGGCCTCCATGATGCGCGCACAGGCGTCGGCGGTGGGGGCGAGGGGTTTCTCGCAGAAGACGTACGTGCCGGCCTCGACGGCTGCGATCACGTCGGGTTCGTGGGCGGGCCCGAAGCTGCAGATCATGACGGCGTCGACATCGTTCGAGGCGATGAGCTCCGCGGAACTCGGGAAGGTCGTCGCGCCGATCCGGTCGGCGACCTTCCGGGCGTTTTCGGCGTTGAGGTCGGCGACGGCCACCACCCGACCGCCCGCGATGACGCTGTGGATGCGTTCGATGTGCGCCTGCCCCATCCCGCCGGGGCCGATCATTCCGATTCGCAGGGTCATGGTGTCGCTCACTTCACTCCGAGGCCGATGGAGGCCAGGTATTCGCGGACTTTGATGGCGTTGGGCAGCGGGTAGGACGGGTCGCAGCCGTACATGTCCTGCTCGCAGATGACGTAGAGCTCCTTGTCGAGATCGGCGAGGGCCTCGACGAGGCTCGGCATGTCAGGTTCGCCCTCCGGCGGCGGCACGGAGCAGCCCGCCTTGACGGCCTTCACGAACGGCCAGTCCTCGTCGTGGGCCTGTTTGACGAGCTTCGGGTCCATGGCCTTGATGTGGACGTAGGAGATGCGCTCCGGGTAGTCGCGGATCAGGGCGGTGTTGTCGGCCATGCCGTAGACGATGTGGCCGGTGTCCAGGCAGAAACCGACGTAGTCGGGGTCGGTGGCCTGGAAGATGCGGTCGATATCCTCGCGGGTCTCGATATGGGAGTCGCCGTGCGGATGGAGGACCATCGTGAGGCCGTAGTCCTCCTTCATCATGCGACCGAGCCGGTTGGCGTTGTTGATGTACAGATCCCAGGCCTCGCCGTCGAGGTGACGCACGTCGGTGAACTCGCCGGTGTGCTCGTCGCGGAACATCGGTGGCAGGTGCACCACGTACTCGGCGCCGACGGCGGCGTGGGTTTCACCGATGGCGCGGAAGGTGCGCTCCGTGTCGGCCCAGGCCTCGGCCTTGTGGAGGACGCCCCAACCGGTGCCGGCGACGACGCGGAAACCCCGCTTGCCCATCTCCTCGGCCAGGCGCTCGGGGTCGGTGGGGAAGTAGCCGAAGGGGCCGGTCTCCATCACGGAGAAACCGGCCTCGGCCATCTCGTCGAGGGCTTTCTCCCACGGAATCTGCACCGGATCCTCGGGGAACCAGACGCCCCACTGGTCGGGACAGACACCGATGGTCAGCTTGTTGTACCGGGGCTCGGGGTTGCGGGACTTGTCGGCCATGAAGGTCCTTTCTGGCGCGTCGTTGGGCACAAATCAGCCTAGATTCGAGCATATGTCCTGTCAATTACCCGAGAGCACTGATGTGTGTGATGAAAGTGATTCTCGACGCGGTGTGGCGGGGTCGCGGGTGCGGTGGCTCGAGTCCCATGGGCGGGACCGCACATCCGGTCTGCCCGGAGGCCGCGCCAGCTAGGATGCGGTCCATGGACACTGCCTTGTTCGAGGAGCGAGTCAAGGAGATCCCGAGGCTGCGAAGCTGCCTCTCCGGCGGTCGGGTCGAGCGCTGGCCACGAAAACAGGCGCTGCGCGACATGCTCTTCGACATCGCCATCGACTGCATGCACGAAGGGTCTACGTGGACGGAGCGTGAGATCACCCAGGAACTGGCCACGATCACGGAGGACCCCGTGACCTTGCGGCGCGCCCTCATTGATGAGGGACGGCTGCTGCGCTCACCTGACGGAAGCCAGTACCGGCTGGCGCTGAAGGCTGCGTCCGAGTAGTCGCTCCTGGAGGGGAGCCGCTTCAACTAGGGAATTCGCGCTCGGCCTGCTGGTTGTGAACAAGCTCGTGGGTTCGCCCCAATCCGGGATCACTTCTCCATCTCAGGATCCGCGTCGCTTCCGTCCTCGAACTGATGGTCGTGACATCCGGTCAGGGGTGTTTCGGGCCGGACCGTGTCAAGGCACGCCTGGTCGGTGTTCCTTGTCATATAGTGCTGCATCTGCCTCACGGCCTTGCCCAGGTTCGAGTACCGGGCGGCAAACTCTCCGAAGGTCGGTTCGAGCTGGGAGGACAGGCGTTGGTTGACATCGCTGACGATGCTCACCACGTGGTCCGGCTCCAGGTCGCAGTCGACGGCCAGAGCGGTCCAGTCCTTCAAGGTGATGTTGCCGGTGTGTCGCCGCGACCCGATCGGCATGGTGAGCCGTTGGCTGTACTGGGGGTAGGCCCCCAGGGGAACCAGGTCGTACAAAGGCGACAAGCGGGGTTCGTTTTCAAGCATGATGCTGTAGTTCTTGGCGTGGGCATCAGCGTTGCCGATGGCGGTGTTGATGGCCAGTTGCTCGACGAAACAGTAGGCCAGCTCCGAATCGTGGCGGCGCAGCAGGGCGATGGTGTCGGCGGGGCTCGTGAGGTACTTGCCCTCGGGGTCACGGCCCAGGGCCTGTTGCAGGTCCTCGACGTGGAGGCGGCGGCTGAACCCTGAGGGCATGAGCTCGCGGTCGAAACGCTCGACCACATAGGCGCTCTGGTCATCGAAGTGCGCCACGCGGGCTTGCGGGACTGCGAACCCGGCCCGTCGGACCAGGTCCATTGCCCGGGCCTCGAATGCCTCGATATGTTTGTTCCGGGCGGCACCGGGTTTGACGATGTGGGTGGACGGGGTTTGCGCGTCGGGCCGGTACCAGCTGCCGCCGATGCGGGCCAGGGCGAACTTGGCCTGGGCGCCGGCCAGCGAGAACCGCAGGGGCCAGTCGCCGGCGAAGGCCGAGGTCGTGGGCCTGGCCTTGATTCCGGCGATCCGTGCTCCGATATCGGACGTGGAGGCGATCAACGGTTCGTGGTCCGGATCGCTTCTGGGCTCGCTGCCCGGCGCGGTGAGCTGCACGGCCCCGGCGACGTCACCGCCGACTTGGCGCAACAACTCGAAGGTGTCGGTGCTGGTGGCACCCGAGGCCCTCATCATGTCGCGCAGCGCCACCGGGTCCTCGGGCAGCAGGCCACGCAGGTAGTGTTCGGCCGCGCCGTCCGGGGCCGGAGCATCGATCGGCAATGACAGCGAGACGACCCGGGTGGCGTCGGCGTCGTAGACCAGCCGGGCAGCACGACCGGTCTGCCTTTCGAAGCGTCCGACGTGAGTGCCGTGCAGCCAACACTCCAGGACCTCAGGCATCCCCACCACCTTGCACCCGGCCCACGTCCATGTGCGCGGCCCTGAGAATGAAGGCCAGCTGTCCCGGCCGCAGGGGCGCCGCGCCCTCCAGCACCCGGTTCACACTGGCGGGTGTGATCCGATCGTGCGCACTCAGCTGGTCGAACAGGTCATCATGATCCGCCACGCGCAGTCGCTCTGCCTCCTCGGCCAGGGCCGTTGCATCCAGGTCGAGGACCTCCATCATGTCTCGAAGCCGGCGGGCGACCTGAGTGCGGGTCAGGCTGGTGGCGGATCCCAGATGGCGCAGGCGGTCGCGGGCGTGTTCGTCGGCCACCCGGCCCCCGCGGGCGAAGGCGCGCAGCAGGGTCGGCTTGTGGTCCCAGTGCTGTCCGAACCGTTCGGGGCGGCTGCCGCGGGTGAGGTGCTGGGCCACCACGCCCGGCTGGTCGCTGTTCAGCATCCGACGCAACGCCACGGCCACGGCCGGCCGGTGTTCGGCCGCCACCCGTTCCAATCCGTGGTCGAGCAGAGCGGTGAGTAGGGCGTCGACACCGGCCTCGTCGATCATGGAGGTCACGCCACCCACCCTACCGGTGATGTCGGCGTGCGCATACGTCCGTGGCCCGATGGTGCGGCTCTCCACGTCGGGCCTCAAGTTCTGGGGGCATCATCGTTTTCCCGGTGCCAGCTGGTATTCGGCGTCGGGATGGAAGCCCTGCGGATGTTCGTGGGTGGCCACCACGACGAGGCGGTCCTTTGCGCGCCACCGGTCCATCTCATCCCACAGGACTCTCCGGGCGTGGTCGTCCAGGCCGAGGAACGGTTCGTCGAGCATGACCACCTCGAACCGGCCGAGCGTGCAGACGATGAGCCACAGCTTGCGTTCCGTGCCTGAGGACAGTTCGCAGGCACGGACATCCAGCCACTCATCCAACCGATAGGTACGCACGCGCGCCAGGACATCGTCCATGGCGGCTCCGGTCAACTGGGCGGTGAAGGCGAGATGATCGAAGACGCTCATCGTCGGATAGAGAGCGGGTTTGGTGCGCACCACTCGTCTGAAGCTACGGGCGGCCGCGCTGGCCGCGGGGTGGCCACAGATTTCCACTCGCCCTTTCTGCGGTCTCAGATAGCCGCTGACGAGCTCGACCAGGGTGGACTTTCCGGCCCCGTTGGCGGCACGGAGCGCAACGACACCCGACCGCGGGAAGGCCATGGTGACGTCATCGAGAACAGCCGCCTCCGGTGTGTACCCGAACGTCACATGATCGAGAAAGATGCGTTCTCCACGACCTTCATAGACATCCATGCCAAACCTCCGAACAAGACGATGGGAAGCAGAACAGCGAGATGGGCGAAACCAGGATTGAGGGCGGCCACGAGCCCAGGGGCAGCCAGTAGAACCCCCGCCAGGGCGCCGGCAAGTGACGTTCGTGCCCGCCCGTCGGGAAGCTCAGGGGCCGCGAACATTGCATACCCCAGAGCCCCCGCCAGTTGCGTCGTCGTGGGCAGGAGCAGAGCCTCGAGGGACGGGGCGCAACCCAGACCGGCGCACAGGGCCAGGATCCCGACAGTAACGACAGCGCCGTCCACCAGATGGGCCATGGCAGATCCGAGTGCGAGGTGCCTCAGCGATGCTCCTGATTCCCAAGCTGCCCGGAGTTGTCGGCGGCAGCTCCGGACACCGAACCAGCAGACGCCCATGTCCCCCAGGGGCAGGGACATGAGAAACCCCGCGACGGCCATTGTGTTGGTGAGTATCGGCGTCACGTGGCCGAGCAAGACGTTGAGCCACGGCATCGTGAAACGGATACTGGCGGCCAGTGCTGCGAGCAGCAGGCACAACACCACCAGGCGGATCGTCATCGAACGCACCGGCGGCACCCATGTGCCACGGCGCAGTACCACGACCGTCATGGCCCAGGCCGGCAATGCGAGGAGACGACATCCCCGGCGCCGGCGGCGCCGCGTCGTCATTGCTGCCGGCGACGTGGCGTGGGCGAGCCGGTGAAGGCCGCGCCACGCCGCTACTCCAATCGCCAGAAGAAGAAGCGTCAGCGGAACCCCTACACGTGGCCACGGGAGAACGGCAACAGTCACGCACGCGGCTCCCAACAACAGCCCCAGAGCCAGGTGCCTCCAGCCGGTGTTCTGGACGGCGAGCTGCGACATGAGCCCTAGACGGGCCACGTACCCGCCCAGGAGCATCGCGAACGCGGCCACCGTGGTTTCAGGGGCCGCGGAAACCCCCCCACAGCAGTCCGCCGAGA
This sequence comes from Arachnia propionica, assembly GCF_037055325.1. NCBI lineage: Bacteria > Bacillati > Actinomycetota > Actinomycetes > Propionibacteriales > Propionibacteriaceae > Arachnia > Arachnia propionica. The sequence continues at coordinate 1,725,719 of NZ_CP146373.1, read as the reverse complement.
ACCACACAGCCGTACAGGGCCTCGAGCAGCACCGGCGTCGCGAAACGGACGGTGAACCAGCTGCCCAGACTCAGGTCGACCGCCCGCATGAACGGTCCTAGGCTGGGGGCGGTCAGTTCCTCACGCTCCTGGGTGACGAGCACCCGCACTGTTGTCCACACCGTCCAAGCCGTGGCAAGGGACACCCAGGGCACGAAGACCTCGATGGTGTTCAGCAGCCGTCCCACCCACAGCGCCAGCGCCAGCGCGGGCACCAGCCCCAGGACCGCCACCATTCCCAGCATCAGCAGAATGGTCCGTGGCCGCCATGCGATACCGAACCTGGATCCGATGTCATAGGCCCACAGCAGGGCCGCCGCTCTTGTCTGACGCACGGGGTTTCTCCATCAGAAATTCCGGCTCGGTCGCTCTGCTTCGCTGCGTGAGGCCCATGCCATGACGCAGAGAACGCCTAGAAGACCCGCAGAGATGATGCCGATCCATCCAGCGATGTTCTGAGGGATGAACGAGCCCGCGGTGGCACGATAACTGCCACCTGCGGCGAGCATCACAGCTCCGCCGAAGACCAGGGAGGCCCCCACCGCGCGTTCCTGGAGGCCCAGAATCAGAACCGGCAGGATGACGATGCCGCCGATTGTGATGAAGATGTAGGCGGCGGGACCCTCGATGGTGCTCATCAGCGCGGACAAGACATTGCTCACGATGGCGAACACCGCCAGGGCCAGAAGCCAGGGTTTCGTGTTTCGAACCGGCATTGCGCTCTCTTCCTGGGATCACTTGTGAAATAACTGGTTTCCTGCACGTCGATGTGCACGATCCACCCCTGCGGTTTCTCTGCTTGTGAATCCGGTTGGCTCAGCGGGTGGGATTGTTGTCGTGAGCATGGCTGGCCAGGCGTTTCAGCGTGACTGCGGCCGCCATTTGGAGCGCCAGGGGAAGCAAAAGGATCGCAGGGATCCACAGTCCGGTGAGGCCGTGTTGTCCGATGGCGTAGGGCACGGACAACACAGTGATGGTCCCGGTGAGGGCGATACCGAATATCAACCAGGCGAACGAGCGTTGGGCGTTTTCTTCGGGTTTCATAACCGGCTCCCGTCAGAATTGCAGGAAACCTTGGCTCTTGAACAGCGGTCGGGACTGGTCCGAATTTGCTGTCCTGCTCGCGAGTGCATGCTCCGGTACTGTGGTGTCACCATGCCATGAAATTGTATCGCCACTGACGCCGTCGCAATCCGGTTCTGCTGCTCCCGAGTAGGGGCGCAGCCCCTTGGCGAGGCAGCCCCCTTGATATGTTCGGACATGTGGGTCGCCGTAGGGGCCGGCCCCCGGATGTCGGGAGAACAACATGAGCAAGCGGATCGGTGTGGGGGTCATCAGCCTCGGATGGATGGGCAGGCTGCACGCGCGCAGCTACCGCGCCCTGGCGGAGCGCTATCAGGGGCTGGGGGCCGAGGTGCGTCTCGTCGCCGCCTGCGACCCCGTGGCGGCGGCCCGCGACGAGGCCGTCGCGGTCCTCGGGTTCGAGCGGGCCTACGCCGACTACCACGAGCTACTGGCCGATCCCGAGGTCGACGTGGTGAGCATCTGCTCCCCGAACTTCCTCCACCACGAGATCGCCCTGGCCGCCGTCGCCGCCGGGAAACCGTTCTGGATCGAGAAACCCATGGGGGTCTCGGCGGCGCAGTCGCGCCAGATCGCCGAGGCGGCCGAGGCGGCTGGGCTGATCACCGCCGTTGGTTTCAACTACCGCCACACGCCCGCCATCGAACGCGCCCGGCAGCTCATCCGCGACGGCCGGATCGGGCGCGTCACCAACGTGCGGTGCTGGCTGATCGCCGACTACGGCAGCTCGCCCGAGGGGCCGCTGACCTGGCGTCACAGCCGCGACAAGGGCGGCTCCGGGGTCATCGGCGACCTCCTCAGCCACGGCGCCGACCTGGTGCAGTACCTCGCCGGGCGCATCGAGTCCGTGACCGCGACGTCGGCGCAGTTCATTCCCGAACGTCCCATCCCCACCAAAGTCGGTATCGGACACTCCGGCTGGGAGGTCTCCGACGAGCTCGGTCCCGTCGAGAACGAGGACTGGGTGGCGGTGCTGGCGCGCCTTGAAGGCGGGGCTGTCGCGACCATGGAGGCCAGCCGAGTGGCGGTGGGTCCGCGCGCCGAGTACGTCGTCGAGGTCTACGGGACCAACGGGTCGCTTCGGTGGAACTTCGAGCACCTCAACGACCTGTTCGTCTGCGCGGGTCGCGATCAGGAGTTCCAGGGCTACACGCGGGTGATGGCCGGCCCCGATTTCCCGGCGTTCAGCATCTTCCAGCCCGGGGCGGGCACCTCCATGGGTTTCGACGACATGAAAACCGTCGAGGCGGCGCAGTTCATCGAGTCGGTGCTGACCGGCGAGCAGCTCGCCCCATCCGTGGCCGACGGCTGGGCTGCCGCCGAGATCGACGAGGCCGCCGTCGCATCGGCCGCCGACGGTCGCTGGCACGACGTGCCGGAGGTGACGGGCCGTACCACCTGGGGGGCGTGAGGGCCGACTCGTCCGCGTGGCGACACGTCGCCACGGGTCAGTGCAGCAGGTACAGCGACGAGACGATGGTCAGCGCGATGATCACGCGCGTGAACCACGTCTCGTTGATGTGGCGGATCACCACGCGGCCCAGCCAGGTGCCCAGCAGCACGACGGGCGCCAGGACCAGCAGCGGCACCAGCATCTCGCCACCCAGCAGTCCGAGACCGAGCGAGAACGGCAGCTTCGCCACGTTGATGAGGAAGAAGAACCACGCCTGGGTGCCGAGGAAACGGATCATGTCGAACCGGGCCGCCAGGAAGTACAGCGTCATGACGGGGCCGCCGGCGTTCGCGGCCATCGTCGTGAAACCTCCGAGGGTGCCGTAGCCGATCCGCGCCGGCGCACCCTGTGCGGCGTCGTCGAGGCCGCGTCGCATGTTCCACAGGGTCAGGGCCGTCAACGCCAGCAGGATGACGCCGATGGTGCGTCGCATGGTGGTGTTGTCGGCCCAGGCCAGAAAAGCCGCCCCCAACGCCAGGCCAACGATCACCGGGGGTGCCAGGCGCAGCAGGGCCCTGAAATCGGCGTCCCGGCGGTAGACCCAGATCGCAACGAGGTCGCCGACCATCAACAGCACCAGCAGCACCGCCGTCGACTCGCGGGCGGGCAGTACGGCGGCGAACATCGCGGCGACGAAGGTCGCGAGCCCGGGAAGTGCGGTTTTCGCAACTCCGACGAGCAATGCCCCAGTGACCACCACACCCCACGTCAGTGCCGTCAACTCGATCACCGGGCCAGCCTAGACACCTTCGTGCGGTGACGGGGCGGCGGGACGACGTCGCCACTGGTCACCCAGATCGTCGCCGACGCCCTGCAATCCCACCTGAAGAAGCTCGACAAGAAGGCCCACGGGGCCCTGTATCCGGCGCTGCGCATGGTGTTCCCCGGCATCGCGGAACTGCGTGAAAAGCAAGCTGAACGCCCGGTCGCTCAGGAAACGCCACTCGGGATGTCGGTGTGGGTGAAGTCGTTGCCCTTGAAGAGCAGCGGCTCGCCCGTCACCTTGGCGGTCGCGTAGCTGAAGCAGTCGCCGAAGTTGAGTTTCGCAGGCGAGCCTGACCCGCGACCGAACCGCTCGTGGGCGCGGATGGCCTCGTACAGGTGCTCGGCATTGATGTCGAGCACCTCGATGCCAGTTCTGGTGATGAACTTCTCAGCAAGTCCCGGGCGCTCTCTGAGCACGATCGCGAGTTCCAACACAGAAGCAGCCGACATCCTGATGTTGCCTGTTGTGGCGAGAATTCTCTTGAAGGTCTCCGCCTCGGGCTCCTCGTTGAGGATTGCGACACCTACAGATGTGTCGACTATCACTTCGGTAGTCCATTCTCGTCGTAGATGTCGTCGTCTGTCAGGAAAAGATGCCGGTACGGTGCGGCTTCGGCCTGGAGTTCCTCGATAGCGGCTAGCCGGTCGAGTCGTCGTTGGTCGTCCTTGGTGAGCTGCTGCTCGACCGCGTCTCGGATCACCTCCGTGGCCGTGACGCCGCGTTGTTTCGCGAGGTGGTCGACCATGGCCCGCACGCGGGGATCGTCGATGATGAGTGGCGTCATGAGGCAAGTTTAAAAGGCCGCCAACGTGTGGGGGTTAGCGAACAGCTGGTGGGTCAGGTCGGGTTGAAGGTGGCGACAGGCTGGTTCGTGAAGCGGGAGTAGTGGCCCTGGAAGAGGGCGTCGATCTTGTCGAGCTGGCCGTTGCGGTGCTTGAGGATGTGGAAGGCCGCCTGGCCGCGCTCCTCGTCGGTGGGGTTCTGGGTGTAGAGCTCGGGACGGTGCAGCATGATGACGATGTCGGCGTCCTGTTCGAGTGACCCGGATTCGCGTAGGTCGGCGAGCTGCGGCACCCCGTCCTTGCGCTGCTCGGCGTTGCGGCTAAGCTGCGACAGCGCGATCACCGGCACCTCCAGCTCCTTGGCGAGAAGCTTGATCTGCCGCGAGAACTCCGAGACCTCCAGCTGTCGGGACTCCACCTTCTTGCCCGAGGTCATCAGCTGGATGTAGTCGATGCAGATCAGCTGGAGGTTGTTGCGCTGCTTGAGGCGACGGGCCTTGGCGCGGATCTCCATCATCGTCAGGTTGGGGGAGTCGTCGATGAACAGTGGTTTCCCGGAGAGGGTGACGGAGCGGTCGGTGATGCGCTGCCAGTCGTTCTCGTCCATGCGGCCGCCGCGGATCTTCTGCAGCGGCACCGACGACTCCGCGCTCAGGATCTTCATCACGATCTCGGTGCGGCTCATCTCCAGGGAGAAGAACACCGTGGCCAGGTCGTTGTGGATTGCGGCGGCGCGGCAGACGTCGAGGGCGAAGGTGGACTTTCCCACGCCGGGACGGGCGGCGACGATGACCATCTGGCCGGGGTGGAGGCCGTTGGTGAGGGTGTCGAGCTCGGTGAAACCGGTGGGCACCCCGGACAGCGCGTCACCGGAGTTCGCGATGGCCTCCATCTCGTCGAAGGTGGGTTCCATGAGCTCGTTGAGCGACTTGTAGTCCTCGCTGGCCTTGGAACCCGTCACCTCGAACAACGTCTGCTGGGCCTCGTCGACGATCTTGTCCACCTCGCCCTGCCCCTGGTAGCCGAGCTGCGCGATCCGGATCGAGGCGTTGACGAGGCGTCGCAGGACGGCCTTCTCGCGCACGATCTCCGCGTAATAGGAGGCGTTGGCGGCGATGGAGATGGAGGCGAGGAGATCGTGGAGGTAGACGGCCCCCCCGACGCGCTGGAGGTCGCCGCTGCGGCCGAGTTCGGCGGCGACGGTGATGGGGTCGGCGGGTTCTCCGCGACCGTAGAGGCTGATGACCGCCTCGAAAATGGTTTCGTGTCTGGGCTGGTAGAAATCAGTGCCGCGAAGCACCTCGACCACATCGGAGATGGCGTCCTTGCTCATCATCATGGCCCCGAGGACGCTCTTCTCAGCCTGCGGGTCCTGGGGGGGAGCATGACCCATCGGCTCCTCGGCGTATTGCTGCGACATGCATCCCCTTCCCGCACCCCGCCGACGCGCATGCGGCAGGGCTCATCAATCTAACCCCGCCCCACGACAATCGCTGTCTGCGGCGTGGGAAACTCTGTGGAAAGCTGTGGAAAGCTGTGGAAGGCCGGTGCGGAAGCGACGGCAACGCTGACCGGAACCGGGGGAAAACCACCCGGAATCGTTATAAAACCGTTATCGCCAGGGGTGAGTCGCGCTGCGGGCGGGGCTTCCGCGCTGCGTCTGCACTGGCATCGTGTGCATGTGCTGTGACGTTGTGACGCGGGCGTTCCCGTCGGGAAAGCGGGCGGACGGTGGGGTGTGCGGTGCGTGCGCGATCGGTGCCGTCTTCCGCAAAGTGCCGGATGAAATCCCTGCGGAGCACGATGCGTTGGTTCTGTGGAATGCCTACCGCTGGGTCTGCGCCGTGCCGTTGGGGGCGATGCGGGGCGCCTGATGCGACAGAGCCGGAAGCGGGTGAGTGCTTGAACCAGGTACCCCTGGGGGGTATAGTCCCCGGCGTGGAGAAAGAGCATGACGGTTGCCATGCGCAGCACGGGTACACCGCCGACAAGCAGGCCTATCTGCGGCGGCTCCGGCTGATCGAGGGGCAGGCGCGCGGGATCGCCCGCATGGTGGAGCAGGACGAGTACTGCATCGACATCATGACCCAGATCTCCGCCGTTACCAGCGCCCTCAGGGCGGTGTCCATGGCCCTGCTGAAGGATCACCTCGAACACTGCGTCGCGGCTGCCGTGCGCGAGGGCGGGGATGCCGCCCAGGAGAAGTTCGACGAGGCCATGACCGCCATCTCCCGGCTGGCTCGCTGAACGCGGACAGCCTGCCGGCAAGGGCCGAAGAAAACGTCAGACCCCCGGGACGCACCGGGGACCGGAAAGGAAACAACCATGAAAACCGACTACGCCGTCGCTGGGATGACCTGCGGACACTGCGCCTCCCACGTCACCGAGGAAATCCAGGCCATCGCGGGCGTCACGGGCGTCAGCGTCGACTGGGAATCGGGCCGGATGGTCATCGAATCCGACGAGAAGATCCCCTTCGACGCGGTCGCCGAGGCCGTCGCCGAGGCCGGCGACTACACCGTCACGGAGGCCTGAGACGCGAGAACCAGCAACACAGGAAACGACTCAGGAGGTGAGTGGCAGATGACCAGTGCTGGTGTGGTGGAGCGGGGCCCCGCCGGGGGCGCCAAGAACTCGGTGGCGATCTCCCTCGATCTGACGGGCATGACCTGCGCCTCCTGCGCCAATCGCATCGAGAAGAAGCTCAACAAGGTCGACGGGGTGCAGGCCACCGTCAACTACGCCACCGAAAAGGCCAGGGTGCAGGCCCCGAAGGGCACCACCGCTCAGGACCTGATCGCCGTGGTGGAGGCTGCCGGCTACGGGGCCCGCGAGACTACCGTCGAACCCCGGGAGGAACGCGCCGATGTGCTTCTGCCGCGGGTGCAGCTGGCGTTCACGCTGGCGACCCCCGTGATCGCGGTCTCGATGGTGCCCGCCCTGCAGTTCCCTGGCTGGCAGTGGCTGGCGCTGCTGCTGACCACCATCGTCGTGTTCTGGTGCGGGCGCAGCTTCCACAAGGCCGCCCTCGCTAACGTCCGACACGGCACCACCACCATGGACACCCTCGTCAGCCTCGGCACCTCGGTGGCATGGCTGTGGTCGCTGGTGGCCATGGTCGTCGGGCACGCCGGCGCCATCGGCATGACCCATGAATTCACCCTCACCCTCGGTCGTGCGGACCCGATGGGCAGCGTCTACTTCGAGGCCGCCGCGGGCGTGGTCGCCTTCCTGTTGTTGGGTCGCTGGATTGAGGCCCGCTCCAAACGGGAGGCAGGGTCGGCGGTGCGGGCGCTGCTGGAGGTCGGTGCAAAGGACGCAACGATCCTGCGCGACGGCACGGAGGTCGCGATCCCCGCGGGTGAGCTGTCGCTCAACGACCTCATCGTGGTGCGTCCCGGAGAGAAGGTGGCCGCCGACGGGGTGGTGCTCGAGGGTGACTCCGCCGTCGATGCCGCCGTCATCACGGGCGAGTCGCTGCCGGTGGAGGTCGGCCCGGGCTCGACGGTGGTGGGCGGCTCGGTCAACACCACGGGACGCCTGGTGGTCAAGGCGACGGCGGTCGGGTCGGCCACCCAGGTGGCGCAGATCGCGCGGCTCGTCGAGGAGGCTCAGACCGGCAAGGCCCGGGCCCAGCGCCTGGCGGACCGGATCACGGAGTTCTTCGTGCCCACCGTGCTGGCGCTGTCCATGCTCACCTTCACGGTGCAGCTGCTCGTCGGCGCAGGCACCACCTTCGCGCTCACCGCGGGCATCGCGGTGCTCATCATCGCCTGCCCGTGCGCGCTCGGGCTCGCCACCCCGTCGGCGCTGCTGGTGGGCACCGGTCGCGGCGCCGAGCTGGGGGTGATCATCCGCGGCGCCCAGGCCCTGGAAAAGGCCCGCTCCGTGCAGGCCGTGGTGCTGGACAAGACCGGCACTCTCACCACCGGGAGAATGTCGGTGCTGGAGGTCGCGCCCACTGACGGCATCGACGAAACCGAGCTGCTGGCCGTCGCCGCAGCCGTGGAGGCCGGCTCCGAGCATCCCATCGCCCGTGCCGTCGTGGAGCGCGCCGGGGATGCGCCCGCGACAGAGCGCTTCGAGGCCCTGCCCGGCATCGGTGCGCGGGCCCTGCTCGACGGGGTTCCGGTGGCGGTGGGATCCCGTCGTCTGCTGGCTGAGCAGGGCATCGAGGTTCCCGGCGAGGCCAGTCGACTCGGCAGTGAGGTGTTCGTCGTTCGCGACGGCGCGTTGCTGGGGCGGATCGTGGTCGGCGACCAGCTCAAACCCGGGGCCGCGGAGGCCGTGGCCGGGTTGAGGAACCTGGGAATGCGACCGGTCCTGCTGACCGGCGACTCGTGGGCCGTGGCCCAGGAGATCGCGACCCAGGTGGGCATCGAGGACGTGTATGCCGAGGTCCTGCCGCAGGGCAAGGCCGAGGTGATCACCGGGCTGCAGGCCGACGGGGTACGGGTGGCGATGGTCGGCGACGGAGTGAACGACGCCGCGGCGCTGGCCACCAGTGATCTCGGCATCGCGATGGGTGCGGGCACCGATGCGGCCATGGCCGCCAGCGACCTCACCCTGATGCGCGACGACCTGACCGGGGTGGTGGACGCCATCCGGCTCTCCCGCGCCACGGAACGCACCATCCGGGGCAACCTGTTGTGGGCCTTCTTGTACAACGTGGCCGCTATTCCAGTGGCGGCTCTTGGGCTGCTGACCCCGATGATCGCAGGGGCGGCCATGGCCTGTTCCAGCGTGTTTGTGGTGCTGAACTCTCTCAGGCTGCGTGGCTTCCGCTGAGACGATTCGCCGCACGTCCCGGCTGCCCCGGCTCATGTGTCAGAAAGCTGACGTATCGGTGCAAAATGGGTTGTCACGAGAGGTTTCATTGCTTATGCAAAGAGGGGTGGGTGCTCTGGTTCCCTCGCGCGGATGCCGAGGTTTACAATCGACTTGCGCAGTCCTGAGAGATTCTCAGATTTCGTTTGGAATTGAATCACCGCTCGGCTAGGCTAGCCTCGCCGGTAATGTCCGGAAAGTCTTAGACCAGGAAGAGATCTATGGCCAAGAAACACGTGGTTATTGCAGCAGTGGCAGGTGGCGTCGCCCTGACGATCGCCGGCGGCGTCGCCGTCGCAATGGCACTGCACAAGAACGATGTGACCCTTTCCGTGGACGGAGAAAGCCACAACCTTTCGGTTCGCGAGGATACCGTGCAGCAGGTTCTCGAGAAGGACGGGATCACCGTCGGTGAGCACGACGTGGTCGCCCCCTCGCTGGAGACCAAGGTCACCAACGGCATGGAGATCAGCGTCCTCTACGGGCGTCAGCTTCAGCTGACCGTTGACGGCGAGGCTCGCACCGTGTGGACCACCGCCCGCACCGTCGACGACGCCCTGACCCAGCTCGACCTCAACGATCCCGACTCCAAGCTGTCCGCTTCCCGGTCGGCTGCCATCGGTCGCGAGGGGCTCTCCTTCAACATCAGCACCCCCAAGAACGTGACCATCGACGCCGCGGGCACCCCCGTCGAGCTCCGGGTCGCAGGGACCGTCGGCGACGCCTTGACCGCCGCCCAGGTGACCCCTGACGAGGACGACGTTGTCACCCCCGCAGCGGACACCTCCCTCACCGATGGCCTGGCCATCGCCTACACCAACGTCGAGAAGCGCACCACCAGCAAGGAGGAGGAGGTCCCCTTCGAGAAGAAGGAGGAGAAGTCCAACGAGCTGGAGGAGGGCAAGACCAAGGTCACCACCGAGGGTGTCAACGGCGTCAAGACCCAGAACTTCGTCGAGGTCTACCACAACGGCACGCTGTTCGCCTCCGAGCTGCAGAACGAGCAGGTCACCAAGGAGCCTGTCGCTCAGGTGACCCAGGTCGGCACCAAGAAGAAGGCCAGCAAGTCCTCCGATGACTCCTCCGAGTCCTCGAAGTCCTCCGACTCCGGTTCCGGATCGGGTGGTGGCGATCTCAGCCCCGCCAGCGGCAGCTCCTGCCAGGCCTCCTACTACTGGCAGGAACAGACGACGGCCTCCGGCGAGCGGTTCAACCCCAGCGACCTCACCGCCGCCCACAAGACCCTTCCCCTCGGAAGCAAGGTCAAGGTGACCAATCCGAGCAACGGCAAGACCGTCGTGGTTCGCATCAATGACCGCGGCCCCTACGTCGCCGGGCGCTGCCTGGACCTTTCCAAGGCCGCCATGGAGACCATCGGTGGCACCTCCTCCGGGGTGATCACCGTCAACTACGAGGTCCTCTGACAACAAAACTTGGCTGTCGAAGCCCTTCCTCAATTCCTGCCGGACCCCTGCACCACTCAGTGCAGGGGTCCGGTGGTTCCTGAGGACCTGTTCTTCCTGCTCTCGGGCCGGTTGAGTCGATTCTCGTGAGGGCCGGTGAGGCGGGGCTGTCGAAACCGTACGGTGGGTGCCCGGGCGTTGCGGTCAGGGCGAGAGCTGGGTTTGGCTGCTGCGCGTGGGCATTGCGAGTGCGGCCAGACCGGAGACGGTGTAGGCGATGATGACGACCCACAGGCCAGCGCTCACGTTCTGGCCACTGTCGCCGGTTGCTCCGAAGTACGCGGTGCCGGACAGCGCGATGCCGAACACCATGCCGACCTGGGCGAAGGTCGTGAGGGTGCCGGAGGCTGCTCCGGCCTCGGTCGTGGGAATCTCCGCCAAGGTGATCGAGGTCTGCGGCATGATCAGCACCATCATTCCCACGCCGGCGAGAGCGAAAGCGGGCAGAAGGCTCCAGCCGTTGAGGGTATCTCCGGTGTGTTCGAGGGTGATCATGACCCAGAGGTAGGCCGCGGCCTGCATGATCCCGCCGAGGCACACCGACCACGTGCCCAGCTTCTTCAGCAGAAACATGGCCACCGGGGTGCCGAGGATCGATCCGATGGCGATCGGCATCAGGGTGAGTCCCGCTTCGAAGGAGGTGAAATGAAAAGCGGCCTGCATGTGAAACAGAAGGATGAGCGCGAAGCCGCCGTGTCCGATCGAGGCGAGTATCTGCACGAGCAATCCGCTGGAGAAGGAACGAATCCTGAAGAGCGGGAGCGGTAGGAGCTGGGTCCCGGACCCGGCTGCCCTGCGATGTTGTTGCCAGACGAAGGCGATGATCGCGATGGGGGCGATGATCAGCAGCGTCCATATCCACCATGCCCATCCGGCAGCCCGGCCCTCGGTCAGCGGGAGAACGAGGAGAATGACGGCTGTGGCGCCGAGGGCTGAGCCGACGATGTCCAGTCGTAGGGGGTGCTCGGAGCGGCTTTCCGGGATGTACAGGAATGCCATGACCGTCAGGACAATGCCCACCGGGACATTGATGAGGAAGATGCTGCGCCATCCCGTGCCGAACAGGTTTGCTGTGACGAGCCAACCGCCCAGGAGAAGTCCGGCTATCACGCCCAGGGCGTTCAGGGATCCGATGACACCGAATACCGGCCCCCGCTCTTCTGGCGTGTACATGACCTGAACGCTGGACAACACCTGCGGCACCATGATGCCGGCGAAGGCCCCCTGAATGATCCGGGCTGCTATGAGGATGTTCCCATCCCAAGACAGGGAGGCGAACACGGAGGCACACGTGAAGCCGATGACGCCCACGAGGAAGATGCGTTGTCGTCCGTAGATGTCTCCCAGGCGACCTCCTGTGATGAGAAGCGTCGCGAAAGCGACCACGTAACCGACGAGTGTCCACTCGAGTTGAGTGGGCGTCGCCCCCAGGTCGGTGCTGATCGCGGGGAGTGCGACATTCGTGATGGTGGAGTCCATCAGGTCCATGAGCATCGCCACCATCAAGGTGATGGTGGCCGTGAGGCGGTGTGTCATTTCCATTTCTCCAAGGTTGGGCACGTGATGCGTACGGCGTACGCATGCGAGGGTGGGTACACTGTACGCATATGGATTTGTGTCGTCAACCAGGAGGTCGCATGCCCGATACGACACCGCCCCGCTGGGTCGCCCTGTCCTGGCAGCTTCGCGAATCATCCCCTGCCACGGATGGGCTCAGCATCGGTCGCATCGTCCAGGCGGGAATCGAGATCGCGGATGAGCACGGTTTGGGGGGGCTTTCCCTGCGCAAGCTCGGTGAACAGCTTGGGGCGGGCACGATGGCTGCCTATCGGCACATGCGCTCCAAGGAGGAACTGATTCACCTCATGGTCGATGTGGCATTCGGCCAGCCACCCGAGGGGATCATCGAGGCGGCAGACTGGCGTACCAGTGTCAGGTTGTGGGCCGACGGGATGGCGGAACGCTATCGCCAGCACGCATGGCTTCTTGACGCCCCCCTGGTGGCGATGTCGATGACCCCGAATCGGCTGCTCTGGCTCGAACACATCCTGCGACCGCTCGGCGAGACCGGATTGGACATCCAACACCTGCTCGATGCGGCGTTGTTCGTCGACGGTCACGTCCGTCACGTCGCCTACCTGCGACGAGAGCTTCGCGCACGGACGTCGTCGTCCCCGCAGGTGATGCCTCCCTGGCTTTCCACGCTGCTGGACGACGGTTCCTTTCCGATGGCGCGTCGCGTTTTCGAGGCCGGCCTGCTGGAGGATGGTGATGAGCAAGACATGGAACACGGCCTCGACTGGATCATCGCGGGAATCGAGGCACACAGCCACGAGGCGGACGAGACGCTTTCGGACACCGTGTGAGCAGAATCTGCGGTGAACTTCCCCCGCATCGGCGCGACCGGCCTGGGGAAGGCGTGCTCGTGTGCCGGATCAACCAGCCTGGGGGAGAGGGCGGCGCTGGGCGATCTGCTGGTAGATGCGGAGCATCTCCTGGGCCTGCGACTCGACCGTCCACTGGCCTGCCAGGCGGCGCGAGGTCTCGGAGGCGCGGGTCCGCCACTGCGGGTCGGGTAGTTTCTCGATGATCCGCATGATGGCGGCTGCCAGGGACGCCGGGGTGGGGCTGGCGAGCTCGGCGTTCACTCCCGGTTCCAGCACCAGTTGCAGTTCCGGATCCACCGAGACGATGGGCAGACCCGCCAGTGCCGCCTCGTGCAGGACGAGGGCTTGGGTGTCGGTCTGGCTGGGGAAGGCGTACAGGTCGCCCATCTCGTAGAACGCCCCCAGCAACTCGCGTTTCTGCTCGCCCGGCAGGATGATGTGGCCGCGGCGCCGGCCCGCGTCGAGGACCTTCGCGATCTTCGGGTACCGCTGCCAGTCGCCGACCACCATGAGTTGCGCATCCGGACGCTGAGCCACGACGAGCTCGAAGGCCTCACACAGCAGCGGCAACCCCTTCTCCGGGGCGATGCGACCCACGTAGATCACCAGCGGGCCCGGGCCGCGCGGAACCGGTGGCGGGCCGGATGGCAGCGGGTCGACGCCGTTCGGCACCACGATCAGGTTCGCGTCCGGCGCCAGGGAACGGCACCGGGCGGCGGTCTTCGGCGATGGCGACGTCACCAGGTCCGCCGAGTCCAGCATCTTCTTGCACAACCCCAGCAGGGTCGCGGTGGAGCGGCCCCGGTCGGCGAACCTCACCGCCGCATCGCGTAGGTCGTCTGAGTTGAGGATCTCCCCGTGGGTCAGCCTCGCGAAGGCCCGCACCACCCCGTGCAGCAGCGGCAGGACCGCGGCGTAGTGGTCGGCATAGGCGTCGAAGTCGGTGTGCCAAGTCATCAGCATCGGCTTGTTCAGTCTCTTGGCCGCCCACGTGCCGAGCACCCCGACGGTTCCCAAACCGTGGACGTGGATCACGTCGGGATCGAGGTGGCCGACCTGCTCGATGGTGCGTTCAAAATGCCTGCCGTTGGCGACCCGCGTGGGCATGTTCGGTACCCGCACCGATGGCAGCCGCACCTCGATGCGGCCCTCCCGGCCCAGGTGAGGGTTGGGTCCCTTGGCCTTCGGTGCCACGACCACGACCTCGTGGCCGGCGTCGAGAAGGTTGCCTTCCAGCTGCTGGACGGCGAACATCAGGCCGTTGCTACCGGGACCGTAGTTGTCGGTGAACTGCGCAACCTTCAGGCGACGTGGTGAGTGCTCAGGCTCTTCGGTCACGCCCGACACTCTAGCCGAACCGCACCTGGCGCGGGTTTCTGCGCCAAGAATGCTCCGCGGACGAAGATTCGGAATCAGAACTGGGTCGTCAATCGCCGCGCTCCCAGCAGGAGATGCGGAAGCTCAGCGCCGCCATCGCGTTGCCCGTGACGTCACCGTGGGTAACGGACGGGATGATCCGTTGGGCATCGTGCCGCGTGGGAGTTCTCAGGAGAGCAGTCGTCAGCGTCATGGGGGAGAGTTGTCCCGCCTTCCGTCGACTTCAACCGCTCCCGGGCGGTCGTGATCACAGCGAACTGGGCCTCGTTGTAGACGCATTCCTCCATGGCTGAGTTGAGGTTGACTGTCTTCTTGCTCATCGGTGGAAACCCCGCGAGGATCGGGCGAAGGACTCTGACGTAGTCGTCGATCAGTGCCGTGATCTCTTCCGGGGAGGCGTCGGGCTCCAGGGCTTCCAGTCGCGCATCTAGCTCCCGGAGCTCTCGGAAGTTCGGGTCGTCATGTTTCTCGATGGAAGCGTGGATGAGCGTTGTGTACTTGAGTTGGTCGCGCTCATCTGCGAACGCCGCGAGTAGTTCGAGTTCAAGTTTCAACCGGTCTTCGGTTTCGAGGTCGTGGTGTGTCTCGGCGCGGGCGCGCAGCAGATCAGCGAACTCGATGGCGACGTCGAGTGGGGCCCGGGCGTTCTGGATCTCCTCGATCTTGGTGCGCTTTTCCTGGAGTTCGTCGATGTGCTGGGTGAGGAGCTGTTTTTGCGCCTCCAAGGCCGCTGTAGCGTCAGGGCCCGTTGGATCGTCCATGATGTCACGCACGTGCTGAAGGCTGAACCCGAGTCCCGTCAACCGCTTGATCCGGATCAGATCGATGATGTCCATGACGGTGAACAGGCGGTAGTTCCCGGAGGTTCGCTCCGCTTTGGGCAGGAGGCCGATGCTCTCGTAGTAGCGCAGGGTGCGTGGGGTGAGGCCGACCATGCGGGCGGCTTCCTTGATCGAGAAATCCATCCGTGCGCCCCCTTCTCCGTTGTGGCGGCTGTCCGAAGTCTATCGGTGGAGGCGCAGAGCCGTGAGCTTCGGGGTGAGGGGGTCCGGTCCTGCTAGATCTGTTGGGCGAGCCAGGCCTCACGGTCGCGTTGCTCCTTGGGACCGAAGTGGAACAACCCGGCCAGGACCGCGACCACGAAGATCGTCAGCATCACGAAGAATAGCGGCCACACACCGGTGAGGTAGATGATCGGAATGGCCATCGCGGTGACGAGGCCACCGCCGAAGAAGGGCTCGAAGATGAGCTGTTTGTAGCCGAAGGCCTCGAAGGCGGGGGATGATGCGTTGGGGTCGGTGATGCGCATGAGGATCACGCCGGTGGCGGTGACCCCCATGGACTGGCCGAGGTCACCGATGCCGCGTTCAAACCAGAAACGACCGATGACGCGCGGCGTCAACCACAGGAATAGAACCAGGTTGACGACGATGCCTCCCACCGAAAGAACGAGGAACGCCCCGAGGTTTTCGCCAACGGCCTTGATCGAGACGGTGGCGATGGCGGAGATGACGAGGAAATCGAGCGCCCAGCCCTGGATGCGGAGCATCATCTGCGGATCGATGATGTGAGAGACGCCCAGTGCTTTCGCGATCAGCTGGAGGATGGCGCCGCCGATCAGTGCCATGGGGAACAGGGGCACGTAAGTGAAAATCTCCAGGGGAGTGTTCTCGCCGATCATGACGGAGGCGTAGGTCACGCTTTCGATCCAGCGGAGACCTTCGAGGATCAGCCAGCCGATGAGGATCGCCAACGCCATGATCGCGATGTGCAGGGACAAAGGCTCGACAGAGGCGGGTCGGCTGGTCAGCTTCCCGGCGGAGTAGTACTCGTCCTTACGGAACAGCCCGCGCTGTTCGTCGATCGAGAGCTGCACATCGTTTTTGAGGATCTCGGTTTTGCCGTTGCGCACCCCCCAGTTGATGAGCGCAATACCGACGATGATGCCGCTGACCAGGCCGACCGTGGCGATACCAACCGCCAGGTCCGCACCGTCGGTGAAGCCGAGTTTGACCATCACGTCACGCATACCGGCGGCGGTGCCGTGACCACCCTCGAAACCGATCTCGATTAACCCACCGGTCATGGGCGACGACCCGAAGAACGGCACGAGAATCAGAGCCGCCAGCAGCAGACCGACGACGTACTGTGAAGACGCGAACGCCGTTCCCAACGCCAGCTGAGGGCCTACCAGCTTGGCTGCCCGTTTCGGGCTGGGCAGGTCCTGGCCGAGGAACATCGTCGCGAACACGACACTGATCAACAGGCCGGGCAGCGCGGACCAGGTGGTGACCATGGCCTGCGTGAGCAGACCCGTTTCTCCCCAGGGCCCGGGGATGCGTCCCAGAACTTGCGGGCCGAGCATCAGCAGAATGACTCCACCGACGATGGAACTCGGCAGGAACAGTCGCTGCACCCACCGGACCTTGACGCGAATCATCTTTCCGATCAGCAAACCCACGCTGAGGATCAGCAGAGAGAAACCAACGCTTTGGGGGCTCATGTCATCACCTCACAGTTCCTGACGTACCGGGTCACCCTACCTCGTCGTGGCCCAGCGACGCGTGGCGTGGCATCGGGTGTGCGGCGCCTTCAGGCAGCGGCGCATCACACGGGTCACGCTGGTTTCACAGGCCCGCGTCGCGGATGATCATGGCGGCGGAGACCCGGTTGTCGACGCCCAGTTTGATAAACATGCTGGTCAGGTGGGATTTGACCGAGGCGAGGCTCAGGTGCAGGCGGGTGCCGATCTGGTTGTTCGTCAGTCCTTGGGTCATCAGGACCGCGACCTCACGTTCGCGTTCGGTGAGGGCGGCGGCCAGGGCCCGGGCCGACGGGTCTCCCGCGATCGGTGCGTCGGTGGCGACGGTGATGAGGGTACGGGTCACGTCGGGGGCCAGGACGTTCTCGCCCGCCACCACCCGCTGGATGGCCTCGACCAGCCGGGCCGGGTCGGCGTCCTTGAGCAGGAAGGCGTCCGCGCCGAGCTTCAAGGCCCGCACCACGTAGTCGTCGGTGTTGAAGGTGGTCAGCACGATGACTCGCGGTCGCGTCTGCCAGCCGCGCAACTCCTCCAGGGTCGCGAGCCCGTCGAGACCGGGCATCCGCACATCCAGCAGCACGACGTCGACGGGCTGGTCGCGCAGGGTCGTGAGCGCCTCGGCGCCGTCGCTCGCCTGCCAGGCCACGTCGATGCCGTCCTCCCCCTTGAGGATGAAGTTCAATCCGGTGCGGACCATCGGGTCGTCATCGACCAGGGCGACGGTGATCATGCTGTTCCTTCGGGAGTGTAGGGAAGTGTTGCTTTCAGTATGAATTCTTCCCCCTCGATGCCGTGGGAGAGGTCGCCGCCGACCAAATCGATGCGTTCGGCGATGCCGACGAGCCCGAGTCCCGAACCCGACCGGTCGGGCTGTGCGAGGTCGGCCAGACGATTCCTCACGACCACCCGGAGACGGTCGGAGGTGGTTTCCAGCGACAGGGCCACCGGGGAGCCGGGGGCGTGTTTGCGGGCGTTGGTGAGGCCCTCCTGGACGATCCGGTAAGCGTGACGGGACACACGGTCGGGCACCTCCGCCGGGTCCCCGTCCAGCTCCGCCGCCACCTGCTGCCCGGCTGAGCGGGCATCCGCCAGCAGGGCATCGAGCCCCGAGAGAGTCGGCTGGGGCGGTTCGGGTGGCGCCGCGTTGCCGCGCAGGCGCGCCAGCATGGTGCGCAACTCGTCGAGGGAGGACTGCGCGTTGGTCTGGATCGCCCGGGCCAGGTCGCCGGCCTCGCCCTCATCGGAGCGCATGTGGTGCGCCAGCGCGCCCGCGTGCAGGGCGATGAGGGAGATCCGGTGGGCGACGACGTCGTGCATCTCGCGGGCGATCCGTTCGCGCTCGACCAGCCTGGTCTCGTTGAGCTGCGCCTCCCAGGCATCCTGCCGGGCTGCCTGCGCCGCCGCTCGCTGCTGCTTGGCGTCGGTGGTGCTGCGATCGAGCAGTCCGACGAGCAGCGCGATGATCACCCCGGTGGCGGAGATGAACACCTCGATGCGGGTCGCGGAATTGCCCGAGGGGTCGCGCAGCATGATGACCGACTTGGCCGCGATGAGAGTGCAGGCCACGGCGATCGCGTCGATTCCCCTGCGGTGCCGGGCGATGTGGGCCTGCGCGGCCATCGCGGGGCCGAACACCGCGGGAGACAGCAGCCACAGCCCGGCCAGGGAAACCGCGACCGGTATCGGGGCGCGACGCAACCACACCAGCAGCAGCATCGCGACCAGTCCCGGGCCCAGGAGCATCGCGACCAGTCCGGGATCCAGGTGGCGCGACGGGTTGATCAGGGGGAGCGCCAACAGCTGGCAGTAGTACAGGAAACCGAGCGCGGCCACTACCCAGGACACCGGGCCGATACCGGGGCGTGCCGTGTCGGTGGAATCACTCATGCGTTCAGCCTTTCACGCCCGGCCATTCGCCGTCCCCAGCCGATGGGCCAAGGTTTCTCAGCCGATGGGCCAGTGCGACCACCGGCCGGACGGAACCGGATCACCGGCCGGTTGCCCGATGTGGGATCCCGGGTGGTTCCGGTGGAGTTGATGCCATGCTCGAACTGACTCATGTGACCAAACGCTTCGGATCCGTCCTTGCCCTCGACGACGTGACTTTCACCGTCCCTGCCGGCCAGATCGTCGGTTTCCTCGGCCCGAACGGGGCCGGCAAATCCACGTGCCTGGGCATCCTGACCGGGCTGATGACCCCGGACGAGGGAGCCGCCACCGTGGGTGGTGTGCGCTACGCCGACCTTCCCAATCCGGCTGCGACCGTCGGTTCGCTGCTGAGCACTGAGGGCTTCCACCCGTCACGCAGCGGCCTGGAGACCCTGCGGATGGCGGCACTCACCCTGGGTCTGCCGCGGCAGCGGGTGGGGGAGGTGCTGGCCGAGGTCGGACTGTCGACCGCGGAGGCCCGGCGCCGCGTCGGTGCCTACTCGCTGGGCATGCGGCAGCGACTCGGGGTGGCCCAGGCGCTGCTCGGCGACCCGCAGGCGCTGATCCTGGATGAACCAGCCAACGGCCTCGACCCGCAGGGCCAGCGGTGGCTTTCCAACCTGCTCCGGGAACGCGCCGCTCGCGGTTGCGCGGTGCTGCTGAGCAGCCACCAGCTCCATGAGGTCTCGCGCCTGGCCCATCGTGTCGTGATGATCGGCGGCGGACGCCTGCTCGCCGACCACACCACCGGCGACGGCACCGACCTCGAGGAGCAGTACTTCACCCTGACCTCCGGTACCGACCGCGCCGCCTGAACTCCTCCCTGCCCCGTCCCTTCGCCACCATGTCCCACACTCGCCCGAAAGGCATCACCATGACACTCACCCGTTCCCCCGAACTCTCCGTCGCGACCCGCACCCCGTCCCCCCTGGCGCTGACCCGCGCCGTCGCCGTCGAGGCCCGTAAGGTGGCCAACACGGTCTCCGGCAAGGTGGTGTTGCCCCTTGGCGCGGTGCTGATGGTGGTTTTTGGTTTCGGTCGTGCATTCTTCCCAGCCGCTGACATCACTTTCGGTCGCATTGCCACCATCGCCTGCATCCCGGGGTCGTGGATCGTCATGGCGGCCTCGGTTCTGCTCATCAGTGGCGAGTTCACCCGGCGAGAGGCCGCCATCACGTTCACCCTCGACCCGCGCCGTGGTCGCGTGCTGGCCGCGAAAGCCATCGTGGCCGTGGGGTTGGCGCTCGCCGCCGCCTGCTGGGCGCTGATCGTCGCCGGATGCGCATACCTGCTGACCCCCGCCCTCACCGGTGTCACGCTTTCCCCCGACCTCGAGGTGAGCCGCATCACCGCGGTGTTCGGGGGGCTCGTCTTCACGGCCCTGGCGGGGCTGGCCCTCGGGCTGCTCACCCGCAACGCTGTGGCGCCGATTGTCGTGCTGCTGGTGTGGCCCACCGTCTCGATGCTGGTCGCACGGTCCTCGGAGGTCGCGCAGAAGATCATCGCCTGGATCGACATCGAGCCGGTGGCCTCGTTGTTCCATTCCTCCGCCCAGGCGTGGGCTCAGCTCGGCACCTCGGTGCTGGCCTGGATCGTCCTGCCCGGCGCGATCGGCGCCTGGCGGCTGTTCCGCGGGGATCTGTGACCCCTCAGCCAGCCGATCCCGGTCCCGGACGTCCCGCGTCCGGGACCGCCGTCATGCCAGGTGCAGTTCCCGATCGCAGGCCGCGACCACTGCCGGGTCGTGGCTGATGACCAGCACTGCCCGCCCCTCGCAGGCCCGCCACACGTCGTCCATCAGGGCCTCGGCGGTGGCCTGGTCGAGGTGTTCGGTGGGTTCGTCGAGGATCCACAGGTCGCGGTCGGCCACCAGCAGCCTCGCCAGGGCCAGGCGGCGGCGTTCCCCGCCGGAGAGGGTGCCGCCGTCCTCGCCGACGAGCCGGTCAGGATCCAGCGGCAGGCCGGCGCGGTGCAGGGCGTCTCGGATCTGTTCGTCGGTGGCGTCCTTGTTGCCGATACGCACGTTCTCGGCGATGGAGGTCGCGAAGATGTGGGCGTCCTGGGCCAGATATCCGATCCGACCGCCCCGCCGTACCGTGCCCGCGCGAGGCGGGATCAGGCCCATCGCGGTCACCGCCAGGGTGGTTTTGCCGATACCGGAGGCGCCGGTGCAGGCCACCCTGTCTCCGGGCCGCACCACCAGGTCGAGGTTGCTTCGAAGCACGGGGGCTCCGGGCCAGCCGATGGCCACGCCGTCGAGTTCCAGCCCGGGGTCGGTGTGCCCGTCCGGGACGACGTCGCCGGTGCCGACTGGTTCGGCCTCGAGGATCTCCCGGACACGGGCCAGGGAGGAGCGGGTTCGGGTCCATGTCTGGGCGGCTGCCACGAATGTTGCCAGCACCTCATGGAGGGCCAGTGGCACCAGCGCCAGGACGGCCAGGAAGGTGGGGGGCATGGCGCCGGAGGCGACGGCTGGTCCGCCGATCGCCAGTCCCGCGACCACGGCGCCTCCCGCGGCGAGGACCTGCGCCGAGGCCGCCACCCCCTGCACCCACGCGCTGCGTGCCTCCTGGCGCCTCAGCCGGTCGTCGACCTCCAGCAGCTTCGCCAGGCAGGCGTGCTCGGCGCCGTAGGCAACCAGGTCGGGGGCGGTGCGGGCCACCTCGCGGACGGTGTCGGCGAGTTCTCCGCGGGTCGGGGCGGCATCGCGGTCGGCGGAGAAGGTGGCGCGCTGCGCGAGCAACGGCACCACGACCCCGGCCAGCAGGGTGGTGGCGAACAGCGCCACCCCCGCCCATGGCGAAACGAACGCGATCCCTATCGAGGTGCCGGTGATCACCAGCAGCCCTGAAGCGACGGGAATCAGCACCCTCACCACGACGTCGGTGACGGCCTCGGTGTCGGAGACGGCCCGGGTCAGCAGGTCGCCGCGGTGGGCGCCGATCAGGGTGGTGCGGGCCAGCGAGTCGTAGGTGCGCATCCGCAGCCCCGACTGCATCCGCAACGCGACGTCGTGCCCGACGAGACGTTCCACGTAGCGGAACACGCCACGTGAGATCGCGAAGGTCCGCACCCCCACTGCCGGGGCCTGGAGGTACAGCACGGGAGGCAGCAGGGCCGCGAAACTGATCAGCCACGCGGAGATACCCATCAGCGCCACCGACGACGCCGATGCCGCGACGGCCAGCAGCACCGCCAGCCCCAGGCGCAGCCGACCCAGCGGGATGGCGCGGATCAGGTCCGTGAGCAGCCCCCTCACAGCCTCACCACCTCGTCGGCAGCTGCCAGCACGGCGTCGCGGTGGCTGACCACCAGCGCACCCGCCCCCGAGTCGCGCACGGCGCGGATCACAGCTGCCTCGGCGTCCGCATCGAGGCCCGCGGTGGGTTCGTCGAGGATCAGCAGTCGTGCCCCGCCCCGTCGGATCCGAATCAGTGCCCGGGCCAGTGCCACTCGTCGCCGTTCCCCGGCGGACAGGCCCTCGCCGTCGTCACCGACGGTCTTCCCGAGGGGAAAATCGGCCCCGGCGTCGCGCAGGGCGGCGGTGAGTTCCGCATCCGGGACGCCGGGATGCCCCAGGGCGACGTTGTCGCCGACGGTGCCGGTCACCATGCCGGGAATCTGCCCGACCCAGGCGGTGCGGGCCCGCCACTGTGTGAGATCGAGGTCGGTCAGGTCGGTCCCATCGACCAGGACCCGACCTGAGTCGGGGCGCTGGAAGCCCATCACCAGGCCCAGGGCCGTGGACTTCCCGCCCCCCGAGGCGCCGGTCAGGGCCACCACGCGACCCTCCGGTACGTCGAGGGACAATCCGGCGACGGCGGGCCCGGTGGCTCCCGGCCAGGTGAAGGTGACCTCCTCCAGGGTCAGCCGCGATCCCGAGGGAAGGGCACCGCCTCCGGTTTCGTCCCCCAGCTCGATGAGGTCGAGGGCGGCGTTCGCGGCGGCCACACCGTCGGCGGATTCGTGGAAGTGAACCCCCACCTGCCGTACCGGCAGGAAGGCCTCGGGGGCGAGGATCAGCACGAACAAAGCGGTCTCGAAGGGCATCTCGCCGCCGGCGAGCCGGAACCCCACGGTCACCGCCACGAGCGCCACCGACAGCGATGCCAGCAGCTCCAACGCGAACGAGGACAAGAAAGCGGTGTAGAGAACCTTGATGGTTTGGCGACGGAACCGCTCCTCCGTGATGTCCAGGCCCTTGCGCTGGGCCCGGGCGCGCGCGAAGGCCTGGAGGGTCGGTAGGCCCTGGATGAGGTCGGCGAAATGGTTGGCCAGTGCGTCGGCGCGCGTGAAGGCGCGGCGGGTCGCGGCCTGCGTGGTCCAGCCGATCAGGGCCATGAAGATGGGCACCAGCGGCAGCGTGAACGCGACGATGAGGGCGCTCGGCCAGTCGGACAACAGCAGCACCCCGCCCACCAGGAAGGGCACGCTCGCCGCCAAACCGAGCTGCGGCAGATACTTGGAGAAGTAGCCGTCCAGCGCGTCGAGACCGGTGGTGGTGACCTTCGTCAGCGTCGCCGAGGAGGCCACCGGGCGGATCAGGTGGGCGGCGAGCACATCGCGTCGCAGCCGTGATTTCACAGCCGCCGCGGAGCGGTGCGCCAGCACCGAGTTGACCCAGGCCAGCAGGCCACGCGCCGCGAAGATCGCGAGCAACAGCACCAGGGTGGGCAGCCAGTCGCCGGGCAGCGCTCGGTAGGTGAAGACGATCGCGACGGCGCGCGCCAGCAACCACGCCTGCGCGATCACCAGCCCCGCGGTCAGGATGCCGACGAAAACCGAGGCGACCAGGTAGTACTTGGTCGCCTCGGCGCGTTTCAGGAGTCTGGGCTCCACAGGTCCGGGCATGCGGACAAGGATAGGGGTGGGTGGAGGATCAGTAGACGATCTTGTCGGGGATGTTCTTGGTGCTGATGCGCTTGCTGAAAACCCAGTAGCTCCATGCCTGGTAGGCCAGCACGATGGGCACGAAGATCACGGACGCCCAGGTCAGGATCGTCAGGGTCGTCTCGGAGCTGGCGGCGGTGAGGATGTTGAGGCGGTTCATCACCGGTTGTGACTCGTCCTGCGCGAAGCCGAGGTTGCCGTACATCTTGACGAACATTCCCGAGACCACACCGACGATGGACAGCCCGCCCAGCACGAAACCCCAGCCCTCTCGTTCCCGGCGGACGGTCATGAGCACCGAGGCTGCTAGCGCGACCACGGCGACCACGGCTGTGCCCCAGCCAATCGCGGTGAGGTTTCCGAATTCGGAGGCTGCGGGCCAGAACACGTGCTGGCAGATCACGAAGACCGCCAGCGCTCCGACGACCGGCCAGCCCCAGGTGCCTACGAATGCGCGGGCCCGGTCATGGATCTCGCCGCGCGACTTCAACACCAGGAAGGTTGCGCCATGGATCAGGAACAGGGCGACGAACAGCACCCCGCCCAGCAGTGCGAACGGACCGAACAACCCGAAGAAGCTGCCGTTCCACAACTTGCCGTTGTTGGCCAGGCCGATCACGAAGTTTGCGAACCCGATGCCGAGCACCAGGGACACAGCCAGCGACCCGTAGGTGGCGAACACATCGAACGTTGCGCGCCACCTGGCGTCGGGATGCTTGGAGCGGTACTCGAACGCCACTCCTCGCAGGATCAGTCCCACGAGCAGCAGCAACATTGGCAGGTAGAGACCGGAGAACAAGGTGGCGTACCAGCCGGGGAAGGCCGCGAAGATTCCGCCCGCCGCGGTCAGCAGCCACACTTCGTTGCCATCCCAGGTGGGGCCGATGGTGTTGACCATCACGCGGCGTTCCTTGTCGTCGCGACTGAGCACGGGCAGGAGCATGGCGACTCCGAAATCGAAGCCCTCCAGGAAGAAGAAGCCGATCCACAAAACGGCGATCAGCATGAACCAGACGATGTTGAGCGCCGGAACAGTGGTTTCAAGCAGGGGCATGATCAACTCTCCAGCTCAGTACGCGAAGGACATGGGGGCGTCGGGATCCTCGGAGACCGTCGGTTCGGTCACCTCGGGCAGGCCCTTGGCCGTGTAGTGGAGGAACAGGCCGACCTCGATCACCGCCAGCAGGCCGTACAGCAGCGTGTAGACGATCAGCGAGAACAACACGTCACCCGCGCTCGCAGTGGGGGAGATGCCCGCCTCAGTGGGCATGACGCCCGCCACCAGCCAGGGTTGGCGTCCCATCTCGGTGAAGATCCAGCCGAAGGAGATCCCGAACAGCGGAAGCAGCGGCATCGCGGCCATCAGCGTCGTCCACAGTTTCGACGGTTTCGGTGAACGTCCCTTCCGGGTCACCCACAGCAGGAGCAGGCCGATCAGCATTCCTGCGCCACCGAAAATCATCATGAATCGGAACGACCAGTAGGTGGCGTTCACGTCGGGGATCGGGTTGATTCCTGCGTACTTCTCAGCCAGGTGAGGCGCGTACTCGGTCTGGATCCCGGTTTGTGAACCGTCTTGCTTCGAGTATCCGTGGTCGCTGTACTGCTCACGGATGGTGTCGATTCCTTTGATCTGCGGAACCCCGGCGATGAACGACAGCACTCCGGGGACCTTGATGTCGATGATGGTGCCGGTCTGGTCGGCGTTGGGGATGGTCAGCAGCGAGAAATCGCCGGTGTCCTCGAAGGCCCCTTCTGCCGCGGCGATCTTCGACGGCTGGAGTTTGGTGATGTCCTTGGCCTGGGCGTCGCCCGTGAGGAAGGTGAGCGCGGAACCGGCGATCAGGACCCACGCGCCGAACTTCGTTGCCCACCGGTAGGCCTTCACATCCGCCTCGGGAACCTCGGCGCCGCCGTTGGCGCGAGCCAGGTGCCAGGCCGAGATGCCCGCGATCAAACCTCCGGCAACCATGTAGGAGGCGAAGATGATGTGGGGGGCCGCGGAGCGCAGCAGTGGGTTGGTCATGATCTCCATGAACCCGTCCAGCCCGGCGATCTCGGCGCGACCCAGCTCGGCGTTGAATCTGGTACCCACCGGGTTCTGCATCCAGGAGTTTGCGGCCAGGATGAAGGTTGACGACAGCAGCGTACCGATGGCCGCGGCGTAGATGCAGGCCAGGTGGATCTTCTTCGGCAGCTTGTCCCAGCCGAAGATCCACAGCCCCAGGAAGGTTGATTCGAGGAAGAAGGCGATCAGGGCCTCCAGTGCCAGGGGAGCGCCGAAGACGTCACCGACGAAGCGGGAGTACTCCGACCAGTTCATCCCGAACTGGAACTCCTGGACGATGCCCGTCACCACGCCGAGGGCGAAGTTGATGAGGAAAAGTTTCCCGAAGAACTTCGTCAGTCGCAGGTACTGTTCTGCTCCCGTGCGCACCCAGATCGTCTGGAGAACCGCCACGAGCATCGACATCGCGATCGTGATCGGCACGAAAAGAAAGTGGTAGACGGTGGTGATCCCAAATTGCCACCGCGCTATTGCGACCGGGTCCATGAAGCGGAACCTACTACGCAGGAATATCTTGTTTCAAGAACTCGGCAGGATGTCTCGGTGGCTTTGTTGTGAACTTTCGGCCAGGGCACTTCCGGGCGGCGTTGTGGGAGAGGGGAACCGGTCGCCCGTAGAATGTCGTCATGGTATCCCGGGGTGAGCTGGAGCAGCAGGTGATGGTGCTGCTGTGGCGGGCCGGTGAGCCGCTGACCGTTGCCGAGGTTCAGGAGCTCTTGGCGCGTGACCGGGACCTGGCCTACACCACCGTCATGACGGTGCTGGACCGGCTCGCGAAGAAAGGCCTTGCCAGACGCGAGCGTCGAGGCCGCGCGTGGTGTTATGAGCCAGCTGATCCGCAGTCGGTGGTCCTGGCCCGTGAGATGGCCGACCTTCTTCGAGACGTGCCCGCCGAGGTTCGCGACGAGGCCCTGCGCCTCCTGGTCGAGTCGCTGTCTTCGTCTTCCTCCGTCCCCTGATCGGGTGCGAATTATGTCATTTGGAAAGATTTTGTAGCGTATACGGTACAAAATCTTTCGCGATGTCGCACAAAGTTTCATCGGGACGTTCTTCACTTTCGTCAAGAACTACAAGTTGTAGTAATGACGTATGGCGACGAGTAGTAGAAATTCCGGTGTTTTCCACAGTTGAGATGTGGCCTGGCGAATCGCAGATTTCGCCGCCCATGATGACGATGTGACCTCCAGAACCATCCTTCCCGACCCACTCTGTCGTCGTGCGGGCACCCAAGCCGGGGTTCTCACGACCGCCCAGCTCACCGCAGCTGGGGTGAGCCGTGCCGTTATCCGTGGGCTGACCGGCAGGGGATGGGTGCACATCGCCCATGGCATTCTGTGCTTCAGGAGGCCCACGTGGGAGTCGCTGCTGTGGTCCGGGTTGCTGCGTGGCGGTGCTGGCGCCGTCGCTGGAGCCGAGGCCGCCACTCATCTCCATGGCATCACCCGCCGTGAACCTGGCCGTATCGTGATCTGGCTGCCGAGAACATCCCGGCGCGTCCGGTTCGCCTTCGAGGGATGGAGTATTGAGTACCGCGTAGGGGAGCGTCCTGCGGTCGGGAACCCCCCACGGCTGCCGCCGGCCACCAGCTTGGTCGACTACGCCCGCGACGCCACCGAGGACGAACTGATTCACGCCGTGGCCACCGGGATCTCCAGAGGACTGCTGTCATCCGACGAGGTGATCCAGGCCTTCGTGGAACCTGCGCGCGTCAGGCACCGTGCCGCTGTGTTGCTTCTGGCTTCCACGGCGGGGAAAGGGATCGAGAGCATCCTGGAGTGGCGCTACCTCTGGCACGTCGAACGGGCGCACCGGTTACCTGCCATGGTTCGTCAGGACCGGCGGCTTGCAGGGACTCGGTTCGATGGCACCTATCCCGATCACGGGTTGGTGGTGGAGCTCGACGGTCGGGAGTTCCATGACGCAGCGCAGGACCGGCTCCGGGACAACCGGACCGTGCTCAACCTCGGATGGACGACGTTGCGCTACGGCTGGTTCGACGTGCTGAACGAACCCTGCCGAGTGGCGAACGAGGTGGGGTTGGCTCTTCGGCAGCGGGGTTGGAAGGGGAGAGTGGGCACCTGCCCGAGATGCCGGGGGAGACCGCCACCACGGGTCAAACCGCCGCCCAGAGGAGTTGCGGAGCTGCTCGAAGGGTTACGGGGCCGCGTCCGGGTGAGCGAGAAGGCTGCCGATTGAACCGACTCGCGAACGTCATCACATGAGGTGAGAGGGTGCACCCATCGAAGCCGGTTGAGCTGAGCTCCACGAGCGTGAGCGAGCTGGCTGTGACAAAACGAGCCGAGATGCGAGCATCACCCAGCAGGGCGAGTTGCTCCACGAGCGTGAGCGGGCTGGCTGTGGCGAAAACTCTTGCATGTGTCCGGATGCCCGTGCTCGGGGTTTTCGACACGACCAGCTCGCTCCTCGTAGCCCGGTTCGACAGGTGTGATGGCAGGATGTCTACCTGCCGACGCAACCGACCTCAGGAGCGGGGAAACCGGTTGCGACCTCAGGCGTCTCGGGAGTTCGACGAGATGCCGGGCCGGCCCTCGTGGACGATCTTGCCGGGGTTCAGGTTGCGACCCGGGTCCACTCCCTCGAACAGCGTTCGCTGGATGAACACGCCCGCCGGGGAGATGTCCTGGTCCATCCAGGGCGAGTGCTCCTCACCGACCCCGTGGTGGTGTGAGACCGTTCCGTGGCAATCCATGAACGACTGCTGGATAGCCCGTTTGACGGCGTCGTAGGTGTCCATGGCGTCGTCGGAGTCGTCGGCGATGGCGAAGGTGAAGTACTGGCAGGCACCCGAGTGGTAGGAGTGTGACAGGTGGCAAAACACCGTTCCCCTGACGCCTCGTTCCTCCATGGCCTTCAGGGCAGCGGCGACGGTTCTGGTGTGAATCTCGGCAGCGTAGCGCCACGGCGTGGAGGTCTCGGAGACGTCGCAGATCATGCCGTGATCCAGCATGAAGTCGCGAATGTAGGGGGTGTCGTACTTCTTCTGGTCGTAGAGGGTGCCCGGTCCCTTGCCGACTCCCAGTCCGCCGTTGGCACGCACGATCTTGCTGATGAGCCCCTTCTCGTAGGTGACGTGGTTCGCGGACCCTTCGAAACCGACGAAGGCCATGGCGATCTGTTCCAGATCCCAGCCCTTGGCCCGCATGATCTTCTCGATGCCCTTGCTGAGTAGCGACGACAGCTTCGAGGAGCGTTTCCCGTTGGCCATGATGTACTGCGTCTCGATGGCATCCGATACGCGGGCCATCATGACGGAAGCGTCGGAGGAGATGATCTGCTCGCACGCCTGCAGGCCGTCCTCGTAGGTGGGGAAGAAATAGGCCTGGATTTCCCGGACTTCGGGAATGCGGTGCACGTTCACCCAGGCGGAGGTGATGATCCCCAGGCGTCCCTCCGAACCCAGCACCATCTCGCGCACGCTCGGGCCGGAGGACGTCGACGGCAGGGGTCGCAGCGACAGGATCTGGCCGGGCATCACCATGCGCAGGCCGCGACAGATGTCGGCGATGTCGCCGTACTTGTCGGACTGCATGCCGGAGCTGCGGGTGGCTATCCACCCGCCCAGCGTCGACCATACGAACGAGTCGGGGTGGTGCCCCATCGTCCAACCGCGGGCCTGGAGCTGCTCTTCCATGTCGGGGCCGAACACGCCCGCCTGAATGTGCGCCAGCCCGGACCGTTCGTCGATGGCGAGGACCCGGTTCATCCGTCCCAGGTTCACCGAGACGACCTGCCGCTGCTCACCGGGTTCGGCCTCCAGAGCGGCGACGATGTTGGAGCCGCCACCGAACGGGATCACGACCGCATTGGCTGCCACCACCGCGTCGACGATCCGCGCCACCTCGTCCTCGTTGGCGGGATAGACCACCACGTCGGGTAGGCGACCGAACTCACCGGCGCGCACCCGCATCAGGTCGCGGACCCCTTTCCCGAGACCGTGGACGACGCGGGTCTCGTCGTCGGACTGCACGTATTCGGCGCCGGAGATCCCGGTCAGCGCGTCGCGCAGCCCCGGTTCCAGCCGCGACGGCGGGACGTTCAGGTCCGAGAGCTTCGGCAGCGGGGCGACGGGCGTGTTGATGTCGACGCCGACCAGTTTCTTCACGAAGGGGGCGAACTTCGGTTTGTCGTCGTGGTGGTATGAGCGGCCATCCTCACCCCAGCCCCACCACTTGTGTTGCTTGACGCCTTCGATCATTGGTCCTCCTGGTTTTCCTGGTGGTCCGACTGGTCGGCGCGAGCCCGGGCGTCCTCCGCCAGGGCGGTGACCTCGGTCTTCTTCGCCTTCCCGAGAGCGGCGACGCGGGCGTACTCGTCGAGGGTCCTGGCGCCGTAGGCGCGCGCCGTGGTGTCGTGGAGTTCGAGTACCTGGCGGCGCATCCGTTCGTTGAATTCGTGGGCGATCTCGCCGGGCAGAGGCATCATTGGCCGTCCGATCACGACGTGCACGATGGGACGCCCCTTGGGGAGGTGCTTCTGGGTACTCGGCCAGGCGGCGTGTGCGCCGATCAGGGCTATCGGGACGGCGGGGATCTGCCGGGAGATGCACAGGGCTGCCACGCCCGGTTTGAACGGGCCCATCGCGCCCGTGCGGGAACGCGATCCCTCCGGGTAGATCAGCAGCGGCACCCCGGCGTCGAGGAGCGCGGCTGACAGGCCCCTGACGTTGCGTTTCTTCGAGTCGTTGTCCTTGCCCCGGTCCTTGCCCCGATCGATGGGGTAGCCGTTGAAGAACAGCGACATCGGCCCGGCTTTCCACCACTTGTCGTAGAAGTAGTCGCGCGCAGCGCCCGCCGCCAGGTACTTCGAGATCCGGTTTGGCAATGCCCCGTAGATCAGGGGGGTGTCCAGGTGGGAGGAGTGGTTGGCGAACACCACGCAGGGTGCCTCCAGGCCCTCCAGGTTCGCCTTGCCGTGGACGTGGACGCGCAGCAACCGCCACATCGTCGGTTTCAGCAGCAGTATCTGCGCGGCCTGGCGGGTGGATGCATTCAGTTTGGAGGCGTGCCTGCCCGGTTTCGGGACTTTCGCCATGTCTTCAGCGTTTCCTTCTGCTAGCGGACAGCTTGTGGGAGAACCAACGGATGAACTTCCGTGGTCCGTGATCCGCGATGAACAACGACGCCTTCCAGCGTTTCGTCGGTACCGATTCGATGCGTCCCTTCTCGACGTCCCGCAGGCACTGCCTGACCAGGTCCTCGGCATCGATCCACACGAATGACGGCAGGTTTGTGGCGCTTATTCCGGCGCGCTGATGGAACTCGGTGCGTACCCAGCCGGGCAGCAGGGTCGTGACTGTGACGCCGGTGCCGCTGAGCTCCAGGGCCAGGCCCGTCGACCAGGTGCGTGCCCACGCCTTGATGGCGGAGTAGTTGCCGGTGAAGATCGCCCCCGAGGTGGACGCGACGTTGACGATCCGGCCCCGTCCCCGCGCCTTCATGGCCCGGCCCGCGGCGCCGCCGAGGATCAGCATCGCCAGGCACATCACGTCCATGGCGCGTTCGTGGAGTTCGATCTGGGAAGCGTCGATCAGCGAGGCGTGAAGTCCGAATCCGGCATTGTTGATGAGCATGTCGACGGGATCGGTCTCCGATTCGAGCCGTTGCGCCACCTTCATCACCTCGTCGCGGATGGACAGGTCAGCGGGAAGCACTTCCACATCGATCCCGTGCACCTCCGATAGGTCCGCGGCGACCTTGCGGAGACGATCGCGGTCCCGGGCGACGAGCACCAGATCGTTTCCACGGGCTGCAAGTTCTTTGGCGAAAGCGTTGCCTATGCCAGCGGTCGCTCCCGTGATCAGTGCTCGTGCCATGGGGCAACGCTATCCCGCTCGGGCAAGCGGTGGAAAATACGCCACGGGCACGCCGAGAAGTGCGGTACGAGCCTCGTCGGATTCCCACAACTGAAGGTCATTCGTCTTGTCGTTTTCCTCGCTCGGGGTGGTGTTCCGCGACGCCGGTCAGGCAGTGAAGTCGAGGACCTTCTCCGGTGCAGCGCGACGGGCACGGTGCGGGTTCTCGGTGAGTGGTGCGGGACCGGTGCTGGCCTCGTTGGCCACGCCGAAGGGCACATGGACCGATGGGGTACGCAGGGTTCGATCGAGGTTGTCCCGCTGGTCGTCGAAGAACATGTGAGGGTTCAAAACCTCCAGGATGGGGGCCTTCGGCAAGCCTCCGAGGAAGAAAGCATCGTCGACCTTGAGGCCCCAGGAGTGGAGGCTGTTGACGGCGCGTTCGTGGGCGGGAGCGGAGCGCGCGGTCACCAGCGAGATGCGCAGCCGGGGTTCGTAGCTGGGATCTTGTGAGGACAGGGCCGTCTCCTCCTCCTGGAGGCGGTTCAAACCGGCCAGGAAGGGCATCAGAGGGCCGGGGGAGAGGGGGACGTCGGCCAGTTCGGCCTCGTGTTGGGCGTAGCGTCCCAGGCCTTCCTGGCGGAACATGCGTTCTGAGGAGTCGTCGGCCAGGACCCCATCGAAATCGAAGGCGATTCGCAGTTCCCTGCCCACCTCGGGCATCGTGCTGCCCCGCAGCACCGTGCCCGCCGGGTGTCCGCTCGCCAAGGCCTCGGAGACGTCGTCGTGGTTGGCCGACAGGAACAGCGACATCTCCAACGCGGGAATGAACTCAAAGGCCGGGCGTCCCTCCCTGAAGACGGCCCGGGTGATGGGCAGCCCGACCGAGCTGATGGAACGCATCACCCGCAGCCCGGACTCGGCGCTGTTGCGGGACAGCACGATCACATCCACCGCATCGGCCAGCACGTCGTTGAGACCGAGGAGCCGCCGGATGAACGGTAGCGCGGGTCCAGCTGGCAACGGTCGGTCGAGGCGCTTCTCCTGGTGTTCGCGATAGGCGGCAACGCCTTGTTCGCGGAACACGCGCTCCGACTCGGTCAGGTCGAACAGCGCGCTGCTCGCCACGCCGATGGTCAGCAAGGTCATGCCTGGACCTCCATTGACGAAAGATTGGGGAAGTGTCGGCCAGAATACAGGCTGACACCCTCCAAAGTTACCGCGCCGGACAAGACCGGAGTGTCGTTGGTGGCCTCCACCTGTGGTGTTCACGCGGGTAGGGCTGGAGCGGTGGTCGTAGAGCCTGGCAGCAGGACCGCATCGTGGGGAAGCCTCGGACCTCGGTGACCGGTGAGCGTCCTCCGTGATGGTCGATAGTGGCCCCGGTTCACCCGTCAGGCAGAACAGCGGTGGGCGCCGACCTATGAGGTCGGCGCCCACCGTGAGGGTCGGTGTTTTACTCCCCTATGACGCGCAGGGTGTCCTGGGCCATGGCCAGTTCCTCATTGGTGGGGACCACGAGGATCGTGACGGGGGAGTCGGGGGTGGAGATCACGCGCGGTTCCTTGGAGCGCACCTCGTTCTTCTCCTCGTCGATGACCAGGCCGAGGTGACGCAGCCTCTTGGAAGCCTCGCCGCGCACGAGGGAGGCGTTTTCGCCGATGCCCGCGGTGAACACCACCGCGTCCACCCCGCCCAGCACCGCGATGTAGGCGCCGATGTAGCTGATCAGGCGGTGGATGTAGACATCCATCGCCAGGCGCGCGTCGGCGTCGCCTGCGTCGATCCGGGCCTCGACGTCGCGCATGTCGGTGTGGCCGCACATGCCGCCCATGCCGGACTGCTTGTTCAGCAGCGTGTCGATTTCGTCGATGGAGTAGCCCTTGTCGGAGAGGAACTTGAAGATGCCCGGGTCGATGTCGCCGGAGCGGGTGCCCATCACGAGCCCCTGCAGCGGGGTCAGACCCATCGACGTCTCCACCGCGCGACCGCCGTCGACCGCCGAGATGGAGGCGCCGTTGCCGAGATGGCAGACGATGACCTTCAGGTCCTCGGCGGGACGCCCCAGCACCTCCGCGGCCTTCTTCGACACATACGAGTGGGATGTGCCGTGGAAGCCGTAACGGCGCAATTCGTACTTCTTCGCGACCTCTTTGTCGATGGCGTAGGTGTAGGCCTCGGCGGGCAGCGTCGCGAAGAAGGCGGTGTCGAAGATCGCGACGTGCGGCACGTCGGGCAGCAGTGCCATCGCGGCCTCGATGCCCGCGATCCCCGGGGGGTTGTGCAGCGGCGCCAGGGCCTGCAGTTCCACCAACTTCGCGATCACCTCATCGGTGATGAGGGTTGACTCCTGGAAAGTGGAGCCGCCGTGGACGGTGCGGTGACCGACGGCCCGCACCCCGTCGAGGGACGGCCCGTGCTTCCCGAAGGCTGCGACGACGGCGGCGAACGAGGCGGTGTGGTCGGGGAAGGGCTGTTCCTCGACGAACTCCTGCCCGTCGACCTCGTGTTTCAGTTTTCCGATGTCCTGCCCGATCCGCTCGATGATGCCGACCGCCAAGGGGCTCTGCGTCTCCGGGTCGAAGAGCTGATACTTCATGGACGAGGAGCCGCAGTTGAGCAGCAGGATGTGATTGGACACGGATACTTTCCTTGGTGGATCGATTTCGGACAGGGTTCAGGACTTCAGGGCCGGGGTTCAGTCCGTCTGGGCCTGGATGGCGGTGATGGTGATCGTCGAGACGATGTCATCCACCAGCGCGCCACGGGACAGGTCGTTGACGGGTTTGCGGAGCCCCTGGAGAACGGGACCGATGGCCACCGCACCGGAGGTGCGCTGCACGGCCTTGTAGGTGTTGTTGCCGGTGTTGAGGTCCGGGAAGATGAACACCGTCGCGCGGCCCGCGACCTCCGAGCCCGGCATCTTCTTGGCCGCCACCACCTCGTCGACGGCCGCGTCGAACTGGATAGGGCCCTCAACCTTGAGGTCGGGCGCCTTCTCGCGGACGAGGTCGGTGGCCTCACGCACGTTGTCGACGTCGGCGCCGAAACCTGAGGTGCCCGTCGAGTAGGACAGCATCGCGATGCGCGGTTCAATGCCGAAGCTGACGGCGGTCTGCGCCGAGGAGATCGCAATATCCGCGAGCTGCGCGGGCGTCGGGTCGGGGTTGACGGCGCAGTCGGCGTAAACCACCACGCGGTTGCTCATGGCCATCAGGAAGGAACCGGAGACCACGGAGACGCCCGGCTTGGTCTTCACGAACTCCAGAGACGGGCGGATGGTGTTGGCGGTGGTGTTCACCGCGCCCGAGACCATGCCATCGGCCATGCCGAGGTGCACCATCATCGTGCCGAAGTAGGACAGGTCCGCCAGCTTCTCGCGGGCCGCATCCAGAGTGACCCCCTTGTGGGCGCGCAGCTTCGCGTACTCGGCGGCGAACTTCTCCAGCAGTTCCGGGTCCTTGGGGTCGACGACGGTGGCGTTCGTCAGGTTGAGACCCAGCTCCGCGGCGCGGCGGGAGACGGCACCCGGATCACCGAGGAGGGTGATCTCGGCGATGTGACGTTTCAGCACCACGTCGGCGGCGGTCAGCACCCGGTCGTCGTTGGATTCGGGCAGCACAATCCGTTTCACGTCCCTGCGGGCCATCTGCATCAGCTGGTGCTCGAACATGCTTGGGGTGCGGATCTCGGCGCGCGGCAGCTCAATGGCGGTCAGCAACGCCTCCTCGTCGACGTGCCGGTCGAACAGAGCACGCACCAGCTCGACCTTCCGCGGTGAGCTGGTGGCCACCCCGCTTACCTCCCGCAGCGCGACCGCGGTGGGGAAGGTGTCGTCGTTCGTCATGCCGATGGGCAGGTCCACCTCGGAGTCGCTGAGCAGCGTCGCAACCGTCTCCGGGATCTCGAAACCGCCCGTCAGCAGCAGCGACGCCAGAGGACCGTAGGTGGCGGAACGGTGCGCCATGATGAGTGCGGGCAGCAGATCGAGCCGGTCGGCGGGAACGATGACCGTGGCCTCCTTCTGGAGCCGCGGCAGCAGGTTCGGCAGGCTCATGCCCGCGATGATCGTCGTCAGCGCCTCGCGGTTCAGGCTCTCCGGTTTGCCGCGCCACAGCGTCGCATCGACCGCCTCGAAGTGCTGGCCGACCGACGGGGCGTCGAGCACCGGATTCGCGGACAAAACGGAGACCGGAACGTCGCGCACCTCACGCAACGCCGAGGAGAGTTCCTCGCTGATCTCGGGTTCCGCGCGGGTGGCGATGATCCCGACGACGGTGTTGTGGCGGGCCTCGAAGGCCTCGATCGACTCCTCGGCCATCCGGCAGACCTCGTCGATGGACCTCTCCGATGCGCGGCACACGTACAGCACTGGCGCGTTCAGGTTGGCGGCGATGAGGGCGTTGTGGTCCAGCTCGGTACCGTAGGTGAGGTCGTCGAAGTCGGAACCGACGATCACGATCGCCTCGAAGCGCTCCGCCAGCGCGGAGTACTTCGCGACGATCGTATCGATGGCGGCGTCCGGATCATTGGCCCAGTCCTCGTAGCTGACACCAATGCTGTCCTCGAGACTTTGGTGACGCAGGGTGTCGGTGGCCAGCAACGCCGTCGTGATGCCGTCCTCCTGCAGGGACTGCACCAGCGGACGGAAGAAACCGACCGAGCGGACTTGGCGCGCGAACAACTCCAGCACGCCCAGAGCAACGGCGCTCTTACTGACCTGCCACTCCGATGAAGCAATGTAAACGCATCTGGTCACGACCCAAGCCTAGCGACTCGTCAAAGGACGTGCGGTGCCGACCCGACTGGTTGTCTCGTAGAACGGAGAAGATGCGGTCCGGGGCGCGCAGCCGCACCGACTCCGGTAGCGTTGCTTCCGCCCCCATCCACGGGGTTTCGTCGGGAGGATAGCTCCGAAAGGAAAGCAATGTCGCGCACCGAAACCGACCTACTCGGCGATCGTCAGGTCCCTGATGACGCCTGGTACGGAATTCACACGTTGAGAGCCGTCGAGAACTTCCCCATCTCGGGTGTCACCGTGAACTCTGTTCCCGAGTTGATTCGCGGAATGGTCCAGGTGAAGAAAGCGGCGGCGCTGGCGAATCGCGAACTCGGCGTCCTCCCCGGCTGGGTGGCGCGGGCGATCCTCCAGGCCTGTGACGAGGTGCTGGTGAGAAAACGCTGCATGGACCAGTTCCCGATCGATGTCTTCCAAGGTGGCGCGGGGACGTCGGTGAACATGAACGCCAACGAGGTACTCGCGAACCTGGCTCTGGAGCACCTCGGGTTCTCGAAGGGACGCTACGACATCGTCGACCCCAACGACCACGTCAACCACAGCCAATCCACCAATGACACCTTCCCGACGGGCTTCCGGGTGGCCCTCGACCACGTGTTTGGGGAGCTGTCGCATGCGGTCGAGGAGCTCTCCGACTCCTTCTATGACAAGGGTGAGGAGTTCGAGAACATCCTCAAGCTTGGACGCACCCAGTTGCAGGATGCGGTGCCGATGACACTGGGGCAGGAGTTCACGGCCTTCGCAGTGAACTTGGAGGAGGAGCTGCGTCACCTCGAGTACGCACGCTCGTTGCTGCTGGAGATCAACCTGGGCGCGACGGCGATCGGCACCGGGCTGAACGCCCCGCCCGGATACCGGGAGCTGGCGGTGAAACACCTCTGCGAGATCACGGGACGCCCGTTCGTCACCGCGGTTGACCTGATCGAGGCCACCTCTGACACCGGTGCCTATGTGATGGCCCACGCGGCCTGCAAACGCCTGGCGACGAAGCTGTCGAAGATCTGCAATGACCTGCGGTTGCTGAGCTCCGGGCCGCGCACCGGTTTCAACGAGATCAACCTGCCCGCGATGCAGGCGGGCAGCTCGATCATGCCCGCCAAAGTCAATCCCGTCATCCCCGAGGTGGTCAACCAGATCACCTACAAGGTACGCGGCAACGACTTCACCGTCGGGCTCGGCGCTGAGGCTGGGCAGTTGCAGCTCAACGCCATGGAACCGGTGATCGCGCAGGCGCTGTTCGAGTCGATCCGGCTGCTGAGGTCGGGCTGCGACGTGTTGCGGACCCGCTGCATCGACGGCATCACTGCCAACAAGGACGTCTGCGAACGCTACGTGCGCGAATCGATTTCGGTGGTGACCCTCCTCAACGACTACATCGGGCACCGGGCCGGTGACGAGGTGGGCCGGGAGGCCGCCAGGTCGGGCAGGTCGGTGCGCGACATCGTCCTGGAGAGGGGGCTGCTGGACGAGACCACGGTGGATCGGCTGCTGTCCTTCGAGAACCTCTCCCACCCGAGGGAGCAGAAGGTCGCGGGAAAGGGCTAAGGACGCCCAACCCAGTTCCGCAGCACTCAAACCCGGAAATGCACCATTCCGGGCCGGAAAACGAGTTGAGTGCTGCGCAATCGGGGAAATCCGTCGGTGCCGCTCTCAGCCCAGCTGCTCCCGCAGCCAGGCGATCTCCTCGGCGTGGTTCTCCGGCGGGGTTTCCAGCATGACCGGGGCGTCGGCGTCGCGCAGCAGGGCAATGAGGACCTCCGGGTTGAGCTGACCGTCTCTCAGCGGGGCGTGGCGGTCGCGCCCGGAACCGGGAGCGTCGCGTGAATCGTTGCAGTGGACCAGGTCGATGCGCCCCGTAATGGCTCGCACGTCCCCCACCACGGTGGTCAGGTCCAGGCCGGCGGCATGCGCGTGGCAGGTGTCCAGGCAGAGCCCGATGCCATCCAGATTGGCGGAACCTTCGAGGGTGGTCCACAGGCCGCGGATGGAGTCGAGGTACCGCATCATCGCTTTTTTGCCGCCCGCTGTGTTCTCGATCAGGACCGGCACCTTCACGTCGAGGCCGTCGACGCACTTGCGCCAGTTGTCGTAGCCCTGTTGCTGCTCCTCGTCGGCAGTGACATGCCCGCCATGGACGATCACCCCACGCGCCCCGATCCCGGCGGCTGCATCGATGGTCTGCTGCAGCAGTTTCCGCGACGGGATGCGGATGCGATTGTTGGTGGATGCGACGTTGATGACGTACGCGGCGTGTACATAGAGACCAACCCCGGCGTCGGTGGCCTGCACTCCCAAGGAGGCGGCCCCGTCGCCGGGGATGGCGGGTTTCTTCCATGACTGCGGGTCGCCGAGGGTCACCTGGGCGATGTCCGCTCCCAGGGCAACGGCCTGCGCAATTGCAGAGTTCGCGTCAACATGAGCACCGATCAACATGGTCCCAGCCTAGGGGCGGCCTCAGGGAAGAAGATTGTGGTGACGTCGTGAAAAGTTGTGTGGCGTGTACGGTACAAAATCTTTCTACATGACATAACGACATTCTGGGTGGCGGGGGCCTCAGGCGGGCCCTTCGCGGACAGCAGCCGCGGTCAGCAGGGCCGTGCCAGCCAGGGCCGCGTCGGCTCCCAGCGACGCCGCCTCGATCCGCAGCGACTCCGTCATCAAAGGGTGACAACCGTCGTAGATGCGGGCCCGGACCGCCGTCACGAAGTGCTGCGACGACGCCAACCCGCCGGTTAGGAACAGCGCCTGCGGATTGAAGAAACTCACCACCGAGCTGAGGACCTCCCCGAGCAGGGAACCGGCGGTGCGGATCATAGTCGTGGCCTCGGGGTTGCCGTCGCGGGCCAGGGCCAGGGCATCGGCGGTCTTGGTGACCTCGATCCCCTGCTCGACAAGCCGCGCGACGATTCCCGCTCCTGAGGCCACCGTCTCCAGGCAGCCGGTCTTCCCGCAGGTGCAGGGTCTGTTCCCAGCCGCATGGACCACGGTGTGGGTGACGTCCCCGGCGGCGAAGGTCGCCCCCCGGTAGAGCTGCCCCGCGATCACGATGCCTGAACCGATCGCCGTGCCCGCTTTCACCGTGATGGAGTCGCCCTCGGACCCGAACTGGGTGCGGTGCTCCCCGAGCGCCATCGCGTTCGCGTCGTTTTCCACCACGGCAGGCACCCCGAAGCTCTCCGCGAGGGTCTCCTGTACGGGAAATCCCGCCCAGCCCGGCATTCGCGACGGCAGCCGCACCGTGCCCCCAGGCTGCACTGGGCCGGGCAGTGCCAACCCCACTCCCGCCGGTTCCCCCTCGGCTCGCTGGTTGCGCAGGAGTGTGGTGAGGGAACGGAGTACCTGATCCGGGCCATCGGCCACCGTCAGGGGCGAGGTCGTGGAGCGCAGCAACCGTCCCGCCCTGTCGGCCACCCCGAGTCGCGCGTGGTTGCCACCCAGTTCCGCCACCAGCAGGTGACCGGGAGGACGGTTGAGGCGGAGTTTTCGGCGGGGGCGTCCGCTTCCGGATGCGACCAGCCCGTCCTCGACGACGATCCCCGCGTCGATGAGCTGTCCGACCCAGGCCGAGGCGGTCGACGGGGCGATCCCCAGCAGGCGCGCGATGTCTGAACGCGACGAGGCGGACCCATCGGCCAGCAACTCCGTGATGCGCGGATGTGGGTGCGTCATGCAGTAACTTTAGCTGATGCCGAATTAAGGGAGAAGATCTTCGATGCGCGTCGGGGTCGGACTGTGGGGGTGGTTGCGAATCCTGTTGGATGACTGCGAATGCGCTGTCTGCGGTCTGGGTTTCCGGCGCCGATTCTCCTGTCCTGCAGGGAGTTCGAGAAGAGCCGCGTCGGTTGGTCGGGCGAGTGCAATCGCTCAGCAGGATCGGGTGGCTCCTTGCATCATCCGATCGGTCTGCCTTATGCTCACTTCCGCCGAGAAGGCACTCAATTTAATTCGAAGGCGAATTAAAAGTGCGGAATCTAGGAGAAATTATGAAGTTCAATTTCCGCAAGGCCGTCGCGCTGGCGGCAGTCACCGCGCTGGCGTTCACCGGCTGCTCCAGCAAGGGAGGCGGCAGCGACACCACCGGTACGGATGGCAAGACGAAGATCGTCGTCGACATGTGGGCTGGCGGTGAGAAGGACACCGAAGCCCTCAAGAAGCAGGTGGAGATCGCCCAGAAGGCTCTCCCGGACATCCAGATCGAGCTGCGCACCGCCCCTTGGGGTGACTTCTTCACCAAGCTCACCACCAACATGGGCACCGACAACATGGCCTGTGTGACGGGCATGAACTCCGGGAAGCTGTCCGACTACAAGGCCGGCTTCGTGGAGCTCACCGAGGCTGACCTCACCACCGCAGGGCTTAAGTCCACCGACTTCGCCCCGCGCGCCACGGACATCCTCAGTGATGGCGGCACCATGTATGGCCTGCCCTTCGACATGGCCACCATGCTCACCTACCACAACGTCGACATGATCAACGCCACGGGCGCACCTCAGCCCAAGAACGGCTGGACCTTCGACGACTTCGAGGCCACCGCCACTGCGGCTACCAAGGACGACAAACAGGGCTTCGGCATCGGCATGGGGGACTTCCAGTGGCAGGCCCTGCCGATCTCCAAGTCCGGCACCCAGCCGGTGACGGCCGATGGCAAGCTGGACATCGCCAACCCGGCCTTTGTCGAGGCCTCCACCTGGTACGCGGGGTTGGTCACCGACAAGAAGGTTGCGCTGCCCGTGGGATCGGCCTCCGATGCTGGCTGGGGTGAGGATCAGTTCTCCAACGGCAACGCCGCGATGGCCGTCGACGGAACCTGGAACGCCAGCAGCTACATCAAGAACGACGCGGGCTTCAAGGTCGGCATGACGAACCTGCCTGCACCTGCTGGCGGCAAGGCGACCGGACTGATCCTTGGGTCGGGCTACGGCGTCGCCAAGAGCTGTAAGGACAAAGAATCGGCCCTGAAGGTGCTGGGAGCCCTGCTCAGCAAGGAGGCCCAGGACTACGTCGCCAGCTCCGGTCGGTCCTACCCGGCCCGCGTCGAGTCACAGCCGCTGTACTTCGAGTCCATCGATGAGCAGTACCGCGATGTGGTCAAGCAGGCCTTCGACGCTGCCTTCGCCAATGTCGAGGCGCAGCACGTTTCCCCGAACTGGTCCAAGGTCAACTCCTACATCCAGCCCGAACTGGTGAGCGTCTACAGCGGCTCCAAACCGATGCCCGAGGTGCTGAACTCCGCTCAACAGCAGTTCCAGCAGTGACGGGGAAAGGATCCTGAATGTCCTCCCCTAGAAAAGGGGCCCTTCGCAGGGCCGAGGCTCGCCAGGCGTTGGGCTTCGTCAGTCCGGCCCTGCTGGGCCTCGGCCTGTTCACGCTCTTTCCGGTGGGGCTGTCCATCGTCATGAGCCTGTTCAACTGGCCCACTTTCGGTGCACGCACCTTCAATGGGCTCGGCAACTACATCAAGTTGTTCACCGTCAGTCCGGACTTCTGGCCGGCGATGCGCAATACCTTTGTGTTCGCGATCACCTACGTCCCCATCAACATCGCCTTGTCGCTCGGCTTGGCGGTGGCTCTCAACTCCCGTATCCGTGGGCGTGGGGCGCTGCGGGTGTTGTTCTTCATTCCCGTGGTCACCCCGATGGTTGCGAACATCCTGGTGTGGAAGATGCTGCTGCAACCCAAGGGTGCGCTGAACGGCATCAGTGAGGGACTGTTCAACCACACCCTGCCCAGCTTCCTGGCCGACCCGTTCTGGGCGATGGTCATGGTGGTGACCATGTCGGTGTGGCAGGGTCTCGGCTACAACATGTTGATCTTCTCGGCGGTGTTGGAGCAGCTTCCCGACAGTGTCATCGAGGCGGCCCGCATCGACGGTGCGACAGGTGCACGCCTGTTCTTCCGTGTGACGCTGCCCATGATCTCCCCAGCCGTGTTCTTCGCCACCGTGATGACGATGATCGGATCGCTGCAGGTCTTCGCTCAACCCCAGTTGCTGACCGGCGGTGGCCCCGGCAACTCGACCCAGCCGATCGTCCAGTTCATCTACAACAACGGCTTCCGGTTCCAGGATCTCGGTCTGGCAGCCGCAGCCGCCTGGATCCTGTTCGCCGTCATCATCGTCCTGACGGCTCTGCAGTTCCGAGCGCAGAAGAAGTGGGTGCACTATGAGTACTGAGACCAGGAAGAAGGG
This sequence comes from Arachnia propionica, assembly GCF_037055325.1. Lineage (NCBI taxonomy): Bacteria > Bacillati > Actinomycetota > Actinomycetes > Propionibacteriales > Propionibacteriaceae > Arachnia > Arachnia propionica. The sequence goes on along the minus strand of NZ_CP146373.1, from coordinate 1,683,316 downwards.
CGGGGACCTGCGCTCGGTGTTCGCCCACATCAGCATCTACATCGCCGCCCTGCTCTTCGCGTCGCCCCTGATCTACGCGTTGTTCTCCGCGATGAAACCGAACAACGAGATGTTCACATCCCCGCCGCGACTGATCGGGTCGCAGATCAAGTGGACGAACTTCATCGAGGTGTTCTCCTACGGTCCGTTCGTCACCTACATGCTGAACTCGTTGTTCGTCTCAGTCGTCGGGACGATCCTGGTGCTGATCGTCTCCTCTACGTCGGCTTTCGCCTTTGCCAGGCTCCGTTGGAAGGGACGCGATGCCGTGTTCCTGCTGTTCCTGGCCACCCTCATGGTGCCTGCGGAGGTCGTGATGATCCCGATGTACACCCTGATGGACTGGTTCGGGTGGATCAACACGTATCAGGCCCTGATCATCCCGTTCGCGTTCAGTGCCTTCGGCACCTTCCTGCTGCGCCAGTTTTACCGGGGCATTCCCTTCGAGCTGGACGAGGCCGCCCGGGTCGACGGTGCGGGGGCGGTGCGCATTTACCTCAATATCATTCTGCCCCTGTCGCGTTCCGCGATCGCGGTGCTGGCCGTGTTCACCTTCCTGGGCTTCTGGAACTCCTACTTGTGGCCGCTGATCGTCACCGTCGATTACTCCACCCTCGGTACCCTGCCGGTGGGGCTGGCGACGTTCTCCACGCAGCAGGGCACTCGGTGGGACTTGCAGATCGCCGCTGCTGTGATCTCGATGGTGCCCACCACCGCGCTCGTGATTGCGCTGCAGAAGCACCTCGTGAAGGGCATCGCCCTGGCGGGGCTAGGTGGTCGCTGATGCTCAGGATCCCGTCGCCGGATGATGTGCTGCACGGGCCCGTGGTGGCCGGTGTCGACATCGGAGGCACCAAAGTCACCGCGGTGCTGGCGGACGTGGACGGCAATGTCCTGGCCTCCGACACCACCGCCTCGGGGTGCGGTGGTCAGGCGTTGATCGATGCCGCCGCAGGTTTGGTGACCCGCATCGAGACCTGCTCCGGGCTGCGGGCCGCGGCTGTCGGCGCCGGTGCTGCGGGGGTGATCGATCCCGACTCGGGCGAGGTGCTGGCCGCCTCCGGGACCTTCCCCGATTGGCAGGGCCGCCGCCCCGCTGAGGCCATCGCCGACCGCACCGGACGCCCCGTGAAACTGGTCAACGACGTCAACGCGTTCCTGTGCGGAGAGGCCCGCTGGGGTGCGCTGCGCGGCGTCAGCGACGGCCTGGCCATCATGCTCGGCACTGGGGTTGGTGGAGCCCTGCTGATCGGAGGACGCCCCCACCACGGGCCACGCGGCGGCGCGGGGGAGATCGGGCACACCCCCGGTTATCCCGGACACCGCTGCACCTGCGGTGGAGTGGGGCATCTTGAAACCCTCGCCTCGGGGCGTTCCCTCGCTCTGCGCTATGCCGACCTGACGGGACGGACCGGACTGACCGGGGCCGATGTAGCGACCGCCGCCAGAAGAGGGGACACCGCCGCCGTCGAGGTGTTCACCCGCGCCGCGCAGGCCCTGGCGCAGGGCATCGTCGTGGCCACCACCCTGCTCGACCTGACCGATGTCGTGGTCGGAGGAGGAGTGACGGCGGCCTGGGATCTGCTTGGATCACTGCTCACCGAGGCCCTGGTCGCGGATCCGCCGGTCACCGTGCCGATCCCCGGTGTTCATCGCGCCACCCTCGCCAATCCCGCCCTCGGGGCCGCCGCCTTGGCCCTCGACCTGAAGGAAACCGTTTCATGACCACAGCCGCCGACATCTGGTGCCCGCCCCTGCCGCCCGCCGCCGACGGGGGGATTGCCCGGCCGAGGATTGCCATCGCCGGCATGTCGATCGAGTCCAGCATCTTCTCCCCGCACCTGAGCGGCGACGAGGCCTTCGCCCGCCGTGAGGGTGACGAACTGCTGTCCTACTACCCGTTCCTCGATGCGGGAAGGGAACTCCGGGAGGTCGTCGACTGGGTGCCGCTGCACCACGGCCGGTCCCTGCCGGGCGGCGCGGTCCGCCCGGAGACCTACCAGGACATCAAGGCCCGCATCCTGGAGCTGGCCGCCTCCAAGGGGCCGTTCGACGGTCTGCTGCTCGACATCCACGGCGCGATGAGCGTCGTCGGGATGCGCGATGCGGAGGGTGACCTGGCCACTGCGCTGCGGGAGGTGATCGGCCCCGACTGCCTGGTCTCGGCCACCCTCGACCTGCACGGCAACGTCTCCGCGACCCTCGTCGACCAGGTGGACCTGATCACCTGCTACCGCATGGCCCCGCACGAGGACGTGATGAACACCAGGGAACGCGCGGCCTGGAACCTGATCGCCCGGCTGCGCTCCGGGGTCGGATCGGACGTCGCCGCCAGGCGGCCGTGGAAGGCTTTCGTGCCCGTCCCGTTGCTGCTGCCGGGGGAGAAGACCTCCACCCGCGTGGAACCCGCGGCGTCGATCTACGCCCGCATACCGGAGGTCGAGGCCCGCGACGGAGTGATCGACGCGGCCCTGTGGGTCGGCTACGCATGGGCCGACGAACCCCGCTGCCAGGCCGCTGTCGTCGTCACCGGCGATGACCGGGAGGCCGTCGCAGCCGGGGCCTCGGAGCTGGCCGAGGCGTGGTGGGCTGCCCGTGACGACTTCTGTTTCGTGGGTCCCACCGACACCCTCGACGGCGCTCTGGCGACCGCACTCGCCGAGAACGCCCCCAGGCCCTTCGTGATCTCCGACTCCGGCGACAACCCCACCGCGGGCGGCGCCGGGGACGTGTCGTGGACGGTGCGTGAGCTGCTGGCCCACCCGGCGCTGTCCGACGGGGGACGCGTCGTGATCCACGCCTCCACCTTCGACCCCGATGCCGTCGCGGCCTGCTTCGATGCCGGTGTCGGAGGGACTGTAGACGTGCAGGTCGGCGGGAATGTCGACAAGATCGCGCCACCCGCCGAGGTGCGCGGGGAGGTGTTCTCCCTGACCGAGGGAGATCCCGTCGCGGGCCGCCAGGCGGTGGTCAGGTGCGGGTCGGTGCACGTGATCATCACGGAACGCCGCAAACCCTTCCACCTGCTCGACGACTTCCGCCGGCTCGGCCTGGAACCCGAGGACGCCGACGTCGTACTGGTCAAGATCGGCTACCTGGAACCGGAGCTGTTCACCCTGGCGAAGGCGTGGATCATGGCCCTCACCCCGGGAGGCGTCGACCAGGACCTGCTGCGGCTCGGGCACCGCAACCTCGTTCCCGGGACCTGGCCCTTCGACCGCTCCAATCCCGACCCGGACCTGACCCCGTCGATCACCCGCCGAGGTGCCGGATGCTGAACTTCGACGAACGCACCGGTCCCGCCCTCGGCGTCGACTACCCGGACGTCACCGTCCCCGACTGGTACCGCGACGCCAAGCTGGGTGTCTTCATCCACTGGGGCATCTTCTCGCTGCCCGCCTGGGCCGAACCCCACGACGGGCGGGTGCCCGTCGAGGACGCCTACGCCCGGCACCGCTACGCCGAGTGGTACGGCAACACCGTGCGCATCCCCGCCTCGCCCTGCCGTGAACGTCACATCGCACGGTTCGGGGAGGGCACCAGCTACGAGGACCTCGCCGACCGGTGGCGTCCCGAGGGCTTCGACGCCGATGCCATGATCCGGGCCGTGCTGCGTTCCGGGGGGCGCTACGTGGTGCCCGTGACGAAGCACCACGATGGTTTCTGCTTGTGGGACACCACCACCACCGGATTCAACGCTGCCCGGCGGGGTCCGGGTCGCGACCTGATCCGGCAGTTCGCCGACGCGACCCGGGCCGCCGGGGTGCGGTTCGGGGTGTATTTCTCCGGGGCCCTCGACTGGCACGTCTCGGACCTGCCACCCATCCAGTCCGACCGCGACCTGTTCCTGCTGCGCCGCAACGACGAGGGTTTCGCGCGCTACGCGGCGGCACAACTGACCGAGCTGATCGACCGTTTCCGACCGTCGGTGCTGTGGAATGACATCGAATGGCCCGACGACGGCAAGGGAGACGACGGATTCGGGGTCGCGGCGCTGTGGCGGCACTACCTGGAGACGGTTCCCGACGGCGTCGTCAATGATCGCTGGGGGGTGCCCGCGCACGGGTTCCTGACCCGCGAGTACAGCGACGTCGACGGAGTCCAGGAGCAGGTCTGGGAGGCCACCCGCGGACTCGGCCTGTCCTTCGGCTACAACGCCGAGGAGGATGACACCCACAGTCTGGATGCCGCCGGGCTGATCCGCTACTTCGTCGATGTCGTCGCGAAGAACGGCAACCTCCTCATCAACGTCGGTCCGCGGGCCGACGGGTCGATTCCGCAGCTCCAACAGCGGGCCCTCGACGGATTGGGGGCCTGGCTTGAGGTCAATGGGCCGGCGATCTTCGGATCGCGGCCGTGGAGACGTGCCGCCGATGGGGAAGTCCGCTACACCGTCGTCGACGGGGTGGTCCATGCATTCCTGTTGTCCCCCGCTTCTGGGGAACTGCGACTGCCCGTGGACCTGGCGCAGGCGGAGTCGGTGGCCTGGTTGGGGGTGGGTGCGGCACCGGTTGCAGGTGGTGTCGCGCCCGTCCCGGAGTCGCTTCGTGGGCAACCGGTCGCGGTGGCTGCGATTCCGCTTGGATGAAGTGGACTCAATGCAAAGGGGCCCGGGATCGACCGGGTCCCTTTGTGCGCATTGCTGATCCGCGTGGAAATGCCTGCTTCGTGACCGTCATGGATTCGCCAGGGTTTTCCCTGTCGGGCTCTCTGCATGTGTGTTTGGCCAGTTGGCCGGATGGTCTGCTTCACCTGCGCTTGGGAGGCTGGATGTCATGAGTGCAACGATCAACAAGACATCACGACATCGGCGCTGGCCCGGGTCCACTCGGGTGGTGGCGGCAACGCTGGTATTCGGTATCGGGGCGGCGGCCCTGGGAGCTGCACCGGCGGTGGCATCGCCTCCGGAGGATGTGGTGAAATCGCGGATGCAGACCTTGGTGGACGCGGGCTATCCGGCCGCCCTGGCTGCTCACACCGACGCGTCCGGGAACGTGATCGGGGCCGCGGTCGGCAAGGGGGATCTGTCCACGGGCGAGGCGCCACCGATCGATGGCGAGGTGCGGATCGGGTCGAACAACAAGACCGTGGTCGCGGTCATCATCATGCAGCTGGTGGAGGAGGGGAAGGTCAGGCTTGATGAGCCGGTTGAGACCTATCTGCCCGGCCTGGTGAAAGGTGAGGGCATCGATGGATCCGGGATCACGGTGCGGCAGTTGCTCCAGCACACCTCGGGGCTGCCCGAATACACCGACACCATCACCACGAGCATCTTCGAGGTTCGGGATGAGTACCATTCCCCCAGGGATTTTCTCGATACCGCTTTGGCGAAGCCTGCTGCGTTTCAGCCCGGTGAGAAATTCGCCTACACGAATGCGAATTACTTCGTGCTCGGGTTGCTGATCGAGAAAGTGACCAAGCGGACGTTGGGTGAGCAGATTGATCAGCGGATCGTTCAGCCCCTTGGTCTGTCGCACACCTACCTGCCCGCGCCGGGGGATCGCACCATCCATGGCAAACACCCGGAGGGGTATGAACGCAATCCTGCTTCCGGTGAGCTGGAGAACATCACCGAGCAGGACCCATCCCGGGCATGGGCAGCCGGGGCCATGATCTCCACTCCCAGTGAGCTCAACATCTTCATGCAGAAGATGCTCGACGGCACCCTGATCACAGCCGACAGCGTCGCGGAGATGCAGAAGTCCATCCACATCGAGACCCACAGCGACTACGGTCTCGGGCTCATCGGGTATTCCCTGAGCTGTGGCACCGCCTGGGGGCACGGCGGCACCATCCCCGGCCACCAGACGCTCAATGCGGTGGGTCCTGACGGCGGCGCCGTCACCATTGCCGTGACCGCCGTCCCCACTGCAGTCGCGAAGGACCCGACCGACGAGGAGAGCATCAGATCCGCCTCTGAACCGATCAAGGAGGCCCTGGACAACCTCCTGTGTGGTTCATGAACAGCCTTCTGCCTCCCACCAGGGGGTGGGAGGCAGAAGTAGCTCAGGGCCCCGCCGCGGGTTCTCTCAGCGGCCGGTCCTCGGCAGCCCCGGTTTGGTGACTGGAAGGCTCGGCTTGGCCGAGGGGGCAGTCGTGGAGGGAGCCGGGGAAGGTGTCGAGGTGCTTGCCGTGGGGGTTGGCGTCGGCGTCGGGCTGGGGCTCGGTGAGTCCGAAGGCGTAGGACTCGGTGTGGGGGTCGGGCTGGGGGTTTCCGACGGTGTGGGGGTCGGTGATTCCGATGGGCTGGGAGAAGGACTCGGAGCCTGAACGGGAGCCCAGCTGACCTCGCCCTGACCGGTGGCGGTGACCTGCTGGGTCTTCACCATGATGAGGGTCTGCCAACGCCCGTTTCGTGCGACCAGAAGCTGATCCGTGTGGGCGTCACCCGTGAGATTGGCAACGATGTTCGCTTTTCCAGCGGGTGCGTCCGCGGGGACCTTGAGGAACAGATCAGTTCCGGTGGGAACGGCAGCCAGATCCACCTCTTTGCCCGTGGCGTCCACCAGTGGGTGGGGGAGTGCGGCCACGGCGACGGTCTGCTGAGTAGCGGTCAAACGAATTGGGCCGACCAGTTCGCCGCTGACGCCGGGAGTCCTGGGAACCGCGACCTCCACTTTCGGACCAGAAGTTTCGGGCAACCCGGTGTTCGCGGAACCCAGCAGGTAGTTGTAGAGCTTCGTGACGCGTTGTGCTCGGTCGGATGTGGTGTCGTGGCGGGGCTCTTCCCAGCTGTGCAGGCCGTTGAAAGTGAAGTTGTCGGTCAGGTGCCAGATGGCTGCCTGGGTGGCCGTGATGGCCTCCCGTTCGGTCAGGCCCGGTACGCCTGCCTCCGTGGCCACCTGACTGATACTCACCTGCGGGTAGCTGCGGTGGGCGATCCAGGAAATCTTGGACCGCACCTGGGTATTCTTCGCGAACTCGTTGCTACCTGGGAAGGCTGACCAGCTGGCCTGCTTCATTTCGCCGCCCCATTCGGAATGGACGTCGAGTTCGATGCAATAGGCCAGAATCTTTCCGCCTTTGTCATTGGTGTGAACGGTCAGCAACTGGGTTCCCAGTGCCCCGTCGCGGTACAGATCATGACCGTAGACGAGTTCGGAATCCTGCCCGAGTTTCGGATATCCCGGCTGATGTTCGTCGGCGCTGGCAGCCGGCGCACCAACCGCCAGGACCGCGGATAGCAGGGTCGCAGCGATGGCCCGGAACCTGTAGGTGCTCTTTCGTGTGGAGAGCTTTCCCATGTGTTCCCTTCCCCCTTGTTGGAATCGGCATCTCAAAGTGATTGAAGATGCAATGAAAACTTAACTTTTAGGAAGTTAGCGCAAGAAGGTGGCTGTGTCACGTTGGTGTGAAATGTGGTCAATACGACTGAATGTTCAGGTATCCCGGGGGTGCGAAAAGGGGCCGGGTATCGACCCGGCCCCTTTCCATTAGGGGGTATTAGTTGCTGCCGGTCTTCGGCAGGCCCGGCTTCTTGGCGGGGGTGCTCGGCTGGGGGGCCGGAGCCGTCACAGTGACGGTGGAAGTCGGGGTGATTGGTTCCGCAGGATCATCTGCGGGCTGGGTGGTTGCCGGTGCGGGCTGGGTGGTTGCCGGTGCGGGCTGGGTGGTTGCCGGCGCGGGCTGGGTGGTTGCCGGCGCGGGCTGGGTGGTTGCCGGCGCGGGCTGGGTGGTTGCCGGTGCGGGCTGGGTGGTTGCCGGCGCAGGCGGGGTGGTTGCCCACTTGAAGGAAGCGGTACCGCTGACCGCCACTTCGGTGTTGGAACCGATGATGATGGTCTGACCGTGCCGCTCGGTGGTGGCGTTTTTGGTGATGAGCAGTTTGCCGGCGTAGACGCTACCGGTGGCGCTGACGTCGAACTTCTGCTCGCCCGAGGTCACGCCAGCAGGAACCTTGAGATACAGGTCGGTGCCGCTGGGAACGGCGTTGAGATCAACTTTGTTGCTATTGGCGTCGACCAGCTCGTAGTCGAGCTTGTTCGTCACCTTGACGGTGGTCTGGTTGGACTCGAAGCGAAGCGGTCCGACCTTGTCGCCGGTCGTCACGGAGGTGCTGGTCGCTCCCTTGAACTCGACGGTGGGCCGAGCGGTTTCCTTCAAGCCCACGTTCTTCTCGCTGATCAGGTACTCGTAGAGCTTCTGGACCCTGGTAGCGGAGGCCTGGTCGATGCCGCTGACGGTGCCGGTGTACTGGAAATCGTTGGTGAAGTGCCAGATGGCCGACTGGGTTGCGGTGACGGCTTCCTTGTCGGTCAGACCGGCCACACCTGCGGTCTCGGCGACCACCTTGAGGTCGGTCTGCGGGTAGCTGCGCTGGGCGATCCAGGCGACCTTGGCCTGAACCTCGGCGTTGCCCTTGAAGTTGTTGGTGCCCGGGAAGTCTTTCCAGTTGCCGACGGTCAGGTCCGATTTGAACATGACGCCGACGTCGAGTTCGACGCAGTAGGCCTTGATGGTGGCGTCCTTGTCCTCGCGGGTGTGGACGCTGAACAGCTGAGTGGGGATACTGCTGTTGTTGCGCGACTTCACGTTGAAGCCGTGGAAACCCTCCTGGGCGGCTCCGAGCTTCGGGTAGCCCTCAGGGTACGTGAAGCCCGACTCGTCTGCGTGTGCTGACATCGGGGTGCCGAAGGTGAGGGTGGCCGCCAGTGTCGTGGCGGCGAGTGCCAGGAACTTGCGCGTCCTGGTCCGCGATGAAGCAGCCTTCATTAACTTCCTCAATTCGTTAGGGGTTCACGGCTCAACGGGAAGTCGTGGCCTGCGGACAGGTTGTTGACGGTCTTCTCACAGAGTCGCTTGGCGAACTATAACCCATGTTGGTGAACTTTAGTGAAGGAGGGGAGACGTAGGCCCCCTGGAGGGCGTCGTTCCTGCTTCAGAAGCATTTACCTCGGTTAATTGAAGCATCCCATCGCACACGTTCGGGCGTGTCGCGGTCGGGGGTGACGAGGGCTTGGCTATGGGGTTTGGCCGAAAGTGCTACAGAAAATTTTCAACTAACTGACCCTCGGGGTTGGGTGAGGCGGGCAGGTGGTGGATGTGAGAAGGGGCCGGGCGTCAGCCCGGCCCCTTCTCACATTTGGGGGTGTTAGTTGCTACCGGTCTTCGGCAGGCCCGGCTTGTGGGCGGCCGGGGGATTAGCGGGAGCCGGGGCCGTCACAGTGGTCGTGGCGGTCGCGGTTGGACGGCTGGCGTCCGTGCCGTTGGGGGTGCAGTTGTTGCCGTTGCCGGAACGGTTGTTGCCGTTCCCGTTCTGGTTGGCTGCGGGATCGTTGCCGTTGCCGTTTCCATTCCCGTTGCCGGTCTGGTTGGCCTCCGTGCCGTTGGCAGCACGGTCGTTGCCGGTCTGGCTGGCGTCCGTGCCGTTGTTGGCGCAGTTGTGGCCGTTACCGGTCTGGGTGGTGGTTTCCGTGCCGTTGTTGGCGCACTTGTTGCCGTTGCCGGTCTGGTTGGCCTCCGTGCCGTTGGCGGCGCGGTCGTTGCCGGTCTGGCTGGCGTCCGTGCCGTTGTTGGCGCAGTTGTGGCCGTTACCGGTCTGGGTGGTTTCCGTGCTGTTGTTGGCGCAGTTGTGGCCGTTGCCGTTGCCATTCCCGTTGCTGTTGGCATTGCCATTACCGGTCTGGTTTGCGTCCGTGCCCGTGGGCTGGCAGGGGTTCGCAGGCTGCGTGGGCTGGCAGGGGTTCGCAGGCTGCGTGGGCTGGCAGGGGTTCCCGGGCGGGGGGGTCTCAGCCTTCGGCGGAGTTGTCTCCGTCGCGGGTGGGGTCGGCGTCGGCGTGGGCTCCGGGGTCGGGGTCTGCTGCGTGACGGACCAGCTGATCTTGCCCTGAATCTCGGTGGTGACCTCCTTGTTGGAGCCGATGATGATGGTCTGGCCGTGGGGGCCGCCTGCGACCGCATCCTTGGTGATCAGCAACTTGCCGGCGTAGACGCTACCCGTGACAGAGCCCTTGAACTCCTGCTCGCCCGAGGTCATGTCGGCTGGAACCTTGAGGTACAGATCGGTGTCGGCAGGGACGGCGTTCAGATCAACCTTGGCGCCCTGTGCGTTGATCAGTTCGTACTTGAGTTCGCTGGTCAGCTTGAAAGTGGCCTGGCTGGACTTGAACCGGATCGGACCGACCTTGCCCTCGGAGCCGTTCTCGCTGCGGGTGAAGGTGATGCCGCCGGTCTCGGCCTCGACGGTCGGCTGCTTGCTCTCCTTCAGTCCGGTGTTGGTCTGCCCGGTCAGGTAGGTGAACAGCTTCTCGACGCGGGTCGTCGTCGCCTGGTCGGCGTTCGCCAGGCCCAGCCACTTGTAATCATTGGTGAAGTGCCAGATGGCCGCCTGGGTGGCGGTGATGGCCTCCTGCTCGGTCAGGCCGGCGATGCCGCTGGCCTTGGTGAGCTCAGCCATGTCGGTCTGGGGGTAGCTGCGCTGGGCGATCCAAGCGACCTTGGACTGTATCTCGGCGTTGTCCTTGAACTTGTTGGTGCCTGGGAAGTCCTTCCAGTCGCCGACGCGGAGATCAGATTCGTACTTGATGTCGACGTCGAGCTCGATGCAGTAGGCCTTGATGGCGCCTTCCTTGCTCGCCGAGGTGTGCACGGTGAACAGGTTGGTCTCGACGTGGCCGGAGGCGCCGTCTTGCCTCGTAAAGTTCAACTGGAAGCCGGATACGCGCTCGTCGTGCGTGCCGACCTTCGGGTATCCCTCCGGGTAACTGTTCGAGTGGTCCTCGGCATGCGCCATGGGCGTGCCAAGGGTAAGGGTCGCCGCAAGAGTTGCGGCTGCTGATGCCAGGAGCTTCCGCGCCCTGGCGCGCGATGAAGCAGCTTTCATAAAACTTCCTCAATTCTTTAGGATTTTACAACCCCCGGTTAGGGGGTTTGCTGCCCGCCCAAGGGGGTGCTGTGTGAAGCATAACCCACGAGGGTCAACTTTTGGGAAGCGGAGTCTTGCAGGAAGCGGGTTTCGGGCTATCTCCCTAGTGGGAGGCCATCTGCTTTGGTTAATTGAATGCTCTACTTTTGGTGATCCCGGCTTCGTGGGATGGCGAGGTGATGTGGCTGCGAGGAGGGAGGTCGTGGTGCGTGCGGGGGACTGAATATTCCGCGACTGAACACAAATCGTGATTGTGTGCAATTTCTGTTCGTCGAGGAGGGAAATTGGGGCGAGGTTGCTCGAGCCGCCCACTCGCGTCAACGAATGGGCGACTCGAGTGAATGGGACCTTTCCTGTGGTGGAAAAGGTCGCCCGGAAACTACCTGTCCGTTGTCGGGGGCACCTGGCAGACGAGGGCCTCGTAGGGTTCCATGGGGCCCGAGCGGTCAGTGGTGGTGCCGGTGATGATGTCGAGGTTCCGGTTACGGTGGCGTCGCCGCAGGGGATGGCCTGACAGGTTCACCTCGATGAACCAGCGCTCGCCGTTGTGCTCCCGGAACCAGGCGAAGTAATCCCTGACGTCGATGTCGATGAAGCGAATCGAACCCAGGCTCAGTGTCGGGTTAGAGCGGCGCAGCCAGATCAGGCGGCGGTAGTAGCGCAGCACTGAGTCGGGGTTGTGTTCCTGGGCGGCGACGGAGTAGCCCACAGAGTCGTCGAAAGCCCGGATCCAGGGGGTTCCGCGCGTGAACCCCCAGTGCTCGTCGCGGTCCCAACGCATCGGGACGCGGGCGTGGTCGCGGGAACCGGCCATGATCTTTCCCCAGGCCCCGGGGCCTTCGGCAGCCAGGAGGTTCAGGGATTCCACGTCGCGCAGTGCAGACTCGTCGGGGAAGTCCTGATTGACGGCCCCGATCTCCTGGCCCTGGAAGATGAACGGGGTGCCGCGCATGGTCAGCAGGATCGTTGCGAGGGCCTTGCCCAGCTGGTCGCGGAACCGGGGGTCGGGGTTGACCTTGGAGATCATGCGTGGGTTGTCGTGGTTCTCGAAGAACAGACTCATCCAGTCATCGGAGCCCAGCCGTGACTGATAGTCGATGTAGTAGCGCTTCAGGAAATTCAGGTCGTAGGCGTACTCGTCCCAGCGCACATGCCCCGGGGTCTCCAGGTGGTCGAAACTGAAGATCAGGTCTAGCTCGTCTCGCTGGGAGCTGGTGAGCAGGCGGGCCACCTCGACGCCCGCGCCCGGGGTCTCGCCGATCATGATGGGTCGGGCGTCTGCTCCCGGTTCCTCGTGGCCCGGTTCCACGTTCTTTCGGATGAAAGCCTCGCGGCGCAGCTCCGTCAGGTGGTCGTGCAGGTGGGGGCCGTGGAAGTAGTGTTCCACGCCCGTGAACCCCATCACCTGGCCGACGGTGGCGTTGCCGTCGGGCAGGCCACTGCGCTTGGAGATGTAGTTGATCACATCCAGGCGGAACCCGTCGATGCCTTCGGCAAGCCAGAAACGCACAATGTCGGCCACCTCGCGACGCACCGCCGGATTGTCCCAGTTGAGGTCTGGCTGTTCGGGGGTGAACAGGTGCAGCGCCCACTTCTCGCCGATACGACGCCAGGCGGGTCCGGAGAAGAACGACGTCCAGTTGTTGGGTGGTGTCTCGGGGTCGCCGTCACGCAGGAAGTAGTAGTCGCCATGTGCGCCCTCCGGATTGGCCAGGGCGTCCTTGAACCACGGGTGCTCGTCGGAGGTGTGGTTGACCACCAGGTCGAGGATGATGCGCATTCCGCGTTCGTGGCAGGCGGCGATCAGGCGCCGAAGGTCGTCGATGGTGCCCATCTCGTCCATGACGCACCGGTAGTCAGCGATGTCGTAGCCCATGTCCTTGTTGGGGGAGGTGAAGATGGGCGAGAGCCACAGGCAGTCGACGCCCAGGTCGTCCAGGTAGGGGACCTTCGCCAGGATGCCGGGCAGATCGCCGATGCCGTCGCCGTTGCTGTCCGCGAAGGAACGCGGGTAGATCTGGTAGAACACCGCCCGTTTCCACCACGTCGCAGCGATGGGGCCATCGAGGCGGGGAGGTGAGTCGGGGCAGTCGGCCAGTAGATCGACCAGGGTATCGACGAAGCCGGGGCCGAATGCGCGTCCCAGGATCGTGTCGAGCTGCCGCAGTCGCAGCCGCGAGATCAGAGGATTGCGCACCCAGGCGGTGCTGCGCCCGGTCTGCAGCAGCATCTTGTCGATGATGTCGCGGCCGAGCGGGTGTGCGTAGATCTCGGCGACGGTGGCGTTGCGATCTGGTTTCACGGGTCAATGGTGCCGTGTTCCGCTGCAGGCGGGAAGGGTTTCTCGCAGGAAATCCATCAGTGTGCTGCACAGTGGGGGATCCCGTGCAGCAGGAGAGGGGAAAGTTGTATGTTCCGTGCATGATGAAGTTACGCAGAATCGGCATCGTTGCCGTGGTCCTACCTCTCGTGCTGGTGCTCAGCTCCTGCATCCGGATGCGCCAGGAAATCAACGTGAATAGCCGGGAAAAGATCGAGGTCAAAGCCGACTAAGGAGTGTTGAAGGAGAAATCGCAGTCGGGCGGCGTCAAGGATTCCGATGCAGTCTGCCAGCGTGGGATGAGCTCGGTGAAACTTCCAGGCGACTTCAAACAGGAGGGCTACCAGGACGACAAGTACATCGGCTGCAAGGTCTCCGATATCAGCCATCTCAGCTTCGACGAGTCCAGCAAGCAATGGAGCTTCCACAGGCCGGGCAGTAATTCGCAGGGAATCAGCGCAAGCATGATCACCGACTCTGAGGTCAAGGTGACCTTCCCGGGCAAAGTTCTCACCACCAGTGGCACAGGGGAGATCTTCGGCAACACTGTCACGTGGAAGGGCCCGGCCGACTTGACTAGTTCCGAGGGCCTGAAAGTGACCGCCAGCAATGCCCCTGACCTGACCTGGCTGTGGGTTGTGCTCGGGGTCATGGTGGTGGGCGACGCTGTGGTCGCCGTCATTCTGGTGCAATGCGGCAGGGCGAAGGCCGCTCGCCCCGGTCCTGGACAGCCCGGTTCGCAGGGTGGATTCCAGGGGCCGGGTAATTTCCAGCAGCCCTCCGGGTAACAGGGATACCCGTGCCAGGCTGGTCAGCCGGGTCAGCAGCGGTATCCGGGTCAGCAGGGTTAGAACCCTTGGCGGTGAGATGCCGCGGTGAGGGGTTGGGCGGCGCCGCCCAACCCTTTCTCTGTCGGTGGCGGTTGTTAGGGTCTCGCCCATGACTGAACTGAACGCCCAGCCCGACGGTTTGAGAATCCCCGACGAGCTGCTCAGGGGCGTGATTGATCCCAAACTCGAGGAATACCTCCGCGACATGATCTGGACGCAACTCGTGAGGGGAAATGACGACATCGACGACCATGCCTACGAGATCGCCTGCGCAGTGGAGGATGAGAAGGGCGAGGGTGGCACGCTGTCCGAGGCGCAGTGCCGCGCCATCGCTCAGTACTTGATCGATGCGCGACGCACCCAGCAGGCGGGATTTGGGGATATACCCGCCGGAAAGCTGGACCGTGCCTTCGAGGCGCTGCGCCGGGCCCATGTCGTCGCGGAGCAGGATTTCACCTGCTGCAACACCTGTGGGCATGCGGAGATCGAGGGCGACCAGGGCGACCTGGGGTATGTGTTCTTCCACCAGCAGGACACCGAGAGCCTCGCGGAGGACGGCAGCACCTACCTCAGCTACGGCATCTTCTGGCCTGCGCACATCAGCGAGGAGGAGTACAAGGCTTTGAGCAGCTCCCAGCGTGAGGAGCTCTACGATGCCACGACCATCAAGCTGATGAAGACCGTGGTCATCCCGATCCTCCAGGAACACGACATAGGTGTCAGCTGGGAAGGAAACGTGGAGACCCGCATCCTCCTCACCGACGTCGAGTGGTACGTTCCGCTGGTCCCGGCGGGGCAGAGCTGAGGACGGGGCCGCTCAACCGGGGAAGGGTCCCACGGGTTCGGGGCGAAGTTTCTCTGTCAGGGCCGGTGGCAGGGCCAGCAGCTCCGGCTGGTTGAGTTCCCCGGGCATGATCCACGGGGTCTTGCCGGTGCGTGGCTGGGTGGTGCGGCGGAGTCTCTCGCCGTCGCTGACCAGCCAGTTCGTCCAGGCTCGCGACACCACCCCGGCCAGCTCCAGGGCGCGATCCTGGCAGGTCGCAGGCCAGGTCTTTGGGAGCTGCGGTTCCGTGGGGAAGGTGGGCTCCACCAGCTTCTGGCCCTTGCGGGAGGCTGCGTAGGAGCGCACGGCCTCAACGATGGCGCGCTGGTGGCTGCGGGTGGCATCGATGAACTCCTCGAGTAGCGTCGTCGGGTGCCCATTGCTGATCGGCAGGCCGGCAAGGTCGCTTCCGGGAGTGGTGATGACGACGCGCTCGCGGGTCAGCGAGTGCACTTTCTTCAGGGCGTGTTCATCGGTCAGGCCTACCACGACGGCGTTCGTGCTGGATGCCTCGGCGGTGTTGGTGCGGCTGACGAGCCAGATCGCGACCGCATCAGAACGTCGATCCACCGCGGCGAAACCGAGCATGCTGCCTCCTGGAGTTGAGTCCCCCAAACCCTAGCCCGCCGACACGCGTGGCCGCGAAATCGGGGTGACTTCTGGCCATTGGTTGGACACAGTCATGGTTCTTGACGATGGTCTCTGACAGACTGGCGGGGTGAGTTCACTTCCCCTTACCTCGGAGGACCTGCTTCGGTACCGCCGCGTCCTGGATGAGGCGCTGGCGACCGACAAGCTGGATTCTGCGCAGTACCGGACGCGTATCAGAGCGTTGGTGCTCGCCGTGAGCAAGAGGGACCTGAACGCCTTGATCAAAGATTTGGTTCCAGCGGTCGGGCAGCCGGGGTTCACTGACGAGGGGCACGAGGTTCCTGTGCCCCTTTCCTCGAAGCCGGTCGAACCGAGACCCCGACCCTGGGAAATGTTCCAGACGAGCCAGTCCTCCCCGATCGATTCTTTTCCCTCGCTCCCGGGCGAGGAGGAAGATGTCGTCCCCGAGGAAGATCTCATCCCTGATGAGGACACCGCCCTGCTGGGTGAGGTCGGGGTCGATGAGGGCACCGCCCGTCTGGAGGACGTCCGTATTGACGAGGATGATGTCCATCGGAAGAAATCCCAGGTTCAGACGGATGAGGAGCCGCCAGAACCGGTGATGGCTGCCTCCCCGGGGTTCCCCGAGGCGGACGGACCTGCAACTCACGTGGTTCCGGTCGTACCATCCGCACCGCCCGCGGTGTCCGCCGAAACTGTTCCGGGTGAACTGGTCCCGATCAGGCAGTGGTCGGTTGAGGTGTCCTCCGTCGAACAGGCGTCGACATCGACGGCATTGGCGCCGGTCGGGCAGAAACCGACCGCCGAGCTCTCGCGGCGTGGGCAGAGGTCAACGGAGGTGTCCCAGGTCGAATCACGATCGGAAGCAGCGCTCTCACCGACCGAGACGGATGATGACGGATCGGTGAACCGGGTTGTTGTCGTCATGGTGCCTTCTGCGCCCTCGCCGGACGAACCAAGCGTGATCACATCATCCTGGGACGAGCTGCCCTCGGCTGATCCCTCATGGGTGACATCGCTGATGGAACCGGCTGAACCGGCCACAACTGAACCTATTCAGGCTGAACCTGTTCAGGCCGAAGCTGTTCCGGAGGAAGCTGTCCAGGCTGAATCTGCTCAGGCCGAAGCTGCTCCGGAGGAACCCGTCCAGGCCGAGGAGACAATGGACGTGCCGGAACCGGAGGAGACGGAAATGATCACCCGTATTTCCGCTCCGATCAACTTCGATGATTCCGAGGCGCCCACCCAGATCCTGGATGCCATCAAGGACCTGTCGATCTTTCGGGAGGATGCGGCTCCGGTCGGGGAGAAGGTCGAACCACCACAGCCGGTGCTCCCGTATTCCGCGAACCAGCCACTTTCCAGCACCCCAGCTGATCCGATGGCGCAGGCCATCCCGTCGTCATCGGCGGGTCACGCGGTCCCCCATATGCCGCCTCCGGTTCCCGAGCCGTCCCCGGCCACCTTGGCAGCCATGCCTCCGCCGGCTCCTCCCGTGCAGACCCCCTGGGCCCCCCACGGACATGATCCTCTCGCAGCCATGCCGCCACCTCCGGACCCAGCGGTGCCGGCGTCCCCGGCCTTTGATTCGGGCCACGGTGCCGCTTCCGCCGTCCCGCCGTACGTTCCACCGCCGTCCTACGGGCACTACGAGCTCGGTCTGCCGCCTCCGTCAAGCGCCCCCTATCAATCCGCGGTCCCGGTCTACAGCTCACAGCCAGTCGGTCGGCAGGCCCCGAAACGCCGCAGCCCCTGGGCCTGGGTGATCGTGACCTTGATGGTGGTGGCGTTGTTGGCGTGGATCGCCTACCTGGTGTTTTTCCCGCAGACCAGGCGCTCCGCGTCGGAGCTTTTCTCGCAGCCCTGGGACCAGGGTCCATCCGTGGTCCTCCAGGGTGAGACGAGCCAATGAGAGACGCGTGAGCATGGGCTGACGATACCGGGTACCGCGCATCCAAGGTCGAATTACACCCGTGTAGTTTTGCCCAGCTGTGGAAAAGTCTGTGGGAAACGGGTCTCTCTGGCCTGTCTTTCAGGGACTCGAGGAACTGAACCACTCGACCGAGTTACAGCCGTGTAGTTCTACCCAGGTTGTGGAAAAGTCTGTGGAATCAGGTGGTCGCGGTCCGCCCGCAAAGACCCGACGCCCCCGGAACACCCGGCCCGGGAAGCAGCGGACATGCTCAGGCGGTGTTTCCTCAAGGAGACAGGGGCGATTCGGGGGCGGCCAGGACCGGCAGCCGCATGGTGAACTTCGCCCCGGCGCCTGGTTGGTTCCCTGCCCGGACCGAGCCACCATGGGCCTCGACGATGTGGGTGACGATGGCCAGACCGAGGCCGGTACCCGGGGTGTTGCGGGCCCGGTCGGAGCGGTAGAACCGGTCGAAGATGTGTGGCAGGTCCTCGTCGGCGACTCCCGGACCCGAATCGACGATCGTCAGCACCCCGGCCGAGGTCAACTCCACCCAGATCTCGCCGTCGCTGGGGGAGAACTTCACGGCGTTGTCCAGCAGGTTCGTGATGGCGCGTTCCAGCGTGGGGGCATCTCCCAGGATCGGGACCGGCTCCAGGGTCGTGTGGAAGGTGATGTTCGGTCCGCGACGGGCTGCACGGGCCAGCGCCGCCTCCACCACCTCCGACAGGTCGAGCCGCTCCGGCTGACGCTGGAGATGGTCGTCGCGGGTCAGGGCCACCAGGTCGCCGACGAGGGCTGAGAACTCACCGAGCTGGGCGGAGACGTCGTCGAGGATTTCGGAGCGAGCCCCTTCCGGCAACATTCCGGACTTGTCGTCGGCCACCAGCAGCTCGATGTTGGTGCGCATCGACGTCAGAGGGGTGCGGAGTTCGTGGCCCGCATCCGCGATCAGCTGTCTTTGCTGTTCCCGTGAGGTTTGGAGACTTTTCAGCATCAGGTTGAAACTGCGCGTCAACTCACCCAGGTCGTCGCGGCCATAGATGCGAATCGGGTTCAGTTGATCGGTTTGGGTGACGTTCTTCACGGCGGTGGAGAGGCGCCGAACCGGCATCAGGGCGGTCTGCGCCATCCACAGAGCCGTGAGGGTCGTGGTCAGGATCCCCACCAGCCCGGACAGCGCGATCACCAGCCACAGTGAGTTCAGCGTCGTGTCCAGCGATGTCAGGGGCCGTGCGTAGAGAATGGCGTAGCTTTGCGGCTGGCCGGCGCGATCCCGGGCTCGTACCGGCACTGATACGAGGCGATACTGCTGACCGTCTCCCAGCTTCACGGAACGGGCACGATGCCCTTGTTGCATGCGGGCGACGGCGACCTCCCCGGCCTCGGGGGCCAGCGCCAAGGATTGCTTCCCAGCCTGGACGGTTTCTCCCGTCGATGTGGTGACAGCCAACAATTCCTGGGAGGTGCCGAGCCCGGGGCCGAGATTGTCAAGATTCCTGATGTCGGAGTTGATGATCGCGGCGGTGGTGCGGGCAGCCGACAACAATTCGCGATCCAGCTGGTCGCGCAGTGAGATCCGCGTGGACAAATAGGCCGTGGAACCGACCAGGAGCACGGCCGCGGCCACCGATATCCCGGTCAATGAAGCCAGGCGAGAGCGGAGCGACTGGCCCGTGATGAGCCTTTCGATGCCCCGCCGGAACCGGATCCAAAACGAACCGATCACGGGGCGGTTTCACGCAGCACGTAGCCGACGCCGCGGACCGTATGTATCAGACGGGGCAGGCCGCCCGCCTCGGTCTTACGACGCAGGTAGCCGATGTAGACCTCGAGAGAGTTCGCGGTGGCGGGGAATTCGAATCCCCACACCTCGTTGAGAAGGGTGTTGCGCTCCATCACGCGGCGGGGATTTTCCATGAAGGCCTGAAGAAGGGCGAACTCGGTGCGGGTCAAGGAAATGTGTTTTCCCGCGCGGGTCACCTCCCGATGCTGTGCATCCAGCGTCACATCGCCGAACACGAGGACCTTCGAGTCGGTTTCCTGAATCGGTTTCGAGCGCCGTGTCAGGGCCCGCAGCCGTGCCAGCAGCTCGTCGAGGGCGAAGGGTTTGACCATGTAGTCGTCGGCGCCGGCATCGAGACCGTCCACCCGGTCACCGACGGCGTCACGAGCCGTGAGGATCAGGATGGGAACGTCATTGCCTGACTGTCGCAGCATGCGGGTGGTTTCCAGACCGTCGAGACGAGGCATCATCACGTCCATGATCACCGCATCCGGGGTGTGCCCTGCCAATTGCGCCAGCGCCTCGACGCCGTCAGCGGCAGTCGTCACCTCGTCGCCGGAATACTTCAGGGACCGGGCCAGCGAGTCACGCACGGCCTGGTCGTCGTCCACCACCAGGATCTGCATGGCACAAGCCTGCCATCAAAAACCTGAAACCCAACGAAAAACACCGGTGCGGCAGGCAAACTACCCCGGGGAGGTACAACGCGGTGCACGTGGGAGGGTCCATCAGTCTGCGAAATGCGACCCGGGGCCGGGTTTGTTCCGGTGTTCGTCCGCGGAGCCCTTAGGGTTGCTGCCCATGGCAAAGGTCGTGTTTGTGTGCTGGGGCAACATCTGCCGTTCCCCGATGGCGGAGCGGGTGGCCCGTGGAATGGCCGCCGAGCGGGGTCTCGACGTGGAGGCCGACAGCGTCGGCATCTCGTCCGAGGAATCGGGCAACCCCATCGACCGACGGGCCGCCGCCGTGCTCCGCGAAGCCGGGTACTCCGCCGACGGGCATCGGGCCCGGCGGGTCACCGCCGACGACCTCGCCTCGGCTGACCTCGTCGTCGCCGCCGAACGGTTCCACATCGACAGGCTCGAACAGCTCTGCCCCGACGCCACCTATGCCCTCATCAACGACTTCAATCCTGCGATGCCGAAGGGCCAGGACCTCGACGACCCTTGGTACGGTCCCGCCTCCGGGTTCCGCAGCACCCTGGCTGACATTGAGGCCGCCATGCCGGGCATCCTCGACGCCCTCACCTGATCCCGCCTGTCTCGTCGCAGGCGATGCGTTGTTCCGGACACCGGCGTGCGCGTGTGGGTTGTCGCGATACCCTGTGAACTTCCTCGCAGAAAGGCCTCGTGATGCTCAAAGGACGCAGCTTCACCAAGGAAACCGACCTCACTCCTGCCGAGTGGGTGGCCGTCCTGGACCTCGCCGCCCAGCTGAAGGCTGAAAGGCGGGAACGACGCGAGGTCAAACGGCTGGTGGGCAAGAAGGTCGCCCTGTTGTTCGAGAAAACCTCTACCCGCACCAGCTGCTCCTTCGACGTGGCCATGACGGAGCAGGGCGGCTATGCCACCCGTCTCGATACGGCTGGGTCGCAGTTCGTCCACAAGGAGTCGGCTGCTGACACGGCTCGTGTACTCGGTCGCTGGTACGACGGCATCGAGTACCGCGGTTTCGCCCAGGAAACCCTCGAAATCATGGGGCGCTATGCCGGGGTTCCCGTCTACAACGGCCTGACCGATTCCTGGCACCCCACCCAGATGCTCGCCGACCAGCTCACCATGCTGGAGCACTCCGGCAAGCCCCTGGAGGAGACGTCGTGGGCCTTCATCGGCGACGTGCGCAACAACATGGGCAACTCGAACCTGATCTCAGCCGCCATGGTCGGCGCCGACATCCGTCTGATCGCTCCCACACAGCTCCAAACCACCGACGAGATGCGCGCCCAGGCCGAGGCCATCGCCGCGAAGACGGGGGCCCGCATCACCATCACCGATGACATCGCGGAGGGCGTGAAGGGAACTGATTTCCTCCACACCGATGTGTGGCTCTCACTCGGGGAACCGAAGGAACTGTGGGCTGAGCGCATCGAACTGCTGAAGCCCTACCAGGTCAATGCGGACGTGATGGCGGCCACTGGGAACCCGCGGGTCAAGTTCATGCACTGCCTGCCCGCCTTCCACGACCGCAACACCACCGTCGGGGAGGAGATTTACCAAACCACCGGACTGGATTCGCTGGAGGTCACCGACGAGGTCTTCGAGTCGGAGGCGAGCATCGTCTTCGACCAGGCTGAGAACCGGATGCACACCATCAAGGCCATTCTGGTGGCAACCCTCGCTGACTGAGCCTCCACTCTTCGGTCGACTGCGCACCTGCGGTGCGTGGTGTCGACTCAGCCGTAGACCGTGAAGATGACGTGGCGACGTTCGGCTGCGGCTTCGAGGTAGAAGCTGCGCAGATCCGACAGCGACTCCAGGGCGTAGTCTTCTTCCTCCGGTCCGTGTTCCGGGCCGCGCAGTTCCTCGGGCATTTCGGTGTAGGAGCGACGGAAGTCGTCGTCGCCGAAGGTGTCCAACCACCGGGCGATCTCCGTCACCTCGTCAGGGCTGGAGTGGGTGACCCAGACGTCGTCGTCCTCGTGGAGGGTGCGGGCCCCGCCGATGACCCCTCGGGCGGGCCATTCGTCGTCTTCGCCGTCGGGGGCCAGGGCGTTGTGGATGGGCTCCCATGCCTTGTCAGTCTGGCATGCGCGGTCGAAGAGTTCCTCGTCCTCTTCGAACTCTTCCAGGATGTCCGCGAGGTCTTCCTCGTTGTCCGTCAGGCGGGAGACGTCAGCTGCGTCGAGGCGGAGGTGAAGTCCAAGCATGGTGGCAGCTTAAGGGGACATCTTGGAGGGAGAACAGAATCTTTCCTCGTGAATGTCACTTTCTGATTCGCAGGATGCCGTTCACGTGCGATGCCAGTGCGACGGCCACCTGCATGGTGGTTCTGTTCTGCTGGTCGAGGAGCACGAGGTCGGTCCACCAGGTGAAGGTCTTCGGGGGATCGTGGAGAGCGGCCCTGGCCTCGGTGCCGTCCTGAATCGGTTTCGGGGTGTGTACCCGCAGCAGTGGGGTTCCGGTTTCAGAGAACATGGTGCTGAGTGCGCCATTGCTCCACTGGGTCACCATGCCCGATCCGATGATGGCACCGAGAACCAGCTGCTGGAGTTCGAGGGTGGGGGGAGTGTCGCTCAGGAGAACCAGCTCAACAGCCATCAGTGGTGTTCCTTCCCGGGGTGATCGACGGGGGTGCCCCCCAGGGCTGTGGCCAGTCTCTCTTGCTCCAGGGCGTGTATGAAGGAGATCATCTGAAGCCAGAAGTCGTCGCCCCGGCTGAAACGCACCAGCATGCTGGGGGCTTTCTTCAAACCGACGGGGGTGACGTCGTGGGTCCGGGAGATTTCCTCCATGTCGATGCGTAGGTCACGCACGGCCGGAGGGCCGATGAGCGCGGCCAGTGGCACCTCGCCGTGCCGTTGAATCGCGAGCTGCCCGAGAGAACCGTCTCGTTCCTCCGCCTCGCCGTAGGAGATGATCGCGATGTTGGGCCGGAAGCGGGTCCCAAGCTCCATCAGTGTCTCCGTGATCGCCGGGTGCATGGCGAGGGAGGCCCCGTCGGGAAGACCGATTGGCTGTCCGTAAGGACCGGTTGGCAGCAGTCCACGTGTGTGTTCCAGCAAACCCTGGTCGGTTCTGGCGACGGCGATGCTGACCATGGCGCCCCGGTCGCTTCGCCCGAGATGGCGGCGGGTGAGTGGCATCTGTTGTTGCAGGGACGTGGTGATGGCGGTGAGATCCCAGGGTGTGGCCAAGGGCTCGCACTCATCCCACCGGATGAGGCGCCCGCCCCCGAGTCCAGAGACCATGTGCTCTGCCACCCTGCCGCACCGGGTGCTGTTGCGCGCGCGTTCTCGCGAGAAAACCTCGAAGAAGAAGGTTCCCAGTCCGGGTTGATCCTGTCCCCGTTCGAAGGACGACAATGTGGGACGATCCGGGGAGAGGTCCTGCCACAGGTCGGCCATACCGGAGATGAATACTCCGGTGGTGGCGTCGTGGTCGCGGCCCTCGGGATCCTGCACCACCCAGCGGCCACCCGCGTTTCGCAGCTCGTCGGCGACGAACCACCCGATGTGGGCCGAGGCCTTGGTGAGCAGCACCGGTCGTCGCCCGTCGTGGCGTGCCTCAAGGATGAAGGAACGTATCGGCTCGGTGAGGATCACCTGGTCGCACTCTGAGACGAACAATCGGATGCCCGGTTCCCAGAACTCGGCAAACTGGGGGTCTGAAGTGGTCATGACTCAGGCTACTGCGCAGCAAGGAAGGCCGGGGCCACACGTGAATGGGTTAGCAGACCGACCCGACCATCTTCGCGATGAGCTCCATCCGGAGTAGTCGCCTGTCGCGTAGGCGGCGGGTCCCGTCATGATCAGGCGAGTTCGAGCCGGGTTGAGGGGCCGTGTCGAAGGTTCTGATCATGTGGTGGTTTGGCTGTGGGAGTAGACGCGGGTGGGGATGTTGTGGTCGTGGAAGTGTTGACGGAGGCGGTTGGCGAGGTCGCGGTTGTCGAGGTGCCATTCGTTGTGGGCGGTGGGTGGGATGGCCGCGATTTGGTGGGTGGCGTGTTGGGCCCAGCCTTCGATGATGGTCTCGGGGAGGTTGGTGGGGAAGCCGCCGAGGGCGGTGAGGAAGATTTCTTGGGGGTGGGGTTGGTTGGTGGCAGGGTCGGGGACGGAGCGCCAGACGTGTCCGTGGAAGGGGAGTTCTTTTCCGTGGGGGTCTGTGATGACGTAGACGGGGAGGGGGCTGCCGTCTTCGGGGAGTTCGAGGCCTGCTACGTAGGCCTGGAAGGTTGGGTTTCCGTAGAGGGGGGTGGGGGCTCCGGGGCGGTTGGGCCATACGAAGTTGCTGCGTTCGGGGAGGAGGCCGAGTGCGTGGCGGGTGCCGATGTGTTCGAGGTGGTCGGCGAGTTGGGCGAGGGTGGTGCCGGCTTGGTCGGAGATGGCTTCGAAGTACAGGCCGCCTTCGTATTCTTCGATGTTGGTGACGGGGTAGCCTGCGAGTTCTCGGGGGTGGAGGCCGCGTACCCAGGAGACGAGCCCAACGAGGGGAACCGCGTCCCATGAAGCGGTTCGGGCGTTGATCATGTCCTGGTTGAAGGTGGTGTTGATTCCGGAGATGTAGTCGGGGTGGAGGTGTTTGGCAGCTGAGCGGACCAGTTCGGACAGCATGGGGAAGGTCGACCTGTGAAGAATGAGATCGAACGTCTGCTGCTCAGCCTGATCGACATCCCTGTGAAGCCGGAACCGTCCCACGGAGTTTTCCAACGCGAGGTTGTCGTCATCGCCATCGAGGTAGGCCTCACCTGAGACGCCTTCGGAATAGACCGGTGAGCCGTCCGCATTTCGAACGCCTGGAACCTTTCTGGTTGAGATGGCGGATGCGATGACCTCGGCGTCGGTGCTGCTGTTCTCCTCGATGATGAACCAGTTTCCCTTCGACTCCGGAACTATTTCTTCTGCATCCTTGAGAAATCGGGACACCCCGGGGGTGAAGTCTCGTAGCGTCCCGTCCGGGTTGAACCAGATGGCGGTGAAACCATGCCACTCAAGAGGGGTTTCATGCGTGTCGTGATTTGTCATTTTATTCCTTTACTTTAGGAGACTTGTGGGATATATATCTTGATGGGGTTTCTTGATGAAGCTAGGTTTCCCTGAAAGGGTTTTTCTCGGTCGAATCTGATGCTTATTTTTTGATGTCATTCCTTGATGGGATTGAAGTAGATGTCGACTTGGCTTTGTAGTTTCGGTGGGAGTCCTTTCCGGACCTCGTCTGCGACGATTTTTTCCTGGAAGTGCCACTCGAGCTTTGCTCCCCTCGGCATTGCTTCCAGTTGGCGCCTCATTTGATCGTAGAAGTCGTTCATGGTTTGGATGCGCTTTGTTTCCAATCCCTTTGATTTTCCGAAGAGCCAGCCGTACTTGTTCTTGGCTTCGAGGAAGACCTCCTGTGGGTTTCCGTTGCCGTCCTTGCGCCAGACGTGGCCATCGAAGTCGACTGGTTGCCCGTCGGATTTGCGGACAATGTACTCCTGTATCGCGAAACTCTTCTCGTTCGCGTTCAGGGTGTGATCGACCCCGGTGACGTGCTTCTGGTACTCGGCGGCTGCCTTGGACATCCCGCGGTTGCGGGTCTGCCATTCCCCGGGACCGCCATCGGAATCTCCCGGGGTCGGGGTTCGGGGCTTGTCGAATCCGGGTCTTGTGTCGCCGGTCCATTCGTTGCCCATGTGGGGATCCGGGTGCGGTAGGCCGTCGGGATAGTAGTCAGGATTCGTTCCCGGGGGCAGATGCTGGGGTGTGCGACCTGATGCGGAGTTCGGAGCCGAGGGGTTGGTTCCGTCGGAACCGTGAGCCTGATGATCGCCAGCGTCTGGGTGAGGATCGTCAGTGGCTCGGCGTGGTTTGGCTGAGTTCTCGGAGCGCTTGCCGGTGCCGGGGGTGGGATCCGCGGTGTGATGGACGACGTCGAAGTTGTTGGCGATTCCCCTGCGTCCATTGTTGGGCGCGCCAGCGTAGGCGGGTTGGCGACCGTGTCTCTTGCGGATCTCGTTGGCCAGGTTGTCGGCCGTCTCACCGAGTTTGTCGATTCCTTCGAGGATCTTCTGGTTGCCCTTGTGCATCCAATCCTTGAGGGATGCGTTGAAGTTCTTGAGCCCGGTTGTGAATCTCGGGATCTGGTTGCGCAGGTACGTGTGGCCGGGTGTGGAATTTTGGGAAGCAGGCCGAGCTTGCCCAAGGTCTTCAGAGCGGCCGCTTTTCCGAAGAACCCGAGCCCCAGCTCGGTTGCGGTGGCGATGGGATCGTTCGTCCACTTGTGCCAGCCGTCCTTTCCGGCCCAGTGGGCGTCGAGATCGAAGCCCACCATGTCCGACCCGGCGCGGGTAAAGACTTCTAAGCGTTCGCGTTCCCATTCGCTGGGCTTGTATCCTCCCCACACGATGAAGGGAGTCACGATAACGGATACGACCAGCGATGTGCCCAGGTCTGTGATGCCCACCGCACCGCTCCAGATCGTGTTCCACGTGTTCCCGATACTCCAGCCGTGCTCGTCGAAGCCGGCGAGGCGTTTGGTGCCGTCCCAGGCCTCCTGAAGGAACCGACTGGCCCCCATGTTGAAGGAGTCAGCGCAGTTTTTTGCTTGACGTTCCCCGGGGGCTCCCCAAGGCATGGGCCCCATCTGCTCCAGTTCTTCGAGGGTGGGGGCCGGAGGAGCTGGAATGCACACCGTCGAGTCCGTTTTGTTGAT
Source organism: Arachnia propionica (assembly GCF_037055325.1). NCBI lineage: Bacteria > Bacillati > Actinomycetota > Actinomycetes > Propionibacteriales > Propionibacteriaceae > Arachnia > Arachnia propionica. The sequence goes on along the minus strand of NZ_CP146373.1, from coordinate 1,656,784 downwards.
CTTGTCCGCGCACTCGCTGACGGCTTGAGCGATCTTCACGTAGATTGCGTTGTATTTCGCCACGAACTCGTTGTTCTTGTCGACGGCATGCTGATGGCGTCGCCAGTCGGTCTTCTCCGTCTTCAATGGTGGCGCGGCACCAATCCATCCCACGCCGGCGGGCCGGGGAATCGTGACGCTCGAATCCGGCACCTGTTCATCGTATCCGGCCTGAGCCTCTTTCCGGAATTCCCTTGCATCCTTATCCAGGTCTTGAAGCTCTTTTTTTATCGTGGTCATCGTGCTGGCATAATCCTGGATGGCCGATCCCGATATTACCAGTGCAGCCCTGATCTCAAAGGAGGGGATGGTGGTTTTCAGCATCAAGCTGTACACCTGCTCCTGTTCCGGAGACTCGTAGATGGCAGGTAACCTGGACCATGACTCCCTGATCGCAGTCGTCCGTGAAACGATATCGACGCCCATGGAGCGCAAGGATTTGCCAGCGGAATCGATCGTTTCGGGATCCAGGGTTTCCGGTTTGCAAGGAAAGGCGTCTGGGTTTATCAGGCCCGTTTCGTCCACTGGAGCGTTTTCGCCCGGCATGTCCTACTCCTCGCCCTTGTAGCCGTGTTGATCGAAATACGAGAAGTCCCCAGATGCTGCTGAATTAAACATCTCCCTCTCGAAGTTGTCAGCCATCTCCTGTTGGGCTTGCTCGTAAGAAATCGTTGCATTTCCCACGCCCACGATTCCGGCGTTCACGTGCGATGCCACCGTGTGCAGGTTCTTCTTCTGGGTTCCCATCACCCGATTCAGTGCGGCTGGAATGTATCCAGCGACCTCCGGGCACCACGACAAGGCAGCCTCGATGGCTTCGAGGTCTTTCTCGGAAAACGTGGCGGCCAGGCCCTCCTGCTGCCCGGAAACCTCCAGCAGCACCGCCCTTACCGCCGAGGGGACGATCTTCCACTGCGACATCAGCAGTTCCCTTTCTACAGTTCAACGGCGACATTCGTGCCCGCCGTGCCGGCCCCCGGTACAGAACCCAACCGAAGAAGCCCCGGCGCCCGCAACCCCCGGGTTGCACGAGAGGTCAGGACGTCTCGTATCGGGACCTGACCAAAATCGACCCGACTTCGAGCAATACCTGTGAACGATTGACGCGCGTCGACTCCGTGTCGACCAAAAAGACGACACGAGTGCGCCTCGTGTCGCATGTAAGGGCGTGGGGTGGCTCCCAGGGCGGGTGGATGGAACCAACAAATCTCGTCGGAGGAATTGTAGGTTTTCGGCCTTTGGAGGAAACCTACGTACTCGTAGGCTACGGTTGCGTAGGTTTTAGGAGAGGTCATGAAACACGACATGGTGCAGTTGCTGACCCCCGATGGGCAGCGCGTCGAGAACCCCGAGTTCTCCTTCGAGGGAACCGACGACGACCTGACCCAGTACCTTCGGGACATGGTGCTGGCACGGCGGTTCGATACCGAGGCCACGGCCCTGCAGCGGCACGGCGAACTCGGTTTGTGGCCGCCTGCCCTCGGCCAGGAGGCCGCGCAGGTCGGCTCCGCTCACGCCCTCGGAGCCCGCGACGTCGTCTTTCCCACCTATCGGGAACACGCCGTTTTCCTCGCTCTCGGTTTGCCCTTTCAGCAGATCCTGGCCCTGTTTCGGGGGTGTGACGCCGGGGCCTGGGATCAGCTCGACCGGTTCCGTAACTACCAGATCATCATCGGCTCCCAGACCCTCCACGCCACCGGCTACGCCATGGGATTGCAGCTGGATGGCCTCGTCGGCAACGACGATGGCGACAACGCAGCCGTGATCGCCTACCACGGCGACGGGGCCAGTTCGCAGGGCGACGTCAACGAGTCCTATGTGTTCGCGGCCAGCTACAACGCCCCCGTGGTTTTCTTCTGCCAGAACAACCAGTGGGCGATCTCCGAACCCATCGCGTTGCAGTCGCGGATCCCGCTGTTCCAACGCGCCCGGGGATTTGGGTTCCCCGGGGTGCAGGTGGACGGCAACGACGTGCTGGCCGTCCACGCCGTCACCCGCTGGGCCCTGAAACGTGCCCACCAGGGCGAGGGTCCCACTTTCATCGAGGCCTTCACCTACCGGATGGGCGCCCACACCACCTCCGACGATCCCACCAAGTATCGCCTCGACAAGGAAACCGCCGAGTGGGCCGGTCGCGACCCCATCACCCGCTTGACTGCCCACCTGAAACGGCAAGGGGTCATCGACGACGCCTGGCTGGCCGCCCTCGACGCCGATGCCCGCGACTTCGGTGCCGAGATCCGCGCCGCCATCCCGAAGCTGACGGACCTGACCATGGATGAACTGTTCGACAATGTCTACGCCGAGAACACCGTCGCTCTGGAGGCGCAGCGCCGCGAGTACGCCGAATGGGCAGTGGGGGAGCAGGCATGAGCACCATGACGATCGCCAAGGCCATCAACCTGGGCCTGCGTCGTGCCCTCCAGGCTGATCCGAAGGTCCTGATCACCGGCGAGGACGTCGGGAAACTCGGTGGTGTGTTCCGCGTCACGGAGGGCCTCCAGGCGGAGTTCGGAACCAACCGGGTCATCGACTCGCCGCTGGCGGAATCGGGAATCATCGGCACCGCCGTGGGATTGACGATGCGCGGCTACCGTGTGGTCGCCGAGATCCAGTTCGACGGTTTCGTCTTCCCTGCCTTCGATCAGCTCGTCACGCAGGTCGCGAAACTGCACGCCCGCACCGCCGGGCGCCAGCCGATGCCGATGGTGGTGCGCATCCCCTACGGCGGTGGCATTGGGGCCGTCGAGCACCACTCCGAATCCCCCGAGGCCTACTTCTGTCACACCCCTGGGTTGAAGGTGGTCACCCCTTCCAACCCGCACGACGCCCACTGGATGATCCAGCAGGCCGTCGCATCCCCAGATCCTGTGATCTTCCTCGAACCCAAACGCCGCTACCACGTCAAGGGGGAGGTGGACTCCGAGCAGCGGCCCGTCCCCATGCACCAGGCCGGAATCCTGCGGCAGGGAACCGACGCCACCCTCATCGCGTGGGGGCCGATGGTGCGCACCTGCCTGGACGCCGCCGCCGTCGCCGCAGAGGAGGGCACATCGGTGGAGGTCGTCGATCTCAGATCCCTCGCGCCCATCGACTGGGTGAGCTTGGCCGCCTCCGTGCGTCGTACCCGCCGTGCCATCGTCGTCCACGAGGCGCCCCGCACCCTCGGGCTGGGCGCGGAGATCGCCGCCCGCCTCCACGAGGACCTGTTCTACGACATGGAATCCCCGGTGCTGCGCGTCACCGGCTACGACATTCCCTACCCGCCGTCGCGCTTGGAAGGCGAGTTCTTGCCGTCGGTGGACCGCATCCTCGACGCCCTCGACCGTTCCCTGACCTGGTGAACCCAGAAGAACAAGGAGTGATGATGAAACGCCAGTTCCTTCTCCCGGATCCCGGTGAGGGCCTCACCGAGGCCGAGATTGTCGCCTGGCGGGTCACCGTCGGGCAGGAGATCGATGTCAATGACGTGCTCGTCGAGATCGAGACCGCCAAGTCGCTGGTGGAGCTGCCCTCGCCCTATGCCGGGACCGTGACGTCGTTGCTGGTGGCGGAGGGGGTCACGGTGGAGGTCGGCACCGCCATCGTTGAGATCGAGGACGGCGTGGAGGGTGGTGAGGAGGAACCCCCGACCCTCGTCGGCTACGGGCCGCGCGATGAAACTGTCAGGTCGAGGCGCCGCCGCAGAAGCACTGCCAGTCGGGATGCGGAGGCCGCCCGCCAAGCGTTGGGGGAGAGTTATGCCCCTCGTGAGCCGTCGCGGCGTCCCGACGACGTGGATCCGGCGGGTCGGGTCGTCGCCGCTCCCGTCGGTGATCCGTTGCCGGAGGCGGGTGATGCGCCCACCGAATCGACGCTAGTGCTGGCCTCTGATCCGCAGTCCGCGCGGGCCAAACCGCCGGTGCGCAAGTATGCGCGCGATCTCGGGGTCGATCTCGGGAAGGTCGCGGGAACCGGGCCGGAGGGCACCATCACCCGCGCCGATGTCGAGGCTGCATGGGTCTTCGAACGGTCCCAGGCAGCGGGGGAGGGTGTTCGGGAGGAGCCTGCGCAGGGCAGGGTCGTCAACGACGCCGCCAGTTTCCAGGATCCGGGGCCGCGAAGCCACGGATTCGGGTCGTCGCGCGGTCCGGAGGGTCGTGGGGAGCGTCGTGTTCCCATCAAGGGGGTACGCAGGGTCACCGCCGAGGCGATGGTGCGTTCCGTCAGCACCCACGTGCACGTTACCGAGTGGCTGACCACCGATGTCACCGGCACGATGGAGTTCGTCGAGACGCTCAGGGCACGACGGGAATTCGCGGGGTTGCGTGTCTCGCCACTGTTGATTCACGCGAAGGCGGTGTGTTTGGCGTTGGGTCGCAATCCTGACCTCAACACGTCCTGGGATGAGGAGAATCGTGAGATCGTCTACCACCGGGACGTGAACCTCGGTGTCGCGGCCGCCACCCCGCGGGGACTGATGGTGCCCAACATCAAGGCCGCGCAGGACCTCAGCCTCCTGGAGCTATGCCGGGCCCTCAATCAGCTCGTCGCCGTTTCCCGTGAGGGCAAGCTTCAGCCCCCCGACTATGCGGGAGGCACCTTCACCATCACCAATGTCGGTGTCTTCGGGGTCGATGCGGGAACCCCCATCATCAATGGCGACGAATCGGCGATCCTGTGCATGGGCGCCATTCAGCGCCGTCCCTGGGTGGTGGGTGTCGGTGCAGAGGAGAGGGTCGTGCCGCGCTGGGTCACCACCCTGGCTGTTTCCTTCGACCACAGGGTCATCGACGGTGAGCAGGGATCCCGGTTCCTCCACGACGTCGCCGAGATCCTCGCAGAACCCGCCTTGGCGCTGCTGTTCTGATCCCAGAAACGATGAAGGCCGGGCCCGCTGTGGGCCCGGCCTGATGGTTCGTGGGGGGAGGTGTCACTCCTGCTTGTCGTCGTTCTTCTTGACCAAGGCGGCCATTCCCTCCAGGAAGGCGCGGGACAGGATGATTCCCACGAAGGCCAACGCCACCGGAACGAACAGGGAGCGGAGGATGAGCAAGACGTTTCCACCGTATTGGCCGTTGACACCGATGCCAGAGACGAGCTCGAAAAGAGCGAAGACCGCAAAGCAGATCACGGTCACCAGGTAGATGGTGCCGATGCCGTTCTTGAGCGCGCTGCCCCTGAAACCGAAGTCAAAGAGCGCGCCAAGACCGGACGGGGCCTGCTGCTGGCCGCCCCACTGCTGCTGGCCGCCGTAGGGAGCAGCGGCCTGCTGCTGGCCGCCCCACTGCTGCTGGGGATGCGACGACTGCTGGGCCGCACCCCAGGCCGCCTGCTGGTTCCAGTCCTGCATGTTCTGCTGGGCGGTGTTCTCCTGGCCCGAGACACCCGCACCCCAATCCGGGGCGGACGGGACGGATTGCTGGGGCTGGGCGTTCCAATCCTGCGCCGCGGTCACAGAGGTTTGGTCCTGCGCGGGTGCGTTCCAATCCTGGGCTGCGGGCTGGATGGTGGTCTGATCCTGAGACTGCGCCCCCCAATCCTGGGCGGGCTGTTGCGCAGATGCGTTCCAATCCTGGGCCGACTGCGCGTTCCAATCCTGGGCGGGCTGTTGCGCAGATGCGTTCCAATCCTGGGCCGACTGCGCGTTCCAATCCTGGGCGTTCGACTGCTGGGGCTGGGCGTTCCAATCCTGGGCGCCGGTCCACTGGTTGTTCGACATGGGGGCCATTCTGCCACTCGAAACGGACACCGCCATCCCACGGTCTCGCTATGTGCGTCAGAATGAGGCCATGTGTCCTTCCCAGTTCAACGTAGACCTGGCCGCCATCGACGCGAATCTTGCCCTGGCGAGCGAACGCAATCCCGGCCGTGCAGTCCTCCTTCCTGTCAAGGCCAACGCCTACGGGCACGGGATAGTTCCCGTCGCCCGGCATGTCGAATCCGTGGGCTCCGCCCAGTGGCTCGGCGTGGCAGAGGTATCGGAGGCCGAGCAGCTCCGAGAGGGGGGTGTCGAGCTTCCCGCCCTGAAATTCTCGCCGTGCTTTCCGGAGGAGCTGGATCGCGCCATCGCCGCGCGCCTGACCATTTCCGTGGGCGATGCTGCGGGGGTGAGGGCGGCTCAGGAAGCCGCCGAACGCGCAGATGTCCGCCACCCCGTGCACCTGAAGATCGACACCGGCATGCGACGTGTCGGTGTCCATCCCGGCGATGCCGTCGCCCTGGCAACACAGATCCAGGAAAGCCCCAATCTGATCCTCGAGGGCGTGTTCACCCACCTGCCGATTAGCGACTGTCCCGAAGGTGAAGAATTCACCAAGGACCAGCTTGCCCGGTTCATCGCCGTCGTCGATGAGATCCGCAACGCCGTCGGGGAGATCCCCTACGTCCACGCCGGGAACTCCGGGGCGGTGCTCGGCCACGACCTGACGGGCACCAACCTGATCCGCCCCGGGATCATCGCCTACGGCTACCGTGCTGACTCCACCACTGCGTGGGAGGGCTTGAGCCCCGCAGGCACCTGGACGTCGCGGATTTCGTTCCTCAAACGCGTCCCCAAGGGGGAGACCGTCGGTTATGGCCGCACCTGGACCGCCCCCCGCGACACGTGGATCGCCACCGTCCCCGTCGGGTACGGCGACGGCTACTCGCGACTGTTCAGCAACCGGGGTCGCATGCTGGTGGGTGGGCGTTCCTGCCCGATCGCGGGTCGGGTGTGCATGGATCAGACGATGATCGATCTCGGCCCCGACGATCCGCAGGTCGCGGTGGGCGACGAGGCGGTGCTGCTCGGACGTCAGGGTGACGAGCAGATCACCATGGAGGAACTCGCCGACCTGATGGGCACCATCACCTATGAGGTGCCGTGCCTGATCGCGCCCAGGGTGCTGCGCATCTACTCGTAGATCCCTGGGGTGCGGGGATAGGGGCGTGGGTGTTCGTCCCGAAGCTGGGTGAGCCGACTCGTGAGGGCCGGCGCACCCGGCTCGCGGACAGGGGAACCGTCGGTGATGAGACCTTTCACCCGGCCTCCGGAGGAGCTGTCAGCTCCGGGGCGACGGGGGCCCGGACCCCCTCGTCGACGGAGTTCAGCTGTGGCAGTTCGTCCATGGAGACGTCCAACGCCCGGAAGCGTCGCGCCGAGACCAGCACCCGCGATTCCAGCGTGCCCATGGCGGCGTTGTAGTTCTTGACCGTGCCGTTGATGGACGCCCCCAGTTTCTCGAAGTGCGATCCCAGGGTCGCGAGTCGGGAGTACAGCTCGCGTCCGAGCGCGCTGATCCTCGTCGCCGACTCCGCCAGCCGCGACTGCCGCCAGCCGTGGGAGATGATCTGCAGCAGTGGGATCAGCAGACCCGGACCCGCCAGGGTGATTCGACGGGCGGCGGCGTATTCGTGCAGGGTGGGTTGCTGTTCCAGAGCGAGGCGGTAGAACTCGTCGCTGCCGAGGAACAGCACCACGAACTCGGGACTGCCGGCATCGAGGGCCCAGTACTCCTTGGCGGAAAGCTGATCGATGTGAGTGCGGACGTGTCTGACGAAGCGCCGCAGGTGCGCGGCGCGTTCCTCCTCGTCCTCGGCCTGGCAGGCCTCCAGCACGGCTGACAGGGGCACCTTCGAATCCACGAATACCGCCCGGCCCCCGTCGAGGTCGATGCGCATGTCGGGGCGCAGCCGGTTGCCATCCGAGGAGGTGTAGCTGGTTTGGGTCTCGAAATGGCAGTGCTCCACCAGCCCCGCGACCTCCGCGATCCGCCGCAGACTGGACTCACCCCAGGCGCCCCGCACGTGAGGGGCCCGCAGCGCCGACGCCAGCGACGCCGCTTCCTTCCTCACCGCCTCGCCGGAGACCCGGACCCCCTCCACCTGCTGCCTGAGCTCCGCGGCCAGGGCGGTGCGCTGCTTCTCCACCTCCGCCAGCCGCTGCTGGAGCTGCCGCAGCGCCTCGGATATCGGGGTCAGGCGCAGTTCCGCGGCGCGGTCGGCCTGGTGCGTCTGCTTCTCCAGGGCATCCGCCGACAGGGCTCGGAACTGGTGGGCGAGCTGTTCGCGGTCCGCGGTGACGTCCGCGGCTCGTTGGATGGCGGCGTCGCGTTCCGCCTCGGCGCGTGCCGTGCGGGTGGCGGCGCTTTGGCGGGCGAGCAGGAAACCGAGGGCCACGCCGACCAGCAGCGCTACCACGGCCAGGAGCAGTGAGGAAGTGTCCATGAGGGAAGGGTCGCAGACGGCACCGACATTTTTTGCCGCACCCCACGCCCGTGTGGGGAGCGGTTCTGCCGGGGCGGGTGTTGAATGGGATCGTGTTCTCGACTCCTTCCTCCCATCTGGATGACCTGGCCGCTTTCGTGACGGCCTCCCCGACGAGCTATCACGCGGCCTCGAGCATGGCGTCGCGCCTTTCCGATGCCGGTTTCGTCCCGGTCGACGAGAAGGGCCGGTTCCCGCGGGGTGCCGGTCGGTTCTTCGTCGTGCGACACGGCGCCGTGATCGCCTGGCGACAACCGGAACGCATCGACGAGGCCACCGGGCTGCGTGTTGTGGGTGCTCACACCGATTCCCCGGCTCTGAAGGTCAAACCCGAGGCCAGCTTCTCCTTCCGCGGGTGGGGTCAGATTGCCGTCGAGATCTACGGCGGTGCGCTGCTGAACTCGTGGCTGGACCGGGAACTCGGCATCGCGGGTCGCATCATCACCCGCGACGGCACCCAGCACTTGGTGCGTCTCGACTCCGTGGCCAGGCTCCCGCAGCTGGCCATTCATCTGGACCGGTCGGTCAATGACGGTCTCACGCTCGATCGACAGACCCACACTCAGCCCGTCTTCACCCTCGATGCCGAACCCGATCTGCTGGCGGTCCTCGCGGAACAGGCCGGGGTGAGGGCTGGCGATGTCCTGGGACACGACCTGTTCACCTACCTTTCACAGCCTCCGGCTCGTTTCGGGTTGCGCAACGAGTTCTTCGCCTCGTCTCGTCTGGATAACCTCTCCAGCACCCACGCCGGGTTGACGGCCATCGAGGACCTGGGCGACGGCGACGACCTGGTGCTGCTGGCCGCCTTCGACCACGAGGAGATCGGTTCCGCCACCAGTTCCGGGGCGGCTGGGCCGTTCCTCGAGGACGTGCTGGAGCGGATCGTCTCTGTCGCAGGGTGTGATCTCGACGCGACGAAAGCGCTGTACGCCCGCGGTTCTTGTGTGTCAGCGGATGCCGGGCACCTGGTTCACCCCAACTACCCCCAGCACCACGACCCGCGAGTCGATCTCGCTCCCAACGGCGGCCCCATGCTGAAGGTCAATGCCAATCAGCGTTACGCCACTGACGCGGTGGGTGAGGCGTTGTGGCTGCGGGCCTGCGAGGCCGCGGGGGTGCCGTCGCAGGTATTCGTGTCCAACAATGCGATGCCCTGCGGTTCCACCATCGGTCCCATCACCGCCACGCGGCTGGGCATGGTGACGGTGGACGTCGGCATCGGGTTGTTGTCGATGCACTCGGTTCGGGAGATGTGCGGGGTGGATGACCCGCATCATTTGGCCGCCGCGCTGCGCGCCTACCTCGTGGGGTGACCGGTTCCCCCGACGTCGGTTGAGTCGAGCCTCACGAGCGTCGATGAGCGGGTCGTGTCGGCGCCACCCGACGGTCTTTCGGGGACGCGCTCCCTCGGCTGTCCCTCCGCAGCGGTAGCGGGGCAGTGCTCATACTTGTGGAACCCCTGGAAACAGCGTGCAGGCCCGCCTGCGAACCCGGCCCAAGGAGAGAAAAAGGCCGGCGCGGCGGGCCTGTCGAGCGCTTGTGGCAGAGCGCATGACGGTGGTCCTGAACACCTGTGACCAACTGTGTCGGTTACTGAGGAAACCCTAACCCATAGCATTTGGGAAACGCAAGAGGTTCGTAAATATTTTTGCCGGAGCGACGTCGCCCCCTCCTGGGGTGGTGTGCCGTAGACTCGTCGCTCGTGGCTCTCACCATTGGAATCGTCGGCCTCCCGAATGCCGGCAAGTCGACCCTGTTCAACGCGCTGACCCGCAACGACGTGCTGGCGGCCAACTACCCGTTTGCGACGATCGAACCGAACGTCGGCGTGGTGGGGGTGCCGGATTCCCGGTTGCCGGTGCTGGCGAAGATCTTCGGCTCGCAGCGCATCGTGCCCGCCACTGTGAGTTTCGTGGACATCGCGGGCATTGTCCGGGGGGCGTCGAAGGGCGAGGGCATGGGCAACGCGTTCCTCGCCAACATCCGTGAGGCCGACGCCATCTGTCAGGTGACCCGCGTCTTCGAGGACGTCGACGTGACGCACGTCGACGGGAAGGTGGATCCGGCTGGCGACATCGACACGATCACCACGGAACTGATCCTCGCGGACCTCCAGAGCGTGGAGAAGGCGCTGCCGCGCGTGGAGAAGGAGGCGCGGATCAAGAAGGAGTCGCGCCCGAAGCTGGAGGCCATGCAGGCGGCTGTCGAGGTCCTCGAATCCGGCAAGCGGATCCACGGTTCGGGACTGGGCCTGGAGTTGCTGCGCGACCTCTTCCTGCTCACCGCGAAACCGTTCCTGTACGTGTTCAACTGCGATCAGGACGAACTGGCCGACGAGGACCTCAAGGACCGCATGCGCCAGGTCGTCGCCCCAGCCGAGGCGATCTTCCTCGACGCGAAGTTCGAGGCCGAGCTGGTGGAGATGGACGAGGAGGAGGGCCGCGCTTTCCTGGAGGAGATGGGAATCGCGGAACCGGGCCTCGACGTGCTGGCCAGGGTCGGCTACGACACCCTCGGTCTCCAGTCCTACCTGACGGCGGGCCCGAAGGAGGCCAGGGCCTGGACCATCCCCCAGGGGGCGACGGCCCCCGAAGCGGCGGGGGTGATCCACACCGACTTCCAGAAGGGCTTCATCAAGGCCCAGGTCGTCAGCTTCGACGACCTCGTGGCGGCAGGCTCCGAAGCGGCGGCAAGGGCGGCAGGTAAGATGCGCCTGGAGGGCAAGGACTACGTCATGCAGGACGGCGATGTCGTGGAATTCCGGTTCAATGTGTGAGGGGTGTGAGTTTGAAGACGGCGTCGCAAGCGCACTGGCTGGTGTTGAAATCGCTCTGTGATTGGCGATCCGTGCCGTATTCCCGAACTGGCAAGAAGGGTTCCATGCGGATCAGTTGAAAAGACTGGAAAAAGTGCGCCAATCAGAGAGTAATAAGAAAGAAGGCGTTCAGGCGTCTGAAGATCTTCTTGACTATCTAGAACTTCACAAACTCGTCTCACTGGCTCAAAATAACTGGTCAAAATTTGAACCGGTTTTTGAGGATGAGCAACAGACAAAAGTTTTGCCGTCTCTAATGTGCAAGCTCCGGAACTCTGTGGCGCACTCTCGTGATCTTGTGAAATTTGAACAGGACTTGGTGCGGGGCGTCTCCGGTATGCTACGGAATCAGGTCTCGATGTTCCGCATGTCAAATGAAAATACTGCCAGATATTACCCCATAATTGAATCGCTCGTAGATTCATTCGGTCGTTCTGGAGAGAGGCCAGATTCGGTTGGCAGTGTTTCGTGTTACCGAATAGATGTTGGACACCCGCTCGGCTTTCATGGGAGAGCATCTACTGCGCGCGGTAAAGAAATGCGATGGTATGCAACTTGGGCGGATCAATATGGCCTTGGATGTGGCGATTCTCCGGGAGAGAAATGGAATTCGGTGGCTGTAGGTGAAGAAGTGCGGTTCGATGTGGAGGTTAGCGAGCAAGTAGTTGGCGAAAACCGACAGGTGCTTATTGCTATATCCGCTGACTCAAAGTATCATAGGCTTGATAGCGGCTATGATGATTCTCGCGGTTTCCTATTTAGTGTTTCGCCGCCAGATGATGAATAGAAAGACTTGGAGGCTTATTCACAGGAATCATCTTCGGGATTCTGTGAATAAGCCTCGTGGTATCCCGCTTCCCCGCTTCTGCTCGTGCGCTCCGTTTTCGCCTTCGCCGGCCCGGTGCACTCTTTGCCGCCATCTTGACACGACGCATCAGGGATGTTGGCCGGCGTCGGACCCAACCAGTTAGTGGGTCTGACGCCGACCGTTTTGCGCCTCGACGCCTCAGCCTTCCAGGGTGTGCAGGCGGTCGATCGGGGTGGAGACGGCCTCCCGGGCGCGCACCACGGCGTCCTCATCGGGGGCGTCGTAGAAGCACAGGCACTTGACCGTGTCCTCGCGCACGTAGGTGCGAAGGAAACTCACCTCCGGGACCTGGGCGTACTTGGGGGAGTTGGCCTTCTTCCGCGCCAGGTAGGTCTCCATGGAGATCTCCTCGGGGATATCCCACTCCACGAGGTAGTCGGCTTTGCGGGCCAGCGCGCGTACGTCCTCCAGCTCGGCGCCCACGAGGCGGACCTCGTCAGGGCCGGTGACCTCGGCATCGGAAACGGCGTTCCGGACGGCGGTGGTCAGGCCGGCGACGTCGTCGGATCCGAGCTCGATGATGGTGAAGATGCGCTCGTGGCTGGCGGTGACCTGCGATTCCAGGACAGAGGCGCCGACGGCCTCGACGGCTTGGGAGACCTGAGCGATGAGGGTCTCGGCGGCCTCGCGGGACGGTGTTGCAGGGACAAGCTCGAAGAGCTGGAGTGACATGGCAGCTCCTTTCCGTAGGGTATGTAGGTCATCAACCTTGCGGGCGTCAGGATTATTCCCCTGCCCAGTCCTCCTGAGAGTGGAGTCCAGCATGGTGGCGTAGCGCAGTGGCTGCGTTGCGAGTGTCCGGGATGCGGCTGTGCGCGAGATGCCATGGATTCTTGAAGCCGTTGTGATTGTGAGGACAGGTGCGCCCGGCAGGTCCTCCAGGATCCGTAGCGCTGTCAAATCTTTCCGCTGGGAGCGATTTGCGTTCCTGTGGTTGGTCCAGTGCTGAAGGTCCTCGTTTCACTGCTCCCGGAGATCGGCCAGTTCAGCGGAAATCCGCTCCGCCTGATCGCAGGCGATCATGACGGCTTTGAGGAAGAACGCGATCCATGCATCGCGTCCGGTCCCAGGCGTGCTCTGTGCAGCACTGCCGTTCGGCTTCCCGTCCGTGGATTGCACCGTTGAGGTATTCCAGGAGGTTGTCGATCAGTGGTGGGAGAGAGTCGGCTGGTGGGGGAACGAAGTCGGCATCCAGCGGATGGTACGAGGAACCTCCCGACCGGTTCTGGACCACGCGGATGCCGTGATGTTCCGGTGAATCTGGTAGCAGGCTACGGTGAAGAGCCACCAGGTGTTCGCGTGTCATGGGGTGGGAGTCCGAGAGTTCTTCCACGGCCCTGCGCACGAGAGTCATGTTGTGCGCGACGGAGCGGGCTTGCTCGCTCAGCCCCTTGATCTCCTCCTGCTGCCCAAGCTCCGCCAGGGCAATTTTGTGGGCCGATGGTGCTATCCCCTCGATCCGGGAGGACGCGATTGCCTCGCTGCGCAGGAGAAACCTTCCGATGCGCACCAAATCCGGTGATGCGTTCACGGCTCGCGCGCGGGTCTCCGCCTGAGCTGCCAAGCCTTCTGTCTCAGGGGTCAGCGCGAGACCAGCACCCACGAGGGATCGGGGATGTAGGCAACGTACTCGCCAGAACGACGGTCTCGACGGCGCAGGCCGCCGTCGTAGGTGCTCTGCCAGGAGCGCGTGACCCACCGTCCCACTCATCCCTCCCTAAAGTATCGCTCTTTCGTCTCTGATGATACTTTAAGATCTAAAGTGTCATGAATTCAGACGTTGTGTCGCTTCAGGGGGACATCCTGTCGTGGGCGCTGAATCAGCGAGGTTGCGCGCGGCAAACGTCAGATCGCGATTGACGCGACGGTGCGATGGGGGCGTTTCTTTGAGATGAGTCCGCAACTCTGGGCCAACTTGCAGTCACGCCACTGAGGCTTATTCATGGGGTGTAGGCGAAGATGAGTCCGGTGATGGCTTGTATTGTGGTTTCGAAGGTGTTGTAGGGGCGGCGGTAATCGGTGTGGAGGACACGCCAGGTTTTGAGGTTCGTGATGACGCGTTCGATGAGGTAGCGGATGCGGTTGATGGTCGTGTTGTTTCTCTTGTCGGTGTTGGTGAGTTCACCATGGGCGGGTTTCTTCGCGGGGGTGATCATCCCCAAACCGATGTAGCCCTTGTCCCCACTATGCGTCGTGGCATCAAGTGCCTCAAGGAATCCGGATTCCTTGATGGCCTTCGCATCATGCACACTACCCGGCAGGGGTGGGGAGATCCAGGCGAGGTGTCCGGCTAGGGTGCAGGCCACTTGCAGGTTCACCCCCGTGGTGTGGTGTGTGCCTGAGTACAGCTCGGGACGGTCGCGCCACGACCAGCAGGACATCAAGGGTGCCGTCGATGATGTACTGGCGGTCTGGGTCGAGGATCTTCCAGCTCAGGTATCCATGCTTGAAGGAGGTCGGCGATCAAGGGGGTGTAGACCGCCACCACTCTCGAGATGGTGGCTTGGGAAACTGTGTGGATGTCGGCCAGTAACTCTTGGGTGAGGTTGTGTCTGAGCGTCAACAAAATGGATCTGGATACAGCGGAACAACCCCAGGTCACGGGATCCTGCTGCCGGATAGGTTTCCGGAATGGGATGTGTGGATCAGTTCACACAGGTTGAGAATCTGGTTGCGGTCAAGGCTTGTGGTAGTATTCATGGCAGCGGCTTGTCTTTCATCTGAGAGTCTTTGTAGTAGAACACTTTGAATTGTCTCAGATCGGGCAAGCCGCCTTCACGTCCCCCTCGGATAAAGCGTCAGTTAGGGAAACCAAAACACCCCTATGAATAAGCCTCACTGTCTCGAAATCGAGAAGAAAATGCTGGGTGACGACGTGGGTGTGACTCATCTGCCGAGGCTTACCTCACGAGTGCTTCTGGAGACTGTGTGGCCATGGAGAAGGGTCTGCTTCTCGGATCTGCAATTGGAGATTGCGAACTGGATGTAAAACCCTTGAAAAGTGGGGTCCGATCGCGCTCCGTGCAGGATGTGAGAAAGGGGTTTTGGTTAATCAACCAAATGGAATATTCAGGCGCCAACGATGTGGCTACATTGATGATGGTTTGCCAAGGTGTGGCACGCCCGCTTTCCGCGCCCAACACATCCTGAGGATGCACGCATGCTCACTCGTTCACCGTACCCCGGACTGTCTCGGGTGGTCGCCATGGTGGTGACTCTACTCATCATTTTCCCGATCGCTGCCTGTGGAGGAGGTGATGTTCCTGGGCGGGTTGACCCGCCGCTCTCGGCGTCAGAGGTCAAGGGCAAGAAATATCAGGACGTTGTCACTCGTTTCGAGAACGCCGGGTTCACCAACGTCACGACCGAGGCGGTCGCAGACCTTGTCATTGGGTTGTTTGCTGGTGATGAGGAGGTGAAGGATGTGTCAATCGCCGGTGATTCCGATTACACCGCGAATGAGAAATTCGCCCCGGATGTCCCAGTGGTCATCCGTTACCACACTTTCCCGGCGAAAGAGTCGGCAACGCCCGAGGCGGCAGAGACCCCGACGGATCAACCAACCCCGTCCTCGAGTCCGCAATCTTCCACTGCTCCCACGCCTGAAGAAGAGCCCTCCGCCTCGGATGCGACGTCTACGCCAGGAATCCTGACTGCGGAGAACAACTCGGATCTGGCGGCTCTGCTGAGCCTCAAGGATCCGGGTGATCCCTCGATTGCCGCTTTTGCCAGCAAGTACCAAGGGCGGATAATTGAATTCGACGGATGCGTCATGGTTATTACTCGGCACGGATCAACGAAAACTCGCTTCGATTACCTGCTGTCCGCGGGGAATTACGATCCGGACAGTGCGCTGGGACCGAACTTCCAGTTCTTCGACATCAACTACTACGACTTCCATTTTCCCGCCGACAAATCGCCGGGCAGTGTTCCTTCTGGAACCAATCTCCGCTTCACAGCCGAAGTGGGGAAGTACGACAGCAAAACGACTCTGTTCCAGCTCCGACCGGTGAAAACAAGCGTGCGGTGAGTCAGGAATCCGTTGCGTGACATTACGGAAGGCCTGCACGCCAAACCCTGTGCGTTCGCTCTTTGGCAGAGTTGCCGACGATTGGTGCTGGGCGCGAACCAAGATTCGCCACAGCGTCTTGTAGCACGAGCGCTACGCTTGTGTGTCATGAGTGACACCGAGCCGCGGATCAGGAGCCTGTCCCAGCGTGAGTTGCGCAATGAGTCTGGGCGGGTCCTTCGCGCGGTGGGCGAAGGCCAGTCCTTCATCCTGACCAACAGCGGGGTGCCCGTGGGGAGAATCGTGCCGCTCGACGAGCCTGCACCCACGTTGCGAATCGTCCGCCCGGCACGGCGTCGGGGAGGGTGGGCGGAGTTGGGAATCGCGCGGAGAACCGACGCGAGGAGGCTCTCGGAGATTCTCGACGAGCTGCGTGAGGACAGCCTGTGACTCCGGGCGCGATCGTGTACGTCGACACGTCTGCCCTCGGTGTCCTGCTGATCGAGCAACCCGAGAGCAATGCTCTGGTCGAGTGGCTCGACCAGACCACGGACGTGCTGGTTTCCTGTGATCTGGTCGAAACCGAGCTGCGTCGCATCGCTGTCAGGGAGGGCATCGATCAGGGTGCCGTGACTCGGATTCTCGACGGGGTTGGGCTGGCCGCTCTTGACCGGGCGGTTTACCGCGGCGCGGCTCTGCTGCCCATGCCATACCTGCGGACTCTCGATGCGTTGCACCTCGAAGCAGCGATGCGACTCGATGCCGCCGCGGTTCTCACCTACGACCACAGACTCGGTAAGGCGGCCCGGGTCGTGGGGCTTCAGGTGATCGCACCCGGAACAGCGCACGTGTGAAAGTCGGTGAACGGGACGAAGGAGCAGCGGGGCGCGCGATCACATTCTCCGACGAGGCCAGCCGGTGAGTGTTGCGAAGCCGCGGTCGTCATCGTCCAAGGACGCCTTGCGCTGGTCGCTGGAAATGCTCGTGGTCGACCGCCCAGGGGGTCGGCAAAGTGGGTGGGTGAGGGCGGCTGAGCGTTGACAGGGGTGGCGTGTCGTTGAGGTGGGGCGCGGGCCCCGTAGGGACGATGAGTGGTGTCTAGTCATCCCTTTCGTCCTGGGAGCCCGCGCTGATGTCATCTTCCACCACGACCGTTCTGTCACGCCAGCCCCTGGTCGAGGTTCTTAAGAACGTGGACGACCCGCGTGATCGGCGGGGAGTACGCCACAGCCTGTTCACGGTGCTGTCACTGGCCGTGACCGGAGTGATGGCCGGGTGTCGCAGCCTGACGGCGATATGGGAGCACACCACCGATCTGACCGCCACCGACCTGGAGGCGGGCCAGGCCCTGCCGTCGGAGTCCACCATCCGCAGGGTGCTCCAGGACCTGGACCCCGCAGACCTCAACACCCATTTGAGGTCCTGGTTCTGTACACGTACCGGCACCGTCGCCGGTCGAAGGGTGATCGCGGTGGACGGCAAGACCATGCGTGGGGCCCGTACCAGCAAGGACCCGGCGCCTCATCTCCTCTCAGCCCTGGATCACGCCACCGGCACGGTCCTGACCCAGGCGCGGGTGGCGGACAAGACCAACGAGATCCCGGCGCTCAGGGAGCTTCTCGAACCGTTGGACCTGGACGGGGCGGTGGTCACCGCCGACGCCATGCACACCCAGGTAGACACCGCTCACTGGATCCACGATCAGGGTGGTCACTATCTTCTCACTGTCAAGAACAACCAGCCCGGTGTACGTAGGACGCTCAAGAAGCTGCCCTGGAAGAACGTTCCGTCAATCTCAAGCGTTGACACTTCGCGTGGGCGGCGGGTGCGGCGTACCGTCAAAGCGGTCGAGGCTCCCGCCTGGGTGGACTTCCCCGGGGCGGCTCAGGTGATCCAGGTCCGGCGCACCCGAACCACCAAGAATCGCAGGAACACAGGCAAGAACAGCAGCGGTAGCGCCAAGACGACGACTGTGGAGGTGGTCTACCTGGTCTGCTCTCTACCCATGACTGATGCCCAGCCCGAGACCGTCACCGCCTGGATCCAAGGGCACTGGGGAATCGAGAACCGGCTCCACTGGGTCAGAGACATGGTCTTCGACGAGGACCACCACCAGCTGCGCACCGCTAACGGCCCCGAGATCATGGCCGCCCTGCGCAACCTGGCCATCAGCCTCATCCGACTGGCCTACGGCGTCCAAGCCGCCATCGCCTCAACCACCAGGTCCCTATCACGACAACCAAAACGCGCCATCAAGCTACTCACCCAAACAACCACCTAAACCGACTTTGCCGACCCCCTGGTCGACCGCCTGTCTGTGAGTCGCATCGCCGACGCCCTCAAACTCGCTTGGAACACCGCCGAGGCACAGCCCTCGACTTCCGCAGTCACATTCGCTACACCGCCCGATCACTGCTGGAAGCTGGCGGAATCAGATCCGGTCTATCCCCTGAGCTGTGAAGAGACGCTTTCAGTTCTTTGATAAATCGGATAACTGGTGGCGCGGCATCCGATGCTGAAACTGCGGCGATGGGGGGATGTGCGGGAAGGCCTTGGACATTATGAACCTGGACTGCTGGGCCGTCTTCCTCGGCTGCTGAATGCGCAATCAAAGCACACCCCAAGCCTGCCGAAACCATCTCGCGAATACTGGTTGGGCTATGCGTCTCGAACTCTACCTTTGGTGTTGCATTAACCATGCTGAATGCTTCGTCTAGCAAGCGTCGCAATCCACTACCTGAGGGTAGGCAGACAAATGGCTCGTTCATCACGTCAGCCAGCGATGTCACATGTGAAACTCCTGAAAGGGGGGTGATCAGGGCCAAGTGTTCTTTTGCAATCTCGGTGCGGTGGAAACCTTCCCGTTCCCGCTCTCTCTCCACGGGCCCAATCGCGACATCGAGTCGGCCCTGTCGAAGTTCTTCCAGCAACTCGGCAATGAGTCCTGTTCGCAGTGACACCGTCACTCCCGGATATCTCACTCGGAATCGGCTCATCATGCGTACGAGGTTGAAATTACCAAGGAGTGGTGTAGCGGCGAGTCTGATATGTCCAGTGGATACGGAACGGAATGAATGTATGAGTCGTTCTCCTTCGTCAAGATTTGCCAAGGCCCGGCGCACGTAAGGCAAGAACGACTCGCCGGCGGCACTGAGAGAAACTGATCGAGATCGGTGCAGCAAAGTCACCCCCAGAGCCTGTTCTAGCCGTTTGATGTGGGTGGAAACAACTGGCTGGGCCACGTGGAGATCGGCTGCTGCCTTTGTGAATCCGCCGCATCGCACGATCGCCTCGAATGATCTCAGATAACGCAATTCCACCTCTCCATAGTAAAACGATATGGGAAGTATGTCTAATTTGTCTTGGACGTATCGATGGGTATGTGGGTATCGTCCAAGCATGGTATTCATCAAATCCGCAGATTCAACCATTCGACGCTTGGGAAACTTGGAAACCTCATCCTTGGGGTTTGGTTGCATGGGTCTTTCTCAGGGGTACGGCCCTACTGATGACAGCGAGTCCTTGAGCGCTCTCCATGCTGCCATCGACTCCGGTATCACGATGCTCGACACGGCCATGAGCTACGGGCAGGGCCACAATGAAAAACTTGTTGGTAAAGCTGTGTCCACCACCACGGTGGCGCGCGACGATCTCTGCATCGCAACGAAATTTGGCATCGTCAGGCGTGAAGATGGAGTTCAACTGGACGCTCATCCCAGTCGCATCGCTTCCTACTGCGAGGCATCCTTGCGCCGCTTGGGAACAGACGTCATCGATCTGTACTACCTGCATCGTGTGGACCCACGAGTGGCGATCGAAGAGTCCGTCGCAGCGATGGCTGAACTGGTTACCCAGGGAAAAGTTCGTTATCTGGGAGTTTCGGAGGTCACGCCTGATGAGCTGAGACGCGCTCATGCCATTCATCCCATTGCGGCGGTACAGATGGAGTGGTCGCTCATGTGGCGTGAACCGGAGGCCAGCATCGTGCCCACAGCCCGAGAGCTTGGAGTTGGGCTCGTGCCATACAGCCCTCTGGGTCGTGGACTACTGGGTGGTTGGCTTGATGCCGCTACCGTCGCCGACAGTCCTTTTCGAGCGAACGACCCCAGATTTAATGGTGAGCATCTCGCTGCAAACCTGAAACAGGTCGAAGCTCTGACTCGGCTTGCAAGGTCCTGGGGCATGACGACGGCTCAGGTTGCCCTTGCGTGGTTGTTGTCGCAGGGCGATGACGTCGTCCCCATCCCAGGAACGCGGAGGCCAGATCGCGTGAAGGAGAACGCAGCAATCATGCACTCCCGGCTCACTGTGGAGAGCCTCAGAGCGTTGGTTGCTGCTGTTCCTGACAACACATGGGAAGGAGACCGCGCCTCCTTCGCCGTTCCTGTCACAACTCGACCATCCCAGCGCCACAGCTGAGCCGAGGACGCACGGTGGTCTTCTGATGCCGACGTGCCCCGGAAAAGCCCGCCGGAGCCGGATCAATTGATGGATTCGGCTCCGGTCGTGGTGTGTCGTTGCTTCAAGCCGCCAGGAGTGCAGGTGGTTGATCGAGATGGAGCAGGACCGCGGACGTGCTGGTTTCCTGTGATCTGGTCGAAACCGAGCTGCGTCGCATCGCTGTCAGGGAGGGGATCGATCAGGGCGTCGTGACTTGGATTCTCGACGGGGTTGAGTTGGCCGCTCTTGACCGGGCGGTTTACCGCGGCTCAGGTCTGTTGCCCATGCCATACCTGCGGACTCTCGATGTGTTGCATCTCGAAGCAGCGATGCGACTCGATGTCACCGCGGTTCTCACCTACGACCACAGGCTCGGCGAGGCGGCCCGGGCCGTGGGGCTTCAGGTGATCGCACCCGGAACAGCGCATACGTGAAGGTCGGTGATCGGGCAGCGTTCACGGTCGGCCGGCACGGACAGAGCCAGCCTGCTGCGTCCTGCGGTACCTGCGGAGGAACAACCACGCGAGCCCACCGATCAACAACAGCCCCAGGCAGAAGCGGAAAGCGTTCTTCACAAGGATCAGGGTATGAGGCCGTCAGATCAGTTTGATCAGGAGTCTGTGCGCAGGATGTGCCGGCCAGCAAGGTATCGTTGCTTGAGGTGCCAGCCATGGCGATCTCATCCACTACTCCCGGGAACGGCTGTGGAAGGACCTGCCAGCGGTTGCGCTGGACTTTGACCAGGACCCCGAAGGAAAGCATCGAGGTATCGTGAGCACCACACTGATCCTGATCCGGCATGGCGAAACCAGACTGAACGCGCTCGGGGTGTTCCAGGGGCAGCTGGACGAGCCACTCAACGATGTAGGCCTCGGACAGGCCCGGGCGGTCGCGGCATCGATGGCAGCTCTCGAACCGGACGCGATCTATGCGTCCGATCTTCTGCGAGCCACACAGACCGCCGACGAGATCGCAAAGCTGACCGGCCACGAGGTGCACACCGACGAAAGGCTTCGGGAGATCCACTGCGGTTCCTGGCATGGACGCAGCATCGACGAGGTGTCACAGGAGTTCCCCCAACTCGTCGAGTTTCGCCGCAGCGGACAGGACTTCCGACGCTCGGATACCGGCGAGACCGCGGCTGAGGTGGCCGATCGTGTGTGCGAGGCGCTGTTCGAGATCATCAAGGACAACAAGAACCAGACCGTCATGATCGTCAGCCATGGCCTGGCCATCCGGGTCGGGATCGCCCGGCTGCTGGGCCTGCCCGACGAGCTGTCGACGAAACTCGGCACCTTGCAGAACTGCCGCTACGCCCTGGTCAGCCATTCCAAGCGGAGGGTTCGCCTGTCGGCCTACAACCTTCCCGGTTAGTCCGCCGGGATCGGCAGCTTCCCTGACGTTGGACCCGGGCAGGGCCGATCTGCTGCTTCGGATACGGTGTGGCGCGTTTCCACTGCGAAGCGTGGGCAGGAAGGTGTGCTCGAAATCAGTGAGTCACTACACCGTTTTCATGGGGTGGTCTGGCGTCGGCTCCTCCGTGCGATCGGCTGGCAAGGGAAGCGCACGGCCTTCAACGCCTCGTGAGCGGCGTCGGATCGGAAAGGTCATCGCCTGGTGGCGCGGGGTGGTCGGTGACGCCGAGGCGTTTCACTGCGGCTGGGATCAAGACAGCGCCGGAAGCGATGATCACCGCACACGTAGCGCAGGCCAGTAGCCAGCTTCCCGATTCGTAGAGGAAGCCGGCGGCGAGGGAACCAATGGTTGCCCCGGCAAGACACGCCGCCTCGTAGAGGCCCAACCCGCGACCGAGATACGTGCTGCCCGCTGCCTCGGCGATCACGGACTGTTCCACCGGAATCACGCAGGACCACGTGACTGCGGAGAGCGCCCAGAGCGCTGCGATCCACGGCGGATTCGGTGCAAAGGCAAGGACGACGGCGAACAGTGCGCTCGCCGCGGAACCGAGCATCAGTATCCTGCGGCGACCGAATCGCACGACCAGGCGGTGCAGATGGGGCGGGAGGAGGCTCATCGCGACGGCTCCGGGCAGAAACACGTAGGCGACCTGCACCGCCCCGAGATGGAATCCGCGCTGCAGGTGCAGGATCAGCAGCAGACTGATCGTCGTCTCCGCGGTCATCGTGGCCACCACGACCGCGAGCATCGGTCGCAGCCTGGCGCCGAGCCCCCGAAGTGACATGCCCGACAACTCCGTGCCGGCGAGCGCGTCGTCTGGTGCGTCGCGCCGTGGCAGGCTGACAAGCTCCAGGGCGGCTGCGAGGCAGCACGCGGCGACGCCGGCGAACATCCATTGGTATCCGGCAGCGGACAGCAGAAAGATCGCGGGCACCATGATCACCCAGCCCCCGGTTTCTTCTGCGGCCACCAGCTTCGCGAACACGCCCGAGTCCTCGGGCAGGCGCTCGCCGACGATCGCCCGGATCGCCACCCACAGGAGGGCCTCGGCCACGCCGGTCACGATCGCGGCGATCAGCGCCAGCGGCAGGCCCGTTGCCAAGGCGTAGAGTCCGCACCCGGCCGCGAACACCCCCGCACCTGCGCCGGCGATGACGCCTCGATCCATGCGGTCCACGACCACACCGGCGAACGGGCGAACCACGAACGTCGCCAGCGCGTTCGCTGCGACCAGCAATCCGGTCTGCCACGGGGGCAGGCCAAGTATCGCGCCGGCGAATAGGGGAAGAACGAACTGGATGGCTTGATCCACGCCGCTGGCGAGTATCGCGCCGTTCAGCGTCTGGCGTTCCCGCGACGGTGCTGGGGTGTCGGGAGAAGACATCAGCCCTCCAAGTTGTTAATACGATCGTGCTAGTAAAAGTTATGGTAACACGAATGCGCTACCATGGAGGATGCCCAAACTCATTGATCACGACCGGCGCAGGGAGGAGATCGCAGAGGCGACCTGGCGGGTGATCCATGCCCAGGGCATCAGCGGGGTTTCCATCCGCACCGTCGCGGCGGAGGCCGGGATCTCCACCGGCTCGCTCAGGCATGTCTTCCCCAGCAAGGCCGATCTGCTCGTGCATGCAACGGAGCTGGTGGGGCGGCGCGCCCAGGGGCGGATCGAGGAGCATCTGGACGAACCGGATCCTCGTGCGCTCGTCCTCGCCGTCATCAAGGAGCTTCTGCCCCTCGATGCCGAACGGCGGGCCGAGATGGAGGTCAACGTCGCGCTCATAGCCGAGGCCCCCGGTGACGAGCGCGTCAAGGAGGTCCTGGATGTGGCCCATGCAACGGTCCGGGACGCTTGCCGTCACATGGTCGCCCACCTTCACCGGGCCGGGCTCGCCGCGCCGGACCTCGACGTCGAAGAGGCAACAACACTCCTGCACGGGCTGGTGGACGGGCTCGCCATCCACATGCTCGTCAACCCGGATCCCGCCTTCGAGCGACAGGCCCTCCGCATGATCGAAACCACCATCGACGGGCTGTGACCGCCCCGGTTGTGCAACCGTGATTCCTTCTCCAGAGCCTGGTTGGCGTGCAGGAAGAACGGCAACGAAGCGCAATGACCGGTACCGTTGTTCCACATCACTTTTAGGGGAGGTGTGTCCGTGTCCATCAGCGCCAGCGAGGCCCGCAGGACGTTGTTCCCGCTCATCGAGCAGGTCAACGACGATCGCACTGCCGTCGAGATCGTTTCCCGCAAGGGGAACGCCGTTCTCGTGTCCGCCGATGAATACGCTGCGTGGCAGGAGACGGCCTACCTGTTCCGTTCCCCCGCCAATGCCCGCAGGCTGCTTGACGCCTACGAGAGGGCTCGGGAGGGGCGGACCGAGGAACACGATCTCATTCGGGGGAACTGAGGTGCGCCTGGCGTGGGATCCCTCGGCCTGGGAGGATTACACGTACTGGCAGACCCCGGATCGCCGGATTCTCAAGCGGATCAACACTCTCATCGACGCCTGTCTCCGCGACCCCTTCGGCGGGATCGGGAAACCAGAACAACTCAGGTATGGGGCAACCGGGGCGTGGTCGCGGCGCATCACAGAGGAGCATCGGCTCGTGTATCTCGTCGACGGAGACGACCTGGTGATCCTTCAGGCTCGCTACCACTACTGAGTCCAGCATCTTGCGGTCGGGGTGGATGGCCTCGAACTGATAATGGGCCAACGCCATGACCACGAGTGGGTCCACGCCGTGGTCGCTCGTGCAGGAACTTCTCCCACGAGCCCAGGCGATCCAGAATGACCTCACGCCCCTCGGCGGGACGTGTCGAAATTTTGGTGATTTTTCGACACGTTGTGCGGACGTTTCGATGATGTGTACACGTTCCCTCCTGGTTCCGGGGTCTTTATGATCCAGTGGCAGGGGCTCTCGATGCGCCTCTTGCGGGCGATGTGACATCATGCTTGATATCGCTTGAGGGAGGTGGCTGCGGTGGCATCCATCGTTGTCCGAGGCTCGCGACATCCTGACCAAGGGCGTGACCCATCCCAACATCGGTTTGGCCCTCATGCAGGCCGCGCAGGAGATTGGGGGAGTGGACGAGCTGCCCATCCCGGAACGCGATGAAGGCCCTGACCTGATGCCGGTTCAGGCGCGGAGCAGGACTTCACCATGGATGACGACGAACCAGCCGTCCTCGCTGGCGCCCCACTGCCGCCAGGCCTCAGCCATCGTCTCCAGGTCTCTTGTCGTGGCCAGGCCGAGTTCTACCGCCCGCGGGCCGAACGAGGTCAGGCACCGCTGCGCCCAGGTGCCGGACCACCATTCACGGTCCTGCTCGGTGGCGAAACACCAGGCCGACGCCGACGTCGTCACCTCCCGGAAACCCGCGGCCCGCGACCATGCCAGCAGTCTGCTGCCCGCGTCAGGTTCCCCGCCGTTGGCCCGGGCCGTGGCCATGTAGACCTCCAGCCACGAATCCATGCCGGCGGGCTGGGGAAACCACGCATCCGCCGAGTACACGGCGTCACGCGCAGCGACGATCCCCCCGGGGTGGACCACCCGACGCATCTCGGCGAGCGCCGCCACGGGATCGTTCAGGTGCTGGAGCAGCTGGTGGGCGTGGATGACATCAAAGGTGTCGTCGTCGAAGGGCAGCGCGAACACGTCGCCTGCCATCAACTCCACCCGGTCTCGAAGGCCCCGTTCTGTCAGGAGAGCCCGGGCGACATCGAGCACGGCGGGCGAGGCGTCGAGCCCCACGACCCTTCCGGGCGCGACGAGCTCAGCCAGGTCGGCGGTGACGGAGGCGGGTCCGCAGCCGACGTCGAGCAGGTTCATGCCCTGCCGCAGGTGGGGGAGCAGGTATCCCGCCGAGTCCTGGGCGGTGCGACGGGAGTGGCTGGCCAGGACCGCCGCACCGTGGCCGTGGGTGTATCGATGAGTGGTCCCTGGGGTTTGCTCGGAAGCCATGGGGCCAATAGTGGACCGGCGGGATTTCGCGCCGCAGTCATGTCCGGGATGTGAAAAGAGAGGCGACAACGTGTCAGGGTTTGAACGACGCCTCGACGCATGCCTCGTCGTCTCCATCGTCGCGGTGGGCATCATGTCGTTCGCCGGGGAGGCCGTGGAGACCGCGATGAACGTCGCCTTCCCGGCGCTCATGGACGAGTTCGGGGTGAACACCGCGACCGTGCAGTGGGTCACGACCGGGTATCTGCTGGTGCTCTCCGCGATCATGCCGATCTCCTCGTTCTTGAACCGCAGGTTCCGCGCCCGGACGCTCTTCGTCACGGCCATGCTCACCTTCCTGGCCGGGACGATTATGAGTGCGGCCGCCCCGCACTTCGTGCTCCTGATCGGCGGACGCATCCTGCAGGGCATCGGGACGGGTATTGCGCTGCCGCTGATGTTCAACATCGTGCTGCAACAGGTTCCCCACGAACGGATGGGAACCATGATGGGTCTCGCCACGCTCATCACCGCCATCGCCCCGGCCGTGGGGCCCTCACTCGGTGGTTTCCTCAGGCGCGCTCGGGTGGCGTTCGATCTTCCTGGTGCTCGTTCCCTTCCTGGCCATCGCCCTGGTGCTCGGGGCCCTGACGATCCGCCAGGCCCAGGAGACCAGGCGGGTCTCCTTCGCCCCCGTCCAGTTCCTGCTCATGGCGGCCGGGTTCGTCGCCCTCGTCTTCGCCACCAACGCGGCCTCCACCAGCGCATGGACCAGCCCGGAGGTGCTCGGGCTGTTCGTCCTCTCCCTGGTGCTCATGGCCGGTTTTGTCCTGCTCTCCTGGCGCTCCACCGATCCCCTGCTGCGGATGCGGATCTTCACCGACCGCACCTATGCGTTGAGCATCGTCTACGTGGTGCTCATTCAGGCCATCGTGCTGGCGCTGGGATACCTGATCCCGTACTTTGCCCAGGTCGGCAAGTCGATGGACTCCTTCGCCGCGGGCTGTCTACTGCTGCCCGGGTGCATCATCGGCGCGCTCCTCACCCCGTTCGGCGGCGGGATCCTGGACCGCTTCGGTCCCATGCGGCCCATCCTCACCGGCTCCGCCATCGGGGTGGTGCCCTTCGTGCTCTTCGCCGTCCTCGGTGTTCACGGCTCAGGTGTTCGGCTGGCGTTGATCTACGCGCTCTTCCCAATCTGCCAGGGGTTGTCCGTCTCGAACTCCATGACCAACGGCCTGCGTTCCCTTCCCGACGACCTCCAGGCCGACAGCAACGCCGCGTTCAACACCATCCAGCAGCTCGGCGGGGCCATCAGAACCGCGGTGGTGACCGCCATCGTCAACGCGGCCGAGGCGGCCGACCCGGTGGCGGGAACGGCCACGGGCGCCCAGCTCTCGTTCCACGTCCTGACGGGGCAGGGGCGATTCGTCGCTGGGAAGGCGATGGGCGGTGGCATGCTGGAAACGCCCGCAGGGTTTCCGTGCCGAGCCGTCGTCGAGCGCGAGGAGGCTGTCATGACCGGTGAGACCGTGATCGCGGTGCCCGACCCCGACGTCAGGGTGGAGCTGCAGGGAGGTTTCGTGGTGGACACGGACCGCGGTCGGCTCGATCTGGAACGCGTACACCGCTGGTTGTCGACGGATGCGTACTGGGCGCTGGGACGGTCCCGCGATTTCGTGGAGCGGGCCGCGGCGGCGTCGGTGAACTTCGGCGTGTACGGGCCAGACGGCGCGCAGGTTGGGTACGCGCGGGTGGTAACCGATGGTGTTGCCTTCGGGTGGCTCTGCGACGTCTACGTCGCGCGCGAGGTGCGTGGGCGTGGGCTCGGGGTCGCACTGTCCCGGACCGTAGTGGAAACGTTCCGGCGACTCCGGCTAAAGCGGCTCATGCTCATTACCCCCGATGCACACGATCTCTACGCCGAGGTGGGGTTCGTGTCTTTCCCGGACCCGGAGAAGCTGATGGTGCTGGGGCCCGCTGATCGCTGAAGGACGGTCGAGCTGAAGAGTCGGGGATCAACCCCCGATCCGGTTGACGGTCCCGTCGTTGCTGACCGTGGTGCGCATTGCTGAAAAATTGCCCCGAAGAAATCATTGATAATTGAATCAGTGATCTGAGGCGGCGGGGGAGGTTGTTGCTGAAGAAGTTTGGTAACCGCAGTGATTGTTAGTTTGTTTACAATTTGACGGATGCCTCCCCCGCCACGACAAGAGTAATGCATGAGCTGGCGAATTGCCAAAGTTTATCGAAAGTTAGTTATCTCACGGGTGGGAATGTTCGCATTGGTATATTCGCCGAGGTTGGGATTCGAATAACCCGGTGATCCGGGATCTCGGTGATGCTGGATTGCGTGTGCGGGTGGGAACGGATTGTGGGATCAGACGTGGGCGTGATCCGATCATTCATCGGATGTCTGATGTCCTTGATCGTGGAGATGTTTCGGTATGGCTCAAGGCGTCAGATCCAGCGTGGCCGTTTCGATCACCTGTGGCTCCGGTTGACGTCACCTGCGGCAAGCCAACGTCGTTCGATGACCTCGTGGTGGCGTTTCGTCGTCACAAGGGGATTTTTCGCGCTAAACGTAAGTAGTTAGATAACGAAAGTTAGGGAGGATGAGTCGTGTTCTGTCATCCGATTGGCCGGCGTTTTGCAAAATCTGGTGGCATTCGGTGAGTATGGAGTGCGGAAACCCCCGGTTTCAGGGGCTCGGGGGGCATCGGCGAGGGGAAAGTGGTCGTTATCCTGCGCTTTTGCTTTTTGGGGGGATGCGCTAGCGTCATAGCTGAATTTCGAAGGAATAACTGGGCGAGGGAGGGTGTGGATGTCACTGGGTGAGATCAGCGAATGGACTTTGCGGGCCAAATGCCGTGACATGGAGGACGTTTTGTTCCCCGAATCCAAGGATCAGCGGCGGGTCCGAAATATCTGTATGAGCTGTCCAGTGCGCATGGAGTGTCTCGCCGAGGCGCTTGACAATCGCGTCCAATGGGGAGTCTGGGGCGGCATGACCGAACGTGAACGCCGCCGTCTGCTTCGCTCCCGGCCTGACATCACGTCCTGGCGAGAAGTGCTGTCCACTTACGGTCGTCTCGACGAGGCCAGCTGACGGCTGTCCGCGTTTCCTGTGAAGCCAGTTGAGTCGGCCTGCGAGCGTCGGCGCGCGGGCAGCGGCGAAACATCGTGAGCGTGCTCGGGGAGTCGTGGTCGTTCTGGCCCGGGTGGAGTATTTGGTGGCAGGCTTGGGGTATGACCAAATGGGAGTACCTGACCGCACCTATCCTTAGCCATGTGTCGCAGCAGATCCTGAACAATTTCGGGTCCGACGGCTGGGAACTCGTCACCGTCGCACCCGGCCCGACCCCCGAAACGATGGTCGGATATTTCAAGAGGCCGCTGGAGGAAGGGCGATGAGCACTCCTACCCAGCGACTCACCGAACTCGGACTGGCCCTGCCGCCCGTCGCCAAGCCCCTCGCCGCCTACACCCCTGCCCTCACGGTGGGCACTCAGGTGTGGGTCTCCGGGCAGCTGCCCCTGCGCGACGGGAAACTCATCGCCACGGGCCGCCTCGGTGACGCCGTCGACCTGGCCGAAGGCGCAGAGGCCGCGAAGGTCGCGGCCCTCAATGCTCTGGCAGCCATTGCCGACCAGGCCGGGGGCCTCGACAACGTGGCCCGCATCCTCAAGGCCGTGGTGTTCGTCGCCTCCACCACCGACTTCACCGCCCAGCCGCAGGTCGCCAATGGTGCCTCCGAACTGCTCGGTGAGGTCTTCGGCACCCCACACGTGCGCAGTGCCGTCGGGGTGGCGGTCCTGCCCATCGACGCCCCCGTCGAAGTGGAGCTGGTGGCCGAACTCACCGCCAGGTGACGGCGGCCCTGATCGGGTCCAGGCTCGCAGCTGCCTACCCTGACGCTCGCTGCGACCTGGACCACCGTTCACCCTTCGAGCTGCTTGTCGCCGTCGTCCTGTCCGCCCAGACCACCGACGCCCGCGTCAACCAGGTCACCCCAGAGCTCTTTGCCCGCTATCCCGATGCGGAGCACCTCGCGGAGGCGGAACAGGACGACGTCGCGGACATCATCAGCAGCCTCGGGCTGTACCGCTCCAAGGCGAGATCGCTGACCGGACTGGCCCGCGCGCTCGTTGCCGACCACGACGGCCTGGTGCCAGACAGCCTTGACGAGCTGGTGAAATTGCCCGGAGTGGGGCGCAAGACCGCCAATGTCGTGCTCGGGGACGCTTTCGGTATCCCCGGGATCACCCCCGACACCCACGTCATCCGCGTTTCGAACCGGTTTGGCTGGGTGCACTCCGTCAAACCCGATGACGTGGAGCGCGCAGTCGGGGCGCTGTTCCCGCCCGGCGAGTGGGTGATGCTCTGTCACCGCATTATCTGGCACGGTCGTCGCTGCTGTCGCGCTCGCACACCTGCCTGCACCGCCTGCCCCGTGGAGGATCTGTGTCCCAGCTCTCAGGCCTGACGGCGGCGCTGCGCGACGGCGTGACCGGGCCGCTCGGTCAGTTCGGTCGTGCCCCCGGCGACGCGCGCCGGGCCGCCGTCCTGATCCTGCTCAGCGACGAACCCGACCCAGCCGTCCTGTTCACTGAACGCGCCGGGGGACTGCGCTCACACGCCGGACAGATCTCCTTTCCCGGGGGTGGCGCGGACATCGGCGAAACCCCCGTCGCCACGGCGCTGAGGGAAGCCCGCGAAGAGGTCGGCCTGGATGCGGGGCTCGTCACCGTCCTCGGCCAGCTTCCGACGGCCTGGGTGCCGGTCAGCGGCTATGAGGTCACCCCCGTCATCGCGCAGTGGTCTGAGCTGCAGCCGCTGGCGCCCGTCGATCCCGGGGAAGTCGCGAACGTGCTTCAGTTGCGGATATCGCAACTCAGTGACCCTGCGAACCGCGTCACGGCCACTGTTCCCGGCGGTTATCGTGGCCCCGGATTCCAGCTCGGGGAGCTGTTTATCTGGGGTATGACCGCCCACCTCCTCGACGTTATCCTGCGGATCGCGGGCTGGGAGCGGTCGTGGGACCAGGGTCGGGAGGTACCGGTGCCGGGTCGTTTCCTGAGGGACTGACCCACTGCATCACCGTTGCTTCGCTGGTCTTGTCTACGGTTCGCTGGCCTTGTCTACGGTTCGCTGGGCTTGTCGATGTTTGCTGGCCTCACAGTGCAGGCAAACGTGAACAAGCCCAGCGAAACAGGGTCAAGGCCAGCAAATCGGGGTCAAGCCCAGCGAGGCGGGGTGGGGAGGGTGGCGGTCAGAGCGCCGGCGGGAGGGGGATGCTGAGCACGACCGTCCAACGACCTGGGGTACGGGTGACGTCGAAGCTGTCGAGGAGAACGCTCAACCCCAGTGCGACCGAGGTGATGGTGAGGTCGCGACTCTGAAGGCCTTTGACGATCCCGGAGTTGATGATGGCGGCGGTGATCCCCGTTCCTGGTGATGGGTCCCGCGGCCTGAAAACCGCTCCGCCAGAGCTACCAGGCGCCCCGAGTAGCATGTCGTCCACAGTGGGGGAAGGAATTCCAAGAAGGCAAGGATGGCCCATGGGCGACCCGGATATTCACATCATCGGTGCCGGCCCGGTCGGGTTGGCCACGGCGTTGCTGCTGGCTGCCCAAGACCGGTGCGTCACAATCCACGAGGCGCGGGATGCCATGTCTCTGACCGATGCGAACAGTTACCCGATCGGGGTGAACCCGCGTGGTCAGGAGACGTTGCGGCGTATCGATCCGCGTCTGGTTGAGGAGTTGCGCGCGCAGGGTGAACTTGTCGAGGGATTCAAGATCCGTGCCGGGCGCCGGATGCTTGCGTCGTTGCGGTCTGGCGCCATCGTCGGTACCACCCGAGCCCGGCTCACGGGCATCCTTCTGGCTGCAGTGGAACAGGACCGGCGAATCACTCTCAGCACCGGCCACAGGCTGGAGGCCATCGATCTGGCCTCCCGAACTCTGCAGTTCGCAGGGCCCCGTGCGGTCGAGGTGGGAAACGGTTTGGTCATCGCATGTGATGGGGTCTGGTCGAAGACGCGTCAGAGCATGGCTGAGCAGTGTGCTGATTTCGCCCCGGAGGTGAGTGACTGGGGCCTCCAGTTTCGTGTTCTCTTCTCGGCACCTGGTGCAGTGGCTCCCGGGCTGGATCCGAATTGGCATCACATTTTCACGGGCAAAGGTATCTACACTGCGACGCTGCCGGACGGTGTGTGGTGCATTGCGATCGCGGCTATCAAGGGCGACCCAGCGGAGGCTCTGCTTTTGTCGAGGGAGCCTACGGAGGACCACATCAGCGCCCTGCGTCGGCACCTGCGGCAGTACGCCCCGCTCGTCCTTCCCTTGCTCACTCGTGACGCCTATGTGGATTTCTTCGGGCGGGTTCCCTTCGGTGGTGCCGTTGTGCGCTGTCCCCGGGTGTCCCATGACGGGTGGCTCGTCCTTCTTGGTGATGCTGCCCATTCCGTCATCCCGCCGACAGGTGAGGGCGTCAATTCCGGTCTGGAGGACGCGATGCTGCTGGCTGATGCGCTGGCCTCTGGTAGCTCGATGCCGTTGCGCGAATACGACGAGGGTCGAGTTCCTGACCTGAAGGCACTCGGTGAGTATGCGTGTCATCTCAGGGACAACGTCGTCAACGAGGATCCGGTTCGATCCGTCAGTAACGTCGGGCTCCGAATTCTTTCGGCGGTAGCTGGTCTCGTTGGTCAGAAGGGCGGTGATCTGGAGAGGCGGCTTTTCGGCCCTGATGCAGGCCGGATGCCTTATCGGGACGCCATTGGGCCGTGGATCCAGTTCCGGGATCGCTGGACCCCGCCCCTGCGCCGGATCGCGACAGGCGTGATGAGACGTGTCAACAAACCGATCAGCGCGGAACCTCAGACCCTCGCCGCGCACCAGCCCGAGGGTGGTCGACGGCGGATCAGCGTCATCGGCGGCTCGTCCGGCACGGGCAGGGAACTTGCGGAGTTGGCGCTGAAGCGGGGCTTCGAGGTTACGTGTCTTTCCCGTCGCGGTGCTGGTCCTATCGGGGCGCGCCTTGTTGCCGGCGATGCCTGTGACCCGGAGGTCGTGCGCCACGCGTTGAAGGATGCCACGGCGGTTTTTGTCACCGTCGGTGGCGGTAACGACGGCAGTCGTGATCGAACTGCCATCACCCAGGCCGTCCTCAAGGCTGCCGGGCAGACAGGTCTACGCCGGATCGTCGTGCAGTCCTCGTTGGGCGCTGGTGCTTCCGCAGGAATGTTGCTCCCCGGCATGCGGCATCTGGCAACCCGTATGCTCGCCCCGGCCCTCGCCGACCACACCGCCCAGGAACATGTGGTCCAAGAGTCGGGACTGGATTGGACGATTGTCCGACCGGTAGGTCTGACCAACAAGCGGGCCACGGGCAAGGTCCGAGAGCTTCGGGATGCCGAGAGCGGCTGGTTGGGATGGCCAATCCCCAGGGCTGATGTCGCTGGTCACATGCTCCGTTGCCTGGATGACGAGTCGACGATTCAAGAGTGCATAGCGATCTCAGGGCGCTGCGTCCTGGGGCAGAATCGTTCCAGCCACCGTTGAATGCGGCGTCAGGCCAGGTGCGGGCGCTGCGGTGTCAGGTGATTCTGTGTGAGCGCATCACGATCCGCGCCATCACTTCAACCGGCTGAGGATCGCTCAACCATCCCACATCGCCGCCGCGTTCGCGCTCGCCGCCATCAGCACCGTTTTGGACAAGCAAAAGGTGATCGACCAACCCGCCTGGCTCCGCAAAGTCGAGCGTCAGCGAGCCGACGAACGCGGGTGGCGCCACGCCCGCCTCGGCTACAGGCGTGGCCACCGTGTCATCGAACGCACTTTCGTCTCCACGAGCGAGCAAACGACACCACGTGCCGAGGCCTTTTCGCGGCAGCACTGCCAGCCCCTCAATCCGCCTGCCAGGAAAGGGGTGACTCGGTTGGCAGGGTTTCTCTCTCGTCTGTCGCCAAGTTGACTGCAAACCGGAGGTGCGACCGAGCCTCGTGGCGGCCATCAGCCTCATCCATGATCTGGAATACGGCAGCATCGGTCTTCTCCAGGGTGTCCGGTCTGACGGTGAAGCTCGTCTCCCGACTTCACACATGGGCGTCGAGCGCGACGAAGGCGACGGTCGCGGTGGCCTCATCAAGGGCGATGATCTCCGTGAGCGGCCCACCAAGTACCAAGTACAGATGTGCTCCGAACTTGTGTGCCCACTGCGCAAACTCGGGGTGACATGTCTCGGACGGCATGAAGGCTCAGGACTGCAGGTTCGTGATAACTAGCAACGGCTGGGGAGCTTGCAGCGTTTCAGGCATCAGACCTCCATCGTCTCCAAGTTCTTTGTGAAGTCTATGTAAAACATTGCGACGGCTACTCGTCCTTGTTGTTAGCTCAGTACTTAGTGACGGACCTGACATGGCGGATAGCGCGCACCTGACAGGCAGACCTTTCCTGTTTCCCTGCCCTCCCGGTCACGTCCCGGCGGGCAGATCCCTTTCCTGACTTGGATCATGTGTGGTCACAACGCAGGCAAGCGTAAACAAGCCCAGCGAAACAGGGTAAGGCCAGCAAACCGAGGGTGGGGGAGAACAGCGGTCAGGGTGCTTTGAGCGCTGCACAGACAGGGAAGAACCTCAGTCCGGTTTCTCGCCCATGCGGATGGTACGCATGGTGTAGAGGCTCTCCCGCTTATGGGGATCTCCTTCCCTGAACCATGCCGCATCGTCGGTGCGCAGCTCCTTGCCGTCCGGGGTGGCGGGCAGCCAGGCTACGGGGACGTAGGAGGTTTTCTGTTGATCGGCGTCGTCGGGTACGGAGCGTTGCAGCAGGAAACCGGACCCCGTGGACAGGTCCGCGGAAACAACGTCTAGACCTGTGATGTCGAAGGCGACCCCGGAGTCGATATTGAACAACTCCTCGGGCAGCTTGTCCGTGGAACCCGCTCTGATGGCGGCGGTCGCGGCCTCCGAGTCTTGGTAGCGGAAGACCCAGCTCCCGTCATGGACATCGGTGACACCCGTAACGGTGCCCAGCTCCTTACCCGAGGTGCTGATCCGGGTGAGGGTGGTGGGCAGGTGACCGCGTTCCCGCATCTTCTGGGACGACACGAGCACGGAATCCGAGGTGGCTCCGGCGAGCCACCGATCGGTGCGGAAACTGGTGGGCTCGGCCTGTGGGTCGGTGAAGGAGAAGACGTTGAGGGCTCCGGTGCCTGCCGGATAGAAGTGCTGGGAGGTTTCAACCACCAGGGAATCGTTGGTGAGGGCCTGCCCCAGCACCAAACCGGAGACCTCGACGGTGCGGGTCGCGTTGCCGGTTTCGGTGTCGAGGATGACGATGTGCATGCGTTGGTCGCTCGCGTCGCTGGAGCTCCTCGAGACCAGGTACGGTTTGACCATGATCGCCAGGTGATGTCCATCCGGGCTGGTGACGATGCGGGCTGGTTCGAGCGAGTTGAGGATGTCCTGGGCCGTCCCGGCGCTGTTGTGATGGTTCTCTGAGGATGCCGGTTCCAGGATGCGAGCCCACTTCAGAGAACCACTCGCCGGGTCGAGGCAGAGGATCTTGGTCGTCTCGGTGTCGTTGCTTTTCGGGGAGGTATCCAAGGGATAGTAGGTATTGATGATGACGATGATGCCGAAGGGCGTGGAATGCACTGAAGGGCCGCGGGCGAGCATCATGCTGTTGTTCAGATCCCAGGCGGTACCGTCGAGGGTGGGAGCGGTGAAGGGGGAGTAGCTGTTTCCCGCGTCTTCCAGGCTCAGGGAGAAGGGCGGGGCGGGGGAGCTGTCGCGGTTCGCTGCCGGGGCGCACGACCCGAGCGGAAGAAGGACGAGAAGCAGTGCCGCCGACAGCCGGAGCACCGTGTTCCAGGTTTTCATCAGGACTCTCCCGTCAGGCCGTACAGGTGATGAACGTGCTGGTGGACGTAGCTGGTATCGGTGTTGTCGTTGTGTGACTCGTACCCGACTCCGGATTCGGGGTCGAAGGCCACGAGGGTGAGACCCGGGGCCGTCATGAAAATGGTTGAGGCGGTTTCTCCTTTGTGCGGGGCCGCGAGCTGAGGCAGGGCCTCAGGGGACCTGGCGCCCAGCGAGTCGGGAGGCTCGGCCGTGGTCCCCGGGGCGATGGGCATCATGGCCGCCTGTGAACCGTCGCTGGGCTGCACGATGATCGCTCCGTTCCTCGACCCGTCGCCGGTGATCACGGCGATTCCCACCGTGGCTGCTGCGAGCCCGGGGTAGTGGGATGCCTGAGTGGTGGTGCGGGTGACCGGATCGAATACTGCTCCCACCTTTGGTTTGTTGTATCTGTCGTGAAGTTCCCAAATGGGAAGAGGATCGGGTGAATAGTCCGGGTAGGCGGCGAGGGTTCCCGTCGCCCTGGATGCGTAGGAATTGATGCCCGTCGTCTTGCCCAGGGCCACCGGGGATTTCGGTTCCAGGCCGGCGAGGGAGTCGAGGGTGACGGCCTCCGTCTCGATGCCGTTGGTGATTATTTCGTGGGTCTTTCCATATTCGTTGGGTTCGCTGTTGTGAACATCGATTGGTTCCGTGAAGTGTGCGACCCACCCGCCTGCGACGACGGGAGTGGAGTGCCTGCCTCCGACCGCGATGCTCACCACCTCGGAAACCTTCGTGGGATCGGTGTCGGGGGCGATTTTCAGAACGCCGTCGAGAGCTTTGTCACTGTATAATTCGTTCTCGGTGTAGCTGAGAATGAAGGGATTGTGTCCCGCCGGACCGGAGTAATCCGTCGACTCGCCGGCGGGGTTGTGGGTCGAACGGTGGGGCCCTTTCATGGTCCAGCGCTGCTGCCCATCGGTCAGATTGTAGGCGGTGTCGCCGTCCAGAAGGGCGGAATCGCTGAGCTGGATGCGCCAGGTTGTATTGGAGGGATGCTCCCCGGTGACCTGCCCGGTGAGGGTGTCGATGACGATGGTCACGGCGTCGTACACCAGGGTCTTGTCTGTACGGTCCTGGCTGTCCCGGTGTTTATCCGTCAGGTCTTTCGCGCTCCTGATTCGGAAGGCGACGTGGCGACCGGTTGGGCTGGTTGTGGCAAGGGACCCTTGGGGAATCTCGTTGCCGAGGAATGGCAGACTAACGTAGGAGGCCCTGTCGCGGCGGTAGCTCCACAGAACGGAGCCGTCGGTGGGATTCAAAGCGGTCAATCCCTCGTCGGTGAAAAGCATCGGGCCTGCCGCACCGGCGGCCACCTCCAGCAGCCCCGGGACCTCCTTCTCCCAAGTGGGTGTGGTGCTGATGCGGGTGGGCCGAGCGGGCAGGCTACCCGGGGGCGGGGACGCAGCGACCTGGGAGACTGGATTCGTGAACACATGAACCAGTAGCACCGCCAGCACCAGCGCAAGGACGGGGGGCAGGACGCGGGTGAGCCGGCGAACCCTGGTGTCCGGCGATACGGGGGTGCGTAGCAGGGGACGGAAGCGGGCGGGGTCGTCGGAGGCCTCGGGGCGCGGATCCATGCCGTCGCGGATGCCCCGCAGCAGCAGGTCGGATGCCGCGAACAACCCGAGCCCGAGGGAAACTAAGGCCATGACCAGCAGCAACCCCAACCGGATCGACGACTGCTCGTAAATCACCCACCATCGACGACAGTGGAAACCGACCGCCGCGATCGAACCCACCGTGACGATCACGGTCGGGGTGATTCTCCGGAAGCCCAACCAGACGGCCAACAGCCAGAAAACCGGTATCGCGGCGAGTGTCAGGAGGTGAGGAGTGATGGTGGGTAGGAGCAGGGCGATGTCGCCCCAGGATGGGATCGCCAGAAGCGCAGCGATAGCGACGACCCCTAGCCCCGCCAGCCTCAGATCCCTGAGGCTAGGAATGAAACGCAGCGAAGGAGCTACGGTCCTGATGGCGGTGTCGGATGTCTGGGGCATATTTCATTGTCGAACACGAACGGGTCATGTGCGAGCAGTTATTGAGAAAAGGCGCTTCCCCGAAGCTGCTCGTGTCGACGCCATATGACTCCTATATCACCTCATCGCCCATGTGGATGGGTTCGCTGGCCACTTCGCCCTTGATGTGTTGCATGTCGTTGGTGCGTAGTTCCGTGGCGTCTGGTGTGGCGGGAAGCCAGAAGGTTGCGGTGTAGGTGGTGCTTTCCTTTCCATCCTTTTCGGTTGTTGTTGCTGTTCGCATCAGAATCCCGGGGCCGGTTGGCAGGATCACCTCGGTTGTGGATAGGCCGGTGATGTCGAAGGTGGTTCCGGTGTCGAGGTTGACCAGGTCGCGGGGGAGTGCATTCAGCTCTTTCGTGCGTTGCGTCTCTCCCTGCGTTGTCTGGAATATGGTTGCGGCGGTTTCTGGGTCTTTGAAACGTTCTATCCAGCCGCCTGGGTGAATGGCGGTAACGCCCGTGATGGTGTCTTCTTCTTCGCCGGTGATACTGAGCGTGGTGAGGGTGTAGAGCTGCTCGTAGCTGTAGTAATTTTCGTCGGTGTTTTGTTGTGATAGGAGTAGTGAGTTGTTGGTTGCTCCGGTGAGCCAGCGGTTTGTGTGTGTGGTGGTTGGTTTTTCCTGAGGGTTTGTGAGGGAGAATATGTCGATTTTTCCGGTGTCTGCTGGGTAGAAGTTTTCAGCGGTTTCGACTGCGAGTGAGTCGTTGGTCAGGGCGTGTCCCAGAACGATTCCTGTGACTTCGACGGTGCGGACCTCGTTGCCGGTTTCGGTGTCGAGGACAGTGATGTGCGTGTGCTGGTCACCGAAGCTGTGGGGGTTCTTGGATGTCATGTAGGGCAGGAGCCGGACGGCCAGATAGCGACCGTTCGGGCTGGCTGCGACGAATTTTCGCCTTCCTCCCAGAGCATTTTCAAATATGGTTTGAGGCATGTCGTCTTCGATGTCGTCGGGGCCGCGGTGATATTCCTCGGGGAAGCCGGGCTCCACTGTGCGTGCCCAGCGTACTGAGCCGTCTTCGGAGTTCAAGGCCACGAGGGTTCCCGTTGCGGTTTCTCCCGAGGATGACGAGGTTTTTTGTGTGCGGGATGGGTCGAACAAGACGATGGGGCCGCCGGGTGTGGAAACGACAGGTGATGCGCTGTTGTGGATGGCATACCATGTCGCGGTGGCCTTCCAGCCGGTGGCGTTTTGCACGGGGGCCTCGATGAGGTGTGAGACGTCTCCGGCGTCGCTGTTCTTCACGGCATGAGGATCAGTGTTGTGGCTGCAGGAGCTGAGCAGTAGGGAAAGGAAAAGTGCTCCCGTGATTGTTGCGGCCAGTTTTCTGTGAAAATTCATGAGGTGGCTCCCGTCAGTCCATACAGCCGGTAGGCCTGAGGATCGCTGTAACGCAAGGAGGGGGGGCTGCCATTCAGCAGAAGGAGTGTCACTTCGGGAGTATTCATGGCGTCGACGGCCCTCTCCACGTTGTGCGAGTCAACGTATCTTGTGTTGCCGATGGGGAAAAATTGCATGGGCTGCTGGTCACGCTCTCGTGCGAGCTGCTCGGGGGGTATTACTGTGGAGCCCGGGGCTATGGGGACGGTGACGCCGCTTGAGCCGTCACCTGGCCGTACGACGAGGGAGCCCGACAGCTGTCCCTTCTCGGAGGTTGCCATGAGCCCTACCTTGGCGGTTGCCAGTCCCGCGTGCTGAGTGGCGGGTGTGACACGTTGGGTGGATGGATCAAAGACAGTTCCTACCCAGATGTCATCGGTGTATTCACTGGGTTCAAATTTGGAGCGACCGTCGTATGGGGGATATGTGGTCACGGTTCCGGATGCCTGGGAGGCTGCGGAGTTCACCCCGGAGATTCTGCCGAGATCGATAGGGGTGGTGCCGTCGTCTAGACCGGCGAGGGAGTCGAGTGTGACGGCTCGCGCTTCCCCGCCCCCGATATTTTTGTGCGTCTCTCTGCCCTTGAGATCGGGAGGATTCGTGTACTGGGCGGCCCAGCCATTCACCACCACAAGCCGTTCGGTCAGGGGGTCGTTGGCGAGATTCGCCACCTCGGTGAAGGAGGTCGGGTCGCTATCGGAGATCAGACTCTTTTTGTAGCCGGGGCCAGTCACTATGAATGATCTGTGTCCTGCGGGGCCTGAATGGGCGCTTTCTCCGACGATCGAACTTCCCGATCCGTTCAATTTCCAGCGGGTCCCTCCATTATTAAGGTTGTAGGCGGTGTCTCCGTCGAGAAGAGCAGAATCCGTCAACTGGAGCTTACTCTCCATCTTTGATGGATGTTCACCGGTGACCTGCCCGGTGAGGGTGTCCAGGATCACTGTCATGGCGTCCTGAAATGGAATGGTTTTCTTGATGACAGCTTCCGGCATGCGGAATTGCACAGCAATATATCGACCCGTGGGGCTGGTGTATGGATAGTGCACGCGAAAAGGAGCTTCTCCACACCACATCACGTCCATGCAGAAGCCGGTGCTTTTCCGTGTGTAGCTCCACAAGGTGGTGCCGTCGGCGGGATTGAGACCGATCACGCCCTCGGTGGTGAGTAGCACCGGTCCGGCGGCTCCAGATGTGGTGGCCAGCAGTCCCGGCACGTCCTTGGTCCAGGCGAGGGTGGTGCCAATGCCCGTGGAACGCTCGGGTAGGGGCCCTTCGGGAAGCGGCGCGGTCGTCTGCGTGACCGGGTTCGCCACCGTATGAGCCACAATGACCGCAGTGACCAGCACCGCGGTGGGCACCACAATGCGAATGAACTGGAGAATCCCGTGCAAAATCCTGGTCCCTGTGCCGGTAGCGGCAGAGTCCGCGCTGGGGTGGTAGGTAGCAAGAACGGATGGATCGTCGTTGCCGCCAGGAGCGATTCCCGCATGGTCTCTGACTCCCCGGAGCAGCAGGTCGGTGGCGATCAGCAAACCCAGCCCGAGGGATGCCAGGCCAAAAGACAGTAGGAAAGTGGAGTTGAACGAGGTCTGGTCGTAGAGAGTCCACCACCAGCGCACCAGAAAACCGGCGGACGTGACCGAGCATAGGGCAACGAGCAGGGCAATCAAGCGTCGCCAGGAGTTTTTCTGGCTGCTCCAAGCCCAGAAGATCGAAATCGGAAGAAATGTCAGAAACAATCCGAGAAACAGTCCGTCGGATGGCCCAAAAGCGTTGTTGTTGCCCCCCAGGGAAGGAATCGATATGATCGCGGAAAGGATGGTGAGAATTCCGCTGAATCGGAGAGCCCTGAGCATCGAGACGTGTTGCGACAGGAAAGTGTATCGTCGCTGGTCTTTCGCCGGTTCTGGAGTCTTTGTGTCGTCCGTGGCCGGGGTGCCGACATCGTCGGTGGGGGTTTCTGTGTCGTGTGTGGTGGGGGTGATCTCGGGTTCTTCGGACATGATGTCTACATGTCCTCCTCTCCCATGCGGATAGGTTTGCTGAGGACTTTATTAGTAGCGCCGTCTATCTCGATGCGTTGCATGTCGTCGGTGCGTGGTTCCGCGGCGTCGGGGGTGGCGGGAAGCCAGGAATGGTTGGTGTAGGTGGTCTTCTTGTTCTCTCCTTCCCCGACCGTGGTGACTGTTTGTAGGAGGAGGCCGGGGCCGGTTGGAAGACTCACGTCAGCCACGTATTGTCCGGTGACATCCAGGCTCGTTCCGCTGTTAATATTGATCAGGTCCCGGGGCAGGGTTGTTAGTGGAGTTTTGTCGGGGCTGATGGCGGTTTCTGCTGCTTCTTGTGGGTTCTTGGCGCGTTCGATCCAGCCGTTGGGATGAATGGCCATGACGCCTGTGATGGTCTCCAGCGCCTCTCCGGACGTGGCTGCTTTGATGATGGTCGAAATCTGACGTGTTTTTCCGTCGCGAGTGTTGTGTGTCAGTGACAGTGAGCTTTGTGGGGACATGAAGAGGGGGTCTTTGGTGGAGCCGATGAGCCAGTTGTCGGTGCGGGTGGTGGTTGGTTCGGCGTGGGGGTCTGTGAGGGAGAAGACGTTGAGGATTCCGGTGCCTGCGGG
Source organism: Arachnia propionica (assembly GCF_037055325.1). Classification (NCBI taxonomy): domain Bacteria; kingdom Bacillati; phylum Actinomycetota; class Actinomycetes; order Propionibacteriales; family Propionibacteriaceae; genus Arachnia; species Arachnia propionica. The sequence goes on along the minus strand of NZ_CP146373.1, from coordinate 1,615,085 downwards.
GTAGTAGTTTTGGGCGGTCTCGACCACGAGGGAGTCGTTGACGATGGCTTGTCCTAGGACGAGTCCGGATACTTCGATGGTGCGGATCTCGTTGCCGGTTTCGGTGTCGAGGACCATGATGTTCATGCGCTGATCGCTGATGTTGCTGCTTCCCTTGGAGGTCATCCAGGGGCGGAGATAGAAAGCCAGATATCGCTCATTGGAAACGAGCGCGGCAATTGCGCACTGCTGGGTTCTGAGGAACAAGCTTTGGGGAGTGTCAGAATCGTCTTGGAAGTTGTGTGTGCGCATTGCTGGCTTTATGGTGCGGGCCCAGCACACCGAGCCGTCCTGTGGATTCAGTGAAACCAGCGTAGTTTCAGGTTTCGCAGCCTTGGAAGAGGCGTTCCCGTTTTCGTTATTGGGACTCTCGAGATAGGTTACAGGCCAATCCGTCGCCGTGCAGTTGTCGCGTGCCGTGGTTGTTGATTCGGGAAACGTAACCTTCCAGCCAGTTTCGGTCTGAATGGGAGAGCCGAGGATTTCGGAGGTGTTCCCAGCGTCTGTGATGGTTACCGAGCGAGCGCCATCACTGTGCGGGGTGCACGATGCCAGCAGGGCGACACACACCAGCCCGGTCAAGGCGCAGATGAGTTGCTTGTGAAGATTCATGAAGCATCTCCCGTCAAACCATACAGGCGATAGGAAGGGGCGTACTCGTATCCGGTGCTCGTGAATGGAGAATACGAGGAATACCAATCCGAATCGACCGGTAGGCCATCATCAACTCTCAGGGTTGCGAAAGTTGCCCCGGGAACATCGATGATATGTACAGCAGCCCTTCTTGCTCTCTTCTCCAAGATTTGAATGGGTTCATTGGTGCTTATTGTTTGAAACATGGTTCGTGTGTCCAAGGGGACTGAAGCTCCGGTGGACCCGTCGGCAGGTTTCATGACGATTTCTGCTGACACTGTTTCATTGCCGGCTGTGGGGGTGATGCCCACGGTGGCGGCGGCCAGGCCGGGATACTGGTTGGCGGGGGTGGCGGTGTGGGTGGTCGGATCGAACACGGTACCCACCGTCGGGTTGCCCCATTCGAGGTGGTCGACAACCGTGTCGTATTTTAGAATTTTTATCTTTCCATCCTCGGGGATCGGATAGGCGGCGAGTGTTCCGGAGGCGTGGGATGCTGCCGCATTGAGCCCAATGGTCTTTCCCATGTCTATAGGTTTCATTTCTTCCAGTCCTGCGAGGGAGTCGAGCGTCACGACGCGGGTCTCCTGCGCTTGGATGGCTCTCGGCGTTCCTCCTTCCTCTTTTTCGACGACAAGGGCTTTCGCGTACTGGGCGGTGAGGCCATTTACGATCACCGGATAGTCGGTCAGGATGTCAATTGCGACGTTTTCCACCGTCGTGGTGTCAGTCGGATCGGTGTCGGACATCAGGGTCAACGACCTGCTCATGTGTTTTTCTGGTTTGTACCCGGTAAATTGTCCGGGCAGGATGAAGCTTCTGTGTCCCGCGGGGCCGGAATAGTCGCTTACGTGATCTGAGTCTGACTCTTTGGTCGGGGGTTTCAGGGTCCAGCGGACTTTTCCGTCGTCGAGGTTGTAGGCGGTGGTGCCATCGAGAATGGCGGAATCGGTGAGTTGTAGAAGCCAGTTGATGTTTGACGGGTGCTCGTTGGTCACGTGGCCGGTGAGGGTGTCAACAATGATCGTCACGGCATTGTGGGTCGGTATTTCTTTTCCAACCACGTTTGTAATGAATTTGGCATGAATCTGTGCGAGTTCATCCGGGAATGTGATGCGTAGGGCGACATATCTGCCGTTGGGGCTACTCACCAGGTAGGAACTCGACAAACTGCCGAATGTATACGGGTCCAGTATCTTCGCGTATGTGGCGTTTGTACGCTGGTAGGTCCATAGGGTGGTGCCGTCGGCGGGGTTGAGACCGGTCAAGCCGTCGATGGTCAGTATCACCGGTCCGGCAGCTCCGGACGCGGTGGCCAGCAGTCCTGTGACGTCTCTCGTCCATGAGAGAGTGGTGCCGATCCCGGTGGAGCGCTCCGGCAGGGGTCCTTCGGGGAGTGGGGCGGTGTGGCTGATCGGAGCTGCCGAGGCCTGGAGGAGAGCGACCGCGGTTGCCGCAGCGGTGACCGGCGCCAATGCGAGAGCGGCCCGGCGGAGCAGAGTGACCCAGCGTCTCGAAGACGTGTTGTTGTGTTTCCTGGGACGGTAGCGGGCCGGATCGGAGGGATCACCGGGTGGGATGTTTTGGTGGTCGCGGATGCCGCGCAGCAGCACATCGGAAACAATAAATATCCCCAAACCCAGAGTCGCCAAGGCCTGGACGGAGGGCAGAACGATCCAGATGGAGGATTGTTCGTGGATCAGCCACCAATATTGCCCTATGACACCAACGGCAACGACCGTGCAGATAACGGTGAGGGCAGCGAGTGTGCGTTTCAAAGGGCGCAGGTGGGCGCCGACAAACCAAAGGAGCACAATGGCCAGTGTGAATAGGAAGTAGGGGAACACGACCCCCCACAGCAGCGTCAGCTGCACCCACCAGACGATCGTCACAATGATTGCCGCGGCAACAGTGAATAGGCCACCGAGTCGGAGAGCCCTGAGTGTTGAGATGTGTCGCGCCAAGAAAGTGTATCGCCGCTGGTCTTTCGTCGAATCGAGGGTTTCAGTGTCCTCCGTGATGGGGGCGTCGATGCCGTCGGTTGCCATGTCGTCTTCTGGAATCGAGGTATCGGACATGGATCATCGCTCCTTTGGCAGCGGTAGTGACTCCGGTGGGGCCTCCACCCCGGGGGTGAGGGTTGCGCGTGATGGAGCGAAACCGTTTTTCCGCTCGTCCTGGGAGGCGTGGTGCAAGATATGGGTCATCTTCTCCTGACTCAGTGAATCGTGACCGCTCGTCGTGTCGAGCCAGGACACCGGGGTGGGATACAAGGCTGACGGCTTTCTCTCCTCGCCCTCCGTGCGTTGCGTGTAGAGAAGAATCCCCGCGCCGGTGGGGAGGATCACGTCGGCCACCAGCAGAGTGGTCGCATCCAATGTTGTTCCGGTGTCGACGTGGAACAGCTCGTGTTGCAGCGCTTCCAGGGCCTTTGTGCGCTCGGATGCCTTGCTCTGCGAGTTCACGATCTTCGCGGCAGCCTCCGGATCCTTGAAACGATCGATCCAGCCTCCGGGATGAAGGCCACGGACACCGATCACGGTTCCCAGCTCCTCGCCCGCAGTGTTGTGTCTGGTGATGGCATAGGGCCACAAAGCACCGAAGTCGTCGCGAGGCGGAAGCTCCTGCGACATGAGCAGGGATTCGGGGCTGGCTCCGATCAGCCACTGATTGGAGCGGAAGCTGGTGGGTTCGGCCTGCGCGTCACTCAACGAGAAAATAGTGATAACCCCGGTGCCGGCGGGGTAGTAGTTCTGGGCGGTCTCGACTGCGAGTGAATCATTGGTGAGGGCCTGCCCCAGAACCATGCCGGAGATCTCGACGGTGCGAATCGTGTCCCCGGTTTTGGTGTCCAGGACGGTGATGCCCACGCGCTGGTCGCCAATGTTCTCGGAATCCTCGGGGTTCAGGTACGAATGAGTCTGGATCGCCAGGTATTTCCCATGGGGGCTGACGACAGCCTCTTGCGTGGAGGCCCACGTCTGTGGTGTGTCAGCGGCCCTTTCCTCTGCCCCGATGCCGGTGCTCATGGTGAGCCTCCAGTTCACAGATCCCGTGCTGGCATCCAAGGAAATAATCTCCTTGTCCTTGGCGTCCGTGATCAGTACGGGTCCGTGTGCTGTGGGAAAAGCGTCATACTTCCGGACGGTGCTCGTCGCGGATTCCATGTGCCAACCGTCGTCGGTTTGGATCGGTTCTGGGAAAGGATCGTGATGGGAGCTGTCGGATTTCGTTAAGGTGACGGAGTGAATCTGTCGTGGATGCCTATCGCTGCTCCTGGTTTCGAGGTGAGAGCATCCTGAAAGCATCACAGTGAGAAGAAGCAAGCCAACCATCACGCGCGTCAGTCGTTTTTTCGTGCTCATGCAGAACCCCCTGCCACGCCGTACAGGCGGTACGTGTGGATGCGGGTGTAGCCATGCTTTGTGCTGCTGGAATTGGAGTAATCGTTGCTTCCTGTCATGGGATTGATGGCCATGAGGGTGACTCCTGGGGCGCTGAGAAAAAATTTCTCGTGCATACCGCCGGACACGGTGAGGGGGGCGGGTTTTTTACCTGCTAAAGGAACCGGGAAGGAACCAGGTTCAATGGGAACCGTGATCCCTGCCGAGCCATCGCTTGGGCGTATGACGAAAGCCCCTGTCTGCTTGCCCTCCTGAATGGTTGCATCGATTCCGGCCGTGGCTCCCGCCGGGCCCGGGTACTGGGAAAGAGGAGTGACCGTGCGGGTGGCAGGGTCGAAGATGGACTCCGAGGTGCGGATGACCCCTGACCTGTGTGAGACTTCGTGATAGACGCCGGTGATCCTGCCGAGATCGACCGGCTCCTCCTCGGCAAATCCGATGAGGGAATCGAGCGAAATCGCTTGGGCTTCCCAGCTCTCTCCCTCGTCCGTGCGCAGTGCATCATCCGGGTTCTTGGGCTGGACCGTCCAGCCATTCACCAGCACTGGGAGTCCTTCGGCGTCAGCGTCCACAGTGATGCTGGCTCTCTTGGAGTCGGTTCGTATAGCGCTGTCCGGGGTCAGTGTTATGCGTGTGCTGACGTGTGGTCCGTTAGTCTGCTTGTGATTCGTCGCGACGAAGCATGTGTGCCCTGCCGGGCCCGAGTAGCCCGCGTACCCATACTTCCCTGTGAAGGACCAAAGTTTTTGGCCATCTTTCAGGGAATAGGCGGTTGTGCCATCCAGCACGGCGGAGTCGCTGAGCTGGAGACGCCAGACGTCGTTGGAGAGATGCTCGCCGGTCACCTGTCCGGTGAGTGTGTCGATGACGATGGTTACGGCATTGATGGATGCATCACGGTCGGCGTGCGCCGTTTGGTCTAGCTCTTTGGGACCCATGACCCGTAGCGCCACGTGGCGACCGGTGGGGCTGGTCACCATGTGGGAAAAAGGACGCTCGGCGCTGTCTCCAACGCTGGAGTGAATCATGAGATACGAGGCCCCTGACCGGCGATAGCTCCACAGAACCGTTCCGTCGCCGGGGTTGAGGGCGGTCACGCCATCCTTGGTGAGCAGGATCGGCCCAGCCGCCCCCGCCGTGACGTCGATCAGCCCACGGACATCCTGCCTCCACGTCACCTCGCTGCCAATGGTGGTGGGACGCGCGGGCAGGTCGCCTTCCGGGGCCGTGGCGGTCGTGGAGACCGGACCCGTCAGTGCGGGAGCGAGGAAAACCGGGGCCACCAGCACCACGACGGCTCCCGCGACGAGGGAGAGACGACGCAGACGCCCGCGCCACCGAGACGTGGCATTCGTGTCGCGGAGGGGGCGGAAACGTGCGGGATTGGCGGGGTCGCGATGAGAGATGTCGAGCCGATCGCGGAGCGCTCGCAGCAACAGATCGGCGACGATGAACAATCCCAGGCCAAAGGCCAGCAGCGCCAACGCCAGGAACAGGGCCACGCTGACGGAGGACAGCGAATGGAACAGCCACCACCGGTACACCTGAAAAGCCGCCAATGGGACCGCGTCGATGATCACGAGGCAGGCGAACCACACTTTGGAGGCCCCTTTCCGGCATCCCAGGAGCCAGAGGAACGGAAGTGTGGTGCCGAACAGCAAGAGCTGATTGACGTGGCTCCGCGGAACGGGGAAACCATCCCACCACGGGCAGGCCAGCAGCAGCGCGACGAGGAAGGCGATCAGCCCGCTGATCCTCAGTGCTCGCAGGACCAGCACCCGGTGGTTCGTGACGATGGGGGTGTCGCCCGTGTCGGCGTCGACGATGTCGTCAGATGTCTGGGACATGTACTTCATTATCGAATAGGAGAGGGTCATTCGCCTCGGTTTTCTGGTTGTGCAGCACCCAACATCCATGTGGAGTGCTGCACATGGACGGTGAAATCATTGAGTGTCGTGCAACCGGGGCGAAGTTTTAGCTCTTTTCCATGTGAATTATTTCCCGGGACAGGATCCGTTTATCATCGGTGGTGACGTGATCGGTGATCCAGGGCATGTCGTCGGTGCGCAGAGCCGTGCTGTCCGGGGTGGCGGGAAACCAGGAATATGTCGTGCGGTCTTCGATCTTGTCCCCCCGGTCTTCGTCGGCAGTGGCGTTTGTGTACAGGCGAATTCCCGGGCCCGTGGGAAGGGTTTCTGCAGAGACTCTGAAACCGGTGGTATCGATGATTGTTCCGGTTTCCACATGTACGAGCTCGGTCGCCACACCGGAAGCGGATGACTCCTGGGCCAGGGTGATGGCCGCAGCCTCCGGATCCTTGAAACGTTCGACCCAGCCGCCGGGATGTATCACGCGGGCGCCGGTCACTGTGCCCAGGGCCTCGCCGGTGGTGCTGAGCCGGGTGACGGTGCAGGGCATGGGGAGATAGTCCCACCGGAGTTCTGTCAGCTCGTTCGGGGCCAACAGGAGCGAGTCGTGTGTGGTGCCGGCCAGCCACTGGTCGGTTCGAAGGGTCGTGGGTTCTGCCCGGGTATCGCCCAGGGAAAAGAGATTGAGTGTCCCGCTGCCCGCAGGGAAGAAGTTCTGCGCGGTTTCGACCACCAGGGAATCGTCGGTGAGGGCATGGGCCAGGACGATTCCCGCGACCTCGACGGTGCGGACCTCTTGTCCGGTGTCGGTGTCCAGGACGACGATGCCCACGCGCTGGTCACCCGGATCGGTGGACTTCTCGGACACCATGTGGGCCCGCGCCTGAATCGCCAGATAGCGCCCATTCGGGCTCACGGTGGCATAACCCGCTTCCTCGTCATCAGAGTGACGGAGCCCTCTCCTGCTGCTGTCGAGCAGCGACTGATGTGTATCGCTGTCAGCGGTGTCAGCCACGGGATCCGACCCCAGAGTCCTGGCCCAGCGCACCGAACCGGTATCGGGATTCAGCGACACCAGGGTCGTCGTTCCAACTGTCGTTCCCTTTGCGGAATCGTCCGGGGTCGCGGGACGGGACGTGTGGAAGAAAAGAACCGGACCGCTGGCCGTGGGGAGGGTCAGATTCGCGTACAACTTATCTGTGAGATCAACCGTCCATCCGGGATCGGTCGCGCTGGGAGCGGAGACGAGGTCGGACACGTCGCTGGTATCCGTCAGAGACGTGAAACGGGTCCCCGCATCCCGGGAGCAGGCCGTCAGCGAGAAGGCCAGGAGCAGGGCAGCCGCGATGAAGCGGGTGAGCGGTGTCAGAGATTTCACGAGGCATCACCCGCCAGGGCATACAGATGGTACGGATAGCGATGGTGCGGATAGGTCCGTTCAGAGCCACTTGTCTGGTTGGCTTTTACTTCTCCCTCGGGGTTGAAGACGACGAGAGTCGTGCCGGGAACATTCATCATGGTGGCGACCTGCTTCCCCTGACTTCCTAGCTGTCGGGGGGCCGATCCCTCAGTTGTCGTGGGCGGCCTGAACGGTCCGGGAACCACGGGGAGCGTCAGTCCGTCGGAACCATCGCAGGGCCGGATGGCGAGCGCCCGCGACACCGCCCCACCATCAGCGACCCTGGTGATGCCCAGCCTGACCGCTACGGGACCCGCGCACCCGGAGGCCGGCGTCACGGTCCGGGTAGCGGGATCGAAGACGGTTCCCACCTGCTGGGCAGGGTCGTACTCGTCCTCGGGGTAGAGGGCCACGGTGCCAGAGGCGTGGGAGGCGACGATATTGGGTCCGAAGGTCTTCCCGAGATCCACGGCGGGGGTGTCCTCCAGGCCGGCCAGGGAATCGAAGCTGACGGCCTGCATTTGCCGGGCCGTGTAATGGTCGGGGTCATCGACCTTCTCCGCGTACTGCACGGTCCACCCATTGATGCTTACGGGCCTGTCATCAGGGTTTTCGTCGACCTCGGGAAAATTTGATGCTGTGGCGTTCTGCCTGGGGTCTTTATCTGAAGCGAGGGTCAGGTCGTAGATCTTGTGCTGACGTGATTTGGTATTCAGCATCATATCGATGACAAACGAATTGTGGCCTGCGGGACCGATGAAGGATTTATTTCCTTTCATTGTTCCCGCCTCCAGGGTCCAGCGAGCCTGACCGTCAGAAAGGTTGTAGGCCGTCGCGCCGTCCAAGAAAGCGGTGTCGGTGAGCTGAAGAGGCGAATATTCTTCGGTGAGGCGCTCGCTGGTCACCTGGCCGGTCGCGGTGTCAATGATGATGGTCAGGATGCCATCGCGTATTTCCTCGCCGCCCTGCTCCAGCCCGTCGGGGGCGTCGATACGAAACGCGACGTAGCGACCATTGGGATTGGTCAGCAGATATGGAGTGTTGTGGGAAACCGGTCCGAACATGTTGTGCCGTCCCCAATCCCAGCGACTGACGTATTGCGCTCCTGCGCGGTGATAACTCCAGAGGGTGGAGCCGTCAGCGGGATTGACGGCGGTCAAGCCCTCGGGGGTCAGGACCAGGGGGCCAGTGACCCCGGATGCGATGTCGAGTAGACCGGGGACGTCCTTCTCCCAGGCGATTCTGCTTCCGATGTGCGTGGGCCGGGTGGGGAGGGGGCCATCCGGAGCGTGGGCGGTGGTCTGGACCACCGGGTTCGATGTGTCGTGAACGAGAAGCAACGTGAGTGTCAGTGCCAGAGCGGGCGCCAGCAACGCGATGAAACGACGACCCCAGTACCTGCGGCCCCTTCGCCGAGAGGAACCGGAATCATCCTCGTCGCTCGCATCCGGCAGGAAGGGACGAAACCGGGCCGGGTCATCGGGTTCGCCAGGAAGGACGTCGCGCTGGTCGCGGATGCCCCTGAGCCACAGATCGACGGCGGTCGCCAGCCCCAGAGCGACAGTCAACGCGGCCAGCGTCAGCAACACGATGATGCTGAACGAGAAATCTGCATAGAAATGCCACCAGCGATGCACATGCGACCCCGTCAGGGCGATCGTGTAGACAGCGACGAGCGATGCGAAAAACTTCCGCGCCCCCCGCCATATCCTGCGGGCGAACTCTTCTTCGGACCAGTGACATACTTTGCGGACGAGCGCACTCGCGACCCACAGCGCCGGGAGGGCGAGCAAAAGCTGAAGAAATGATGTGAGCAGGTCTTGCGGCAGAGGGAAACTGTTCCACCACACAACCGCAAGAACCGTGCTGGGCAGGGCGGCAATCAGCCCGCCGATCCTCAGGGCCCGCAGGACCAGGACCCGCCGGTTCGCGGCGATTGGGATATCGTCTGAGTCGGTGTCGATGATGTCGTCAGATGTCTGGGACATGCACTTCATTATCGAACAGGGGAGGGTCACCCGTCTGGTTTCCGGGAGATCCCGCGGGCCTTGAGAAGCGGCCTGCGCATGTCGTCGACGCGCCGTGTGCTGTCCGGCTAATGGTGGTGTCGACGCGGATTGCTTGTTCGTCGCGGCCCGGCTCAATCGGCTTCAGGGGAGGGGTGTTGCCTGGCGCAGCCGGGTGGTGTGCACTCACGTCTCCTCCTCTCCCATGCGGACGGTTTTCTGGGAGATCCTCTCGGGTGTGAGAAGTAGTGTGGTCATGTCGTCGGTGCGGGCCTGTGTGCTGTCCGGGGTTGCGCTCAGCCAGGCCGTAGGTGTGTTGGTGGTTTTCCCCTCTCCGGTCGTGGTGACCGTCTGCAGGAGCAGTCCTGGACCGTCGGGCAGGTCCACGTGGTCGACGGACATGCCGGTCACGTCGATCACCGCCCCCGTGGTGACGTTGAACAGTTCGCGTGGCAGCGTCAGGACGTCGGACGTGGAGGTCTCCTTCCGGGCGAGGACCTCGGCAGCGGTCCTCGGATCCGTGAAACGGATGACCCAGCCGCCCGGTTTGACACCGTGAACGCAGGGAACGACGCCCAGGACCTCCCCGCTGGTGCCTGCCCTGGTGAGGGGCATACATTCCCCGCCGGTTTTCCGGGGCGACAGGAGGACGGAATCCGATGTGGCGCCGACGAGCCACTGGTAGGCCGTGGATGCGGTACGCGTGTCCGGCTTCGGGGCCGCGCTTGCCGTGGCCGGACGATGATCCGTACGCGGAGTTGAAGACGACGACGGTGGCACGCAGACCGGTGTTGTCGCCGGACGGTGTGGACATCAGGACGAAAAAACTGTGCCCCGCGGCCCCGGAGCGGGCGTCGCGGCGTTTGATGTCGCCGCCGGTCAGGCCCCCGGGGTTCGGCAGGGTCCAACGGACTTCGCCGGTGTTCAGGTCGTATGCGGTGGCGCCGTCCAGGAGGGCGGAGTCGGTGAGCTGGAGGGCCCACGTCGAGTGGGAGGCGTGCTGCCCGGTGACCTGACCGGTGCGGGCGTCGAGAACGATCGTCAGGGCGTCGTGGACGCCTTTCCCCGAAGCCGGTATCCGGCATGCCAGGTGGGTGCGGGTCGCGCGGTCCATACCGCTGCGGCGGATTGCTCCGGGGCCCCGCTCGTTTCCCCGGGGCGGGGGGATGGGCGGATCCGGGCGGGGGACGTGGGACGTGCGCCACATTATTGAACGGGGACGGTTCAAGCGATTTCGGAAAAGGGGGAATGAACTCCTGCGTCACTAGCATCAAGGGATGTTGGGTGCTGAGAGGATCAGGGGGATCGTCGCCGGACTGGAATTGAAGTATGCGCGCACGCGGCGGAGATCCGACAACCTAAGGGGCGACCACGACCGCTCGGCCCACGAACCACTGCGCAGTCCGGTGCTCGAACCGGGCCACCGGGAACCCGCCCCGGACACCGAGCGGGGTCCGATGCAGCCGATCGACGCCCGCACGGGAACCATGCCCTTCGCCGATTGCGATGAACCGTGCGACGAGATCCTGCGACGTGAGATCTTCGCCTGGCAGGCAGAGGCCATCAGGCGCGGACTGGGGGAACTTCCCGAGGCGACGTGGAGAACCGCGGCGGCGACGCTGAGCCTGCTCCGCCCCGTCACACCGGAGGAAGTCCGCGATGTGTTGTCCCGTCTGCCGGAGGCCAGCGCCGTGCCAGACGCCGAGGGGTACGCCCGGCTGCTGTTCGAGATGCTGTCGCGGCCCACAGGAGAACGCGCTCTGCGCCCGGAGTCGATCGCGGAGCACCTGATCATCGCAACCTTCGTGGACGGTGAAGGCTGCGAGGATCCCGAGAAACTGCTGGACCAGGTACTGCCGGAGCCGCCCGGCGCCCCCGGGTTCTCCACACTGGGAACCGGGCAAACCGATGCTCGTGATGCCCAGGACGAGCGGATGTGCGACGCGATCACGCGGTGCACGTCCCAGGGGGATGCGGCCGCAGTGCGCCTTGCGCGTTCCGTTCTGCATCACCGGCCGCACCTGTGGGTGGCCGCCCTTGATGTCGCGCAGCGTCAGGGAGGCCCGTTCGTCACGGCACTGGAGGAGGCGTTGAAAGGCGGGGAGGATCTGCCCGCTATCACGATTCTCGCCGCAATCTGGCCGGGAGATCCGGCCTTGCGTGGTGTCGCGGTCGCGGCACTCGCTCGTGTCCTGGAAACAAGCCGGGAGCCGATGAACCTGCTTGGTCTTTCCACGCACCTGGCTGATGCGGGAGATCGCGTGGGCGCCCTAGAGATGGCCCGGAAAGCCGTGCGAATTCACCGCGAATCCGCAGATGAGGATTCAACGGACCAAGGCCTGATTCTTCCCCTGGCCAATCTCGCCTCCCGCCTGTGGGATGTGGGGGATCACGCGGGCGCGCTGAATGTGGAGCGAGAAGTCGTACGGATTCATCGTCAGCTCACCGGAGAATTCCGCGTGTTTTTCGGCTCCCACCTGGTTGTGTCGCTGGCCGGTTGGTCTGCCCGGCTGGTGGAGGCGGGAAATTCTGCGCAAGCCGTGGAGGTGCTGCGGGAGGCCGTAGGGATTCACCGGGAAACCATCGAGGTGTATCGGGGGCTTTCCGGCGAACTCCGCAGGGCCTTCGGGCCGTTTCTGGCCATGCCGTTGTCCGCTCTAGCCACCCAGCTGGCGGAGCTGGGGGATTTCCCAGAGGCCCTGGTCGCCGCTCGGGAGGTCGTCGATCTGCAGTGCGAGGTCGTCGAGGAAACCGCCGCGCGAGGGGACGACGTGCCGGCCTGTGCCACCGACACCCCACCCCGCGCGGAAGCTGATCGAGGCTCCCGGGACGTCCTCCCCGACAAGGATTCTGGGCACATCGAGCACGGGGAGTTCATATACATCGAGGGCCTGCTGGCTCTGGCCGCCGTGTCCTCAGCCGAGCAGGCCCATGACGTCGCAGGGAGTTCCGAGAAGGCCCACGAGGCGGTCCGGGGGTTCATCGACGAGGCCAACGTCTCCGCGATCCTCTGCGCCCTGCGTCTCCACCCGGAGCTTGCCGATCACGCCCCCTGCGGCAGGTTCGCCGCGGCGCTCCACGCCTGCCTCACCGACGCCCCCGGAGAAGCGGAGCGCCACCTTTCCGGGATCGGCGACCACGTGGCCCCGGACGACCTGGACATCTTCCGGCGATGCATCGAGACCCTCCGGGTAGAGCCCGTGTACGCGGACAGACTAGCCCCCGTCGCGGAGTGGATTCGGATCGGGTGATCCCCCTGTCGGCAAGAGCTGACGAGATCGCGCACTTCCAGAGGCTCCACATTGCGACGACACCCCGGGACGTCTCAGCAGATGGTTTCCGACTCGGGGCGCTCCTTCGTCGCGACCCGGTTCAGCTGACTTCGGGGAGGGATGGTTCCTCCCTCACCACCACCTCCGTCGACCGGTTGAGGGCGGCGTCGGTGAGGGCGACGAACGTGGCCTTGGCCTCCTCGATGGTGGCGGTCGGGGCCTTGACCTTCCGGAAGCGGGCGCGGGCCATGAAGATCAGCAGCACCGCAATCCCGATCGACAGCAGCGCCGCCGTCAGGAACCCCAGTGTCAGGCAGCCGACGGTGTTGAGGCCGGTGAGGCTCATCAGCCAGCTCAGGGCCAGCGCCAGCACGATCACCAGCATCCACAGCGAATGCAGCAGGAAGGTGACGGCGGCCCCGACGAAGGCCGAGCCGATGCCGGCCTGTTTCGCGGCAGGGATGAGCTCGGCCTTGGCCAGCTCCGTTTCGCGGGCGACGAAATCCATCAGGCCGTCGCGGAGCAACTGGAACGGTGTGGGACGGGCCATCGTATTCCTTTCGCGTCCGACCGGTTGCGGCGCAGCCGGTATCCCTAGCCTACGGCTACCGCAGGGGTGTTGCGACCTGCATGTCGATCTCGATGCCGCTTTCCGGCATGGACACCGGTTCGGTCAGTTCGTCGTGATTCACCCAGGCCCGCCACGCCAGCAACTGGAACGGCAGACGCAGGTTCTCCCCGGGCCTGACGGCGTGTTCGAAAAGGTCCTTGATCTCGTCGGCCAGGCGCTTGCGTTGCAGCTCCGAAAGTCGTTTTGACAACGGCTGATTGGCGACGAGCCGTTGAAGATCGTCGAGGCTGACGGTCTGCCAGATGCGGAAGGCGCGGTGCTCCACCTCCGGGAAATATTTCGAATCGTCCACGGCTGCCAGGGACGTGTGACCGTAGTCGCCGCGCATCGCCATCGGGTCGTAGTGACGCATCAGCGCGGTGAGGCGCCGCACCCACGGCACCGAGTCGTCGCGGATGATGTACGAGGCCGAGAAACAACCGCCGGGGCGCAGCACCCGGGCGATCTCCGACAACGCCTGCCCGGGATCGAAAAGATGGAAAGACTGGTGGGCGAACACCACGTCGAACTGGCAGGGATCGATCGGAATGGCCTCGGGGCGCGCCCAGAAGGGGATGATGCCCTGGAGGGCGAGCAGGCGACGCATGTCGCGGTCGGTGTCGGCCATCGCGAAAACGGTGTGGCCCGCCTCCTCGAGGCGCTGGGGCAGCAGGCTGCCCCCAAAGGTCAACCCCCGCACCCCCGGCCAGACGGCAAGCCAGGTCAGTGCTTCAGGAGGCAGGGGATCGGTGGTGGTCATCTCTTCTCGGGTTGTTCTTCAGGTACATCAAACAGGTTATCCACACCCTCGAGCGGAAACGGAGAATCAACCCCATCGGTTCCCACAGTGAAAACGTGAACACATCGGAGATTACCGGTCCATTGCTCGCGACGCGGGAAGCCGCGCTCGCGGATTCCGTGCTCGCCACCACGCTGGCCCTCGGAATCGATTTGGAGGTCATCACGGATCGGGAAGAGCTCAGACGCCGCTGGCGCACCGCCACACTGCGCTTGGTGGGCGCGGACATGGCGTCGCGGGCCGCGGCCCTCGGGGTCGTGCCCGGGGTGTGGGTGGTGGGTTTCGACTCCGAGGAGTTGCTGCCGGCCTCCGCGGAGCTGGGCGCGCCCGCGTTGCTGCTGCCCGAAGAGTCGCAGCGCCTGGCGGAGGTCCTCTCCAACGAGCTGCCGGGCCGGGACGCGGCGCAGACGCTGGCGTTGACAGGGGCCTCCGGTGGGTTGGGGGTCAGCTCCCTCGCGGTGGCGTTAGCGACACGAGCCGCAGAGACGGGACTGCGCTCGGTGGCGGTGGAGCTGGCGAGCTGCGGTGGTGGCCTGGATCTGCTGTTCGGGGCCGAAACCCAGGAGGGCATGACCTGGGAGGAGCTGCGGCACGCCGTCGGTGAGATCGGCGACCTCACCCCACATTTGGTCCCGGCGGAGCGGGTCTCGGTGCTGGCGCTGGGCAGACCCCACGGCGATTCCCCCGACGAGGCGGCGTTGTCGGCGGTGCTCAGGTCGCTGGAACGCAGCCACGACCTGGTGGTCGTGGACGCGGGCGACGGCGCTCGCCTGGCGGAGCTGGGACGTCGCGTCGTCCCGTTGCTGATGGTCGGCGCAGACGTGCGGTCGGTGGCCGCGGCCCGGATGCGGGCCCGCCGGATCGACCTGACCGGGGCGTTGCTGGTGGTGCGGGTCGGGAAGGGTCGCGGGCTGCCACCCGAAGCGGTCTCTGATGCGCTGGGTCTGCCGCTGGCCGGGGTGGTGCGCGACGACCCCAAAGTGCCGCGGCTCGCGGCCCAGGGAGCCAGCGTCGGATCGCGGCCCGCGGCCCGGCTGCGCCGGGACTCGGCGCGGCTGCTGCAGGAGGTGCGTCTGTGATGTTGGAGGAGCTGCAGGCCAGGCTGGGCAGGCTCGGTCGCCCCCACACGGCTGCGGACGTCGCCACCGCGATGCGCGGCATGGGGCTAGTGGTCACCGACACGGCTCTGAGGCAGGCCATGGACCAGCTGCGCCGCAACTCCGTCGGGGCTGGTCCGCTGGAGGAGCTTCTTCGGGAACCGGGAGTCTCGGACGTGCTCGTCAACGGCCCGGACGCGGTGTTTGTGGATCGCGGCGCCGGACTGGAGACCGCAGACGTGCGCTTCATCCACGACGAGGCGGTCCGCAGGCTCGCGATCCGGCTGGCAGCCACCGCGGGCAGACGCCTGGACGACGCCCAGCCATTCGTCGACGGTCGGCTGCCGGGCGGGGTGCGGTTGCACGCGGTGCTGGCTCCGCTGGCCAGCCCGGGGACGTGCATCTCGCTGCGGGTCCCGGCGTCGCGGAGCCTGACCCTGGAGGAGCTGCACGCCGCGGGGTCGCTCACCGACGAATCCCTGGAACTGTGCCGGAGAGTGATCGCCCGGAAGGTGCCGTTCCTGATCTCCGGTGGCACAGGAACTGGTAAGACCACCCTGCTGGCGGCGCTGCTGGCCGAGGTGCCGGCAACGGAACGGATCGTCGTGGTGGAGGACGCCCGGGAACTGACCCCCCGACACCCGCACTGTGTGCGCATGGAGGGCAGGCCCCCCAACAACGAGGGCAAAGGAGCGATCACGCTCACCACCCTGGTGCGGCAGGCCCTCAGGATGCGCCCCGACCGGGTGGTGCTGGGGGAGGTACGTGGCGCGGAACTCACCGACCTGCTTTCGGCGCTCAACACCGGACACGAGGGCGGTTGCGGCACCGTCCACGCCAACTCCGTCGCCGACGTTCCTGCCCGGCTGGAAGCCCTCGCCGCACTCGGCGGACTGGGTCGTGAGGCCTGTCACGCGCAACTCGCCGCGGCCCTACGACTGGTGCTGCATCTGCGTCGCGGCGCCGATGGGAAACGCTGGCTGGCGGAGGTGGGGGCGTTCAGGCGGGGCGCGGATGGGCTGGTCGGGATCGTGCCCGCCATGACCGTCGCCGACGGGGCCACCACCTGGGGGCCGGGAGCGGACCTCGTGCGCGACTGGCTGGAGTGGTCGCGATGCTGATCTGCGTGCTGTTTTTTGCCCTCGCTGCTGCGCTGCTCGTCGGAAAGGAGCAGAATTTGGAGAGGCTGGAAACACCGGCTCGTCGCGGACCGGGACGTGACAGCGCAGCTGCTGTGAGGAAGACGTCCCGGCCCGTGGTGATCGTCCTCGCAGCCGGTCTGGTGGCGGTGGCCGTGGTGTTCGGAATCAAAGCAGCGGGCTGGGGTCTCGTCGCCGCCATCGCCGTCGGCACCGCCGCGTGGGTGCTGCGGCGTTCCACCGCGGAACGCATCCGACGCAACCGGGCCGACGAAACCACCCGGGTGACGGTGGGCCTGGCCATGCTGCTGCGCGCCGGACAGATTCCCACAGTGGCGCTCGCCGAGGCCGCCACGGACTGCGAGGCCCTGGCCCCCGTCTCAGCCGTCGCCACCCTGGGCGGGGACGTCCCCGCCGCGCTGCAGGAGGTGGCCCAGGCCCCAGGACGTGAGGGCCTGGCGCGGGTCGCCGGAGCGTGGCGGGTGGCGGAACGCACCGGCGCGCCCGTTGCCTCCGTGCTGCTGCAGGTCGCGGAGGGGCTGCGGGCCGAACGAGAACTCGCGGGAGTCGTCGAGGCCGAACTGGCGATGGCGCGCGGCAGCGCCCGGATCATGGCCTTCCTACCGTTTGGGGCCCTGCTGCTCGGTTCCTTCGTCGGGGCCAATCCCCTCGGTTTCCTGCTGGAAAATCCGCTCGGGCCGGTGCTGGCGCTCGCCGGGGTGGGGTTGGCAGCCGCCGGGGTGGTGTGGACCGAGAAACTGGCGGCCCAGCAATGAATACCGCGATTCTGGTCGGCTTCCTCGTTGCTGCAGCCGTCCTGGCATGGTGGGCCCCACCGCCCCTGAGTAGGCTGGACCCCCAGCCCTCTCCGCTGCCCGGATGGGTGGGGAAGGCGTGGGAGTGGGTGGTGACATGGCGGAGCGGTCGCAGGAAGGCGGAGCGGGCCGTGGTGCGGGAACTCCCCGAAACCCTGGAGCTGCTGGCCGTCTGCCTGGAGGCCGGAGCCCCCATGACCAACGCCATCGCCACGGTCGCCGAGGTCAGCCCATCCGCCACGGCTGCGATCCTGCACGGGATCGATGCGCAGTTGCAGGTCGGTAGGGACCCTCAGGACGCCTGGGGCAGCCTCGCCGACCACCCCGACTGGGGGCCGCCGGCCCGCGACGCCGCCCGCTCGGCCCGCTCCGGCACCAGCCTGGTGGATTGCCTCCGCGTCCACGCCGACGAGGCGCGCCGTCGCCGTCGCGAACAGGAAACCAAACGGGCCAGGTCGGTGGGGGTGAAATCGGTGCAACCGCTCGCGCTGTGTTTCCTGCCCGCCTTCGTGCTCGTCGGGGTGGTACCACTGGTGGCGTCGCTGCTCGGCACCTTCGCGGGTCGCTGAACCCGAAGGTCCGAAACCGGCTGGATCCCTTCCCCGACGCTGGTTGAGCCGGCCTGTGAGTGTGATGTCTCAGGACATGGGTGATGGTTGGAACTTCTTGCGGCCGCGCGACATGTGGACGGACGCCGTTGTCAGCTTCAGGTCAGGCATCACGAAGAATTGCAGGAAAATCAGATCAACCATCCGAGACGTAACGCAGTAGCATGTCCTCCGTAACACCCTCATGAACCGTGATGGCCTTGTCGCGGTATTCCCATTGATGTTCGCGCAGTGATCTGCGAACCCCAAGGTGCACAACTACCGTGCCGACGGGACATCCCGGCCTGATCAAAAAGACTTCACAGCTGATGTCCTAGTTCCAGAAGTATGTCGGTGATATCGCCCACATACTTCTCGCCGGGAAGGAAGCGTGTTTCCGACGACCATGACTGGGCTGTCCGCTCGGTCAAGAATTGTTGGTTGCGCCATAGTAGGGATGCATGTGAACCGAAGTGATCCAAAGCGCGTTGAAGGTTTGGCGGTGTGGAACTCTTGGCGCGTCAAGGATGTGATGATTCCCCAGTCAGGTTCGGGGGTAGAATACATGTACGTCGGCCATGTCGTTGTTATGAGTAATATGCTACCTAATGCTTCGGTAGGAATGGCGGGGATGTGTTGCGACCAGCGCTGCAGTAGATATCATTCAACACTGAGCCTTATTCACAGCCTTTCTCAAGTGCGCCCTGACTAGGGGCTTTGCTGGCCGCCACGCCGTCTGTGAATAAGCCTCACTGTTTGCAAGAAAATAGAATTGCCCAACGGGAGTCCTGTCAGAATAAAAGCGATCAAAGATGGCGGCATCATAGGCTGAATGCTGAAGGCTGAAGGCTGAAGGCTGAAGGCAATCAGACTGGGCTTCAATTTTTTGCTCGGGTGGTGCGTGCCGAAGGAAGCCTATTGGGAATTGAGGAAAATCGGGCGGAGGTCTGGAGTATAATCCAAGTTTTTTACTGCCATCTACAAAAGTCTAGAGCTCTGCTATTGATATGAGAGGTCTGAACGTTCATCCATGCCTTCTCTGATTTTCGTTACGCGACGTCGTTGACAATGCCGGCCTCGTGATGTCAACGAAGCTTGACTGCTTGAATGAGGGGAACGGTAATCCATGCGAGGGCCGCTGTTAGTGCGAGGCTCGTGATCAGGAGAGACGCGGCGTCGCCGATGGTGAGTCCGCCGGATTCGGCGATTGCGATGGAACCGAGATTGAGAGCGCGAGTGTTGATGGCTTGCGGGAGGATATATCCGATGGGCTTCAGTGTGGTAGAAGTGACGGCTGCTACCCCGGCCACGCACCCCAGCAGGCACAAGGCTACTGGCGCGGCGAAGGATTTCAGTAGCATTGAAAGCAGAGATTGCACGGTGATCAATGGCAGAGCGGCTACCAGTGCGATGAATCCAACGACTGCAAACCCCCAAGGGAAAGGTCCTTCTAGGTGAAGGACGAAGATTCCCGAGAAGGCGGTTCCTGTGACGAGGACGGCTTGCATGAGTGTCACTGGGATAAAAACCGCACCAACCTTGGCGGCCGCGAGTCGGAAAGGTTTTGCGGTTGCCGTTAACAACAAATTCCAGTTGGTGCCGCGATGCTCCATGCGCCAGGCCGTCGCCGCAAGCAGGCTGATGCCCATTGAATAAAATAGTAGGCCATAGAACAGGACGACCTGGGATGTGAATGAGGCCCATCCTGAGTCGAGTGCGTTGCTATTGCCAGCGAAGTTGATCGTGCCAGTGGTGACTGCGAGGATCGGGAGGACGAATGCGATGATCCAGGTGCTGGAGCGTTTGAGCTTGGTAAGTTCTGCCCTGAACATTGAGCTTTACCTTTCGACGTGATCCAAATGCCGAGTGACCAGGATGAAGACGAGCGCGACTATGACAAGGAATCCGGCGACCCAGCCGTAGGCGACGGTAACATAAGAGACATTGCCATTATGTTGGCCAACATGAGAGATCACAGCGTAGTAGCCCCATGGGATTACCTTGGTGATGTCGGCGGGTATGAGTAGAGAGAACACGGCCAAGAACGCCCCGAGCATTCCAACGCCGACACTGACGAGTTGGTTTTCCATCCGAGCGGCAAGCCAAATGTGTAAGGCACAGAAGGCGACGTCCACAAGGTAAAGCAGCAAAGTGTAGCCTGCCCATTGCGCAACCTCCAACGGTACCTGGATGCCTGCTAGCCGGCCGATGCCAATCACTAGAAGCGTCTCTACGAGGACGGCGGGTAGGAGCAAGATTGCAAGGGCAGCGAGCTTGGCGCGGCACAATGTTCCCGGGGTGTGCCCTGCTGTTGCGGCTAGTGTCCAGCCGACGCCGGAGTGCTCAATGTCTGTTTGACGGCTGGCCAAGACGGCGACAAGAATCGGCGAGGTCATTGCAGCCATCATCGTGTAACTCAGTAATAGGCTGGCCCACGGATGTGCTGCTGGGTTATCGAACATCTCGTGCGTTCTACCGGAGAACAGTGAAGCTGAGCTAAGAGCTGCAACAGCGGCGATCAGTCCGATGAGTAGTGGTAATGTGTGTAGACGTCGCATCTTGCGGAATTCCAGCCAGATGTTGTTTCTCATACGAGACCGCCTCGGCCGGTGAGATCCATGAAAACGTCCTCAAGGCTCTGCTGCACACGACGCACCTCGTGGATTGGGATGTCAGCAGCAGCAAGTATTTTTACCATTGCGGCGGTTTGTTCCTTATCCAGTCCGCTGACGATAATGCCATCAGGGGTAATGGTCGCGCCATCGACGAGCCGGCGAGCATCTCCAGGACGGGAAGTTTTGATGATCAGATCAGGCACGGAGTGTTCAAATAATTGCTCGCGTGTGCCCTGGAAGATCATCTTCCCCGATGAAAGAATACCTAAGATGGTTGCCATTTTGTCGATTTCGTCGAGTAGGTGGCTGGAAACCATCACTGTGATGCCCTTGTTTGCAAGATCCATAAGGAGGGTGCGTATTTCTTCGATACCGGCTGGGTCGAGGCCGTTTGTAGGCTCGTCGAGCACTAGTAGTGCGGGATTGCGTGCGAGGGCCATGGCGATGCCGAGGCGCTGCTTCATTCCCAGTGAATAGTTCCGCACCAGCTTGTCTTTGTGCTCTATGAGGCGCACGGTTTTCAGAGCTTCCTCGATTTGTGGAACAGCGAGACCGAGCATGTCGCGGACGATCTGCATGTTCTCCCAGCCGGTTAGATGTCCATAGCCTGGGGGCGCTTCGATCATCGAACCGATTAATGGCAGTAGCTCACCACGTGAGGCAGGTGTGAGACGTTTCCCGAAGATCTCGATCTCACCGGCTGTCGGCTGGGTCAGGCCCAGCAGCATCTTCATCGTCGTCGACTTTCCCGAACCGTTTGGGCCGAGAAATCCGTAAACGACGCCTTGTGGGATCCTCAGATCGAGACTGTCGACAGCTGTGTGACCCTTGAACTGTTTCGTCAGACCTCGAGTTTCAATGACGGTACTCATGATGCGCTCGACTTGGTGTGCAGCATGCTTCCAAGTTTCCCGGTGCCGGGCCTGTTACGCATCGTGCCGCAGGGGGAAATTTTTTGCCCGACACCTCATACCATTGTGGGAGACCTATGACTGGGGGCCCTGTGCTTCGTCGATGATGCCTTCATCTCTCGCTGCAAGCGTGATCAGTGGGTCAGCCAGTCCCTGTCTATGAGCCCAGATGACGAGGTGCACCCTGTCACGGACGCCGAGTTTGGAGAGGATATGCCCTACGTGTGTTTTGACGGTGACGTCCGCGATGGACAACTGTCGGGCGATCTCTGGGTTGGAGTGCCCGGTGACCACGAGGTCGAACACGTTTCGCTCGCGCTCGGTGAGTGTTGTCAATGCCCCGGCTCTCGCAGTCGCTTTCGGCTCCTCTGTTGTGAGTCGGGCCAGCAGGCGTTTCCCTGTGCTCGCCGCGGTGGTGAATGTTCCGTGATGGGCCGCGCGGATCGCATCGACGAGCTCGCCCGCAGTGCTGTCTTTGAGGATGAACCCGATGGCACCGGCTTTGAGCATCCTGATGGCGTAGGCGTCGGTGTCATATGTGGTCAACCCGAGGATCCGTGTGGTCGGGTTGATCTGCTCGTTGACGATCGTCCGGGTCGCTTCGATGCCATCGAGGAGCGGCATCCTGATGTCCATCAAGACCACATCGGGCTTAAGCACACGCACGCGATCGATTGCTTCCTTGCCGTTACGAGCTGTTCCCACGGTATGCATGTCTGGTTGGGCATTGACGATGCGAGTGAACCCGTCAAGGACGAGCGATTGGTCGTCGACGACGAGCACACCGAGATCCCGCTTATCGTTCATCGCGCCGTCACCGTAGTACCTGCCGCAGTCAATGGCCATATCGCGACAAGGGTAAAGGAGTCGTATACCTCGTAGGATAGACGACCGCCGTAGAGCGTGCAGCGGCGCCTCATTCCAGCGATGCCGCGGTGTTCACGCACCGGCGCATTCACAGACTCGGCCTTAATGGGATTCGATACCGTGACCGTGAGGCTCTCTGCTGTCCAGCTGAAGGCAAGCTGAACGCTGCTCTCAGCACCGTGACGAATGACGTTTGTCAGCGACTCCTGGAGCACCCGATAGACGGCCAGTGACAGGCCAGGACTCAGCGGGACCGGACCGCCGTCTTCCTGGTAGCTAATACGCAGCCCTGAGGAGCGGAGCTCTTGGAGAAGTCTGTCGAGGTCTTCCAGGCTTGGTGAAGGGCTTGTCTTTTCAGAGTCCGCCGGCGCAAGTAGACAGCGCACTTCTGTAAGTGCTGATCGACCAGCTCCAGAGATCCGCGCGAACAGATCGTAGACTTCGCTCGTTGGTGCGATGGCCTGCCCGCTTTCTGCTTGTATTACGATACCAGTGAGCGTGTGCGCCAGAATATCGTGTATTTCATCGCTGATGTGTTCACGTTCCTCAAGCGCAGCGAGTTGCGAGCGGGCTTCAGCGTCACGTTCGGATAGCAGTCGTCGATACTCTGCCTGTTGTACAGCATCGGCACGGTGCCGCAGCAGCAGCCCAAGAGACCAAGCGGCAACGAAACTTACGGAAACCAAGCCGATGATGAGAACGGCAGAGCTGTGAGTAGGCATCTGACCACCGGCGATCGCCCGTCCTGTGAACACTGTCAGAAACGTCAGGCCGAGTATCGGTCCGATGATGGAATGCTGTTCGCGTGAATGGGCTGCCATTGAGTATGCAGCCACGAGCAGTATTGCATCGCCGGGCAAGAGGAACGACGCTTCCGCGAGCAAGTGTGCCAAAGAGATGCACATAGCAACCGTTGCCATCGCGACAGGGGCTGTTCTCCGCAGTGCCAGCGTTGCGGCCATCATCGCGGACCACCACCAGTCAGGCTGCCCGACCAGCCCCATGAGGATACAAACCAGGATCGCCACCAGCGCGACGAGCATGTCGCCGCGCCATCCATGCCCCCAGTTCTCGCTCATACATCAAGCTTAACTGCGCGTTGCCCATAGCCAACAGGATGAACCTCGCTAGTCCGCCGATTCCATCTCACGGTCTATGACCATTGGAGGAGTTGCCTCCGCTAATCGTACGGGCCCTCCTCAAAAGATCATCTGATCGGGTCATTCGGGTAGGTGGTCTAAGAGGTTCCTGGAATACTTGTGTTCCCCAGGTGTGTCAGCATCAGTGTGAAGGCCGACATCCTTACGACCGTTCCAGTGACACCAGCCAGGCCATGCATGATCATCGATAATTCCATCGAAATGGATCATTACATACAGCGACATAGTGAGGATCCTGCGGCTAGATTAGACGTGAAGCTGATCCCGATCAGGGCCACGCCACGGTGCAGGTCACTCTGGCCTTGTGGTCGTGTCCACACTGCCGCCTAGTGCGCCACACGGAAACCGGGATCCGTTGCTGGCGTGCATGAGCGAAGACCGCAGCCGTCTGTCCGGCGGTGATGTTGTTCAACACGCCCAGGAGACATCAGCCCGGCTAGGAGCGCCACCTGAAGCTCGGGATCGGGACGAATCTGGAGAGCTGGAACTGCTTTGCCGGGCATGCAGCGAGCCTGAGTATATGCGTCATCTCGGGTCGCTCGTTTCTCGTGAGCCGTCTCAACCGGTTTCATGGAATGGTCCGACCCGATCAGTCGGCGAGGGGTGGCAGAGTTGGGCCGGTGAACTGGGAGTGGGTGACCGGGGCCGAGGAGGCGGTGGTGGTGCGCCGCCGGCCCGCTTCCCCGGGGGCGTGGGCCGACTGGCCCGGCTGGCTCGATGCGGAACTCGTCGACGGGTTCCGGGCCGCGGGTATCGACCGGCCCTGGTGGCACCAGGCGGAATTCGCGGAGCTGGCCCGTGCTGGCAGTCACGCCGCGATCTGCACCCCCACCGGTTCCGGGAAGTCGCTGGCCTACCTGATGCCAGTGCTCGCCGCGCTGCGGGAACCCAGGGCGGGTCGCGGCAGGGGATTCGCGCTGCGCCGCCCCACCGCGCTGTACCTGGCGCCCACCAAGGCCCTGGCTCACGACCAGGCCCGGGCCGCCGAGGCTCTGGCCCCGGGGTCGGTGCGGATCGGTGCCCTCGATGGCGACTCCGACGAGGCCGAGCGGCGATTCGCCCGCGAGCACGCCAACCTGGTGCTCACCAACCCCGACATGCTGCACTTCTCCGTGCTGCCGAACCATCGTCGCTGGTCGGCGCTGCTGGGCGGGCTGCGCTACGTCATCATCGACGAAGCCCACCGCTACCAGGGAGTCTTCGGGGCGCACGTCGCGCAGGTGCTGCGGCGGCTGCGACGCCTTGCGGCCGCCCACGGCGCCGAACCGACCATCCTGCTCAGCTCCGCCACCGCACCGAACGCCGCCGACTTCGGGGGCGCCCTGATCGGTGAGGACCGGGTGGAGGTGGTCGCCGACTCGACCGCCCCGACCGCCGCCCGCACCGTCGTGCTGTGGCAACCATCCACCAGCCTCGCCCGCGACACCTCCCGGCTGCTGGCGGGACTGACAGACGACGCCACCCAGACCCTCGCCTTCGTCGCATCCCGTGCCGGGGCGGAACTGACCAGCCTGGAGGCCGCTGAACTGGCCGCCGAACCGGGGCGGATCGCGTCTTACCGTGGCGGCTACCTGGCCATGGAACGCCGCGACCTGGAGGCAGCTCTGCACACCGGGGAGATCCTCGGACTGGCCACCACGAACGCGCTGGAACTCGGCATCGACGTCTCCGGCATCGACGCGGTGCTCGTGTCCGGGTTTCCCGGGAAACTGTCGGCGTTCTGGCAGCAGGCCGGACGGGCGGGCCGCGCGGGCAAGGAGGCTCTGGTGGTGCTGCTGGCCCGTGAGAACCCCCTTGACGCCTACCTGCTGCAACATCCCGAACTGATCTTCGACGCCCCCGTCGAAGCCGCGATCTGCCACCCGCAGAACCCGCACGTCCTCGGCCCACACCTGGCAGCCGCCGCGCAGGAACACCCGTTGACGGCCGCCGACGAACGCTGGTTCGGCCCCACCGCCCTGCCGCTAGCAGCACACCTCGCCGCCGGAAAAGTGCTGCGGGACCGCGGCAGAACGTGGTACTGGACCCGCCCCGACCGCGCCGTCGACCACATCAACCTGCGATCCACCACACCCCGGCCCGTGGAGATCATCGAACGCTCCACCGGACAGGTGATCGGGGTGGTGGATCCGGCAGCCGCCGACCGCACCGTCCATCAGGGTGCCGTCTACCTCCACCAAGGACGCTCGTTTGTGGTGACCGAACTGGACGTCGAGGAGCGCCGTGCCATGGTGGTGGCCGCCCGCAACCCCTGGTACACCCAGGCCGAATCCGTCCAGGACATCGCGGTGCTGCGGGAGCAGCGGTCGCGACCACTCGGCTCGACAACCCTGCATTTCGGCGACGTGCGACTCAGCTGGCAAGTCACCGGATACCTGCGCCGCGACGAAACCACCCACGAGGTGCTCGACTCCACCCCGCTCGACTGCCCGGAACACACCCTCACCACGCAGGCAGTGTGGTGGAGCGTCCCGGAGACCCTGGAACGGGAACTGGGCTGGGGTTCGCTGCAACTCGGAGCCGCTGCGCACGCCGCCGAACACACCTCCATCGGCTTGCTGCCGGCCTTCGCGCCCTGCGACCGCTGGGACATCGGCGGGGTTTCCACGGCCCGTCACCCGGACACCGGATTGGCGACGGTGTTCGTCCACGACGGCCTGCCCGGTGGGGCGGGTTTCGCCGCCCGAGCCCACGAGGTGGCCGAGCAGTGGCTGGCGGCGACCTTGGAACGGCTGCGCACCTGCCGCTGTGAAACGGGCTGCCCGGCCTGCGTCGTCTCCCCGAAATGCGGCAACGCCAACCAGGTCCTCGACAAAACGGCAGCCACCGAGCTGCTGCGCCGGATCCTCTGAGAAACCGGCCGCCGGGGCGATTCGATCGGATCCTCGAACAGCACCCGTCCGCGAAACCCCGGATGGTGCTCACATGACGTCTCCTCTCACACCGTCCCCGCGGTGGCGTTTCGTTCCACGTCGGCGGGGTTGAAACCACGCCCCTCCAGCAACGGCAGGGCAACTGTCACCTCGACCACGAACCGGGGACGCTGCCCCCGCACCTCGCAGCCGGCGAGGCGTCCACCGTTCTTCGAGGCCACCTTCGAGGCCTCGGCGCAAGCGTCGCCACCATTCACCTCGACCGCGGCGGCTGCCAGGGCCGTCAGATCGGCGACATCCTGAGCCCGTTCCGCGCGGGCCAGCCACCCGACGATCAGCGCGACGGTGGCAGCGACCATCACCAGCCCCAGACAGACCCCCGCGACCAGCACCGTTCCCATTCCCCGCTCGTCGCGGACCCGGGAACGTCCCGGACGGTGTGTGGTGCTCATGGTCCGACCCCCGGTTCCCAGTGAGCCCAGGCAGTGGCCTCGAGGGGAATCGCACCGACGTGGAGGATGGAGACGTCCAGGCGGGTGGTCACCCGCACCCCGGACTCGGCGCGTTCGACCTCGATGCGTGCCCGCTCGGGCGCCTTCTCCTTGGTTTTCTCCGCCAGCGCATCGTCGCCCCGTGCCAGGTGCTTGGCCAATTCCGAGCTGACGGTCTGGATACCCGACTGGGACACCCCGAGCAGGACGATACCGACCAGGGCCGATACCAGCAGCACGAGAGTGACCAACCCGATGGCGAACTCCACCGTCGCCATACCCCGCTGGCCGCGCCGGGCCCGGCGTCGCCCGAACCAGCTGACATGCCCCGCCCGCCGCCGGCGAGGCACCGGGGCAACCGGGGTGACGGCGTCAGCCGTCGCTATTTCCTCGCCCCGCGCCCCCGGCCCACCCACCTGGAGGCGTGGGGCGGATGCGTCCGCCCCACGCATGCTGGTCAGTTGTCCTGCTGGGCGACGTTGACGAAGATGTCGGTGACCCACTTCATGATCGTGTCGAAGACCGAGTTGTCGTGGAAGACACGGAGCAGCAGCATCGCTGCGGCCGCAGCACCCAACAAACCGATGGCGTACTCGACGGTGGTGAGCCCCCGCTCGGCGAAGCGACGAGACAGCGGCTTCTTCTTCTCGACGCGGGCGATGCTCTTGGCGGACTCGGACATGGCTTCCCCTTTCACGTGTCCACCGGACGCCTTTCATCCGGTGACACTTCTACCGTGGGAAGCAGGACCCGTGGGGATTATCTTTTCCACACCCCACTGGTTGGGTGACAACACCACCACCCAACCGGACAACACCTCACCCGCGCGGGGCGGCCCGGGGCCTCGCGCGATCGCTGTCAGCCCTGCAGGACCTGCAGCAGTTCGTCGCGGACCCGCACCGAACGCCGCGGGTTGCGGTCGCCGATCACCGCCACCGTCAGACCGCCGGCGGAGGCGGTCGCCGGGGTCATCGCGGTGCCTCCCAGGGCGTCATCGGCCCGGCAGCAGAAAGTGTGGCGGCGTTCCGCCTCGGCCGCGATCATCGCGTTGACGTGCGGATCGTTGCAGGCGGCCAGGACGTACCAGGCATCGCCGACATCCTCCGCCCTGGCGGTGCGCTGCTCGACGGCGATCGCACCGCTCGCCGCGAGCCGACCGACGGGGATCCCGAGGTTCGGCGCGACGACTCGCACCTTCGCCCCCGCTTCGAGCAGCCGGGGAATGCGCCGTGCGGCAACGGCCCCGCCGCCGACGACCAGGACGTCGCGGTCCTGCAACACGATGCTCGACATGAAACCGGGGGCACCCTCGCCGAACCCCTCGGCGTCGAGTTCCGCGAGATAGCGGTCGACGACCAGCTGGGCCAGCTCGTCGCAGTCGCCGATGACCTCGGCGACCCGCACCTCGACATCCGGGTTGTTCTCGCGCCAGGCGGCGACCTGATCGAGGTTCCAGGTTCGCAGTTTGCCCGGGAACAGGAAATGCGGGGCGACGACGATCTTTTTCACACCGGTGGCCTTCGCGTGGTTCAGCGCCTCCGGCACTGATGGTCGCGACACCTGGATGAACGCGGGATGGATGCTTCGAAGCCCCGCATCCTCCATGAGGACCCGGGCCATGCGGTAGCGCTCCGCGTTCGATTCGACGACGGAGGAGCCGCGACCCACCAGGATGCACGCCGTGTCCTGGGGGCGCCACTCGCCGAGCGCCTCGACGACGCGACGCCGCACCGCCGAGTCCAGCAGCGGGCTGCCCAGCAGTGCCGCCGAGTAGGCGACTTCGGAGTTGCCGCGTCCCTTGTCGATGGCCTCCGGGATATCGATTCGCACGTGCCCGCCGGAGGCGAGCATCAGCGGCACGACGACGGCCTCGGCCCCGCTCCTCGGCGCGCTGTCCTTCAGGGCATCGGCCACGGCCTCGGGGATTCGCGGTTCCGCCAACTCGATGAAACCGATGGTCACTTTTGTGCCCGGCAGTTTCGTTCGGACGCGCTCCGCGAGGGCTCGGCACGCGGTCACGCCCTCTGGGTCGCGGGTGCCGTGTGCCGCGATGACGAGCGGCACGGTGGTCAGTTTCTCAAGCATCAGCGGCTTCTTTCTTGAGCTGTGTCCATCCACTGGTAGTCGCGTGGTGTGACGATCGCCGTTTCACCGGCCCCCGTCGCCACCGGTGTGGTGGTCGACGAGCCGACGATGACGACGGTGTGCATGTCGACCCACTCGGGTTTGAACTCACCGATCGGCGCCCACCTGATGCGCTGCTTTGGTCGGAACGCCTCGTGAACGGCCATCACCGGCACATCGGCGGGGCGATGCGCCCCCAGGATCTCCAGCGCCCGGGGTAGGTGCGCGAGGCGTTTGCGGGAGCGGGGGTTGTACAGCACCGTCACGAAATCCCCCTCCGCGGCGGCCTGGAGCCGACGCTCGATGTCCTCCCACGGCGTGTGGAGGTCGGACAGGGAGATCGTGACGTGGTCGTGACCGAGCGGCGCGCCCAGCAGCGCCGAGGCGGCCAGCTCCGCCGTGACGCCCGGGATGACTCGGACGTCGATCCCCTCCGTGCCGATTTCCAGGGTGGGGGAGGCCATCGCGTAGATCGCGGGATCGCCGGAACATACGAACGCGACGGGATGTCCCTCGCGTGCCTTCTGGATCGCGAACGCCGTCCGCTGCTCCTCGGTGCCCATCTTCGTGGCGTAGGTCTCGGCGTGAGGGTTGACCAGGTCGCGGATTTGCCGCACATAGGGGATGTAGCCGACCACGTAGCGGGCGGTCTCGATCGCCTGCTTCGCCATCGGAGTCAACAGGTCGCGGTGGCCGGGGCCGAGACCGACCACCCGCAACTCACCGCGCGCAGGCACTCGGCCGATCGCGGACGTCGCATCCGGGCACTTCGTCTTTGGCACGATCAGCTCGGCGCCGCGGCGGATGACGGAGGCCTCGGAGACGCTCGGCGTTCCCACCTCGGAGGTGACGACCTCCGAGGGGGTCGGCACCTCGATGTCCGCCAGCTCGCTGGCCTCATAGCACACGAACGGCACCCCCAGGTGTTTGGCGAGGCGGAGCAGCCCACCCTCACGTGCCTTGGCGTCGACGCTGGTCAGTGCCGCGACCGAGTGGATCGTCAGACCCGCGGCCGCGAGGGTCGCCTCCAGGTGGGCGCGCAGGACCTTTTCCGAGGTGCCGCGGTTGCAGCCCATACCCACCACCAGCGAGCGAGGATGCAGGACGACCCGCGGCAGCCCGGTGGGCGGCAGCTGCGAGGCGTCGCGGTCGGTGACGAGAATCTCCGCGACCGGTGAGGCCGCGTCCTCGGTGACATTGGCCGGCAGCGGCGGCATCGGCCACGGTCGCTCCCGCACCAGCCGCACGGGACGGCCGTCGAGCATCGCGCCGGTCACGCCCGCGACATCGCCGCTGTGGGCCCAACCGAGAGTGTCGAGAGCGGGGATGCCGAGGGAGTCGGTGGCGGTCGTGAGCACCGCGGTGGCCCCCAGGGCCTCCGACAGTTTCTCGGCCAGCGCGTTCGCGCCGCCGACATGCCCGCCCAGCAGCGGCACGACGAAATGCCCACCCTGGTCAATGACGACGACACCCGGGTCGGTTTTCTTCGAATCCAGCAGCGGCGCGAGGATGCGGGTGGTGGCGCCGATCGCCAGGTGCGAGACGACCAGGTCGCATTCGTCGAAGGCCCGGCGCAACCCCTCGGTGGCGGGTCCGTCGTAGATGCGGGTTCCGCCGAGCAGCTCGTCGATCCGGGAGGCGCGGGTGCGGGCGGCCTCGGAGGAGACGACCTGCCCGACCGTCAGGTCGGTCAGCGCATTCGCGCTCAGCCGTTCCACCGCGACCTCGGGGACGGCGACGCGGCGGGGCGCGGTGGTGGCAAGGGCCGTCTCGTCCCATTCGGCGTCGGGGTGGCGCTCCAGGATGAGCACGACGTTCGGGTTCCGGACGTCCTCGACCGCGGCCAGTTGCTCGCCGGTCATGATCCGGACGCGTTCGTCGTCCTCGCCGAGACGCTCGGCCAGGACGAAGGTCCGCTCGAGGCCGGCCAGGGGATCGGTCAGCTGCGAGAGGGGTTCGCGCGGGTCGGTCATGACCGCGACCTTCGCGTAGCGGCGCGCCGCGGCAATGGCGGCCTCGACGGGACGACCGTGCGTGGAGACCGTGATGGCGTCGTCCCAGGGCAACCCGATGCGGGCGAACGCCTCGGCCACCGATGAG
Organism: Arachnia propionica; assembly: GCF_037055325.1. Classification (NCBI taxonomy): domain Bacteria; kingdom Bacillati; phylum Actinomycetota; class Actinomycetes; order Propionibacteriales; family Propionibacteriaceae; genus Arachnia; species Arachnia propionica. The sequence continues at coordinate 1,584,276 of NZ_CP146373.1, read as the reverse complement.
GCACGCGTGACGACCTTCGGGCGCAACCCGATCGACCGCAGTTTGCGTACGACACCGAACCACAGCGGGTCACCGGAGGCGAGGATCAAGACATCGGTGTCCTCGGGCAGCTGCCGGATCTTCTCGACGGCGGGGGTGAGGCCACCCAGGACGATTCGCTTGTCCTCGGGGACGGCCAGCTCGTCGAGGTGACGGCGTCCGCCGACCACCACATCCGCGGCGGCGACGGCGCGACGCAGCTCCTCGCTGGGGGTGCCGAGATGCCCGTGGACCGTGATCATGCCTCGTCTCCGTTCTCCAGGTTGTAAGTGATGGCGCCGTGTTCCCTCAGGTCGGCCTGGGCGGCCTTGTCGGCGGCCCGGTATCCGTGCCGGAAACCGGGGTGGTACAGGTGGGAGCGTTTGGTGGCGCGGTCGGTGGCCAGGGCCGGGCCGACGAGCACGATCGTGTGCTTCCAGAGCTTGTGTTCCTTCATCGTCGCCGACAGGTCCTTCAGCTGGACCCGCCAGATGGCCTCGTCGGGCCAGGTCACGCGGTAGCCGATGATGCACGGCGTCTCCGGAGGATAACCGCCCTCGAGGAGGGCCTCCTCCAGCTGCTTGTGGCGGGCCGCCGACAGGTAGATCGACATTGTCGTTCCGTGGGCCGCGAACGAGCGGATGTTCTCCTTCTCGGGCATCGGTGTGCGACCGCCTTCGAGGCGGGTGAGGATCATCGACTGCGCGACCTCCGGCAGCGTCAGTTCGGCGCCGACCCGAGCCGCGGTGGCGGAGAACGCCGAGATGCCGGGGATCGTCTCGGTGGGGATGCCGATCTGGGCGCACAGGTCGCGTTGCTCCGCCGTCGCCCCGTAGATGTCCGGGTCTCCGGTGTGGACGCGGGCGACGAGGAGTTTCTCGTCACGGGCCCGCGTGTACAGCGGCACCAGATCCTCCAGGGGGATCGACGCGGAGTCGATGACCTCGGCGCCGGGCTTGTGGCCGGCGATGATTCCGGGGTGTACGAGTGAGGAGGCCCAGATGATGATGTCGGCCTCGGCGATGACGCGGGCGCCGCGCACGGTGATCAGGTCGTCGGCCCCGGGGCCTGCCCCCACGAAGACCACCAGGCCTTCCGGGTCGAGTCGTGATTCGCTCATATTCTCCCTCCGGTGGTGGATCGCTTCGGTGCGGCAAGGACGGTGCTGAAGTAGGGGGTGCGGTCGGTCACCTCGGACAGGGGAACGATGCGTTCGGAGGGCAACCCGAGGTCGGTGCCGAGGACGGCCTCGTCGAGGCGGCCCTGCGCCTCCAGGACGGCGCGAAGCTCGGTCATCTCGCGGCCGCCCTTGTAGACGACGACGGTGTCGGAGACCTCGCAGACGCGGGCCAGGGCCTCGGGTCCGACGGTCCACGGCACGAGGGACAAGATCTCTTGGCCCTCGACGAGCGGGGTGCGGCTGGTGGCGGCGATGGCCTGCATGGCGGTGATCCCGGGAATGACCTCGATCGTGACCTCGACGCGCCGCGATACCAGGTCGCACAGGTACGAAAACGTTGAGAACACCGACGCGTCGCCGACGGTGGCGAACGCGACCCGCTTCGCACCGGCCTCGAATGCCTCGATGGCGGTCGTTGCGGAGGCCTCCCACGCGCTGGCCCTGCGCTGTCCGACACCGCGATGCTCGGCCATGGAGAACGGGATGCGGCGGATCGCTGCGGTCTTGGCGGGCAGGTGTGCACACACGATCTCCTCGGCGCGTCCGACGCCGCCGGCGCGGGCCTCGGTGCTCGGCACGAGAATGACATCGGCGGCCTCCAGGGTCCGCAACGCCTTCACGGTCACGTGATCCGGATCGCCGGGGCCCACCCCCACTCCGGACAGGGTGCGCTCAACGCTCATATCGGTCCTTCTCGGGCACTACGCCCGTTCGGTTTCGGCTGGCCCGAAGGGTCTGGCTCCCGTGTGCGATGCGGTCAACAGTGGTGACACCGCTACTGGATGTGCGCCGGACTTCGTCGTTGTCGGCAAGCTGAATGGTCAACTTTCGCCAGACAGCCTAGCCCAGGCATTTCTGGCGCCGAGTCCCCCCTCCGGTTTGATCGGGATGCGCCCCGGACGGGGCGGGCTGGCTGCCCAGAGGGCGGTGACGGCTGCTCTAGTCTTGAGGTGTGAGCCATGACTACATCAGGACCGGTAGCCCGATCTACGCCCGCTCGTTCGAGATCATCCGGGAGGAGTCGAATCTGGGGCGTTTCCCCGACTACATCGAGCCCGTGGTGGTGCGGATGATCCATGCCGCGGCCGATCCGGCCATCGCCGACCTGATCGCCTTCACTCCGGGGGTCGCCGCCGCCACTCTCGCGGCCCTCGAGGCCGGGGCGCCGATCCTGTGCGACTCGTCGATGGTCGCGACCGGCATCATCCGAAGCCGCCTGCCCGAACACACCCGGATCATCTGCCACATCAAGGACCCCCGCCTCCCCGCGATCGCGGAGGCGAAGGACTGCACCAAAGCCGCCGCCGCCGTCGACCTGTGGCAGGAGGACGGCCTGCTCGACGGCGCGGTCATCGCCATGGGTAATGCTCCGACCGCGCTGTTCCGGGTGCTCGAGGTGATGCACGAGACCGGCGCCAGGCCCGCGGCGATCGTCGGAATCCCCGTCGGTTTCGTGGGCGCCGCGGAATCGAAGGACGCGCTGGTCGCCGACGACAGCGGTGTCGAGTACATCACGGTTCTCGGTCGCCGTGGCGGCTCCGCGATGGCGGTCGCCGCGATGAACGCGATGGCCAGTCGAGCCGAGACCACGAATGACCGCTGACGCCGATCCCACCCTGGCAGCGGAGGGGCGGGACGCGCTGCGCCCCCGCGGCCGGAAGGCGCAGCTGGAGTCGTCGAAGCTGAGACCCGGCTGGACGACGGGGGCCTGCGCCTGCGCGGCCGCCACCAGCGCCTTCATCGCTCTTCACACGGGCGAGTTTCCCGACCCGGTCGGGATCGTTCTGCCCGGCGGTCGCGAGGTCACGTTCGCCCTGACCCAGTCGCGGCTGCAGCCCAGGCAGGCGATGGCGGCGATCACGAAGGACGCCGGCGACGACCCCGACGTCACCCATGGCGCGATCGTGCGGGTGGTCGTTGAACCCGGCGAATCCGGTGGTGGCGTGAGCTTCGCGGGCGGTGAGGGCATCGGTACCGTCACTCTGCCGGGACTGCCGCTGCCGGTGGGGGAGCCGGCCATCAACCCGAAACCCCGCGAATACATCACCACCAACATCACCGCCGCGGCAGAGCGCCTCGGGGTCGCACCCGACGTGCGCGTGACCGTCTCGATCGATGACGGCGCGCGCATTGCCGAGAAGACCTGGAACTCGCGCATCGGTGTGATCGGGGGGTTAAGTGTCCTCGGCACCACCGGTGTCGTCGTGCCCTACTCGTGCTCGGCGTGGATCGCGTCGATCCATCGCGGCATCGACGTCGCCATCGCAACCGGCGCGACGCACGCAGCCGCCTGCACCGGATCGACGTCGGAACGGGTCGCCGAGGAGCTGTATCCGGGCATCGAACTGCTCGATATGGGCGACTTCGTCGGCGCCGTCCTGAAATACCTGCGCAAGCATCCACTGCCCAAGCTCACGATCGTCGGGGGGGTTGCGAAACTCTCCAAACTGGCGGCGGGCTACCTCGATCTGCACTCCCATCGCACCCGCATCCAACCCGGTCACCTGCGCCACCTGGCGGAGGGAGCCGGCGCGTCACCGGAACTGGCCGATGCGATCGGGGAGGTCGCCACCGTCGCCCACGCCGTCACCCTTGCCGGCGAGGACGGCATTGACCTGCCGCAGCTGATCGCCGACTCGGCGCGCACCGAGGCACTGGCGGTCCTCGGCGAGGTGCCGGTGGAAGTGGAGATCGTCGTGATCAACCGCGCCGGCAAGATCCTCGCGACGGCCCACTGATTCGCACGGCTCATGACCTGGGCCACGCGACGCGGAAACGTCTCGTTCCGCGTCCGGAAACTGCGCGACCGGGGAAACCCTGGGCTGTTTCCTGTGGTCCGCGAATGCCACGAACACCCATGTGGGGGTTCTATGGTGTCGGCATGGACATTTCCCGGCTGCGCGACCGGCTGATCGAGATCGACTACACCACCGATTCCGTGCTGGAACGCATCGGGGAGGCTGGGCAGGCCGGGTTGCACCGCAACTGCACCCTACCCGCCGACGTCGCCCTGACCGGGGCGGACGACCCCCTCGCGACACTGATCCGGATGTTCCTGCTGAGGCAGCAGGTGCCCTCTGGGGTCGCGGAACGCGCCTTTGGTGGGTGTTTCCTCGACGTGGTGGCGCAGGGGATCATCGCCGTGGATGGGGGGTCCGCGCGGGCCGTGGTCGAACTGCGGCCCTACGCCTCACCCGACGACGGCGCCTCCGGGTGGCTGGTCAGCGACCTCACCCCCGGGCTCGACGGGATCGTGGAACCGACCCGGCCCGACTACGTGCTGGGGGCCTCACCCGCATCCCTGACTCTCGCGGAGATCACTATGCGCGGCCACGTTGGGCAAGCCCTCGACCTCGGTACAGGATGCGGGGTGCAGAGCTACCACCTGTCCCGCCACGCCGACCGGGTGGTCGCCACCGACCTCAACCCGCGCGCCCTGCGGCTCGCACGCCTCGGTGCGGCGCTGAGCGGCATGGATGTCGACTTCCGGGAAGGGTCGCTGTACGAACCGGTCGCGGGGGAGCGGTTCGACCTGATCGTCTCCAACCCGCCCTACGTGATGAGCCCACCCGGCGGTCAACGCCTCACCTACCGCGAATCCACCTTCACCGCCGACGGCCTGGTGGAGGCCGTCGTCCGCGACGCCCCCGCCCACCTGACGCCGGGAGGCAGCCTTCAGCTGCTGACGAACTGGGCCGTCACCCAGGAGCCGTGGGAGGAACGGCTCGCCTCGTGGGTCAAGGGCTCCGGCTGTGATCTGTTCGCCATCGAACGCGAACGCCTCGACCGGTTCGCCTACATCGAGATGTGGCTGACCGACGCGGGCCTGACGGGACGTCCCGAATGGGAACCTACCTACCGCGAATGGCTGGCCTACTTCGACCACATCGGCATCGACGAGGTCGGCATGGGCTGGATCCTGCTCACCAATGCGGGCCGCGAGATTCCTGAGATCCGGTGCGAGTCGTGGCCGCACGCCGTCGCCCAGCCGGTCGGGGAGGTGTTCGCCGCCCACGCCCGTGCCGTCGACGCCGCCCGCCTCGATACCGCCGACCTGCTGTCGCTGACCCCGCGCCTGACCGGAGTGGTCGCGGAGACCACCGGCCAGCCTGGGGCCGCCGACCCCGAACACCTGGTGCTGCGGCAACGCACCGGTCTGCTGCGCGGAATGCGCCTGAGCACCGTCACAGGCGCGGTGCTGGGAGCCCTCGACGGCGACCTCACCGTCGGGCAGACCATCGCCGCCGTCGCCCGGTTGCTGGAGGTCCCGGTGGAGGAGATCGCAGCCGAGGCAATCCCAGCAGTCCGGCAAGCCCTGGCGGAGCAGTACCTCACCGCCCATTAACCGGCACCCGGTCCGCCCGGAGCTGCCGAAGACCGGTACCCTTCGGTGAGCTGTAGGACCGATTGCCGAACCTCTCAATGGAGTCTGTCGATTTTTCCCATCCCGGGGGAAGGTCTGTGAAACTATGGCCGGTTTCAGCTGAGCAGGAAACACAACATGAATATGAAACGGACGACCCCGCCGGGTGAGCGGGGCGAAGGAGGCGCGGGGGCGGCATGCAGGTCATTGTGATGGGGGCGGGAGCGCACCGGGATGTCCCGGACCGTGTGGGGGAAGAATCGTGAACGCTCTGGAACGTGTTCAGGACTGGTACATGGCACAGTGCGACGGGACCTGGGAAAGCGACCGCGGGATCACGGTGGAAACTCTCGACAATCCGGGCTGGAAGGTCGAGGTGGATCTGACGGGAACCGACCTGGAGCACGCCCCGTTCGAGGACTTCGTCGTGGAGCGCCTCAATGACGACTGGATCTACGCCCGAGCCGTGGACACCGGCGAAACGGTTGTGCGGCGTCGATTCGAGGCATTCTGCGGCCCCAAAAGCCTCACCGAGGCCCTGGACATCTTCCTCGATTGGGCAGAGCTTCCAGAGGTGTGATGGGCAGAACGCTTCGCCAGCGCGAAGTTCGTCGGCTGGTGTGGATCCTGATGGGCTGCGCCGTGACGTGGCAGCTGTGGCGGTGGGTGCCCATGGTGCCGGAACTCGTCGCGTGGTGGGACGTCGAGCCGAGGGAACCGGCGGGCCGGGAAGCCGTGGACGGATGGGATCCGCGGGTGTTGTTCACCCCGCAGGCGCTGCTGCCGCTGGTCTTCTATGCGTTCGGGATGACAGTCACGCTGGTATTGGCGCGACGTTTTCAGCGTCTCCCGGGATTCCGGTGGGCGACGGTGGGGTCGCTGCAGGTGCTGGCCCTGCTGGCGGGGTTTGCGACCAGCGGATGGCAGATGGCGTTGGGGCTCGTGAACGTCACGGAAGACGGCTGGTTCGGCAATCCGGGCGAATTCGGTCTGGACCAGGTGACGGCCCCGCTGCTGAGCTGCCTGCTGACCGGTGGCTATGGTCGGTGGCTCGCCACATCCCCGCGAAGGCCCAGGAGAGGGCTCACCGACCAGCAGATCTGGGCGGTGGTACTGGTGCCGGCGGGGCTGGTGGTCGCGGCCATGCTCTGCGTGGTGCCCTTCTCTGGCGGCATGTCCTTGGCGCAGGTGGTTCCCATGCTGGGGCTCTACTGCGTCGGCATGTGGCTCTTCCTGCATCTCATTCGCGCTCTGCCGGGGCTGCGCACCGGGAAACTGATGCTGATCAACTGTTTGATGCCGGCCCTGGCGGTGGTGCAGCCCGCCCTCGCCCTGCTGCTGGGGGATGTGCCCGGCTTCGGCTGGTTTGCCAGGCTGCCCCTCTCGGTGTTCGGTGATGTCGTCCGCTTGATGTCCGGGGTTGGTGTCGAGCTGAACCTGGGACACTATGGGCTTCTTCCCATTGCGGAGTCGCTGGTGGTGCTCCTGATCTACCTGTACCGGTTGAGAAAGTCCGCGATCCTCGTCAGGAGGTGATCAGGCCGATCAGCAGCGCGATCACGCCGAGGGCTGGGATCACACCCTGCTTGAGTGCGGCGGATGCCTTGTCAGGGCTGGACAGCAGAAGGACGAGGCTGGCCGCCACCATCGATCCGGCTCCCGTGAACACCAACGTCTCACCCACCACGTGCTGCCCTGCGGTGTGGACAACGATGCCAAGGCCCGTCACGACGGCCAGGAAAAGGTTGTAGAAACCCTGGTTGAAGGCGAGTTCTTGTTGCGCCTCGGCCCGCTCGACGGTCCCGGTGCCGAAGATTTTTCGGGCGCGTTCTCCCGTCCATGCGATCGATTCGAGATAGAAGATGAACACGTGTATGAGCGCTGCGATTCCGGCGAGCACGAGACCGACGACAACCATTGATAGTTTTCCCCCTCTTGTGAATCGACCAAATCCACTATACGGCTGGCTGGGTCGCTTGAGACGGCATCGTTACGACCTTCCCCGGGAATCTTCTCGCCATCAGCACAAAGCCTCTTCGCGTCGAGGCTATCGAAGAATCCCGTGCGACGTGGCGTGATGCCTCCGGTCATCATGCGTCGAGGATAACTGCGCAAGCTCTAGGCTCAAGCATGGCCGTCACACACTGGTTCGATCTTCCCGGCGGGGTGCCGTCGCCCACCACCAGCCACCCGGTCTTCGCCGCTACGGTGCCCGCCTGGTACCACGACATCACCGATCCGCGTTCGCCGTTCGGGAGTCCGGAGGGCATCGGGATGTTGCGGCGCGTGGAGGCCTGGTACACCGATGGCGGTGGTGACGACCTCTCCGGGCTCCGGGACGAAACCGGCACTGCATCCGGTGTTCCCCGGGAGGTGTGGCTGGGTTCCGATGGGAACATCCAGGCTTGGCTGAATGCTGACGAGACCGGGCAGGCTGGGTTGCGGGAGCTGGCGACCCGGATGATGGCCATGGCGATGGCGCAGTTCAAGATCACCGGGGCGGTGCATCCGGGGATGGAACGAGCCGGTGGCCGGGCGGCCTGGGTCAAGGTGGTACTCCGGGACTGGGACGACCATCGTCGCGGCGAGGAGGTCGCGGACGAGATCCCGGAGGACATCGCGTTGTACCTGCGCATCCTCCGACACGCACCCGAACCGGGGTCGACGTTGGGGCACAAGCCCTCGCTGCTGCCCGACGACTGGGTTGTGCTGTGCCGCACCAGGAGCGCAGAGGAGCTGAAGCGGATTCTCCGGGTACGCAACGTCGATGCAACCCTGTGGGGTTCCCGGACCGAGGCCCACATGGTTCCCGAAACCCCGCTGGAGGTTTTCCGGTGGCTGGTGGAGACCCGGGGCGCCGACCTCGACAGGTGCCACGAACAACCAACCAGCGCATTCCACGAGGCGATCGTGGCCGGTGCCACCACACGTCTTCGCGAACTGGTGGAGCTGGGGGCCGACATCAACAGGGAAGGGGATGGCAATCCGCTCGCCATTGCCTGCCGGGAGCGGCGTCCCGAGGTGGTGGCGACGCTGCTGGATCTCGGTGCCGATCCCGACCCGAGCGGTGCTTCCCCATCGCCCCTGGTGGAATGCCTCACCGGAGCGATGAGAGACCTTCCCACCACCCTCGCGATCGCCCGGATGCTGCTTGACGCGGGGGTGCCCGTCACCCAGGAGGCCCGCGCCGCCCTGGCCCGGTCGGGAGGGGCCTTCGAGTTCCATCGCGGCCTGCTGCGCCCCGGACTTCTTGCCGCCTGCCTGCCCCGGCTGGAGGTGGCCGAGGATGCGCTGGGGCAACTGCAGCGGCTCCTCGGCGTCGCCCCGGATCCTACGTGGGAAGTTGGCTGGGCTGTATGCGCTGGGAAACGCGCCACAGTCCTGGTCACCGAGCCTGGGAGTCACCGCCGCCGTGCAACTCGCGGACAGGAGCGGTGGGGCACGGACCCGGGACCTGGTTCACTTCGTCGGTTCGATTCCCGATCTGCTTGCCGACACCATGGAGTGGGTGGAACGAAACACCCGATCCACCATGGGATATGACGAACGAGGTCACGGCGTCGACCAGCCCGAACTGCTGATGCGCGCTGTCAGGGAGATAATCGCCAATGCCCTGGCTCATCGGAACCTCGACCCCATAACGGGCTCAAAACGCGTCGAGATCCGCTTGATGACTGACCGGCTCGTGGTGACGAACCCGGGAGGTCTGTGGGGAGTCTCCGAGGGACAGCTTGGCCGGCCGGGCCCCGGCCCGGCGACGGCAACTGCGGAGGGCGGGAAAGAGGGAATCACCCGTCACGGTTCAGCAGTGCTCGCGGCTCTCACACAGCCCAGGACGATGACCGAGTTGAAGCGGGAAACCGGTTAAGGCCAGCTCCGGTTTGCGCTGCGTCGTCTGCAAGGGTCGGGCCGGGTCGCCATGAGAGGGGCACGGGGAATCCAGGCGACCCGCTACGAGCGCGCGACGAACTGAAAAACTGCGTATCCGTGATCTGTATCCCCAGGATTGAGCGAGGAGGTTGTTCCTGCGGAATCGGGTCGGGGGATGATGCGGTGAGTACGCGAAGCGGCCCGCCCCGGGAAAGGGACGGACCGCTCTTGGTTACGGGATCACTTGTCGCCGTGGAGGCGCTTGTTGAGGACCTCGAGGAGGTCGATCGCGGCCTCCGGGATGTTGGTGCCCGGCGGGTAGATCGCGTCCGCGCCGTTCTCGCGCAGCTCCTGGAAGTCCTGGCTCGGGATCACGCCGCCGACCACGACCATGATGTCCTGCCGCCCCAGCTTGTCCAGCTCCTTGCGCAGCTCGGGCACCAGGGTGAGGTGACCGGCCGCCAGGGAGGAGGCGCCCACGACGTGCACGTCGGACTCGACGGCCTGCCGCGCGGCTTCCTCGGGGGTCTGGAACAGGGGGCCGACGTCGACGTCCATGCCGAGATCGGCGTAGGCCGTGGCGATGACCTTCTGGCCGCGGTCGTGACCGTCCTGGCCCATCTTCGCGATCAGGATACGGGGACGACGTCCCTCTTCCTGCTCGAACTCCTCGACGAGCTTACGGGCCTTTGCAACCGCTTCGGAGGAACCGGATTCCTTGTTGTACACACCAGAAATGGTACGGATCTGTGCGGTGTAGCGCCCGTAGACCTTCTCCAGTGCGTCGGAGATCTCGCCGACGGAGGCCTTCGCGCGGGCCGCGTCGATCGCGACCTTCAGCAGGTTGCGGTCCGGGTCCGTCGGATCCGGGTTCCCCGCCGCCCAGGTGACGCGCTCCAGCATCTGCTGGGTGACTGCCTCGTCGCGTTCGGCGCGCAGCCGCTCCAGCTTCGCGATCTGCTGCTCACGGACCGCGCGGTTGTCGACCTTCAGCACCTCCAGCTCGTCCTCGTGGTCGAGGGTGAACTTGTTGACGCCGATCACGGGCTGGCGGCCCGAGTCGATACGGGCCTGGGTGCGGGCCGCGGCCTCCTCGATGCGCATCTTCGGGATGCCCTGCTCGATGGCCTTGGCCATGCCGCCGGCCTGCTCGACCTCCTGGATGCGCTCCCAGCCTTTGCGGGCTAGCTGATCGGTGAGCTTCTCCACATACGCCGAACCGGCCCACGGATCCACCGTCTGGCAGGTCTTCGACTCCTGCTGGATGAACAGCTGGGTGTTGCGGGCGATGCGGGCGGAGAAGTCCGTCGGCAACGCGATGGCCTCGTCGAGAGCGTTGGTGTGCAGCGACTGCGTGTGGCCCTGGGTCGCGGCCATGGCCTCGATGCAGGTGCGCACCACGTTGTTGTAGACGTCCTGTGCGGTCAGCGACCAGCCGGAGGTCTGCGAGTGCGTGCGCAGGCTCATCGACTTCGGGTTCTTCGGGTTGAAGCCGCGCACCAGACGTGCCCACAGCATGCGGGCGGCGCGCATCTTCGCGACCTCCATGAAGAAGTTCATGCCGATCGCCCAGAAGAACGACAGCCGCGGAGCGAACGCGTCGACCGTCAGGCCCACCGACTCGCCGGCGCGGATGTACTCGACGCCGTCGGCCAGGGTGTAGGCCATCTCGATGTCGGCGGTCGCGCCGGCTTCCTGCATGTGATAGCCGGAGATGGAGATGGAGTTGAACCGCGGCATGTTCGCGCTGGTGAAGGCGAAGATGTCGGCGATGATCTTCATCGACGGCTGCGGCGGGTAGATGTAGGTGTTGCGGACCATGAACTCCTTCAGAATGTCGTTCTGAATGGTTCCGGCCAGCTGTTCGGGCTTGACGCCCTGCTCCTCAGCGGCGACGACATAAAGCGCCAACACCGGAAGCACCGCGCCGTTCATGGTCATCGACACCGACATCTGGTCCAGCGGGATGCCGTCGAACAGCTGCCGCATGTCCAGGATGGAGTCGACGGCCACACCGGCCATGCCGACGTCACCGGCCACGCGCGGGTGGTCGGAGTCGTAGCCGCGGTGGGTGGCCAGGTCGAAGGCGATCGACAGACCCTTCTGGCCGGCAGCGAGGTTGCGGCGGTAGAAGGCGTTCGACTCCTCGGCGGTGGAGAAACCCGCGTACTGGCGGATCGTCCACGGCTGGTTCACGTACATCGTCGCGTAGGGGCCACGCAGGTAGGGGGCGATGCCGGGGCGGGTGGCGAGGAAGTCCAGGCCCTCCAGGTCGCCGCTGCCGAACAGCGGCGGCACCAGGATGTGCTCTGGGGTCTGCCAGCCGGCGGAGTGACCGACCTGGTGGAAATGGTCGTCGAACTGCGTCTTGGCGTCGGTGGGGATACCGTCGCCGTTCAGGTCGACCGAGCCGAAACGGGGAATCGTGGTCATTGCTCAGGCCTCCAGCTTGTCCAGGGTGGAGGTCAGCAGCTCCACCACGTTCATTCCGTCGAAGACGTTGCCGTCAATCACAGCGTTCACCTCGGCCTCGTCGCCTCCGAGTTCCTTCAGCTGCCCGGCGACCCGCACCTCCTGGGCGCCCGCCTCCTTGAGAGCCTTCGCGACGGCCAGGCCGTGGGCGGCGTAGACCTTCGCGCTGGAGCACAGGATTGCGATGGTGGTGTCCGCATCCTTCATGGCTTTGACGAACACCTCCGGATCGGTGCCCTCCGCGATCACGGTGTTGATGCCACCCACGTGGTACAGGTTCGAGGTGAAGCCCTCGCGGCCACCGAAGTCGCGCCGGGTGCCGAGGCAGGCCAGCAGCACTGTTGGGGTCTTCTTAGCGGCTTTGGAACGGTCCCGCAGATCCTCGAAGACCTGGCTGTCGCGCACGAACGGGATGCCGCCGAGCTTCGGGGCTTCGGGGCGCGGGGTGCGTTCGAGGGCCTTCTCGAGGTGGTTCGGGAACATCGAGACGCCCGTCAGTGGCAGCTTGCGGGTGGCGAGCAGCTTGGCGCGGGCCTCGTTGATCTCCTTGAGCTGGGCAGCGATGGTGCCATCGACGATGGCTGCCGCCATGCCCTTCTCATCGAGCTGACCGAACAGCTCCCAGGCCTTCTCGCAGAGCTGCTTGGTCATGGACTCGACGAACCAGGCGCCACCGGCTGGGTCGTTGACGCGACCGATGTTCGACTCCTCGGCCAGCACCACCTGGGTGTTGCGGGCGATGCGTCGGGTCAGGACGTCGGGAAGACCGATCGCGGTGTCCAGCGGCAGCACCGTGATGGTCTCCGCCTGGCCGATGGCCGCCGCGAAGGCCGAGATGGTGCCACGCAGCACGTTGACGTAGGCGTCGTCGCGGGTGATCTCCCGCAGCGAGGTGACGGCGTGCTGCACCGCTCCACGCTTTTCCGGGGTCACCCCGAGTACCTCGCCGACCCGGTTCCACAGGGTGCGCAGCGCGCGCAGTCGGGAGATGGTGACGAACTGGTTGGTGTTCGCCGAAACCCTGAACAGGATGCTGTCGAAAGCTTCGTTGGCGCTCAGACCGAGATCGGTGAGGGCACGCACGTACTCGACGCCTGTGGCCAGCGCGTAGGCCAACTGGGCGACGTCACCGGCGCCCATGGAGTCGTAGCGGGAGGCATCCACGACGATGGGACGCACACCCGGGAAGGGCTTGGCCAGCTCCACGGCCTTCGCGATCACCGACAGGTCAGGGGTGGTGCCGTTCAGAGCGGCGAAACCGATCGGGTCAACGCCGAGGCTGCCACGGATGTTCTCCTTGCCGGACGCGGTGAAAGCTGCGGCCAGTGCCTCGGCGGCAGCCAGCTCGTCGGTGTTGGAGGAAACGTGGGTGGGGGCGAGGTCGAACAGGACATCACTCAGGACCTCGGCCAGCTTGTCGGCGGGGACTGCATCGGGATCCACGCGTACCCAGACCGCGGAGGTGCCGCGCTCCAGGTCGGTGTCGACAGCCTTGCGGGCCTCAGCCGGGTCGGGTTCCTCGACGAGCTGAGCGCTAAACCAGCCCTCATCCATCTCTCCCGCGCGGACCATGGTGCCGCGCGTGAATGGGGCCACTCCGGGGAAACCAAGCTCCTCGACGCCGTCGTCAATGGTGTACAGCGGCTTGATCACGAGCCCATCGACAGTGTGGCTCGTCAGGCGCTTGTATGCCTGCTCGATGTTAAGTTCTTTGCCCTCGGGGCGCTTCCGGTTGAGTACCTTCAGCACCTCTTTCTCCCAGTCGGCAAGGCTGGGAGTGGCGAAGTCGGCGGCGAGACTGATCTCGGCCGCGCTCGTTGATTCTGTGCTCATCGCTCTCCGTCCAAATCCTTCTGACAAGCCATCGCGGGGAAATGGCTGCCTGGTTTCGAGACTGGTAGTCCTCGACATCCCAACCCTAGCCCAGCTCGGGCGAACAAATGACCTCGGGGTTGATTCGTTTCGGCTGAAAGGTGCCCGCCGGACAAGGTTTGGACGCATTGGTCCTACCAAAGGTGGGGTTGTGGGTCCGGGATTGGAGTGCAGAGATTATTCAGCGCTCTCCTCGCGGTGTCGGGGCTGGTGTCCGTTGGGTGGGTGGGTAAGGATGGTCCCATGAGCACCTTAGAAACGCATGCCTTTTCCCGCACCTCGAGCGCGCGGGTGCTGACGGAACGCCCTGCCCGCTACGGCAAGCAGTTGGCCGGGCACATGGGACGCAAGATTACCGCCGTCTGGGACGAGGAGGGCGCGACCGGTTCCCTGGAATTCAACCGTGAGGGCCCGACCACCGGCATCGTCGAACTCTCCTGCGACGGCGACGCCCTGGTGCTGCGCCTGTCCACGACCGAGGAGCACCTCGAGCGGTTGGAGGAGGTCGTGGGTGTTCACCTGGCCCGGTTCGGTGCCAAGCAGGGCATGGTGGTCCGCTGGGAGCGCGGCGACGGGACTCCGGGCACCACCCAGGGGCCCGTGATCCCCGAGGAACGTTGAGTCCGGCGACTTTCTCGCTGGTGGAATCCTCTGCCTGGGTCAGGCCACGGCGTCGCCCCAGCGCTCGATGCTCCAGCCCTCCTGGCAGGAACCGTTCATCACGATCCACTGGGTGTTGCTGAGTGGCGGTGCCTTCTTCAGGCCGAAACCGGGGTCCTGGGCCAGCGTCCACACCCGAAGCGCCGCCCCGTGGCTGACGACCGCGGCGCAGTCGTGGCCGGCCGACTCCACCCTGGAGATGGCCGCGGTGAAACGGGACATGAACTGCCGTGCCGTCTCGCCGCCCTCCAGGCAGGAGTCCATGTTCTCGGAGGACCAGGCGTGCAGCTCCGCCACATAGGCCCGCCAGTCGTGATTGAGCTCCTCCACGCCCGCCGAGATCTCCTGCACCCCGTCGAGGATCTGCACCTCTAACCCCAGCGATTCGGCGAGGGGAGTGGCCGTCTGCTGTGCGCGTGTCAGTGGGGAAGCGTAGACCGCCTCGATCGGTTCGTCGGCAAGCCGCCCCGGCAATGAGGCGGCCTGAGTCAGGCCGTGATTGGTCAACCGGTAGCCCGGGTAGGCGGTGTCAAGCCGGTGGTCGGCGTTCGCCTGGGTTTCGCCGTGACGGATCAGGAGGAGTCGCATGGCTTGATCGTAAGCGGGCAAAGTCGGTCGAGTGGGCGTTTCGGACCCAAGTCGCCGACTCGCCAACCAAGAAGACGGCACCGGGGAGTGGGTGGTTCTAGGGTGACAAGGGTGGATGCAGCCGATGTGATCTCCGACCTGTCCGAAGTTCTCTACACCAGCGACCAGATCGCGGCGCGCGTCGCTGAGCTTGCCGCCCGGATTGACGCCGACTACGAAGGTCGGGAGCTCCTGATCGTGGGGGTGCTCAATGGGGCGATCATGGTGGTCTCCGACTTGCAGCGCGCCATGAAGAGCCATGTGGAGATGGACTGGATGGCCATCTCCTCCTATGGCTCCGGCACTCAGTCCAGTGGCGTGGTGCGCATCCTGAAGGATCTCGGTGTCGACATCGAGGGACGCCACGTCCTGGTGGTCGAGGACATCATCGACACCGGTCTGACGCTGAGCTATCTGATCTCGAACCTGGCCAGCCGCAAACCCGCCAGCCTCGAGATCATGACGATGTTCCGCAAACCTGCTGCGGCGCGGATGGATGTGCCCGTCAAGTACGTCGGCTTCGACATTCCCAACGAGTTCGTCGTCGGCTATGGCCTCGACTACGCAGGCCGCTACCGCAACCTCCGTGACCTGGCGGTTCTGGCTCCCCACGTCTACTCCTGAGAACGCTGGAGAGCAATTAGTTTCGCCGGATTCCGCACGATGTAGAAGACCGAGATGCCGTCCCGGGCGACCATCGGCCATCCGATGTGGTCAACTCGCCCGTCCTGCCGGGCGATCCAGGCTGGGGTTGAGTTGAGACTGGTCAGCTCGATGGTGGTCGTTTCCGTCATCTTGCTGGTCAGGCCCAGGAAGAAACGAGCCACCTTGTCGGCTCCGACGATGGGACGCACCGCCACTGTGGCCCGGCCGCCACCGTCGGAGAAGACGGTCACGTCCTCCGCCAGGAGGTTCTTCAACGACTCGAGATCACCTGCCCGGCATGCGGTCAGGAATACCTCGGTCAACCGGTGGTGCTTTTCAGCGTCCACGTCGAAACGAGAACGTCCTGCCTCGATGTGGCGGCGGGCGCGACTCGCCAGTTGCCGTACGGAGGAGGGGGAGCGTCCCAAGAACTCCGCGACCTCCTCGTGGGAGAAACTGAAAACGTCGTGCAGGACGAAGGCGGTGCGTTCCAGCGGTGACATCGACTGCAACACCAGCGCCAGCGCCAGCGACACCTCTTCCGCCACCAGCAGTTCCGAGTCGGTCGCATCGTCCTCCGGTACGGGTTCCGGTAGGAAACGACCGGGGTAGTCGCGTCGCCTCAGGGTATCGAGTGCCAGGTTCGTGGCGACTCGGGCCAGATAGGCCTTCGGTCGTGTCACACCCGTCTCCTCTGCTGCGCGGTGCCAGCGCAGCCATGTTTCCTGGGCGATGTCCTCGGCCTCGGAGAGGGAACCGGTGATGTCGTAGGCGATGCGCAGCACCAGCCCGCGATGTCGTAGATACTCGTTCGTGCTCATCGTTCCCTCCCGAGCCAACGGTAACCTGCTGCCGAGCGGTGAGGCGCGTTGATCACCAGGCGACAGATCCTCTCCTTGAGGAAGGCCCCGATCCGTCCGGTCAGGCGTCGACCGGTGGGGACGTCGCAACGGTTCACGAATTCGATCAGGCCGTTCCTGCGTCCGAGACTGACGCAGCGGAACGAGAAACCGAAATCAAAACCAGTGGCGACTTCTCCCGCCAGCGCCCGATGGACGTTGTCCGCGACGTGGGCGCCCATCGGAAGAGCGGTCGCGCACCCCATTCTCAGGTGGGGCAGCTGCGGCGAGATGACGGCATCGCCCAGTCCCCAGACCCCGGGGGCCACCTGAAGGGTCCGGTCCACGACGAGCCTGCCCCGTTCATCCACGGGCATCCCGGACCGGGAGGCGAGATCCGGCGCGGACAGCCCGGTGCAGTCGACCGTCAGGTCGGCCGGGCCGTCGTCCCAGACCACGCCGAGCCGGGGAAGCTGGTTCGCGAGCCACTTCCTGTCTTCCTCCGAGCCGCAGGGAAACAGCCCGGCGGGATCGGTCAGGGACATCTTCAGGTGCGGCATCGCCTCGGCGATCTCCGTCGCGGTCTCGATGCCGCTCAGACCGGCGCCGTCCACCCGGACCCGTGCCCCGGCGGGGAGCGCGGAAAGGGCCGTGCGCAGGGCATCGGCCCCTGCCAGGGTTGCGGGGCCGTCGCCGGTGCTACCGGTGGCGATCACGACATGAGGTGCCTCCAGTTCCGTTCCGTCCGCCAGGACCGCCCCTCCCGCCGAGACCCGGACCGCCCGTTGCGTGTTCAACCCGACCTCGGGGAACAGCATCTCGCCGAGCGGGCGCGTCACCCCGTACCCGGTGGCGGCGTGCTGGTGTAGCCGGACCCTGTTGACGAATGTGGGGCCGTCGTTGACGAGATGGACCCTGCGGCCTTTGGCGGCGAGCCTGTTCGCAGCCATAACTCCGCCATATCCACCACCGATGATGATTGCGTCAATTGTGTTCATGCTCATGGGACGTGCCTGGGAACCACAATGTGACATTGCTGTTCTTCTGGTGGTCACTGGTTGTGGCCGCGATCTCCGTGACCCGGTGTTCTCGCCCTCACGTCCGCACTTGGTCCCCTCGCGCCGAAATTGTTCTCCCCAGCGGGCTCGATGACCAGGTGGGTCCCTGGTACCCGTCACGCCAGCATTGTCCGGGCGTCGTCGTGAAGCCTGGGGGTCGGGCTGTGTGCTCACAGTCCGGTGTCTAGCCCGCGGCCTCTGCGGGACCCCTCAGCTTTCATCCGTGGCGTGGTGTTCGTAGAAATCGAACAGGCGGTGTGTTCCGACGGGGGTCCCCACGCAGTCGTGGAGCATGCTCCACGAGAGGAAACGCATCATGTCCGCCCGCCGGGGGTTGAAGAGCCGGAGGATCGTGATGAGCGGGGTCAGGACGGCGGGTGGAAGAGCCGAGACCTTCGCAGGCCGGCCGATTGCACGGAAGGCGCAGTCGGTGAGCTCCCGCCACGTGAGAACCTCCGGCCCGCCCACGTCCCAGGTTCCTTTCTCGCCGTCGATCAGACGATTGATGCAGAACTCCGCGAGGTTGGCACCGTGGATGGGGTTGACGCGGATCTCCGGGCGGAGGAGGAAAACGCGCCCCTTCCTGGCCATCCGGAGGATCTGGGTCATGTCGGAGAAATATCCGGAAGGGTTGATGATCTGGCTCGGGATCGGCGATGAGGTCAGCTGCCGGACGAAGGCGGTTTTCGCCCGGGTCAGCTGCGCAGGGCAGCGCTCGCCCCCCATGACGTTGACGTAGCAGAAGCAGGTGGCGCCGTGTCTCTCGGCGGAGCGCAGGATGGCGAGGTTGGCCCTGTGGTCGATGTCCCATGGGTTGGCCTTCTGCGTGGTGACTCCCAGGGCGGAGACGACCTCGTCCACCCCGTGGGCGACATCGGCGGTGAAACCCGGGTCCGTGACCTCCCCGACGGCCCAGTCGTCGACGAGTCCATCCAATGAGGGGGAATCCCAAGGGCCCGGGGAGACGGCCCGCTCGCGGCTGCGGGTGATCGCACGCACCCTGTGGCCGCGGTGGTGCAGTTCGGCGACGATGAAGCGTCCGAGATACCCCGTGGCTCCGGCGACGAGGGCTGTGGTCATGGTTCTTCCTGACTGTCTGATGCGGTCGTGGGCTGCCGGCGATCTGTTCTTGAACAACGTTGTCCAAGAATAGATCATGGTGTCACACCGGGCACTGATGCTCTCGTGCGTCGCCGCTTCTCGTTGCCCCGGTGGTGCCGGGTGAGGGCCGACACGTCTGGCGACGGGCGGGGAAACTGGCCGGAGGAGAACGAGGCGATGGCGGCATTCCCCGGAGCGACCAAGGATCGCCGGTCACCGGATGCGGCATTACTGTCCTCTTGGTGGGCGCTGGTAGCCTTCCATTGCTCACATACATCTTCTTCTAGGGGACCCCGCCGTTGCAGAAAATCATGAAGAACCCGATGAGTTGGGTCACCTGGGTTGTTGTCATCATCCTTCTCGGGACGCTGGTCATGCAGTTCTTCAACGGGCTGCTCGGAGTCCGGGAAGTCTCGATGGACCAGATCATGAGCGTCTTGAAGAGCGACGAGAAGCTCAGTGATGTTGTCCTCAACGACGGCGACCAGGTCATCCGGATCACCACGGAGGCAGGCCAGCGCATCCAGTCTAGCTGGGTGGGACGCCAGGTCGATGGTTTCGTGGAGATCCTCCAGCAGCGTGCCACCGCCGGAACGCTCGATCGCTGGACGACCCAACATCCCACCGCTAACCTGTTCACCTCACTGCTCTACACGGGCCTGCCCTTCCTGCTTCTCGTCATCGGTTTCTTCGTGGTGATGCGCATGGTCAACGGAGGTGGCTCGGGCAGTCCACTCAGTTTCGGCAAATCGAAGGCGAAGCTGGCCAGCAAGGACATGCCCAAAACCACCTTCGCCGATGTTGCTGGCGTTGACGAGGCCGTCGAGGAGCTTCAGGAGATCAAGGAATTCCTCGCCGAACCCGCGAAATTCCAGAAACTCGGAGCGAAGATCCCCAAGGGCGTGCTGCTCTATGGTCCTCCCGGGACCGGCAAGACCCTCTTGGCGCGCGCCGTCGCGGGGGAAGCTGGGGTGCCGTTCTTCTCCATTTCCGGATCCGATTTTGTCGAGATGTTCGTCGGCGTCGGTGCCAGCAGGGTCCGTGACCTGTTCGAGCAGGCCAAGGAAGCCGCGCCCGCCATCGTCTTCATCGATGAGATTGATGCCGTCGGTCGCCACCGTGGCGCCGGTATGGGCGGTGGCCACGACGAACGCGAACAGACTCTCAACCAGCTGCTGGTCGAGATGGACGGCTTTGACGTGCGTGGCGGGGTGATCCTGATCGCCGCGACGAACCGTCCCGATGTGCTCGACCCGGCGTTGCTACGCCCAGGTCGTTTCGACCGCCAGATCTCCGTCGAGGCTCCCGACCTGACTGGTCGCTCCCACATCCTCCAGGTGCACGCCGTTGGCAAGCCCCTCGCCAAGGACATCGACCTCGATTCCGTGGCCAGGCGCACCCCCGGTTTCTCCGGTGCCGACCTAGCCAATGTCCTCAACGAGGCCGCGCTGCTCGCGGCGCGTATGAACCTGAACGAGATCGGCCAGCCGCAGCTCGACGAGGCCATCGACCGGGTCATCGCGGGACCCCAGAAGCGCACCCGCCTGATGAACGACCGTGAACGTCTCATTACCGCCTACCACGAGGGTGGGCATGCCCTGGTGGCGGCAGCGATGCCTGGCAACGACCCCGTCCAGAAGGTCACGATCCTGCCGCGTGGTCGTGCGCTTGGCTACACGATGGTGATGCCCGACGACGACAAGTACTCCCACACTCGCGGCGAGTTGCTGGACCAGATGGCCTACATGATGGGCGGTCGGGCCGCGGAGGAGATGATCTTCCACGACCCCACCACCGGCGCCCAGAACGATATCGAGAAGGCCACGAAGGTGGCGCGGGCCATGGTCACCCAGTACGGCATGAGCGAACGTGTCGGTGCCGTCCAACTCGGTGGCGGTGATTCCGAGCCGTTCATGGGGATGCGCGGGGCGCAGCCCTCGAAGGACTTCTCGGAGGCCTCCGCGGCGATCATCGACGAGGAGGTAGCCAAACTCATCAACGCCGCCCACCAGGAGGCTTACGACGTGCTGGTCGAGAACCGTGAGGTGCTCGACGAGCTGGTCCGGCAGCTGTTCGCGAAGGAAACCCTCAACAAGGCCGAGGTCGCGGAGGTGTTCAAGAACCTGAAGCGCCGCGACAAACGCCCCGCCTGGACCGGATCCGAGCTGCGGGTGCCCTCCACCATCCCGCCCGTCGAGGTGCCGGGAACCCCCGCTTCCTCTGACAAGGAGATCCCGTCCAGGCCGATCGCGCCCCGCCCGCTCCGCGACAACATCCCCGGAAACTGGGCCCCGCCCGCTCCCGAGGACCGGAGGTGAACCAGGTCGACCAGCCCCGGATCGAGGCGGCGGTTCGCGAGATCCTCCTCGCGGTCGGCGAGGACCCGGATCGCGATGGACTCGCCGAAACCCCGGCCCGCGTCGCCCGCTCCTACCAGGAACTGTTCTCCGGACTGGCGCAGGACCCCGCCGAGCTGCTGTCGACCACCTTCGACATCGATCACGAGGAACTCGTGCTCGTCCGCGACATCGAGCTGACGAGCTGCTGCGAACACCACCTGCTGCCCTTCTTCGGGATGGCGCACGTCGGGTACATCCCCGGCGGAGGGCAGGTCACGGGGTTGTCGAAACTGGCCCGGCTGGTCGACCTCTACGCCCGCCGCCCGCAGGTGCAGGAACGTCTCACCACACAGGTCGCCGACGCACTGGTCACCCATCTGGGTGCACAGGGCGTGATCGTCGTGATCGAGGCCGAACACACGTGTATGACGATGCGAGGAGTGCGCAAGCCGGGCAGCAGGACCATCACCAGCGCCGTGCGCGGACAGCTGCGCAACGCCGCCACCCGCGCCGAGGCCATGAGCCTGATCATGGCGAGGTGATCTCATGACCATTGTGTTGGGGGTGCTCAACGTCACCCCCGACTCGTTTTCCGACGGCGGACTGTGCGCCGACACCGAGGCCGCCGTCGCCCACGGCAGACTCCTGGCCTCTCAGGGGGCGGAGATCATCGATGTCGGGGGCGAATCCACCCGCCCCGGGGCGGCGCGGGTTCCAGAGGTCGAGGAAATGGAGCGCGTGATACCGGTGATCGAGGCCCTGGTCGCCCACGGAATCACCTGCTCCGTGGACACCATGCGTGCCTCCGTCGCCCGGGCCGCGGTTGCGGCGGGAGCCCGGATCGTCAACGACGTCTCCGGTGGGCTCGCCGACCCCGACATGCTGAGTGTGGTCGCGGATCTCGGTGTCGACTACGTCGCCATGCACTGGCGTGGCCATTCCGAGGTCATGCAGCAGCACACCGACTACACCGACGTTGTCACCGATGTGCTCGCAGAGCTCGCTGCTCGCCGCGACGCCGCCCTGGCCGCGGGCATCACAGCCGAACGCATCATTCTCGATCCGGGGATCGGGTTCGCCAAGACCTCTGAACAGAACTGGCAGCTGTTGCGCGGTCTGGATATCTTCCAGGCCATGGGACACCGGCTGCTGATCGGCGTCAGCCGCAAACGCTTCCTGGGTGAGCTGCTGGGCGACAAGCCGGCGGCGGACCGTGACGCCGCCACCGCCGCCGTCACGACCTGGTGCGCCATCCACGGGATCTGGGCGGTGCGCACCCACGAGGTGACCGCACAGCGCGACGCAGCTCGGGTTGGGCAGCGCCTCGGGAACCGAGCAGCAGGCTGACGGTCTCCTTCGGGTCGTCCTTATACCAGGACCCGGTATTCTCGGCTCAATGCGATCCGTGAGGAGGTGAAGGCGTGGATTCCATCAACATCACAGGTCTGAGCGCGACAGGTTTCCATGGAGTGTTTCCTGAGGAGCGACGCAATGGGCAGCTCTTCGTCGTCGACGTGGAACTCGGAGTACAGCTGGAGACTCGGTCCGACGAAATCTCGGACACCGTTGACTATGTCGGGATCGCCGACCTGATCCGTGCCGAGATTGAGGGCGAGCCCTGCCGGCTCATCGAAACCCTTGCGGGAAGGATCGCCGACCGGTGTCTGTCCAATTCGCTGGTCCAGCAGGTTCGTGTGACGGTGCACAAACCGCAGGCTCCCGTACCTCACGAATTGTCAGATCTGTCAGTCACCATCACCAGGAGCAGCCATGAGCAACGGTCCCTTTGACATTGACGTCGACACCCTGGGAAACATGCGTCCCATCTCCAAGGTCGTTTTTTCCCTCGGATCCAACATGGGAGACTCACCCACTATCCTCGCGCAGGCCGTTGACGTGCTTGCGGAAACCCCAGATCTGATTGTCGTTGACGTTTCCCCCGTCTACCAAACGCCCTTCGTGGGAGAAGGGCCAGAGCAAAATGACTACTTGAACCTCGTGGTGGTGGCGGAATCCACCTTGGAACCGATGACCCTGCTGGATCGGGCCTTCGCCATAGAAGAGAGTTTTGGACGGGAACGCACGATTCCCAACGGGCCGCGCACCTTGGACATCGATATCATCGTGGTCGGTAAACATCGCAGCGAAGAAGACATAGAACTTCCCCATCCCCGAGCCCACGAAAGGGCTTTCGTGCTGGTTCCCTGGCTCGACATTGACCCGATGGGTGAAATTGTGGGAGCTGGACCGATAGCGGACCTTGTCAAACAGGTCGACAGAACCGGTGTCATCAAGCGAGATGACGTCGCCATAGCGAATCCCGGTCGGCGTTGACACGGGAACCGAGGCTGACGCCGACCACCGGGCGTCACATAGTTGTCGGGGTTCTGGCAGGAGCCGTCGTGGGATGGATGGTCCTGAGCGTCTTCGATCTCGCGAATGCTTTCCTGCCCGTGACACCGTGGAGCCTGCCGGTTCTCCTGACGTTTCTGGCGATAGCGGCCATCGTCTACGCCCGCGCTCTCCCCAAACGATTGGAGCAGCGCCGTGTCCCCGCGCTGGAAGCGGTTCGGGCCATGGTGATGGCGAAATCGTTGATCGCCACTGGTGCTCTGCTCGCTGGAGGGCATGTCATCTATGTGGGCCGCTGGCTGGCTTCCATGGCCGCCGCGGTGCCCGCGGCGCGGGTCTGGCACGGCCTCGTAACCATTGGCGCTGCCGCCTTCTGTTCATGGGGTGGATGGATACTGGAACGTGCCTGCATGATCGACGGTGACGGCAACGATGCCGACCCCGGAGAGGATCAGGAGATCTCGGAGCCCGCCTGAGAAATTTCGGGTATGTCGAATGTCCAGAACTTCGATTTTCGGCGTTTCGCTGTCGAAAGGCCTGCCGGGCTGGTTTAATCTGTCGGCATGTCAGGTCGTCACGTTGCGAAGTCCTCCTCCGAGCGTTCCATCGCCATTGGCATCCTCTCCGTGGGATCACTGGTGGTTCTTGGATCGCTTCTGGGCGGCATCTGGGTTGTTCGCGCCGGTGCCGTCGTGGCCCTGGTGATGGCGGTGGCCGCCGTCTCCGTGGCCTGGATGGAGTTGAAGCGCGAACGAACAGAGCATCGCGAGGAAATCAAGCGTCAAGTGGCAATTCGCGTCGAGCAGGCCGAGCGTCACCATGCTGAATCCGTCGCGATGATCGACCGTTTCAACGAGCGCGCGCAGAACCTCAAGTCGATGATCGCCAAGCTGCGCCGCCAGCTGGGCGCCGCCAACTCCGAGCTCAGCACCATGCGCGGCAACTCCGCATGGCTGCGCGGTGAGGTCGCTGAGCGGCAGTCTCGCATTGACGCACTCGAGGCCAAGATCGCCGAACTGGAGGAGCGCCTCGCCGCAGAAGAAGAAGCCCGTCAGGAGATTGAAGAATCCAGCAACATCGTGGAGCTGCCCCGCTACGCAAAGGGCGAGAAGGCCATCGAGCTGTGGATCAGCGACGACGAGCACCCCACCATGGTGGACCTCGCCAAGCTCAACATGGCGCATTACGACGAGTCGCTGCCCATCCGTAAGGAGGCCTGAGCAGCCCCCCGCCGGGACGGAAGAGCAACCTCACCAGATCCCCGTTCGTGTGGCCCACAAGGGCCAGCCGAACGGGGATTTTCTCGTGTCCCGGGGACAGACGGACCACGCAAAACCCCGGGAGTGGGCCTTCAGGACCAGCACGCGCGGATCGTCTCAGATCCTCCTTCTGAAAGCCTCAAAGACATGCCTTGCACTGCCCATCAAGGAACATCGTGTACCACAGAGAAGCCCGCCGGCATGATTGGCCTTGTCCTCCAAACGGTCAATATTTCTTGTCATCCGATAGGTCAGCAAGGCACTCTTCGAAGGACGATCAGGCCCTAATCGTCAAGGTCTCAGACATGGTAAGTGGTATTCCCTGACGAGTCCTCGCATTGATCGCGGTTCATATTCAGGTTCAAATCTTGTGAAAGTGATGTATTGTTACTGACGTCCCAAGCAAGCAAAGAGCTTGTACAAGTTTTAGATGAACAGGAGTTCCCATGGCTCGTGAGGTCCAGATCTTCCTCAAGGATGATATCGACGGTTCTGTCGCGGACCGCAATGTGACTTTCGCTCTCGATGGTGTCGAGTACGAAATCGATCTGAGCGAGGCCAACATCACGAAGCTGGTTCAGGCCCTCGAGCCCTGGACCGCTTCCGCCCGCCGTGTTCGCAAGAGTTCCAAGCGCAACAGCCAGCGTCGTTCCAATGACGGGCCTTCCACCAACGATGTTCGCAACTGGGCACGCGCTCAGGGCCATGAGGTCAGCGATCGCGGTCGCATTCCTACTGCCATCATGGCGGCCTATGAAGCCGCCCACTGAAATCTGAACAGTCGACTCTGCTTGGGGGATTTGGGCCGAGAAGACACCTGTCACTTCAGCTGAAGCGAACCCTGTAAGGGGGCGGGAGCACGTACTCCCGCCCCCTTGGGTGTTGTTGAGGCTCTTCCTTGCGCTCCAGTGCGCGGAACGAGGACATGTTCACGCGATTGCCTTTGAGGGAACGGAATTATTGGAACGTGCAGTGGTCGATGGGAACTATTTGGAGTTTCGAACGAGCTGGTGTATGAGCGGATTGTGTGCTTCTCCCGCAAGCGGAGGAAACACGCTGCTTCTCTCGACGGCTCCCGTGATCTGATCAGAGGAATTGATCTCCTCGGGGAGATGGAAGAGTGCACCTCCTTGTGCAAGTGACCATGGTGAGGCTTACCGTGTCGAGTCATTCCCTCACCGGGTGAGGGCCCTTCAGGCGAGAATCCGGTCAGAGTCTTGCGTCTGTGTGCATGTCTCGCGGCGCTGAGCCATCGCAACGGTGTGAACAGACCGAACGAAACCCGAGGAGATCGCGCCATCACGCCATATCCGCTCCAGTGCTTCCGACACGGTCACCTCGGTCATGCGCCCTGTGGAAGGCGTTTCTAAGCATGATCCAGCACGATGCTTGTGTAAGCCTCTAAGCTGGTATGAGCGGAGTCGACGCAACGTCGTCGTGCACCGCAGGAGGAGATAGAGAATGTTCGAACGCTTCACTGATCGCGCCCGTCGTGTCATCGTGCTGGCGCAGGATGAGGCCAAGCTGTTAAATCACAACTACATCGGCACAGAGCACCTGCTTCTCGGCCTGATTCACGAGGGCGAGGGTGTGGCCGCCAAGGCGCTGGAACAAATGGGAATCTCCCTACAGGCCGCACGCGAGCAGGTGGTTGAGATCATGGGCCAGGGGCAGCAGGTGCCGTCCGGGCACATCCCCTTCTCGCCGCGTGCCAAGCGCGTGCTGGAACTCTCGCTGCGCGAGGCCCTGCAGATGAACCACAACTACATCGGCACCGAGCACATCCTGCTCGGACTGGTGCGGGAAGGCGAGGGAGTGGCCGCCCAGGTGCTCCTGAAGCTCGGGGCCGACCTTGGGCGGGTGCGTTCCACCGTCATCCAGCTGCTGGCCGGTTATCAGGGCAAGGAGGCGTCTATGGCGGGCGCCCCCGAGGCCGGGCCGGAGAAGTCCAGTTCGCAGGTGCTCGACCAGTTCGGTCGCAACCTCACCCAAGCGGCACGCGAGAACCGGCTCGACCCGGTGATCGGTCGTGTTAGCGAGATCGAGCGCGTCATGACCGTGCTCAGCCGCCGCACCAAGAACAACCCGGTGCTGATCGGCGAACCGGGTGTCGGCAAGACCGCTGTCGTCGAGGGCCTCAGCCAGGCCATCGTTCGCGGTGATGTCCCCGAGACCCTGCGCGACAAGCAGATCTACACGCTCGATCTGGGCGCGCTGGTGGCCGGCTCCCGGTACCGCGGTGACTTTGAGGAACGCCTGAAGAAGGTGCTCAAGGAGATCAAGACCCGCGGCGACATCATGCTGTTCATCGACGAGATCCACACCCTCGTCGGTGCCGGCGCCGCGGAGGGAGCCATCGATGCCGCCAGCATCCTCAAACCCATGCTGGCCCGTGGCGAGCTCCAGACCGTCGGTGCGACCACCCTCGACGAGTACCGCAAACACATCGAGAAAGACGCCGCCCTGGAGCGTCGGTTCCAGCCGATCCAGGTGGCCGAGCCCTCTGTTGCATTGACCATCGACATCCTGAAGGGCCTGCGTGATCGCTACGAGGCCCACCACCGCATCACCATCACCGACGAGGCCCTCACGGCCGCAGCGACGATGGCGGACCGTTACATCCAGGACCGGTTCCTGCCGGACAAGGCCATCGACCTGATCGACGAGGCCGGTGCGCGGCTGCGCATCCAGCGAATGACCGCGCCTCCGGACCTGCGCGAGTTCGACGAGCAGATCGCGAAGCTGAAGATGGAGAAAGACGCCGCCATCGATGCGCAGGACTTCGAGACCGCGGCCCGGTTGCGTGACGACGTCACCCGCATCCAAGCACAGCGCGCGGAGAAGGAGGAAGCCTGGAAACAGGGCGATTCCGATATCCCCGCCGTGGTGGGCGAAGAGGAGATCGCGGTCGTGCTGTCCAGCAGCACCGGTATCCCGGTGTTCAAGCTGACGGAGGAAGAGTCGGCGCGCCTGCTGCGCATGGAGCAGGAACTCGGGAAGCGCTACATCGGGCAGGAGGACGCCGTCAAAGCCCTCGCCCGCTCGATCCGCCGCACCCGTGCCGGTCTGAAGGACCCGAAACGACCCTCTGGTTCCTTCATCTTCGCCGGTCCCTCGGGTGTCGGGAAGACCGAACTCACCAAGGCACTCACGGAGTTCTTGTTCGGCGACGAGGATGCTCTCATCACCCTCGACATGAGCGAATACTCCGAGAAGCACACCGCGTCCAGGATGTTCGGATCCCCGCCCGGCTACGTAGGCTACGAGGAGGGCGGCCAGCTCACCGAGAAGGTGCGTCGTAAGCCGTTCTCGGTGGTGCTGTTCGACGAGATCGAGAAGGCCCACCCCGACATCTTCAACTCGCTGTTGCAGATCCTCGATGAGGGTCGTCTCACGGACGCGCAGGGCCGCGTGGTGGACTTCAAGAACACCGTCATCGTGATGACCACCAACCTCGGTTCCCGCGACATCAGCAAGGGCGTCAACCTCGGCTTCTCGCGGGCCGGGGACGAGGCCTCCAGCTACGAAAAGATGAAGGCGAAGGTTTCCGACGAGCTGAAGCAGCACTTCCGCCCCGAGTTCCTGAACCGCGTCGACGAGATCGTCGTGTTCCACCAGCTCACGCAGTCCGATATCGAACGGATCGTGGACCTGATGGTGGCGCAGATCGAAACCCGCCTGGCGGACCGGGACATGGGAATCGAGCTGACCCCAGCCGCAAAGACCCTCGTGGCCAAGCGCGGTTTCGACCCGGTGCTCGGGGCCCGTCCCCTGCGTCGCGCCCTGCAGCGCGACATCGAGGACGTGCTCGCCGAGAAGATTCTGTTCGGGGATCTGGCCGCCGGGCAGATCGTCCAGGTGGACGTTGCCGAGGAGGGAGCGGAACTGCCGTTCAAGTTCACGGGAATCTCCAAGACCCCGCCGGTTCTCCCCGCGGAGACCGGCCCCTCGAATGAGTGACTGAGTGACACACGGGCCCCGACCCATGGTCGGGGCCCGTGTGTCGTGCCAGGCTGATGGAGCCGGTTGTGGTGAAGCCAATCCGTCCCGAAGCTGGTTGAGCAGGGCAGCGACTGGAACGGCCTTGTCCGGCAGAATCTCTCAGACGGGGGTCTGGGGGCGAGCGTAGGCGGCCTCGGTGATGCGCAGCAGGGCGTCGCGGATCAGACGGGCCCGTGCCGCCCCGATCCCCTCGAGCTGCTGGAGTTCCGAGACGGAGACGCTGAACAGCTCCTGCAGTGAGAAACGATCGATGAGCTTCGTCGTCATGCCCTCCGACAAGCGGCCCACGGAGATCAGCAGACGCGCGCCACGGGTGTGGATCGGGGTCTCCAGGTAGGGAGACTCGCCGAAGCCGATGCGCTCCGCGACCAGCTGGGAACTCAGCAGCTCGTCCGCGGAGAAGTTGTGCAGCAGTTCCAGTGTGAACTGGGACGGGTCGGGGAGGTTGTGGGCGTAGTCGGTTCTCAACTGCTCGTCGAGACCGGTGAACTCGCCCACCAGTTCTGCGTGCTGCAGGGCGATGAGACGGCCCTCGACCCCGAGGGTGTCGATGTGGAACTGGGTCTCAGCGGACAGGCGCCTGGTCATCTCAAAACGCTGGGCGACGAGCACCAGGTCACGAATGGTGACCTGTTCACCGACCTCGAGAGCGTTGAACTGGTGGAGGACGTCACCCAAGCGGTCGACGAAACGGGCGAGGGTCGCCAAGGTCTGATTGGCGCGGCTGATCATCTGCCCGGAGGTCTCCACCACGTGCCGGTCCCCGTCCATGAACAGCGAGATCGTGGACATCGACGCCGACACCGTGACCACGGGAATTCCGGAGGCCTGCGCGGTGCGGTCAGCAGAACGGTGCCGGGTGCCGGTCTCGGCGGTCGGCAGATCGCCGGCAGGGACGAGGTGAACGCCCGCTGCGATGATGCGGGTGAGATCGTTGGACAAGACGATGGCTCCGTCGAGTTTCGCCAACTCCCGCAGGGCCTGGGGGGTGAACTCGACATTGAGCTGGAAACCACCGGTGGAAACCTGCTGCACCTTCGGGTTGTTCCCCAGCACGACCAGCGCGCCCGTGCGGCCATGCAGGATGCGGTCCAACCCGGCGCGCAGCGGGGTGCCGGGCGCGAGGCGTCGCTGGTACTGGCGTAGCCGATCCCGCTTCATGTCCCTCCCGAACCGTCGATACCGGAGCAAGTGTACAAACCCAGCGAAACCCGCTCCTTCACTGTCGTTCCCGGCTCGGTATGGTTGAATACATGGAAACCAACGTGCCGGATCGCGAGTCGGCGGCTCATCTCCTCGAGCTCGCCGACGAGGCCCGTGCGGCGACCGTACATGCCGCTGCCCTGCCGTGGTGGCCGTTCGCGCTGGAGGCTGCATGCGCCGGGGTCTTCTGCGGTGGAATCATCGTCAATGCCTGGGTGGTTGTCATCATCGGGATCGCGATGATGACAACCGTAGTCGTGCTGCTCCACCGATGGGGGACCTCTCGCGGTCAACATCTCGTATCACCGTGGATTCATGCCTTCCCGCTCCCGCTGGCGGGACCTTTCCCCTTCCTGCTGCGTGCCCTGCTGGATGATGTATCGGTTGACTGGTTCTGGATCGCGGTCGGCTACGGCATGATCGCTTCTGTGGTGTATTTCGTCGCTCTTCTGCTCGACGAGCGCTGGCGCAACCGACGTCTCGCCGAGGGACGGTTCGAGGAGTATGACATCTGGTGATCGGCTTCAACGAGACCATTCACTCCCCGAACCGGCTGCGGATCTGTGCGGCCCTCTCGGCGGCCCGGGAGGTGGAGTTCGCCACCCTGGAGCAGGGGCTCGGGGTGTCGAAGTCGCTGCTGAGCAAACAGCTCAAGGTGCTGATCGACGCTGGTTATGTTGCGGTGGAACGCAAGCCCCAGCCCTTTGGTCGGCCTCGCACCTGGGTGGGGCTGACCTCCGCAGGTCGCAGGGCATACCGAAATCACGTCGCGGCCCTGCGAAAAATCATCGAGGAGAACTGACGTCAAAGCCGGCTGGGTCGGCCTGTGAGCGCCAGCCAGCGGGTCGTGTCGACGCCATGGCGACTGTGTCCGGGGTTTTGTGGCCGGGCCTGCTTCTTGGTCGCCAGATGGTTTCGACTCGACCATTCGCTTCGCTCATACGCCGGCTCAGCCAGCGTCACGGGGCTTCGGACGAGGTTGTTTTGTCGGTGTGAGGGGGAGTGCTGGCGGGGCGGCGCAGGTCCAGGATGCCCAAAGCGTCGGCAAGGGTGTCCACCTCCACCACCTTCAAACCCGCCAGACGGGGCACCTTCACGGTGACGTCTCGTGACCCACGGGGTACCAGTGCCAGTTCGAAACCGAGCCGGGCGGCCTCCGCCAGGCGGCGTTCGGTGCCGGGGACGCGACGCAGGTCGCCAGCCAGACCCACTTCCCCGAGCGCCAGGAGACGTTGCGGGTGCTGCCGGTCCAACGCGGCGGAGGCCACCGCTACCGCCACTGCCAGGTCCACCGACGGATCCGTCACCTTGGCTCCGCCCACGGTGGAGGTGTAGACGTCCGACTGGCTGAGTGGCAACCGGGCCTTGCGTTCCAGCACGGCCAGGACGATGGCGATGCGGGATGAGTCGAGGCCGTGGGTGGCGCGTTTCGGGGAGTTCCCCGGGGTGGGGGCCACCAGCGCCTGCACCTCCGCCAGCAGCGGTCGGCGCCCCTGGAGGGTCACCGTCACACAGGTGCCCGGCACGGGGGTGGAGCGGACGGTGGTGAACAGGCCCGACGGGTCCGGCACTTCGACGATGCCGGTTTCGCTCATCTCGAAACACCCCACCTCGTCTGCGGGGCCGAACCGGTTCTTGGTGGCCCGCACCATGCGGAACCCTGAGTGGCGGTCGCCCTCGAAGCTGAGCACCACATCCACGAGGTGTTCCATGGTGCGTGGCCCGGCGATGGAACCGTCCTTGGTGACATGGCCGACGATCAGTACAGCCATGTTGCGGTTCTTCGCCACCCGCGCCAAGGCGGCCGTCACCTCCCGCACCTGCGCGGGCCCGCCCGGGGTACCGTCAGCCCCGGTGGCGGAGATGGTCTGCACCGAGTCCACGATCAGCAGCGACGGCGAGACCTCCTCGACGTGCCCCAGCACGGTGGCGAGGTCGTTCTCGCTGGCCAGGAAGAGATCGTCGTGGACGGCCCCGGTGCGGGAGGCGCGCAGCTTCACCTGTGAGGCCGATTCCTCGCCGGAGATGTAGAGAGTGGTTTCCCCCGTGCCCGCCCATTTGGCGGCCACGTCGATCAGAAGGGTGGATTTACCCACCCCCGGTTCGCCCGCCAGCAGCACGACCGCACCCGGCACCAGGCCGTCGCCCAGCACGCGGTCCAATTCCTCGATGCCGGTGCGTTTGCGGCGGGCATCGTCGGTGGGGACCTGTGAGATGCGCTGCGCCGAGCGCGACGGGGCCGCTGCGGTGACCTTCGTCAACTTCGGGGTACCCCGCTCTGTGACGCTGCCCCATGCTTGGCACTCGCCGCAACGTCCCACCCAGCGGGCCGTGGTCCAGCCGCACTCTGTGCACTGGAAGGAGTCCTGTTTCGCCATGCCGGGGAGTCTACGGAGGGCCACCGACACAACCGGATCGGAGATTCCGGAGCAGCCGAGCCGTCCCGCGAGACCGAGGAGGTCGCTCACTGTCTTGCCGGTGCGACCGCTTCCGTGGATTGCTGCGGTGTTGCCGTCGATGCCGTCCCCCAGTTGCGGTCAGATGACCACGGTGCCCCTCAACGGTGATTCGAAGGTCACCTGGGTGATTCCCGGATGCCCGTTGGGGGCGATCAGATCCAGGTGAACTCCGTCGAGCGAGTCATTCACGGGGACCCCGAGCCACTCGGACAGACGGTCCGCGGAACCGGAGATCTGGATCTCGGTCAGGCGCAGCGTGGAACCCAGCGCGGTCGGGCGCAATTGCGCATTCGAAATCCATTGCAGGAAGAACGGAAGCTGAGGATCGGCCATCAACCCCCTGACCCCGAGCTGGCGCCACTCGAGAATACGACCGTCAGGGAACTGGCGGGCGCCGAGCGCTGCGGCGCGTTCCAGGCGTTCCTCAAAGGGTGCGATGTCGTCAACACTCACGGCCCACCCCAGCCAGCCGCCGCCCATCTCGGAACGTGCCCGCACCGCCTGCCCAAACGGTGCCTTCTCGGCCGCGGGATGATCGAGGACCTCCACAACCTCCAGATAGCGGGAATTCGCGAGGGGAATGATGCAATTCCGGGTTCCGAACCGGGGATGGAAACCACCTTCTTTGAAATCAGCACCCAGCTGTTCGGCCAAGCAGGCGACATCAGCTTTGATGCCCTGTGGTCCGCTGGCAAAGATGATGTGATCGATGCGCATGCTCTCATTCTGCCTTTTGCAATGTGGCATGTCCCAATCGGGCGGTGCAGGATGTCGTGACGGTCTCACGCCCCGGCAGGAGTTCGAAGGACGTGGCGTCATGGACGAAAGCGCGGGGGAGATGTCCCGAGCTTTGTCCTGTGCGTACCGTGTGGTCGGTGGACGGCGCTAGGGTTGTGGCCGTGCCCGAGCCATTGATATTGCTTTCAACCACATCGGTCTATCCCGATTCCACGTCCAGTGCTTTTGATTTTGCAGCGGAGGCGGGATTCGACGGGGTGGAGTTGATGGTCGGGGTGGACCAGATCAGTTTGGACATAGAGGCCATCGCGGAAATCAGTGATCGTTACAAGATGCCAGTAAAGTCCCTGCATGCGCCGACCCTATTGATCACTCAGCGGGCCTGGAGCAGCGATCCGTGGGAGAAACTGAGGCGCTCCGCCGAGGCGGCCAAACGTATCGGCGCCGACATCGTCGTGGTGCATCCTCCTTTCCGTTGGCAGCGTGGCTACGGCGAGGGATTCGTCCAGGGCATCCGGGAGCTGAACCGCACCTCGGGAGTGACCTTTGCGGTGGAAAACATGTACCCGTGGCGCACCCCTGCAGGCTCGTTTACCGCTTATCTGCCCGACTGGGACCCGACGAACCTCGACTACGACCACCTCACCCTCGACCTCAGCCATGCCTCGACCGCTCAGTTGCGGTCCCTCGACCTGGTGGAGCAGTGGGGTGACCGGCTGGCCCATGTGCACCTGACCGACGGGAGGGGATCGTTCAAGGACGACCACCTGCTCCCAGGAGAGGGAGACCAGGAAGCCTGGGCGGTGGTGCGTGAGCTGGGGCGTCGTGGTTTCGAGGGACACATCGTGCTGGAGGTCTCCACTCGGCGGGCCAGAACGGGAGGAGAACGGGCTGACATGCTGAGGTCGATGCTGGAAACCACCCGGGCGAACCTGAAGGCTGGGGTGGGGGAAGCGACGAGGAGGAGCTGAGATGCGACGTTCGGGAGATTGGATCCGGTGGCTCGTCCTCGGCTCATGGGTGGCGCGTCGCGCGGCCCGGGACCCTGGGGTCTGGGAATTAGCCAGCAATTACGTGGCGGGACGAGAGGTCCGCGATGCCGTGAAAGTCGGGTCGAAACTGTGCAGGCAGGGCCTGCGGCTGGGGTTTTCCTATTTGTCGGGCCATGACCCCGGGGAAGACACCCATGCGGTGATTGACGAGCTCCTGGAACAACTGCAGGGCATCTCGAGTGGCTCCGAGGTGGCGGTGAAACCCTCGGCCCTGGGGATGAAGAGATCGCTCGTGCAGGCCAGGAAGGCCTTGGCGGAGCTGTGCGTGATGGCCGAGGGGCACGGCGCGCACGTGACCCTGGAGATGCAGTGGCCCGCCGACTACGACGATGTGATGGATCTGTACCGGACGGTCCGTGAGAACCACCCGATGCTTGGTATCACCCTCCCCGCGAACCTCCTGAGGGTGGAGACGGAGTGCAGAAGACTCGGGGCAGAGGGAGCCAGGGTGCGGTTGTGTGTCGGTTCCTACCCGGTGGGGCACGCGCTCGCTCACAGCACCGAGCAGGACAAGGCGCTGGCCTTGGTGCGTTGCCTGCGGATCCTCATGGAGTCCCAGGCCTATCCGATGCTCGCCACCCATGATCCGCGCATCATCGAGTTGGCCCAGGAGCTGGCCAGACGCAACGGACGCGAACCCGGAAGCTTCGAGTACCAGATGTTCCACGGGGTGCGCCCCCTGGAACAACGGCGTCTCGCGGACATCGGCCTGCGGTGCCGCACCTACATCCCATTCGGTCCCGGCTGGTACGGCTATCTCGCCACCCGCATGGCCGCCCGTCCGCGCATCCTGTTCAGCTACGCCCGCGCCCTTCTCGACAAACGCTGATCCCTGGCCAAGGGATACTGATTCGGTGACCTCCTCTCCTTCCCCTCGAGACATGCCGGAATTCGAGGCGCCGTCACAGACATCGGCGTCGTGCCGCAGCCCGGAGCCGCCAGCGCGCATAGGTTCTGGAAACGCTGGGGGTGGCGGTGGTGGCCGGCCCCGGTTCTCCTGGCCGTTTTTCTTCGCGGCACTCGGGGTTGGGGCTGTCTTTATCGGAATGGTGCTGGCGCTATCCCAACCGCCGGGAACGGGTGAGGAAGCTGCCAGCGGTTGCTCCGCCACCTCCGACGTAGTGACCCCCTCGACCGGCTCGACCCAGTGGCAGCAGGCGTGGAGCTTTGAGACGGGTGAAGGAAAATGGGGAAGTGAACCGGACCAGATCAAGCCCAATTTCTGGGACGCCTATGCACATGGCGACTGTTTGGTCGTGATCTCCAACTGGGAGGCTGGGAAGAAGACGCGTCTGACCGGCTACCGGATCACCGAGGATGGTCCCCAGCGCCTCTGGTCCATGGAGGAAGAACATTTTCGCAGGCCCAGCACCATCGACGACAATGTGTGGTGGGGCGGGAAGCTGGTGCTGGGGAGTCAGCTCCTCGATCCCACGACCGGCGCATTGAGCGACGGTCCTTGGGGTTCTTGGAAAACCCCTCAAGTCCTTTCCGATGATTTCGCGCTGATCTGCACGGAGCCTTCGTACAGTTCACGACCCGATGTCTGCTCGGGCTGGGACTGGAATGGTGGCGCACCCGCACAACGCTGGACGCAGGAGTACGACGGGAAGCTCTCAGCGCTGACCGATCAGGGGCTTGCGGGGACCACGGACAAGGGAGCGGTGCTGGCGGAACTGAAAAACGACCTTGCGGCCAAGGAAAAGTCGATTGTGACTGTGTCTCTGGAGGATGGGTCGCTGTTGGCGGAATGGCCTGCGGCGGCATCCAACCAGAAGGGCCAGTACATCGAGGCGGCTGACGGGTGGATTCATGTCGCGCCGGAGGGCACCGAGGCCTCCGCCGTTTTCCTGACCGGTGAACGGACCTCCTTTCCGCTGACCGGCTCCAACGCCGCGTTGGTGGTGGCCGAGACGGGAAAACCGACCATTGACCAGTTCCGGGCGGCCTACGAGACCGGTGACGTCAGCTGGGCGCGGGTCGTGATCGACTGTCCGAGTAGGCAAGAGTGCTCTTTCAACGGCAATCCATCCCCACTGGACCTCACGCACAAGATGAGTTGGGATGTAAGGGATAGGGCGAGGTTCCAGCATGAGTGGTCGCTGAGTTCCGATGGTCGGACCCTGTTCATGCGATTCGGTGGGTCAGGCACTTCGGGGACGGTGGACCTCGTCGATATTCCGAGCGGAAAGGAGATCCCGCTCATCAACCATGCGGCGGGTCGACGTACTGTCACGCCGATCGTGCGAGAAGACCTCGTCATTGCCATCGAGGGCTCCTCGCTGGTGGGGTACCGGCCCCGATAGCGCGATTCTGACCCGCCCCGCTGGTCGCCGGATGAGCCCCGTGTGATTCGATCGGCTTCGTCGTCGCGGCCCCGCCTGCCCGGTGCACCTCTAGACTGAGCCGGTGATGAATCCGGGGCCGGACGTGCGGTGGCGGCTGCGCGTCGAGATGCTGGTGGTGCTGGGGATCTCGCTGGGGCAGTCGGCGGTCTACGCGCTGCTGTCGCTGATCAACAAGCTCACCCAGGAAGTGGCGCTCAACCGGCAGACCACCTCCATCAACACGTCGAAGACCCCGGATCGTCCGTGGCTGGACCTGGCCTACCAGGTGGCGAACCTGGTGTTCCCGCTGGTGCCGGTGGCGCTGGTGCTGTACCTGCTGTGGGTGTATCAGCGACCCCACGGCGGCCCGCTGCGTTCCATGGGTTTCGATCTGCGGCGGCCCGGCTTTGACCTCGGTGTCGGATCGGCGGTGTTCGTCGGTATCGGGATCGGTGGTCTGGTGCTGTACTACGTCTCTCGGGAGCTGGGATACAACACCTCCGTCTCACC
Organism: Arachnia propionica; assembly: GCF_037055325.1. Classification (NCBI taxonomy): domain Bacteria; kingdom Bacillati; phylum Actinomycetota; class Actinomycetes; order Propionibacteriales; family Propionibacteriaceae; genus Arachnia; species Arachnia propionica. The sequence continues at coordinate 1,547,330 of NZ_CP146373.1, read as the reverse complement.
GGCGAACCTGACAGCTGCCTGGTGGACCGTGCCGATGCTGCTGCTGCTCGCCGTCAAGAACGCCGTCCTGGAGGAGGTGGTGATGGTGGGCTACCTGTTCACCCGCTGGCGCCAGTCCGGGGGAGGAATCGTTGTGGTGCTCGTCGGCAGCGCCCTGATCCGTGGCGCGTACCACCTCTATCAGGGCTTCGGGGGGTTCGTCGGGAACGTCGTCATGGGTGTGCTGTTCGGCTGGCTCTACCTCCGGACCAAGCGGGTGATGCCGCTGGTGGTGGTGCACTCCCTCCTCGACATCTTCGCCTTCGTCGGCTACGCCCTCCTCAAACCCCACATTCCCTGGCTGTGAGGGATCTATCCGACAGGGGTGCTCCGCGCGACCGGTACCGGTTGTTCTTCTAGGATTGGACCATGCGAGTTGGAGTTTTTGGAGCCACCGGTCAGGTCGGCGGCGTGATGCGCACCCTGCTGGCGGAGCGGAACTATCCCGTCGACGAGATCCGCTACTTCGCCTCCGAACGTTCCGCGGGCAGGGTCCTGCCCTGGGGCGATCGTGAGGTTGTGGTGGAGGACATCGCCACAGCGGATTTCCGCGGCATCGACGTGGCCCTGTTTTCCGCCGGTGGCGGTACCTCGAAGCAGTGGGCCCCGGAGGTCGCCCGAGCCGGCGCCACCGTCATCGACAACTCCTCGGCCTGGCGCATGGATCCGCGTGTCCCGTTGATCGTCTCCCAGGTCAACCCGGAGGACGTCGACAAGGCGGAGCTGGGCATCATCGCCAACCCCAACTGCACCACCATGGCCGCCATGCCCGTGATGAAACCTCTTCACGACGCGGCTGGCCTCAAGGCCATGCAGATCACCACCTTCCAAGCCGTCTCGGGCTCCGGGATCTCCGGGGTGCGCGCCCTCGCGGAGCAGATCCGGCAGATCGACGACCCGAAAGAGCTGGCCCACGACGGCTCCATTCTCGCGCCCACCGATCTTGGGCCCTATGTCAAACCCATCGCCTTCAACGCCCTGCCCCAGGCGGGTTCCTTTGTTGACGACGGTGAGGGCGAGACCGACGAGGAGAAGAAGCTGCGCAACGAGTCCCGCAAGATCCTTCACATTCCCGGGCTGTTGGTGGCGGGCACCTGCGTGCGTGTACCCGTCTTCACGGGACACTCCCTCAGCATCCACGCCAGGTTCTCCCGCCCCATCGCCCCCGATGAGGCCCGCTCCCTGCTGACCGACGCCCCCGGTGTCGAGCTGTCCGAGATCCCCACCCCTCTGGAGGCCGCGGGCAAAGATCCCAGCTACGTAGGTCGCATCCGGCGAGACCAGAGCGTCGAGGACGGGACCGGTCTGGTGCTGTTCGTCAGCAACGACAACCTCCGCAAGGGAGCTGCGCTCAACGCCATCCAGGTCGCAGAGCTGCTGATCCGATGATCGCCGTCATCGGGGCAGGAGCCATGGGGGAGGCGCTCATGGCGGGGTGGATCGCCGCGGGCACCTCACCCGATGAGATCGTCGCCGTCGACCAGGACACCGATCGCCTGGCGAAGCTGCGGGAACGTCGCGGGGTGCGCTCCGTCGAGGTGTCCGGGGTGAGCGTGGCCGAGGTGGTCGTGGTGGCCGTCAAGCCCCACCACGTCGCTACCGCCCTCACCGACGTCGCACCCCACCTGGGGCCGAACGCCGTGATCGTCTCCGTGGCCGCTGGCGTGACCCTGGCGCGGTTGGTCGAGGTGCTGCCCGAGGGGCAGCCGGTGATCCGGGTCATGCCCAACACACCCGCGCTGGTCGGCAAAGGGGTCGCGGGTCTCGCAACCGGGCCCACCGTCACCCCGGAGCAGACCGCCAGGGTGGTCGGGATGATGGAGGCCGTCGGGACCTGTGTGGAGCTGCCGGAGAGCCAGTTCGACGCACTCACCGCGATCTCCGGTTCCGGTCCGGCCTACCTGTTCCTGATCGCGGAGGCGATGATCGAAGCCGGGGTTCACCAGGGCCTCGGGCGAGACGTCGCGACGAAACTCGTGAACGGTACATTTGCTGGTGCCGCGGCCATGCTGGAGGGGGTGGACGCCTCGGCCACCGAGCTGCGAGAACGAGTCACATCCCCGGCTGGCACCACAGCCGCCGCCCTCCGAGTGCTTGATGAGAGGGCCATCCGGGCTGCTTTCCTGGCTGCCATCGAGGCCTGCGCCCGCCGTAGCTCGGAACTCTGAGCGAGAAAGAAGCCAGTCCCAACCAGCGCTCCGCGACACGGTTGCAGGCAAACAACACGGTCAGGAATCTGAACCGTTCCGATGCCTGAGACACGCGCCACCATGAGTGCAGGACCGCTGGGGAAACCGAGACACGCCAGTTCAATCCCATCATTTCCTTGTCCATGGTTCACGTTCCGCCGGGTGTGACCAACGGTTGGCGTCCCGGTGGCGTCGCACGTTACGATAAGGAACCTGCCGGGACCGTCCCGGCTTTTCCCTGTACCCCGCTTCCGGGGCGGTTACTGAAAGGCGAACAGTGGGCTCTGTCATCAAGAAGCGCCGCAAGCGCATGGCCAAGAAGAAGCACCGCAAGTTGCTGAAGCGTACACGCATTCAGCGCCGCCGCGCCGGCAAGTGAGCTGATCCCCGCCCGCCCGAGGCGGTGCGGGCCAACCCTGCAGGAGTCAGTGCGTGATCCACACCGAGGAGACGGAACCGACCAAGACGCCCATGGGCACGGTCACGTTTGTCGGTTTCGGCCCCGGGGACCCCGGGCTCATCACATGGGCGGGCAGCCGCGAAGTGACAGGGGCTGATCTTCTCGTGGTCGATTCCCCGACCATGGTGGGGGAACTCGCCTCGGTCGGTATCGAACCCTTGGGTGAAGTTGTCCGGGTCGAGGCCGACGAGGTGGCCCAGCTGGTCGCGGCTGTGACCGATGGACGCTCCGTCGTGAGGCTCGTGGAGGGGGACTTCTTCACCGAGGCTGGGCACGTGGACGTTCTGCGGAGGCTCCTCGAGGGCAAACGCATCCGCACCCACCTGATTCCCGGGATCACGACTTGGAACGCGGCCCTGACCTACGGCGCCGTCGCTCCCACCTCGGTGATGGGTTTCTGCGACACTTCCATCGAGCTTCCCGACAAGGATGGCTGGCCCAAGCGTGGCACCGTGGTGATCCGTGCAACCGACGAGTCGATTTCCCGAGTGGTCGACGAGGCCCGAGCTATCTACGGGAAAGACGCCAAGGTGCTGGAGTTGACCGGGCTCGGTGGCACATCCCAGAAAACCCGCCTGACCACGTGGGGTGATCTCGGATCCGAACCCTGCGGTGGACCCCGGTTCCTGCTCTTCGGTCCCGGCATCGGAGACGTCGCGCGCGCTCGCGTCGATTGGTTCGAATCCAAACCGCTGTTCGACTGGAGTGTTCTCGTGCCGCGCACCAAGGACGAGGTCACGGAGCTGACGGACCACCTGTCCCGCTTCGGGGCTTCCACCGAGGTGGTGGCGACGATGTCCATCGAACCGCCTCGCACGGAACAGGCCATGGAGAAGGCGGTTCGTGGCATCGTCGACGGGCGGTTCCTGTGGGTGGTGTTCACCTCGCAGCATGCGGTACGAGCCATCGTGGAGAGACTCGCGGAGTACGGCCTGGATTCGCGTGCCCTCTCCGGCATCCAGCTGGCTGCGGTCGGTCGCGGCACGGTGGAGGCCCTTGGTCGCGTCGGACTCACCCCGGACCTGAGGCCGTCGGAGGGTGATACCGCCCACGACTTGGCGTTGGAGTTCCCCGCCTACGACGACCTGATCGACCCCATGGCGCGGGTGCTCGTGCCGACCGCTGACGTGTCGGTGGCGGATCTGGTGCAGGGGTTGACGAATCTCGGCTGGGAGGTCGAGGAGGTCACCGCCTATCGGACGGTGCGCGCCGCCCCGCCGCCCGCCGAGATCAGAGAACGCATCAAGACCGGGTTGTTCGACGCGGTGGTGTTCACCTCGTCGTCGTCGGTGCGCAACATGATCGGTATCGCGGGCAAACCCCATGCGACCTCCATCATCGCGGCCATCGGACAGGCCACCGCATCGACCTGCGAGATGCATGGCCTCAGGGTGGATGTGGTGGCGGATTCCCCAAGCTTCGAGTCGGTGGCCATTGGCCTGGCGCGGTTCGCGGATGAACGTCGTGCCAACCGGTTGGCGCAGGGACTGCCGGACACAAAACCTTCCCAGCGGCGACGTCGGCGTCGCAAGGACTCCGCCCGGAGGTCGTGATGCAGCAGCCGACGGTGGTTCACCTGATGCGGCACGGGCAAGTACACAACCCCGAAGGGGTGCTGTATGGGAGGCTGCCCGGTTTCGGACTCTCGGAACTCGGCCACGACATGGCGGCACGGCTCGCCGGGTACTGGAAGGGCGCTCCGCTGACGCACCTGCGCTGCTCGCCTTTGCAGCGAGCCAGAGAAACCCTCGCGCCCACCGCCGATCTGTTCCCACAACTCGACGTGGTCATCGACGAGCGCGTCATCGAAGCAGCCAACGCCTTCGAGGGCAAGGTTTTCGGCGCCAACAACAAAGCTCTGTGGGATGTGCGCATGATTCGGCACGTGCTGAATCCGCTCCGCCCAAGCTGGGGTGAGCCGTACCGGGAGATCGTGGCGCGGATGCGAGCCGCGATGAAGGACGCCGCGGCGGCAGCCGGGCCTGGAGGACAGGCGTTGGTTGTGAGCCATCAGCTTCCCATCGAAATGGCCCGCCGTGATGCCGAGGGCAAAACGCTGGTTCACGACCCCCGTCGTCGCCGCTGCACCCTGGTGTCCGTGACCTCTTTCACGTTCCGCAATGGTTTCGTCACCGCCATCGACTACGCGGAGCCTGCGCAGGATCTGCTTCCTTCCAGACGGGGGCGCAGGTTCCGGGTCGGGACCTGAAGCGTGCAACAGCACAAGGCCCCTTGCCAGCTCCGGGGGGTGGGAGTGCACAATGGTGGAATGGTGGCTTGTTTCCCCAACACCCGGAAGGAGTCGACGTGAGGGATTCCCACACCAAACGTCCCGCCGGGCGCGGGGGGAAGTGACGTCCTTTGTCCGATACCTCCACGTGGTTGATCGACCTGTTTGACGAGCAGGGGCCGACGATGCACCGGCTGGCCGTGATGCTCGGCGCCGAATCTGAGTCGGGTCACATCCTGCGCACCTCGCTGCTGGGGTTGGCGAAACGCTCCAACCGGATCGTCGACCCATCGGCCCGGGTGGAATATTTGGCGGAACAGGTGGTGCATCAGGCGCGTTCCGTGCGGGGACCGAGCGGAACGCTGGAGCTGCTGAAGATCGCCGATTCACGCCAGGAGGAGATTCGTCGCGCCATCCTCGCCCTGCCCATCCGGCTGGGAGAGATCCTGCTGGTCTCTCACTACCTCTCCGTTTTCGGACCGGAGCTGGCCGGGATCATGCGGATGACGGTGCGGGGCTGCAACCAGCGACTCGAGGAAGCCCTCGATGCGCTGCGCAGGGCCGTCGGTGAACCGGAACCGGTGAGCCTACCCGGGGTGATCGAATCGCTGTCGCAGGAACTGACAGCCGCGTTGCGCTCCGCCGCACGGCTGGTCCAGTCCCCAGGAACTGAGACCCTGGAAGCAGAACTGCGTTCCCTCAAGGGAGCGCGGGCCCCTGGGGTTCCGCTGCTGCTGGCCGTACTTGTGGTGCTGTTGGTTCTGATGCTGGTGTTCTCCGTGACCTGGGTGCTCGGGCGTGCTCACCAGTCGGCACCAGTTCCGACGCTGGTCGAGTCACCGCAGTCCGTTGCACCACAGGCTCGGGTACTGCCGGCGCAGGTGCAGGCGGTGCCGGTGTACTACATCGGTCGCCAGGACGGGAAGCTGCACCGGGAATTCCGCAATCTGGCGGCCTCGGGGGACATGGTCTCGACGGTCGTGAACGCGATTCTGGCAGTGGCCCCTCTCGATCCGGACTACAGGTCCGCCTGGAATCCTGGGAGGGTCATCGGCGTCAGTCGCGAGGGATCAGTGGTGACCGTGAACCTGTCTGCCGACGCCTTCCCCGACGGCACCGACCAGGAACTGACGCAGCAGGCCATCGGTCAGGTCGTTCAAGCGGTCTACGAGGTCCTCGATGCCTCGGATCTGAAGGTTCGGTTCACGGCGAACGGAGCGGCGCCACCGGCTGCGTTCGCGGGCGATCATCAGCTGCCGGGGGCGGCATCGCTGGCGACGTTGTGGATTGACACTCCCGGTAACGGGGCACGACTGGCTGCCGGGTCCGTCACTTTTTCCGGCGTGGTGCAACCAGTAGCGGGTCAGCCGCGGGTGCTCGTCACCGACTCCAACGACACTCTGCTGGCCTCGCAGTACGCTCAGACCGAAGTGACAACGGGGAGCGACGGCTGGCGTCAGTGGTCGGTGTCGCTGACTCTGGGAGAGGGAAGCTACCTGGTGCGTGTGGAAACCAGCTGGACCGATGACATGGGGGTCGTGCAGACGTCGCTGGAGAGTCGCAGCATCACTGTCGAGTGACGCTTCACGCGAGCCTCAACGAGAAGCGACCCAACCAGCCACCTTGGACGTCCAACGGGTGGGCATCAAACGGGTAGCCTCCGCCAGAATTGTGTTGCCCACTCCGTCGACGACGTAGGGGCGGTGACGACGCAACGCCCGGAACGCGCTGTTCACCACCTGCTCGACGCTGCGGCGCTGTCGCATCACCTGGTCGTTGCCGGCGGCGGTGAAGAAACCTGTTTCTGTGGGGCCGGGGCACACGGCCAACACCCGCACGCCGCTGTCGTGCAGTTCCGACCACAACCCGATCGACAGGCGCAACACGTAGGCCTTCGTCGCGGCATAGGTGGAGAACCCGGGGATTGGTTGGAAGGCTCCGGTGCTCGCGATGTTGATGACCGCCCCACGCCCCCGCTGCTTCATGCCCGGCAGCGCGAGGCGGGTCAGTTCGGTCAGGGCCACCACGTTCAGCTCCACCTCGGCGGCAATGCGCTCCGGTGGCAGGTCGGTGAAGTCGCCGATAGATCCGAAACCCGCGTTGTTGATCAGGGTGTGGATCTCACGGGAGGCCAGGTCGGCGGCCAGCACGGCCCGGGCGCCGCGGTTGGTGAGGTCGCAGGGCCAGGTCTCCACCTGGACGTGCTGCGTCGCGCGTATCTCGGTCGCGATCGCATCCATTTTGTCTGCGCTGCGGGCCACCAGGATCAGGTTCGCCCCCTGCCGCGCGAGTTCTCGCGCAAAACCTGCCCCGAGTCCGCCCGAGGCCCCCGTCACAACTGCCCAACCTGTCATGGGGAAAGTGTAGGCGTTCAAACATCGATTCTCAGGTGCAGGTACTCGGGTTGGGCAACTCTGGCGTCGCGTGGAAGGGGACGAGATCGTCAGGCTCGGCCCTCGGATTTTCTCTCGAAGCGGGTTGACATAGACATCATGAGCGTCAGCAAACCGGTCGTGTCGAAACCATGGTGTGGGTGCCTGGGGTCTTGAGGCCGGGTCTGGTTTTCGGGAGTGGAGTGGGTCCGACTCGGGTCGCTCGTTCCTCACGAATCGGCTCACCCGGCTTGGTGACAGGAGGATGCTCACCTGCGGGTCCACTCAGTTTCATGGCGGGCGGGGCCGGTGACGCATGACAAAATGGGTGCATGCAGCATTTCGACATTGCCGTGATCGGATCCGGTTCGGGCAACTCCATCATCGATGAGCGTTTCTCCCACCTGGACGTCGCCCTGATCGAGGAAGGCCCGGTCTTCGGTGGCACCTGTCTGAACCGGGGTTGCATTCCCACCAAGATGTTCGTGGTGGCCTCCGAGGGGGCCCGGATGCCCGGGCATGCCGCCCGGCTCGGGGTGGACCTGGAGTTCAAGGGTGTCGACTGGCCTGCCATCCGTGACCGCGTCTTCGGGCGCATCGATCCGATCTCACAGGCCGGACGCGAGTGGCGTCGTACAGGAGAAGGGGTGACCCTCTTTGAGGGGCACGCCAGCTTCGTCGACGCCCACACCCTCCTGGTCGGCGACGTGCAGATCAGCGCCGACCAGATCGTCATCGCCACGGGGTCGCGACCCCGACCGCTGCCGGTGGAGATCCCGGAGGAGCTGCGGTCGCGGTTCCACACCTCCGACGACGTGATGCGCATGGACGAGTTGCCTCGCCGGCTCGTCGTGCTCGGCGGTGGGTTCGTGGCCTGTGAGTTCGCCCAGATCTTCGCGGGGTTCGGGTCGCAGGTGACCCAGATCAACCGCTCCGAGGTGCTGCTGCGCGGTGAGGACCGGGAGATCTCCGAGGAGTTCAAACAGGAGCATGCCGCGCTGGTCAACCTGATCCTCAACCAGAGCATCGCCGAGGTCGCCACCGGTCCCGACGGGGAGGTGCTGGTCATCACCACCGACCGCAACGGCGTCGAATACGAGTATCTGGCCGACGCGGTGCTGGTGGCCACGGGTCGCATTCGCAACTCCGATTCCCTCAACCTGGCCGCCGCCGGGGTCAAGGTGGGATCGGGGGGACAGATCCGCGTCGACAAACACCAGCGCACCAGCCAGCCGCATATCTGGGCGCTCGGCGACGTGTCCTCGGACTGGCTGCTCAAGCACGTCGCAAACGCGGAGGCCCGCACCGTTGCCGCGAACCTCCTCATCGATGGAGGCGAACTGGCGGTCACCGATCACCGCTACGTTCCTCACGCCGTGTTCACCGAACCCCAGATCGCCGCCGTCGGCGCCACAGAGGAACAGCTCCAGGAATGGGGTGCTCCTTATGTGGGGTTCACGCAGCGCTATGCGGATGTCGCGTTCGGCTGGGCGCTGGAGGACGAGGGGCATTTCGTGAAACTGCTGGCCGACCCGCGCACCTGGCATCTCCTCGGCGCCCACATCATCGGTCCCCAGGCAGCCACCCTGATTCAACCGATGATCCAGGCCATGAGCTTCGGCCAGACGGTGCAGGAACTGGCTCGTGGCCAGTACTGGATCCATCCTGCGCTGACCGAGGTCCTGGAGAACGCTCTCCTTGGCCTGCTGAAGGTACCCCGGCCAAAGGAACTCAACGCCTGAAGTCGGGTTCAAGGCAAGCAAAGCGCCTGGGGAGTCCCGGAATAGAGACCCCTCTGAGCACATAGGACCCGTCGACAGGATTGGAAAACAGACCTAGGAGGAAACCATGTCCGACAAACCCGCCGTCATCACCAACCCGCTCACCAATCGAGGCACGGCCTTCACTCTTGAGCAGCGTCGCGAGCTGGGGCTGATCGGCAGGCTGCCCTCGGCGGTGGAAACTCTCGACGAACAGGCCCGGCGCGCCTACACGCAGCTACGCTCCCAGTCTACCGACATGGCCCGCTACATCTTCCTCGACCAGCTTCATAACCGCAACGAAGTGCTCTACTATCGGTTGCTGGTCGACCACCTGCAGGAACTGCTACCCGTCGTGTACGACCCGACGGTGGGGGATGCCATCAAGGAGTGGTCGCGCGACTATCGTCGCTCCAGGGCCGTCTACCTCAGCATTGACCGGCCCGAGGACATCCGGGTCTCCTTCGAATCACTGGGGTTGGGAGCGGCGGACGTGGATCTTCTGGTCTGCTCCGATGCCGAGGAGATCCTGGGTATCGGCGACTGGGGTGTCAACGGTACCGACATTTCCGTCGGAAAACTTGCCGTTTACACTGCCGCCGCCGGCATCCACCCAGCACGCGCCATCGCCATCAACCTCGACTGCGGCACCGACAATCAACAGCTCCTCGACGACCCCGCCTATCTCGGCAACCGGCACCCACGCGTCCGGGGGGAGCGCTATGACGCTTTCATTGCCGAATACCTGAGGGTCGCCTCAGAGCTGTTCCCGCAAGCGCTGCTGCACTTCGAGGATTTTGGGCCGTCGAATGCCCGCCGCATCCTGGAGCGATACCGTGGCACTTATCGAATCTTCAATGATGACATGCAGGGCACGGGGGCCATCGTCACCGCGGCCGTGATCTCGGGCATGAAGGTGACGGGCACGTCTTTTGCTGACCAGCGACTCGTGGTCTACGGCGCCGGGACCGCGGGTACCGGTATGGCCGACCAGATTCACGCGGGAATGGTTCGCGATGGACTGAGTGAGACCGAGGCGAGGTCGCGGATCTGGCTGATTGACCGCGACGGCCTGGTCACCGACGACATGCCGGATCTGCCCGATTACCAGCAGGTTTACGCCCGCCCCGCCGCAGATGTGGCGGACTGGGAGCGTGGCTCCCGCGGAATCGGGCTGCTGGAAGTGGTGCGGAGAGTCAGGCCCACCATCCTGATCGGCACATCCACCGACCATGGTGCTTTCACCCAGGACGTTATCGAAGCGCTGTGCGTGGGGGCGGACCGTCCCATCGTGTTGCCGTTGTCGAACCCGACCGAGCGCATTGAGGCCATGCCCGCCGACGTGATCGCCTGGTCCGGCGGCAGGGCCTTGGTGGCGGCCGGCATCCCAGTGGAGGACGTGGAGTACGACGGCGTCACCTACACCATCGGACAGGGCAACAATGCGCTGCTGTACCCGGGGCTCGGTCTCGGGGCGGTCGTCTCGGGAGCGAGGGAGATCACTGACGGCATGCTGCTGGCTGCCGCTGAAGCCGTCGCTTCTCAAGTGGATCCGCTGCCACGAGGAGCGGCGCTGCTGCCGCCGGTGCGCGATCTGCGGGCGTCGTCGGCGATTGTTGCGGAGGCGGTCGCGCGATGCGCGGAGACCGAAGGGGCCGCATCCCGAACCCACGATGACCTCGCCCGTGCCATCAAGGACGCAATGTGGGAACCGGTCTACGGTTCCTGGGAGTGAATTTTCCTGGTTGCACAGCCCTCAAACGGGAAGAAGGCCGCTTCGGCCTGGAGATCGAGTCGAATTCCGGCGACAACCGTGAGCCGCACCGGTATCACCCGAAGCGACCGGTGATGTAGTCCTCCGTGGCTTTCTTCTCCGGGTTGTGGAAGATGCGTTCCGTCGGGCCGATCTCCACCAGATGTCCCGGTTCTCCCTGGGCTTTCAGGTTGAAGAAGGCCGTCTCGTCGGAGACCCGCGCCGCCTGTTGCATGTTGTGGGTGACGATGACGACGGTGTAGTGCTCCTTGAGTTCGTGGATGAGATCCTCCACGGCGAGGGTGGAAATCGGGTCGAGGGCTGAGCAGGGCTCGTCCATCAGCAGCACATCGGGCTGCACCGCAATGGCCCGGGCGATGCACAACCGCTGCTGCTGCCCACCGGAGAGACCCACACCGGCCTTGCCGAGCCGGTCCTTGACTTCCTTCCACAGGTTCGCGCCCCGCAGCGCCTTTTCGACGGCCTCGTCGAGCACCGCGCGGTTTTTCTCCCCGTTGAGTCGCAGCCCGGAGGCGACGTTCTCGTAGATCGACATCGACGGGAACGGGTTGGGGCGCTGGAACACCATCCCGACCACCCGCCGTACCGCCACCGGATCGACGCCGGGGCCGTACAGGTCGGTGCCGTCCAGCAGCACCTCACCGGTGCAGTGGGCACCGGGAATGACCTCGTGCATCCGGTTGAGGGTGCGCAGCACCGTCGACTTGCCGCATCCCGACGGTCCGATGAAGGCCGTCACGCTGCGTGGTTCCACCACCAGGTTCACGTCCGAGACGGCGTGGAACCTGCCGTAGTAGATGTTGAGGTTTTTTACCTCGATACGCTTCGACATGGATCCAGTATCCCTTCGGATCGCGTTGCGGTCATGTGAGCCTGTTGCGGCTGGCGATGCGCCGAGCGATCAGGTTCAGCACCATCACGATCAGCACCAGGGTCAGGGCGGCCGCCCACACCCGGTCGGCGCCCGGCTGGCCCTCCGGCACGGAGATTCCCGAGTTGATCATGGTGGGCAGCGCCCCCATCGAGTTCCCGAACGGGTCGAGGAACAGGTTCTGGGTGTAGCCGATCAGAATCAACAGCGGCGCCGTCTCGCCCATCACCCGGGCGATGCCCAGCACCACCCCGGTCAGGATGCCGCTGTAGGAGGTCGGCACCACGATCCGCAGGATCGTCTTCCACTTCGGCACTCCCAGCGCGTAGGAGCCCTCCCGCAGAGAATCGGGGACCAGCTTCAGCATCTCCTCGGTGGATCTGAGCACCATCGGGAGCATCAGCAGTACCAGCGCCAGCACCGTCGCGAATGCCGAGGGACGTTGCCCGAAAGTGGTGATCAGCAGGGCGTAGATGAACAGGGCCGCGACGATCGACGGCACACCCGTGAGCACGTCGACCATGAACGACACCACCCGTGTCGCCTTCGTGCCCCGCCCGTACTCGACGAGAAAAATCGCGCCCAGCATCCCGAGCGGCACCGCGATCACCGCGGTCAGCAGCCCGAGCATCAGGGTGCCGTAGATGGCCTGAACGGCACCGCCCCTGGCGTCGGTGGCCTGCGCCGACCCGAGCGGTGTCGTCCACCACTGCAACGACGGCGTGCGGGCGTCCCCCGAACCGGCATCGGTGATCATGACGATGTCGTAGGGTCGTCCAGGGTCGGGGGAGACGGGAGCTGTGGTCCGGGTGCGGTAGGTGTTCACCCTTTCACCGACTGCGACGTAACGCCCACCCGGTACGTAACGCCACTCGACGGCCTCGTCGGCGGGTGTGGCGTTTACGTCGCCCCCGCAGGCGTCGGCGGTGAGTCGCACTTTCTCGGAGCGGTCCATGCAGATCACGTGGTAGTCGGCGCCGACGCTGTACAGCAGCGGGGCGCCCTTGACCGCCACCGAGATCAGGATCCACAGCAGGGGGATCGTGGCCGCGGCCACGGAGAACCACACGAAGCCCGTCGCCAGGTTGTTCTTCACGGCCCGCCACCCGGTGGGGCGTTGCAGATTCAAGGAGTTGGGGGACGGGGGAGCGGACATCAGGATTTTGCCTTTCCGCGTTCGGCGACGATGCGCGCCAAGGCGTTGACCGCGAACGTCAGGACGAACAGGACCAGGCCAGCAGAGATATAGATCCCGGCCTTGTAGGCGGTGTCGAACTCGGCGGCGTTGCGAGCGATGATGGAGGCGAAGGTCTCACCGCCGCCGAAGATCGAGACGTTGAAGGAACTGGCCGACAGGATCAGCATCACAGCGATCGTCTCACCCAGCGCACGGCCCAGCCCCAGCATGGCGGCCGCAGTAGCGCCGGAACGTCCGTAGGGCAGTACAGCCATGCGGATCGTTTCCCAGCGGGTTGCTCCGAGAGCCAGGGCTGCCTCGATCTGTTCCCTGGGAGTCTGGGAGAACACGTCGCGGGTGACAGCTGTGATGATTGGCAGGATCATCAAAGCCAGCACCAGAGATGCCGTGAACACCGTGCCGGGGGAGGTCACCTGCGTGCTGCCGAACAGCGGGAACCAGCCCAGATGGGCCTGCAACCAGTGCGCGACGGGCTGCAGGGCCGGGCCGAGCACCTTGATGCCCCACAGCCCGAAGATCACCGACGGGACTGCCGCCAGCAGGTCAACGACGAACCCGATCCCCCGGGAGACCCGTCCCCCCACGTACTGGGTCAGCAGCAGCGCGATCCCGATCGCCACCGGTACCGCGACTAGCAGTGCGATCACCGACGACAGCACCGTGGTCCACAGCAGCGCCGCGATGCCGAAGTGCGGGGGACGCGAGGAGGAGTCGAAGGTGGTGGAGGTGAAGAAGTTCGCGGTGTTGTCCAGCAACGGCTGCCAGGCGTTGCCGAGCAGGAACGTCCCGATGATGAGCACCACCACGACGATGACCAGGCTGGAGGCCCGTGCGGAGCCGCCGAACAGCAGATCGCCGAGGTGAATGGTGCTGCGGCCCCGACTGGTCAGGACATCGGTGGCAGCGCCGGGAGCGGGCTTCCCGTTCCCGGGCGTGGCGTGTTCGTCGTTACTCATCGGATCCCGGAGACGCTCCGACTCACCTTCTCTCGCAGCTCGTCGGGCAGGGGAGCGTAGCCGAGTTCCTCGAGGGAGGCCTGTGCGGTCTCGGATGCGAACAGTTCCAGGAAGTCGCGCAGCAGCTCAGGGTTGGCAGCGTCCGCGGAGCAGACGACCTCATAGGTGGCCATCACCAGTGGGTAGGCGCCATTCCCCGGGGCGTAATTGATGTCCAGGCGGATGCCGTCATCGTCGGTCTCCGCCTCGGCTGCGGCGACGGCCCGGCTAGCCGTTTCCCCTGACAGCACCACCCCGTCGATGCGAACGACTTTCAGGTCGCGTTCCAGAGCGGCGCCCCATTCAAGATAGGTGATGGAATTGCGGGTACTTGCGACGGCGTCCGCAACACCTGCGGTCTTCTCCTTGCCTTCGCCCCGAGTGGCGGGCCATTTCTTTGACGCGTCGTGCCCCCAGGCATCGCCGGTGGTCTTGGCCAGGTATTTCGTGAAGTTCTCAGTGGTTCCGGATTCGTCGGCCCGATGGAACACCGCGATCCCGGCGTCGGGAAGTGAAACCCCGGGATTGGCAGCCGCTATCGCGGGGTCATTCCAGCGGGTGATGTCGCCGGTGAAGATTCGTGCGATCAATTCGGCGCTCAGGTTCAGATCCGTGACGCCCTCGACGTTGTGGGCGATGGCGATGGGGCCAAGGACCATCGGAAGATTCAGGGCGGTGTTTTCTCGGCAACGTTTCTCCGCCTTCTCGGTTTCGATCACCCCGTCGTGCTCCCTGTGACTGAGCGGGGAGTCGGAGCCGGCTAGATCGACGGTGCCGCCGAAGAACGCTTTGACCCCAGCGCCGGACCCGGAAGTGGTGTAGTCGATGACCGTGCCGGGGCAGACAGCGGTGTAGTCCTGGATCAGTTTTTCCATCGCGGTTCGTTGCGAACTCGCCCCCTCTCCACGGATCGCCCCGCCCGGGCACGTGGGCCGGTGGGAACCTGCGGTCCCCGTGGCGATGGGGTGAACGGCGACACCTCCGCTCCAGCAGCCGGTCAGCAGCAGGATGCTACAACCCAGCATTGCGGTCAGGCGCACCTTCAGGTCACGAAACCTCACAGTCAACGAAGCTAGACGTGCAAGATGACAGCACACCTACACCCGGGTTAACGCCCGGTGAACGCTGGATCGACGTGCCGTTCGACCCGGTCGCTCCCCTCGACGATGTCGGCCCCAGCGCATCGAGGAGCGGGGAAGACGCAGGTCTTGGCGACGCGGTTTCTCAGCCGAGAAGGTCGAGTTCCGGGTGTTCGGAGGTGAGCCAGATGTGGTAGGCATCGGCCCGCAACTCCAGGTCCGCGTCGGTCAGGTTGAGGGCTCCGGCAGTGAAGAAGGGGGCGACGAAACGGGTCCCGACCATGTTGCTCATGGCCTGGAAGGGACGCAGCAATTCGTGCAGCTCGTAGTGGTACTCGCCGCTGCGGTCGTAGCTGGAGGCCGGTGCCCCGAGAGAGGCGGAGATGGCGACTTCTTTGCCGTGGAGGGCTTTGCCGGTTGAACCGTAGGCCCAGCCGTAGGTGAGGACGTCGTCCTGCCACTGCTTGAGCAGGGCCGCAGTACATGGGGAACTGCAGGACGATCCGGTCGGTGGCCTCGCAGACGGCCTGCTCGGCAGCGACGTCGACCTTGAAATCCGGGTAGAGGGCGTACATGTCGCGGACCTCCACCGGGTTCTCTGCGGTTCCGGCACTGCGGGCCGCCTGCGCGAGGCGGGCATTGATCCGGGAGGCGGCCAGGTTGGGGTGGAAGAGCAAGACCGTGGTGTTCATAGGGACTCCTTGGAGAAGAACCGGCGGGAAACCGTGCGGCCAGCAGCCGCTGTCCCAAATCGGTGTCGGGGACAAGATGCCCCGGTTCGCGTGGATGATGCTGCAAGTGTAGTTCGCGGGGAATGGAACCGGCTGATTCCTCGTGGGGCAGGTCACGCTCTGGGTAGCGCGGTCTGTGAGGCCTGCCGCCCGGACGGCATGGTCCAGGAGTGTGGCGCCACGGGGCCAGAGACGAGGAGTAAGGGCCTCTCCTCACCGGGTAATTATCACATTCATATGACGGAACTCGCTGAATGGCCCGAAAATGTTGACCAAAGATTATGCCACCTGGTTAAGATAATTGGTGAGCAACGAAGGAGCGTGAGGAATGCATCGGAACCAAGAAGCCAGACCTCGGCGGTTCGTCCGGGCCGCGACCTGTCTGGTCCTCGGCCTTGCGACCGCCTTGTCCTTCGGCGGCACCGCGGTCGCGGATCAGGCGGGCCACGAGGAGAAGATCACGTCGAATGGGGAGCGGCCACCCGCACCGGTGAACGTGCCGAACTACGGCACCACCATCAAGGGTGACACTCCGGTGGCGGTCGTCGTCAGCGGGGGGATAGGCGGCAAGCTCAACGTCGTCGATCTCGTCAGCGGGACAACCATCGTCCAGAAGGACTTCGCCGGCGAGACGTACGATGTGCAACCCTGGGGGTTCGCCACCCTCAGCGACAAATCGGTCCTGATTGCGGCCGGGCTGAGCGGCCTGTGGCGTTACGACCCCAAGGATGACAGCGTTGAGCACCTCATCGAGGGAGACAATAAGGCAATCAAAAATGCCAACTTCTTCTGGGACGTCGTCGTCGATGAGCACGACACCGCCTACATCGCCACCTTCGCCGGTAGCAGGAATGGCGGTGGCCATGTGCTGACTTGGAACAAGGACAGCGGGCCGGGCTTCCTCAAGGGGGGCGACCCCGTCGATCCGGAGCAGCCGCAGGCCCGGAGTATCGCCTACGAGAACGGCAAGGTCTACGTGGCTGTCGGGGCGAGCGCCCCGAAGGTCTATCAGATCGACCCGAAAACCGGGGCGAAGAAAGCTCTGCCGTTGCCTGCCGAGGTGTGTCCCGAAGGGAAGCTGCCTCATCTCGAGGCCAGGGCGGGCAGACTGTATGTCGAATCCTGTGATGAGAAGCGGAACCTCGTTCACGATCTCGCGTCCGGCACGTCCAGCTGGTTGAACGAGGCCAGCGGCAAGGTCATCTCCCGCCCGGGGGAGGCCACGAAGGTCTACTACGCTCGCGACAAGCAGCTGGTGGAGTACGACCCTGACACCGCCACGCACACGTCGCTGCCCGCTGGAAACCAGCTGCTCACGCGGCTGAGCCCGAACAGCTGGGTCACCCACGACATGTTCGTCTCCTCGCAGATGCACAGGGGGAACCTGACCATCTACGACACCACCAAGCAGGGCGCGGATTCCGTCAAGAGGATCGATGGCAATGAGGCGCTCAAGGCACCGGACCGCGCCATTCAGTCAATGGTGGCCGCGGACAATGGCAGGCTGTTCGCATCCTGGTACATGACGGCGGACCAGCTGCTCAGCGTCACCCCCGGTGAGAAGGCCGACGGCGCGACATTCAAGCTGGTGGACTCCCCGACCGGTCAGGGAGAAGGAATGGCGGTGAACGGTGACACGCTGGTCGTCGGGCTCTACCCGGGTGCCCTGGTCACGTCCCGCTCCACCACGAATGATGCCGAGTACAAGGCCGTTCCCGCAACGGTTGCCGGCCAGGATCGTCCCTACGCGATCACCCACACCACGGGCAACGTGTTCGCCATCGGGACTGTTCCGGGGGACGGCAAGCTTGGCGGAGCGCTGGCTTTCTACGACGCGAACGCCCACAAGATTCAGAAGACCATCGCATTCGACAGCCTGAGCTACGCGGCGGGTGTCCCGCAGGATCGTCTGGCGCAGCAGTCGCCGATCTCCATGGCCTACCGCAACGGCAAGCTCTACATCGGCACCACCGCGCGCGGCGGACACAGCAATGTGGCGGTCGACAAGAAGACCAACAAGCCGCAGGAGGCGCAGCTCGTCGAATTCGACGTCGCCAGCAGCACGGTGACGCGCGTCGTCAACCCCTTCGAGGGTGAGGGCCAGAACGCCATCACGGCGCTGACCTTCGGCGACGACGGAATGCTCTACGGCATCACTGGGGCCCGGGTGTTCAAGGTGGATACCGCCTCCTTCGCGATCACCAAGAACAAGGTGCTCAAGGACGCCCAGGAGGTCAACCGCAGCTGGCTGGTCCAGCACGGCGGACAACTGTTCGGGGTCGTGCAGGGCACTCTCTACGCGATCCAGACCAGCGACCTCACCTCACAGTCCATCGCCGGTGGCGGCGTCAGTGCCCTGACCCTCGGGAAGGACGGCTACCTGTACTACGCACGCGGGGCGGACATCTACCGTAACGATTACGCGAAGGCAGGCCGATGACCATCTGGCCGATCGTCCCGACCCGGACCACCCCGGCGCCGATCTCGTTGCCGAACTCCGTGGCCTCAACGCCGGGCACCCCGCCCGACACCACGGAGTAGCCGGGGAAACGACGTCCTGGGGAAGTAGGGGTGCCTCCCTGGGACGTCGGGAAAAGGGTTCCCGGAGGTCACGGCCTCCGGGAACCCTGCATGCCCGGACCGGGCCGGTGACCGGCAGGTTGTGGGCCACGGATGTGTCCCCGGGCACGCAGTCTGCCTGCTCCCCAGAGCACATATGCGAGGAGCAGAAAACCGGCACTCAGCATTCCCACCCACGGCCACCAGTCGGGACGCGCCGGATTCAGAAAGGCGTACATGGGTTTGTCGTTCAGCGCGTCCCAGGCGTAGATGAACAGGTACGGAACCAGCGACAGTGTCCAGGTCAGCGGAACCCACCAGGGCAGCAGGGACTGGTTCCTGCCCACGAGGGTCCAGTCGATCACGGACAAAACCGGTAGCGCCAGATGAGGGATGAAACTCGTTGGCGTGCTCAGGTTGCCGGAGATGATGAACCCGAAGACCAAGCCCGTCAGCAGAGACGCACACGTCGAGAGACCACGCAGCCAGCCCAGATTCCCCTCCAGCTTCCGACGTGCCGGGAAAGTCAGGAAGAACAATGGTCTGAGTAGCCCGAACAACGCCACCAGGAACACGAGGATGGTGGAGATCGTCGTGAAGTACAGCACCTGATTCAGGATCTGCGGTGGCGTCCTCAACGGGGCGAACATCAGGATCAGCCCGGCGCCGGAGGCCAGGGTGAGGACTAATCGCCAGATCAGGGTCAACGTCAATTCGGTGGTGCTGGCTGGAGGCAGGAGTCCGGCAGGTGCGTCAGGCGGTGTGGGGTCGGTGGATGGAGCGGGTCCTGGGATCATGTACGAATGATCCCAGAGGCCGCGTCAACGGGCCTGTGAGAAACTGATCGAACCGGTTCGTGGAACCCCTCAAGCCATCAGGCGCAGGCGGTGTGCATCGACAGAGTGGGCGAGGGGAAGACCACGCGCCCAGGCGTGGACCTCCCCTGCGACGATCAGTCCCTGCCGGAGCCTGCCCTCGTGAGTTCCTGCCGCGCGATGCGGGGTCACGACCACGTTCGGTAGGGTGCGCAACTCGCTGTCGGGGGGCAGGGGTTCCTCGTCGAACACGTCGATCGCTGCATCCAACCGGCCCGACCGCACCTCGGCGAGCAGCGCCTGCTCGTCCACCAGCCACGACCGTGCCGTGTTAACCAGGCCCGCCCCGTCCGGCATCAACGCCAGTTCGCGGGTTCCCAGCAGGTGTCGGGTCGTGGGCAGTGATGGGGCGTGCAGCGCCACGATCCGTGCCCGTTTGAGTCCCTCATCCAGGGGCACCAGTTCCGCTCCGAGCCGTGAGGCCTCCGCGGGATCCAGGGTCGGATCAACGATCAGCGGACGGGCCTCCAGTGCGCGAAGTAGCGACAGGTAGGCCCGTCCCGTCCTGGACGCGCCCACCACGGTGATCACCGACCCGCTGAGCTCGTGCTGTGTGCCGAAGACGGTCGCGTCAGGCCAGGTGCCCTCGTGCATCGCGTGGTCCATGCGATGAATCCGGTGCAGGAGGGTCAGGGTGAACGCCAGCGACACCTCCGCGACGGCGGGTGCCATGGCCTGTCCTGCCTGCGTGACGCTGATGCCGCGGGCGAACACCTCATCGGTGATGAACGACCGGATGCTGGCCCCGGTGTGGGCCACGAGTCCGAGCGATGGCATCCGGTCCAGCAGCTCAGCCCCCAGGTGAGACAATCCCCAGCTCGTGACGAGCACTCGTACCTCATCGAGGTTGATGTCTCCGGGGAAGGAATCGACCCGGAACATGGCGGTGCCACCCAGGGCGACGGCGGCGTCCTGGAGCAGGCCACGGGAGGTCTTGTCGAAGAACTCCCGAGACAGAGCCTCAGGCACGACCGCGAGCAGGACGGGGTGGTTGCGCATCTCAGAACCTTCCGTCCCGCACCGCCCATTTCGTGGGCTTCCCGGTCATTGGAAGTCCGTCGAGCATCCATTGGGCCTGCCATTGAATCAACCGGTCAGCGGTCACGTTGGGGCGACCGAACATCGTCATGCAGCGCGTGGAATCGCTCAGCAGTGCCGTCGGTCCCGGGGAACCGGTGAAACGCGCATCCGTGCCCAACAACTCCGCGAACCGGTGCGCCACGTCCCGGACCTCCAGCAGTTCCGGGCCGGTCAGGTTGATCGTGAACACCTCCGTGCTGGCGTGAGTGAGGCTGCGGAGCACCACTTCGTTCGCATAACCCTGCCAGACCACATTGACGTGGCCGATTGTGATCGGCACGGGTTCTCCCACGGCGATGAGGGTGGCGATGTCGGCCAGCACTCCGTAGCGCAGGTCGATGGCGTAGTTGAGACGGATCACGCTGAGCGGGGTTCCCCAGGTGCGTGCCGCGAACCCGAACACCCGTTCCCGCCCCAAGCAGGACTGTGCATATTCCCCGACGGGCTCGGGCGGTGTTGCCTCGGTTGCCCCGCCGCTGCCGGGGGTGACGAAGGGGTAGACATTGCCGGTGGACAGCGTCACGATGCGGGATGTGCGGTAGCGGCGGGCCACCCGATCCGGCAACGCGGCGTTGATCTCCCACGCCCATGACGGGTTGTTCCCGGCACCGAATTTCGCACCCACCATGTGGATCACACCGGCTGCCTCGGGCAGGGAGGAAAGGTCGTCGTTCGCGACCAGATCGAAGGGGATCACGTTTACCCCGGCCTCGGTCAGGTCGCGACGCAGGCTGTCCTCGGGGAATCGGGAGACCGCGTGGACGACGTCACCCGTACGTCCTGCGGCATCTAGCCCGGCCCGGGCCAGTTTCGCCAGGGAGGGGCCCATTTTGCCCCCGGCCCCCAGCACGACCAGGTCCCCCGACCAGCTCCGGAGGTCCGTGACGAGTTCCGGGCGCGGGCTGGCCAGGAGCCGCTCCAATGTCGTCTCGTCCGTGACTTTGTTCGGTATGGCGTGTGTGGTCATTGCTCATCCTCTGATTCCGGTGCTTGTGCATCCCTCCTGGACATGACGTTGCGCCACGAGGTACGCCATGAAGAGTGGCAGCAGCGCCACCGTCGAGCCCGCGAGGGTGACGTTCAACGGCACGGTCTGCTGTTGGAGCGAGGCGACCCCGACCGTCAGGGTCCACATCTCGCTGCGTCTGCCCACGATCAGGGGCCACAGGAAGTCGTTCCAGTGCCACAGGAGGACGAAAAGCCCGAGGGTAGCCAGGATCGGTCTGCTGAGCGGCAGCACAATGCGCCAGAAGATCGTGAACTCCCCCGCACCGTCGACGCGGGCCGCCTCAAACAACTCGTCGGGGAGCCCGTGGATGAACTGGCGCATCAGGAACACCGCCTGCGCGTTCGCCAGGGTTGGCACGATCATCCCCCAGTAGGTGTTGATTCCCTTCCACGTGCTGATGAGCATGAACGTGGGAATCACCGTGACCTGGAAGGGCACCATCACCATGGACAGGAAGGTCCAGAACATGACCTCCCGACCGGGGAAACGTTTCTTGGCGAAGGCGTAGCCGGCCAAGGCCGAGACGAACAGTACGACCACCACCGATGTCACCGAGTAGATCACGGTGTTGAGAAGCCATCTGGGTAGATTCTGCCCGGAGAGCACCTGCCGGTAGGAGTCGAGGGAGACATCGCTGAAGGGCCACAGCGACCCGGGTAGTTCGACCGTGCCCGATTTCAGGCTCAGCACGATCATCGCGTAGAAGGGGAACAGGCAGGCAGAGGCCATGAGCGAGAGCCCGATCCACCGGATCGCGACGGTGAATCGGCAGGGGCGCAGGGCGTGACGGGAACGGGTGCGGATCATGACCGCCTTCCCAGGACGACACGCTGGATGAGTGCCACCGAGAGGGTCATGATGAACAGAACCACCCCGACCGCGGAGGCGTACCCGTGGTCCGAGTAGCGGAACCCCTGGTCGTAGAGGAACAGGCTCAGCGAGCGGCTGGAGTTCGCCGGACCGCCGCCGGTCATGACATAGATCACGTCGAAGACCTGGAAGGCGACGGTGGTCTCGAGCACTGCCAGGAAGAACAGGGCGGGCCTCAGGGTCGGAAGAAGGACGTGACGGAACCGTCCCCAGGTCCCGGCGCCGTCCATCAGGGCCGCCTCCTCCAGGTCCTGCGGGACGTCCTGCAGAGCAGCCACCAGGATCAGCATTCCGTACCCGAAGCGCGACCAGACGCCGACCACGATGACGGCGGGAAGCACCAGGATCGTGCTGCCGAGCCACGAACCCCCCAGCCCGAGCGGGGCCATCAGCGTCGACCAGGGACCGTCGGTGGAGAAGATCCATTTGAAGACCGATCCGAGCAGCACCAGTGACGTGATGAAGGGCAGGAAGAAGACCGAGCGGAAGAATCGCGCCCCACGGAACCCGCGCCGTAACCCCAGCGCCAGCACAGTTGACAAAGCGATGGAAACGGGAACTGAGAACAGCACGTAGGTCAGGGTTACCGACAGTGCCCGCCAGAACACCGGATCGGCGATCAGCCGGGCGAAGTTCTCACCCCCGGCCCAGGAGAACGAACCCTCCACGCCAAACCTGAAGAGGCTCAGCAGGATTCCTGCGGCTGCCGGGCCGAAACGGAACACGAGAAACAGCGCGAATGCGGGCAGCGCGAACAACATGCCGGTGCGTGCACTCCGCCCGGCCAGTGGGTTCCTGGGCCGGCTCTGCCGCGGTAAGTAGGTGAGCACGATGCCCGCTCTCACCGGAGGAGCGGTTTCGCGGCCTCGGCGGCGTCCGCCAGGGCCTGCCGTGGCGATTTCTGTCCCAGCAGCGCAGCCTGGATCTCGGGGGAGAGCACCCCCATGACCTGACGTGCGGCGTGATTCTGCTCTCCGAATCGGACGGTGGGAAGGGTTTGCTCGACTCTGCTCTGGAGCGGGCTGCCGGCGTACAGTGGCGTGGCTCCTGCCGCGGGGGAGAAGTACCCCCCGGCTCGCAGGTAGTCGATGGAGTTCACGGGATCGGTCGCGAATGCTGCGAACCTTCCCGCGGCCTCCTTGTTCCGGGAACTCTTGAGCAGCGACAGGGAGCCGACTGTGCCGTAGGCCACCGACTGTTCATCGATGAGCGGTGGCAGGACCACGACGTTCTCCTCGCCCAGAACCGGAGTCAGATCGACGGCAGGGATTGACCACGTGCAGCCGGAACGTCCCGCAGCGAACTCGGTTTGTTCGGTGTTGAGGGCGGTTGTGAGGGAATCGGGCTCGAGGGCGTTGCCCCGTGCCAGTGCGGTCAGGAACTCGAGTGCCCGGACCCCTTGGGGGGAATTGAAGGCGATCTGTTCATCTGCGTCGAAGACGGATCCTCCGGCCTGCCACAGCAGGGGGTAGAACGACATGTTGAGAGTCTGGCCCGGATCAGCCGAGTAGGTGATGGCGTACATGCCTTTCTCCGTGAACCGGGGCGCCATCTCGGTGATGTCCTCCCAGGTACTCGGATATGTCATGACTCCGGCGGCCCGGAAGGCCGTGGCGCTGCACACCAAGGGGTTGGAGCTGATCAGCATTGGAGCGCCCAACAGCCTGTCTCCTGCGGTGACGGCCTGCGCGACGTTGGGGAGCAACGTGTTCCTGCGGTCCTGCTCGAGGTAGGTGTTCATCGGCTCGATCGAGGCCTCGTAGCTGGAGAGCTGATCCGGCACGAGATAGACCAGATCGGGAGCAGTGTCCGATGTGATTGCGGTCTGGAGGGCCTCGTCACGCTTCGCCCAGGGAAAGATTTCGACATCGATCTTGACCTCCGGGTTGGTCTCGTTGAACCTGGAGACCAGGTTCGCCCATAGCTCCTTGTGGCGGGCGTCGTCGCTGATGGTCGGATATGCCCACACCGTGACCGTCTGCTCATCGGATCCCGTGGTACCGTCGGCGCATCCGCTCAAGATGATTAGCGCCGCCAGGCCCAGCGCCGCTACCCGTAAGAGCTTTCTCATGACCCGACGCTCCTTCGGTTGATCCCGGTTTCGTTGAAGGATTCCGCGGACAGGGGGAGGATGTGGCCGCGGAATCCAGAATTATCATAACCGGGTGTGAAAACTCACGGAAGAGCCGCGCCGTAAAAAAATAAATTATATTACAGGGGTATGATAATCTCTCCGAGAGGTGGGATTGTCCGTGGATGCACGGGCGCGATATGGGGTGGAAGGAGCAGCCATGCAGTCCTCGACTGCGATCAAGGCCGCCGCGTGGCTGCGCGACACGGGTCCCGCTGGAATCACGGCCCTGGCCCGCGACCTGAAGTTGTCGCGTACATCCGTCGAGAATGCTCTCGCTGTTCTACAGCGTCACGATCTGATCATTGAGGTGCCGGGACGCTCCCACGGAGCTGGTCGTCCAGCCCGGCACTACGCGTTTCACGCTGCCGGCGGGCTGGTCGCCGGCGTCGACATCGGCGTCCACAGTCTGCGTGTCGTGGTGGCCGACCTGGCCGGCACCACCCTGGTCGCCTCCACCACCGACGGAGTGGACCCAACCCTCGACCCCGCAACACAGCTCGACACGGTCATCGGACAACTCGGTGAGGCGATATCCGGGTTGGATCCCGGGCGCCTGCGGGCGATCGGGATTTCCCTGCCCGGCATCATCGATAGGTTCGGCAATGTGGTCGCCTCCGTGATCTTTCCGGCCTGGGCGGGGGTCGACATGGTGGGAGAGCTGCGAGCACGGTTCGGTTGCCCCGTCATCATGGACAACGGGGTCCGGCTGGCCACCGTCGCCGAACACCACATGGGCTCCGGTCGACGTTTCGACGATGTCTTGTATCTGTCCGTGGGAACCCGGATCGCCGCGGGAATGATCCTGGGAGGCTATCCACGACGGGGGGCGCACAATGTGGCCGGGGACATCGGACGGGTCGCGTTCCGCGGGCTCAATGAACGCACCGGGCAGATTCGATGGCGCGATGGTCGCACCGCCAAGGAGGTGTTCGCGCTCGCCCGCCACCAGGATGCGCACGCCCGGAAGGAGCTGCGCGAGTTCATCAACGAGTTGGCTCGGGGAGTCGCGACGGTGGTGATGGCCATCGACCCCGCGATCGTGATCATCGGCGGTGGCATGTCCCTGGCCGACGAGGAACTGCTCGAACCGCTCCGGGAAGCGATGGCCCGCCACATCGGTCTGCCCCTCGGATTGCCCGTCATCGCATCCCGTTTGGGGGATGAGGCGGCGGTGCACGGAGCTCTCGTCTTCGCCTTCGACCAGTGCGCCGAACACATCTACCGGGTCGGCGCCCTGCCGCCCCCCACGATCACCCCGATGGCTGGAAAAACCGCTCGGTGAGATCATGGCTCGGTTGCACCGAGCCCCGGTGCCGACTCGAAGGAGAGCACCCATGCCGTCCCTGATACCGTTTCCTGCCGCTGTCGAATGGGAAGGAGCGGAGCACACGCTGACCGAGCGCAGCACGATCGGTTGCCGCGCCGGGGCAGGACCGGAGGAGACCGGGGCCGCACGGGCAGCGCGGCTGGTGTTGTCCACGACCACGAGTCTGCCGCTGCCTGTCGCCGAGAAGCCGGACATTCTCGTCGGGATCGACACCGGTCTGCCCACCGAGGGTTACCGACTCGAGGTGCGTCCTGACGGCGTGACCATTGCCGCGGCCGACCGCCGGGGCGCCCTGTGGGCGGCCCAGACCCTGCTGCAACTCGGAGGCGACGACGTCTACACCGCACCGCTGGGAGGTACGGTGAAGGTGGCGACCGCGCGGATCGAGGATGCGCCCCGGTTCGCGTGGCGTGGCGCGATGATCGACTCGGCCCGGCACTTCCTGCAGGTGGCGGAAATCCTCGACTTCATCGACTGGATGGCCCGCCACAAACTCAACATCCTCCACTGGCACCTCACCGACGACCAGGGCTGGCGGGTCGCTTCGGAGCACTACCCGCTGCTTGCGGAGAAAGCCAGCTGGCGTCCCCACACCGTGAACCTGACGTGGGGTGGTGACGGCACCCCGCACGGCGGCTGCTACACCATTTCCCAGATTGCCGCTGTCGCCGAGTACGCCCGGCAACGCGGCATCGGGATCGTCCCCGAGATCGACCTACCCGGGCACGCCACAGCCCTGTTCTCTGCCTATCCCGGGATTGCCACCGACCCTGCGGCGGTCACTGGGGTGGCGTGCCACCCGGATGTCTTCGACAACGTCCTCAACTTCTCACCCGAGGCCCTCGATTTCGCGCACGGGATCTGGTCCGAGGTACTGGAAGCCACCGGTGCACGCTATGCCCACATCGGCGGTGACGAGGTTCCGACTGCGCAGTGGGAGGCCTCCGAGGAAGTGAAGCGACGGGCTGTGGGGTTCGGCGTCGACGACGTCACCTCGCTCCAGCGCTGGTTCACGCTGCACATGCGCGACTGGCTTTTGCAGCGCGGGGTCACCCCCATCGGATGGGACGAGGTGATCGGCGACGGGCCCGTCGCAGGCATGGTGTGCCAGGCGTGGCGGGGCGCGGAGCACGGCGTCAAGGCCGCCGAGCAGGGCATGGACGTGATCATGAGCCCCAACACTCACACCTACTTCGACTACTACCAGTCCGATCTGCCGGGTGAACCCTACGCGCAGCCTGCCACCACCACCCTGGAACAGGTGTACGGGTTCGACCCGGTCGAGGGCATGCCGCCCGGGGCGGCGGAGCGTGTGCTGGGAACGCAGTTCCAGCTCTGGTCGGAGTTCCTGCCCACCTACCGGGCCGTGCAGTACGCGGCCTGGCCGCGCGGCTGTGCGCTGGCGGAGGTGGCGTGGTCGCAGCCGGAGGGACGGGATTTCGCCGACTTCACCTCCCGGCTTTCGGGACACCTCAAGCGTTTCGACGCGGCGGGTCTGGGGCACCGTCCCCTGACCGGCCCGCACCCCTGGCAGGAGGGCGGTACCGGGT
The DNA here is from genome assembly GCF_037055325.1 of Arachnia propionica. Classification (NCBI taxonomy): domain Bacteria; kingdom Bacillati; phylum Actinomycetota; class Actinomycetes; order Propionibacteriales; family Propionibacteriaceae; genus Arachnia; species Arachnia propionica. Next base: position 1,520,228 of record NZ_CP146373.1, on the reverse strand, counting down.
GGCGCTGCCGCCCACCCGAGGAAAAGGATCGTTAACCGGCGCATCGCAGGCTGGTCCTGCCGGTGTGCTCGCCCGCACGGGCTGCGGGGCGGGCCCGCGGTCGTGAGCACGGACCCGCCATCGACGTCTCACGGTGCGAGGTGTAGCACCACCGGCCAGTTGTTGTCTCCGCCCGAGGCTGAGTAGTTCCAGAAATTGGTGTCCAGCCACTGGCCGTCGTGCAGGTGCTGGGCCCGTGACTCGGTGAAGGCCGCGGGCCAGGTGAAGCCCCAGCCGGAACCGTTGCGGTGAGCCGCGAACTTCCAGCGACTGCTGCCCTCCGGGCGCAGCTCCAGGTCGTAGGTGTTCCCGGCATGCAGCGTGACGTCCTGAGAGGTGGGAGCGTCGTACCAGATGAAGTTGGTCACGTTGATGGCCTCCTGCTTTCCGTTGACGGTTCGGTGGCCCATCAGATGTGGTGAGAACCTCGCCTCGTCCTGGATCATCCCGGAAGCCAGTTCCTGAGACCCCTCCAGGAGACGCCACCGCAGGCTGCCCGCGACGGTGGCGACGACCGCCACGGACACACCCGTGACGCGTTTGTCGGCGGAGGGGGTGAAACGCTCCCGGATCGGCTTGGCGGCATCGGCCTCATAGGTACGTCCGGGGTCGACGCTGCCGCTTTCCATGTCGGAGGACCCCTGCGATGCGCCGTCGGTGGTGGTGAGCTGCATGATCGGGGCGATCAGTTTGTCCCCCGACCCGGTCGCGGTGAGGTCGAGCCAGGTGCGGTCCGCCCCGGAACCCGGTGCCCTGCGCCCGAGCAGCGTCCCCCAGTCGGTGTCGTTCAACCACCTAGCGGGGCGACCGATGGGGCGCGGGACGAGCACGTTGTTGACGCTGATGAAGTTCGTCGACGGTTGTGGATCGACGTTCTCCAGCACCACGTGGTATAGCTCGCCCGGTACCAGGGGATGTGGGTTCTGTTCGAAGGTGATGTCGTCCAGGAGGGACCGTGGCGAGCGTGGATTCAGGCCCGGGGTGAAGTGGGTTTGGGCCAGCGGGGAGCCATCCAGGACGGGCAGGTGCGTGTCGGAACCGTCATCGGGAAGCACCGTGATGCGGATCCTCCCGCCCGTGCCCGCCGAGTATCCGGAGCCGGTTGGCCAGTACAGACGGATCTTCTGCAGCGGTCCTGCGACAACGGCCCGGAACCGGAGGGAGGCGATTTTGTCCATCCCGCCCTCGATCCCGACGGGAACGTTGTACAGGGTTGACATGGTGAACACACCGGGGCCGTAGAGTCGGGAGAACTCCGCCGAATCCAGGCGAAACCCTCCTTCGGGGGGCAGAACCAGACGGGAGGATTCCCCGGTGGTGGTCGGGTTCGCGGTGTCGGCGTGGGCGAATGCGCTGGAAAGACCCAACGACGCCGCCACCGACAGACCTACCGCGCCGAGCGAACGGCGCGAGATGTGGGGTTGAATCGGGAAGAAGCTGTTCATCGCAGTTCTCGTTTCCCTCGTTGCCTAATCAACAACTCTATGGTCCTTGGCCGTGTGGTTCTGTCATCCGAATGGCCAATTCGGGGACGTGCTTTACGCCGTCGGCTTGAAGGTTTCCATGGTGACCAGACCGTCGGGCCCGAAGTGCAGAGCACGTACCTCCGAGACCACCATCGGTTTCTCCTTGACGGCAAGGCCCGCGTACATCTCCGGAAGCACCGGGCGGTGGCCGCACACCGCCGTCGGGCGATCAAGATTCTTCAGCAGCTCTGCCATGAGTTTGTGCACTGCTTTTGGATTCTTCGCAGCGGATTCCTCGGTGAGCTGGTCGTAGGTCTCGATGCTGATCTTCTGGGTTTTTGCGTAGGGCTTGAGCGTTTCCTTGCAGCGTGCCGATGCGGAGCTGACGAGACGTTCGATCCCGAAGGCCGCCAGTACGTCGACGAGGCGGTTTGCCTGATCCCGCCCCCGGCCCGAGAGGCGGCGTTTCCGGTCGTCGCCGGACCAGTGCTTGCGTTGCATCGCCTTGGCGTGTCGGACGATCAACAGCGCATTCGTCGGAGGGGCCGCGACGGCCGCCTCGATCACGGCGCGTTCATCTGGGTAGGTGGCTTTCTTCAGAGCCGCATCGATGGGAAACCACTTCACCGCCGACACCTCCTGGTCGGGTCGGCGGGGACGCTGTGAGAGCACCGAGGAACGCCAGTAGTGAACCGCCTTGGGACGTTTGCCGACCTTGTAACGCAGGCTCGGCAACCGCAGCCCCAACCGTGCCGTGACGCCTGTTTCCTCCTGGATCTCGCGGATGGCGGTTTCTGGTAGCAGCTCGTCGGCCTCTCCCTTGCCCTTCGGCAGTGACCAGTCGTCGTAGCGTTCCCGGTGGATCAGCAGCACCTGGAGACCGTTGGTGTGCTCGCGCAGCACCACACCCCCCGCAGAGACGATCTTCGGTTTCTTGCTCATCGACGTCGCCTCTCGCGGGTGAGCCGGATCAGCTCCTCCTGCAGGTCTGTCAGTGGCTGGCCGTCAGGGCCGGTGGTGTGGACCGACCAGGTGCGGTCCTGCAGCTCCCAGTGTGCGGTTCGGTCGTCGAAGGCGCGATCGAAGAGGTCCCTGATGCGGGCGATGTGCACCGGATTCGACAACCCGACGACGGCCTCGACGCGCCGGTCCAGGTTGCGGTGCATCAGATCCGCGGAACCAATCCCGACGTTCGGCTGCCCGCCCGCCTCGAACCAGTAGATGCGGGAGTGTTCCAGAAACCGTCCCAGGATGGAACGCACCCGGATGCTCTCGCTCAGCCCCTCCACACCGGGCCGGATGGTGCAGATACCCCGCACCCACACGTCCACTTTCACCCCCGCCCGGGAAGCGCGGTAGAGGGCGTCGATGACGGCCTCGTCGACGATGGAGTTCACCTTGATGCGGATTCCCGACGGCAGACCCGCGGCGTGGTTGGCGATTTCGGTTTCGATGCGTTCCAGCAGGCCGCTGCGGATGCCGTGTGGGGCGACGAGCAGTCGGCGGTACTCGGTCTGGTGGGTGATTCCGGACAGGTGGTTGAACAGGCGCGCCACGTCGTCGGTGATGACAGGATTGGCGGTCAACAATCCCATGTCCTCGTAGCTGCGGGCGGTCTTGGGATGGTAATTGCCGGTGCCCACGTGGGCGTAGCGGCGCAGCCCTCCGGATTCCTCACGCACCACCAGGGACAGCTTGCAGTGGGTTTTCAACCCGACCATGCCGTAGACGACGTGCACCCCCGCCTGCTCCAGCTGCCTGGCCCAGGAGATGTTGTTCTGCTCGTCGAAACGAGCCTTGATCTCCACCACGGCGAGCACCTGTTTTCCCGCCTGGGCGGCCTCAATGAGGGCGTCAACGATGGGGGAGTCGCCGGAGGTGCGGTACAAGGTCTGTTTGATGGCCAGCACCGCGGGATCGGCGGCGGCCTGCTCGATGAACCGCTGCACGCTGGTGGCGAACGAGTCGTAGGGATGCTGCACCAGCACGTCGCGGCGCTTCAACGCCTTGAACATGTCGGCGGGCGAGGCCGACTCCACCTCCGCCAGGTCCGGGTGGGTGATCGGAAGGAAACCCGGGTATTTGAGATCCTCGCGACGTGAGTCCTCCAGGGCGAACAGACCCGTTAGGTCGAGAGGAGTGGGCAGGTGGAAGACCTCGCCGGGGGCAACGTCCAGTTCGCTGATGATGGTGGCCAGCATCGTCTCATCGATGTCCTCTTCCACCTCCAGGCGCACGGGGGGACGGCCCACCTTGCGTCGTAGCAGCTCCTTCTCCAACGCGTAGAGAAGATTCTCGGCGTCGTCCTCCTCCACCTCGATGTCCTCGTTGCGGGTGACGCGGAAGGTGGCGTGGTCCAGCACCTCCATGCCCGCGAACAGCTGCCCGAGGTGCCGGGAGATGATCTCCTCCAGGGGCAGGAAGCGCCCCTCCGCGAGTTTCACGAATCGTGACAGGTTGGTGGGCACCTTCACGCGGGCGAACTGACTGGCGCCCGTTGCGGGATTGCGCAGCAGCACCGCCAGGTTCACCGACAGCCCGGAGATGTAGGGGAATGGGTGTGATGGGTCCACCGCGAGGGGGGTCAGCACCGGGAAGATGCGTTCCCCGAACAAGGTGCGCATCCGATCTTTTTCCGCAGCGGTCAGTTCGTCCCACGTGAGGATCTCGATGCCTTCGGCGTGCAGCTGGGGTCGGATCTCCTGCTGGAACAAGCGGGACTGTTCGGCGGCGAGCTCGGCGGTGCGTTGCAGGATCGATGCGTGCAACTGACCTGGCCGGGCACCGGTGATGGTGGTCACCGCCACCCCGGCCTGGATGCGGCGTTTCAGCCCCGCGACCCGCACCATGAAGAACTCGTCGAGGTTACTGGAGAAGATTGCCAGGAATTTTACGCGCTCCAGAAGCGGGATGCGCTGTGCATCGCGGGCAAGGTCCAGAACCCGGTTGTTGAAGTCCAGCCAGGCCAGCTCCCGGTCCAGGTAACGGTGTTTCGGGAGCTTCTCATTCCTGTGTCCGCTCACGGCGCACCTCTCTGGCGATAGGCGGTGTCGGTGGTCAGCGTGCGGAAACCAGCTGTGGTGTACAGCGAGATCACTTTTTCTTCGGAAGCTTCGACGTACAGTTCGACGTTCTCACAGCCGACGGAGTGCAGGTGGGCCAATCCCGCCGTCAACAGGGCATGGCCCAGCCCCACACCCCCGTGGTTGGGGTGGACGGCCAGGACGTAGACCTCTCCCAGGGCTGCGTCGTGACGTTTCGTCCAGTGGAAACCTGTTACCTCGTCGTCGTGGTGGGCCACCAGCAGCCCGCCCGCATCGAACCACGGTTGCCGGGCCAGCGCCTGGAAGTCGTCGACAGTGAGCCTTCCCTGTTCCGGGTGGCGGGTGAAGGCCGCCCGGTTGACCGCCACCACCCCGTCGGTGTCCGCCGCTTCGAAGGGGAGGATGCGGTAGCCGGGAGGCGCGGGGACCGCGGCAATTCCTGCGAGAGGGCGCCCCATTCGTAACAGCTCGCGTATCGGCTGGAGCCCTAGTTTCGCCGCGATGGCGCGGGCCGCTGGCAAGGTGTGGAATGCCCAGACCGAGTGTCCGGGACGTGCCTTGATGGCTTCGGCCACCAAGGACGTGCCGAGTCCCTTGCCCCTGGCCCCGGGCGAGACGGCGACCAGGATGGTGTTGTCGTGGTCGTCGAGGACCGCGAAACCATCCTGGTGCGTCAGCACCTCACCTTGCCGGGCGTGATCTAGGACCAGGCGAGCGGAGTCGTTGAGGGGGCTGAAACCATCACGGGCCTCGCAGGCAGCAGCCAATACACGGGGGTCTAGTTCAGGCATCGTGATCCTCCCAACGTGCCGCGAACCGGTAACCGACGTTGCGCACGGTTCCGATGAAGTGGTCGAACTGGCCGAGCTTTGCGCGCAGCCTGCGGATATGGACGTCGACGGTACGGGTGCCGCCGAAGTAGTCGTACCCCCACACCTTGCTGAGCAGTACCTCACGGGTCAGCACCTTTCCCTGGTGCTGCACCAGGTAGCGGAGCAGCTCGAACTCGGTGTAGGTGAGATCGAGGGGATCGCCTGAGATGGTGGCATGGTAGGCGTCCTCGTCTATGCGGATAGGCCCCGCCACCAGCACGTGTGGTTGCTCACCTGCGTGCAGTAGCAACCGCAACCGGACATCGACCTCCGCCGCCTCGCAGCCGTCGAGCACGAAGTCGGAGAAGCCCCAGTCGTGGCTCAGGAGTCCCAGGGCTGCTGTCGTGGCCAGGAGCAATACGGGCATGTCGGGATGGGTTTGCCGGACAATGGTGGTGGCGGTGCGCGCCCAGGCGAGGTCGCCGCGTGCATCGATGACGACAACATCGGCGACGTCCATGCTGCGCAGGGCCTCCTCCGCGCTCGCGGCGGTGCTGAGGTTGTGATTCAGCAGCGATAGGAAGTCGGGCGCCGGACCGGTGGGGGAGACCAGCAGGATTGAATTCACCATCACCTCCCAGTCTCTGCGAATCCCTATCGTATCTGTACGTGCAGCAAGACAAGCTCCGTGTATGGGGATTCGCAGGAAGAGGGGGTGTGGTCGAGGCCGTGTGAAGCGGGCCGGAAGTCTCGAAAGAATCGGCGCGCATCTCGCCGGGGCATTTTCCCGTTCACTAGGATGGCGATTAATCTGAGAAGGGAGATCGCAATGTCGCAACAGGGCCTGGAGGCTGCTCGTAGGAAGATGACGGAAGCCCGGGTGGTTCCCTCTGCGATCGAGGTGTTCTCCCACTACTACCAGCTCCTGGAATCCGGGGAAACCGGATTGATCCGGGAGGAAAGCATCGACCCTCTGCTCGATCCGCCGATGCTCGATGACGTCGAGGTCAGCGATAACGAGGCCCGCGAAGCGATAGGCGCAACCGTCATGATCAAGCTCAACGGTGGGCTTGGCACCTCAATGGGGCTCGACCGGGCCAAAAACTTGCTCGAGGTGCGTGATGGTCTGAATTTCCTGGATCTCATCGTGCAACAGGTACGGGCGGCTCGACGGGATTGGGACGCTCCGCTGCCGCTGTTGTTCATGAACTCCTTCCGCACCGAGACCGACACCCTCGCCCATCTGGAGCGCTACCCCGACCTTCCCGTCGATGACCTACCGCTCAGCTTCCTGCAAAGTCAGGAACCGAAGCTGCGGGCCGATGACCTGACCCCGGTGGAGTGGCCCGAGGATCCGTCCCTGGAGTGGTGCCCGCCGGGCCATGGCGATCTCTACACCGCCTTGTGGAGCCATAACCTGTTGCAGCGGTTGATCGAGAAGGGCTTCCGCTATGCCTGTATCTCGAATGGAGACAACCTCGGGGCAGCGCCGAACGCTCGTCTGGCAGGTTGGTTCGCTGCTTCGGGTGCCCCCTACGCAGCCGAGCTGTGCCGCCGCACCGTCAACGACCGCAAGGGCGGACACCTGGCCATCCGCAAACGTGACGGGCAGCTCATCCTTCGTGACACCGCCCAGACCGCACCCGAGGAAATGGATTATTTCACTGACGAGCACCGGCATCCGTTCTTCCACACCAACAACCTGTGGTTCGATCTGCAACGCCTGTTCGACACCATTCGCGAGCGTGACGCGGTTCTTGGCCTGCCGATGATCCGCAACGAGAAGACGGTGGATCCTGCTGATCCCGGCTCACCCAAGGTCATCCAGGTGGAGACGGCGATGGGGGCTGCGATCGAGGTTTTCCCGGGGGCCACCGCCATCTGCGTTGGACGCGATCGGTTCCAGCCCGTCAAGACAACCAACGAGCTGTTGTTGCTGCGCTCCGACGTCTACGATCTCGACGAGAACGGCCATCTCGTGGCGCGCTCCGCCACACCCGAGGTGAACCTGGACTCCCGGTACTACAAGACCATCCAGGACTTCGATGCCCGTATTCCGCAGCCCCCGTCGCTGCGTGGGGCGGAGAGCCTTCGGGTCAAGGGGGACTGGACCTTCGAACCGGATGTGAAGGTCGTGGGTTCCGTTGACTTGGCCGACGAGGGAAGGCCACGGGTGATCCCCGGCGGTACCGTCCTGGGTGCCTGATCTTGGTTGACGAGGCGGTGGAGCTCGCCCGGGCACTCACGGGTGAGGTTCTGCCGGTCACCGGTGACGCAGTTGGTCTGGTCGCAGAGCTGGCCCGGCTCGGCTGGGACGCCGAGCGGTTGACCGCACTGCGGGCGGAACGGATGCGGCGGCGCCTGCCCTGGCCTTTCCCGATCAGCCTGGATGCTCGTGAAGAACTGGGCTTCGCGCGCTTCGATGCGCTGCTTGCCCAGGTGAGAAAAGAATTGGGCCTGGCCGGGACGAGGTCCCGGGCACAGGCCCCGGTGCGTCCGCTCAACGCCGACGAACGCCGGCTGCTGGCGGATCGGCCGCCCCACTGGGGGTAATCGCTCGCCGGAAGCTCTCGCCCAGTGGAGCGGCACGTCGTTGGAATCAGCCGCGGCTGCGGAGCAGGTCGCGGATCTCGGCGAGCAGCTCCTCGGAGCTGGGGCCCGCCTCCTCTTCCTTCTTCGGGAAGTAACGCTCGCGCAGCATGTTGTATGGCTTCACCACGCAGAAGTAGACGACCGCTGACGTGATCACGAAGGTGATCGTCGCATTGATGAACAGACCGATGGTGACATCGAAGATGGTCACGTGAGAGAAGTCCGGCTGGCCACCGATCTTGCCGATGAAACCCATGAGTACGGAGGTGAACTCTTTGACCACCGCGGAGAACACGGTACCGATGATGACTGCGACGGCAAGCTCGACGAGATTGCCTCGCATGATGAATTCTTTGAAGCCCTTCATCTGCTTTCCTTCTGTGCTCCGGTTTCGTGAAGGCCGGAGAGTGGCCCGGAACCTGCGGATTCAGGTCCGGGTGGTCTTCGCGTCGAAGACCGGCATCACTCTATGCAGACAGTGCCGGATGAAGCCAGCTTTTTGACCAACAAACGCAGGTTGGGGGTAAATTCTGGCCAATCGGATGACGCCGTTGGTGTCGAAAGCGACTTCTTCAGCGTGTATCAAATGCTGACCGGAGATCTGTGGATGGGGTTGTTTCATGACGGATCAGGATGAATCGTGGGCCTCGAACAAACGGAGATCTGGTCCGGAGGGATCCTTGCATGCTGCCCCGGCAATGTGCAGAGCCCTATGGCGTGTTTCCGAGGATCACCGTCAGTTTTCCCTGCTGCCCCAGAGCGGAAACCTCGGGGCCGATCTCCGAGGGAACGTCGACCAGGACGAGGGGCTTCGCATCACCACCCGGGTTCAGTACCGTCCCGCTGGACCTGGTTGGTGCGGCCGAGATCCGGGCGTCAGCGGTGACCACCTGCCCTGAATCGGCCAGCACCAGTGTGATTGGGGTGCCGGGGGTCATGAGCGACCGCAGTGAGTTGTCGCGGATCAGGACCGGCACCAGCGACCGCCCCGCGGCTAGCGATGGCGAGGCCGCCAACATTCCGGGTTGCAGTACGGTGCCGGCCTCCAGGCCAAACCCCAGGGTCTGGCCGATGAGCTCCCCGGGATTAGGAAACCGTTGCCCGGGAAGCATCTCGGAAGGCAGGTGCGCGATCCTCAGGTCATCGCTCCTCAGCTCCGTCCCCGCTGCGACGGAACGGGTCAGAACAACCGCCGGTACCCGATCCTGGTCGTTCGGGGACAGGTGCGTCGCCAATGCGAAGGCACCGAGTCCTGCCAACAGGGCTGCGATGGCGCGTCGATGCCAGCTCAGGAAGCGCCCCAGGCGCCGGATGAAACTCTCCACATCCCCTTTGTGGGAGCACATGACCCGCACTGATCACTTTTCAACAGGTGGACGAGCGAGAGTTCCCGTCGAGGAGATGGTCGAACCGGCCCATTCGCCGATGCGCATGGGTCGGTTCGACCAGCCTGGGGTTCTCGTTCGTGGATCCTCTCAGGAAGCAGTCGTGGTGCTTTCCGGGGCCTTGGCAGGCGTCGGGGTCGATTCCTTCTTGGTTTCCGGGGTCGAGGCCGGTGTGGATGCGGAACTCGACGTGCGGGAATCCGTCGCGTAGAACCCGGAACCCTTGAACACCACGCCGACGGCGCTGTAGACCTTCCTCAGGTCACCACTGCACGCCGGGCAGGTGGTCAGCGCAGGGTCGGAGAACTTCTGGACGGCCTCGAGTTCTTTGCTGCAGGCCGTGCAACGGTACTGATAGGTGGGCATTCACGCTCCCGCTGTGGTGGACAAACGCGAATCAGGATACGCTCCCCGCCCCGAGGTGAGTGAATCCGTTCTCCGTGACCACTGCGTCGACGGGGATGTCATGTGGCTCGCTGGGGAGTTTCTGCAGTACCTCGTCGGCGTTTGCCAGGGCCCAGATGGGTGTTCCGGACCGGCGGTGGCGAAGTGCACGGTCATACCAGCCGCCCCCCATGCCCAGACGGGTGCCGTCGCGGGAGACCGCCAGGCACGGCACCACGATCACATCGGCCTGCGCGAGGGAATCGATTCCTAGGGCGGAACCGGATGGTTCGGGGATACCCGCCCAGCCGGAACGAAGCTCGTCGGTGGCCCAGGCCCAGTCCGGTTCCTTGGACAGTTTCGGGAGCAGCACCTGCCAGCCTCGGCTTCGCAATTCTTTGATGGTGGTCAAGGTGCCGGGTTCATGTCGACGTGATGCATAGATGGCGATCACCCCGGGGGGCGGGAGTGCCTTCAGGAGAGCCGTGAGGCGGGCCTCGTCGAAGCTCTGCCAGCTGGTGTCGTCCAGTGCCTTGCGGCGCGCGGTGATGGTCTCGCGCAGCGCGCCCTTCTCATGTGTGAATTCCATTGGCCTATCGTAGAAACATGGCGCTTTTCGGTCGCAGGAAGCATGTGGAAGAGGAATCTCAGAATGTTGAGGAGCTTCCCGTCCCGACCCTTCCACCGCCACCCGAGCCGGATCTCAACGGGCTGCGCCGTGTTCAGGACCATGTCGAGTACCTGCTGGAACTCGTCGAACCCCTCAAGCCGTTCGGCATGTCGGTGCTGGAGGCATGGAACCAGGTGATCTGTGAGGACATCGACTCCATGATCAACGTTCCACCGAACTCCACGAGCAAGGTTGCGGGCTATGCCGTGCGTGCCACGGATCTGTGGCAGAACGACCAGGTGGTGGAATCGCTTCAGCTGGCCACCGGCACGGAACATCTCGGGATTGGCCAGGCCGTGCCGGTCGATGTCGGAGAGGTGGTTCCTCGTGGAACCACAGCGGTTCTGCCCTACTCTTACGCGACTGTCGCCGGTGATCGCATCGAGATCATCCAGGAGGTGGCGGAGGGCGAATACCTGCGCGCCGCAGGTGAACATCTCGCGGTGGGGGACCGGCTCCTCTCCGAGGGGGAGGCGCTCACCGACCGCAGCGTGGGGATGCTGGCCGCCGCGGGCATCGACAAGGTGCTGGTGAGGCCAAGACCGCGCGTGGTGGTCGTCAGCTCCGGGGCGGATTTGGTGGAACCTGGGGAGAGCGTCGGCTACGGCGAGTCCACGGATGCCAACTCGTTCCTGATTTCCGCCGCCGCCCGGGCTGCCGGTGCGACGGTGTTCCGTGTCGCCGTGCACTCCAACGACAAGCAGGAACTGAAACAGGCCATCACCGACCAGCTGATTCGTGCCGACCTGGTCATCTCCACCACCGGGGGGCGTCGCGAGGAGTACGAAGCGGTGGCCGAGGCCATGTCCGAACTGGGCCTGGTGGATGCAGTCGAGGTGGCGATGTCGCCGGGACGCACCCAGACCTTCGGGTTGATCGGTGAGGAACGCGTCCCGATGGTGATGTTGCCCGGGAACCCTGTGTCGGCTTATGTGTCCTTCCAGGTGTTCGTGTGGCCGCTGCTGCGGCGTCTCATGGGTGCCGAGGTGCGCCGCAAGTCCGTGCGCGCCATCGCCAGGACGACCATGCGCTCAATCTGGGGGCAAAGGCACCTGTTGCGCGCTGAGGTGATCGACGACGGGCGGCTCCGCACCGCCACCCGGATCAGCGACCCTTTTGCCATGGCGGAACTGGGTCGCGCAAATGCATTGATCGTTTTGGATGAGGACACCGAGCTGGTACGACCCGGGGAAGCCGTACAATGCTGGCTGCTAGACAAATCCTGAGTTTTTTTCAGGATTCTTGGCGCGTCGGCGGCGCGCCACCGGCGCGAATCACATCGGTGTTGTTTAACGTGTGATCGTGCTCGCGGGAATTGTCATCAGTGTGTTGGTCCTGGCCGTCCTGGCCTTCGGGCTGCCCTGGTTGTCGGTGCACAAGGACGACCTTGACGCCATCGACGGGGATCCGGCAGAACGCTTCTCCGGTTCCATGCGGATTCTGCGTGAGCACACCGCCGCCGACTACGACGACGAGCCTCCCGTAGAGGTGTCGACGCCTCTGACCCGCAGGGCCGAGCTCACCGAACTGCGGCTGAGGGCCCGAGCTGCCGCCATGCGGCGGCGACGCATGGTCACGATGCTCGGGTCGATGACCCTGTTGTGCCTGGTGCTCAGCGTGTTCAACGTCGTGCCCGGCTGGGCGGTCGCGATCCCTGTCGTCGCGTTGGGAGCGTTCCTGGTTTCCGCTCGGGTCGGGGTGAAGAAGATGCATCGCAGGCTCGACGAGAAGGCCGCGCAGGTCAAGGCTGGTTACGTCGACAGCGAGGCCACCTCGACGATGAAGGCGGTCGAGGAGGAAACCTCCCACGAGTTCTCCGTCGATCTGACGGCGCCTGAGAAGACCGGGCCGCTGTGGGACCCGATTCCCGTGGTTACCCCCACTTACGTCTCGAAGCCGCTCGTGCCGCGAACCGTTCGCACCATCGATCTGTCGGCTCCCGTCACCAACACCGTCATCATCCCCACAGCCGAACGTCCGGCGGCAGGACCCAAACCGCGGCGGGCCGCTCCTGCTGACTGGGACATGGAGGAGGAGAGCTCCTGGCCCAGGGCCGTGGGGCAGTGATGATTTGCCACATCGCCGGACGCTGGTGCTACCATCATCCGGTACTTGGGGCTATGGCGCAGCTGGTAGCGCGTCTCGTTCGCAATGAGAAGGTCAGGGGTTCGAATCCCCTTAGCTCCACCAAAAGTGTCATGTTAGAACCTCCGGCCATTGGTCGGAGGTTTTTGGTTTTGTCAGGGGTGGTGGTGTCCTGTTGCTTCTTGGCTTCGTTCTCCAGGACTGCTGGGAGGTTGCTGTCGAGGAGGTAGTGGTAGACGGCTTTGTGTTGGCTGTTGGTGATCTCGTCGTCGTCGAGGTAGATCTTGTCGAAGACGGCTTGGTTGAGGTCGCGTCGTGAGTTGTCGGTGGCTGCGAGGTATTGCTGTTGTCCGTTGTGGAGGACGGAGAGGCATTGGTCGAGGGCGGTGTGGAGTTTGTCTCGGGAGGTTTGTAGGTGGCGGAGTTGGCGTTCGGCGGTTGTTTTGTCGGTTCTGATGCGTTCTTGTTCTTTGCGGAGTAGTTCTGTGTCGATGGCTCCGGCGTAGTAGGCCTGCATGAGGCGTTCGCTGTGGGCGGTGGCTTCAGCGAGGGTGGTTTCTGCTTGGTGTGCTTGGTGGTTGTGTTCTTTGAGGATGGTATCGAGGTGGGAGATGACTAGTTCGCGTACTGTGGTGAGGGTTTTGTCTGGCAGTGTGATGGTTGCCCAGTGGTCTTCGATGAGTTGTTCGGCGTGGTGGGCTTGGATTGCGACGAAGGTGCAGCCGTTTTTTCGTGCTTGGCGTCCGAGGCAGTAGAAGTATTGGTAGTAGTTGCCGAGGCGGTTGCGGGAGATTTCGTAGCTGAGGGGTGAGCCGCATTGTCCGCAGAATAGGCTGCCTTTGAGGTAGTGGGTTCGGATGGCGGGTTTCTCTTTGGCGTGGGATCTGCCGTGGCGGATGGCTTCGACTTTTGACCATAGTTCGGTGGAGATTAGGGGTTGGTGTTTGCCTTGGTAGGTGGCGCCGCCGAAGATGACTAGGCCTGTGTAGTAGGGGTTGCTGAGGATGGAGTGCACCATGGAGGTGGTGAGGGGTTTTGCTGGTTGTTTGGGGCGTGCGAGGGTGGTGACGCCGTGGGTTTTGAGTTCGTCGCGGAGCATCCCGATGGTCCATTCGCCGGTGGCGTAGCGTTCGTATATCCATGGCACCCAGTGGGCTCGATCCGGGTCGGTGACGACGGTGCGGACTTCGCGGCCTTCGGTGGTGCGCTGTGTGGTGTTGATGTAGCCGAATGGGGCGCGTCCGGGGGTGCCGCCGGATTTGGCTTTCTGGGTCATGCCTTTCTTGGCTTCGGTGGCGAGGTTTTGGCTGTAGAACTCGGCGATGGAGCTCATGATGCCGTGTAGCAGCATGCCGCTTGGTGTTTCGTCGATGTTTTCTGAGCAGGAGACGAGTTGGGCGCCGGCTTGTTGGATCTCGAAGTTGATCTGGACGTCGTCCATGCGGTTGCGTGCGAGGCGGTCGACTTTGTGGACGATGACCAGCTGGATGGTGTTGTGTTTGACGTAGGTGAGCATTCGCTGTAGCTCGGGACGCTGGGCGGATTTGGCGCTCTCGCCGGCGTCGATGAACTCTTCGATTACTTCCGCGCCAAGGCTCTTGGCTTTGCGGTGGCAGGCTTCTCGCTGAGCTGGGATGGAGAATCCTTCGGTTAGCGGCTCTTCGCAGATGAGTGGGTAGCTGGCTGAGCGCGTCGGTGCCGGGATGAGGGTCGAGGCCTTCCGATGATGGAAGTTCTCACACTGACCATCTGTTGGAAGACCTCGACGTGCTCCATGCTACCTTCGTGACCCCTGACCTGACTGTGTTCTGCCGTCTCGACGAGCTCGGCCTCGTGGCCGTCGGCCAGCGGCTGGCCCCGGATCGGGCGGTGATCGAGTGCCGGGTCGCTGAACCAGATCCGTGGTGCCGGGGCTGCGGCAGCAGGGCGCTCTCCCGCGGGACGGACACGCGACAGCTCGCGCATGAGCCGTTCGGGTACCGCCCGACCATGCTGCTGGTCCGCGTCCGCCGATACAAGTGTTTTGGGTGCGGGCGCTCCTGGCGCGAGGACCTCACTGCTGCGGCGGCGGAGCGGGCGAAGCTGTCTCGTCGCGGGATGCGGTGGGCGCTGGAAGGGATCGTGATCGACCACCTCACTGTGTCCCGGGTCGCCGCAGGGCTGGGGGTGTCCTGGCACACGGCCAATGATGCGGTCCTCGCCGAGGGACGCCGCGTGCTCATCGATGACCCCGGCCGGTTCGACGGGGTTCGGGTGCTCGGCGTCGACGAGCACGTCTGGCGCCACACGAGGTCCGGGGACAAGTACGTCACCGTCATCATCGACCTCACCCCGGTGCGTGAGAAGACGGGCCCCTCGCGGCTGCTGGACATGGTCGAGGGGCGCTCCAAGAGCGTATTCAAGACCTGGCTCGCCGCCCGAGTCCAGGGTTGGCGGGACGGGGTCGAGGTCGTCACGATGGACGGGTTCACCGGGTTCAAGACCGCCGCCAGCGAGGAGCTGCCCGACGCGGTGACGGTGATAGATCCATTCCACGTCGTCCGTCTTGCCGGCGACGCGCTGGACCAGTGCCGTCGCCGGATCCAGCGCGACGTATTCGGGCGGCGGGGCCGGAAGGACGATCCGCTATACAAGGCCCGCCGCACCCTCCACACCGGCGCCGGCCTGCTCACCGAGAAGCAGCAGACACGCCTGAAAGCACTGTTCGCCGACGAGCAGCATGTCGAGGTCGAGGCGAGCTGGGGCATCTACCAGCGGATGGTCACCGCCTACCGGGAACCCGACCGCAAACTCGGAAAGTTCCTCATGCAGTCCGTCATCGACTCGCTGACCACTAGTGTCCCAAACCGGCTCGTCGAGCTGCGCCGCCTCGGCCGCACCCTGAAGCAGCGCGCCGCCGACATCCTCGCGTTCTTCGACCGCCCCGGCACCAGCAACGGCCCCACGGAGGCAATCAACGGCCGCCTCGAGCACCTCCGCGGATCGGCCTTGGGGTTCCGGAACCTGACGAACTACATCGCCCGGTCGCTGCTTGAGACCAGCGGCTTCAGGAACCACCTACACCCTCATTTGCGATGAGCCGCTTAAGCACTCGCGTTGCCGGCTACAAGAGTGCAGGCTACCTTGACGTCCAGGGGGTCGGCAAAGTCGGTTTAGGTGGTTGTTTGGGTGAGTAGCTTGATGGCGCGTTTTGGTTGTCGTGATAGGGACCTGGTGGTTGAGGCGATGGCGGCTTGGACGCCGTAGGCCAGTCGGATGAGGCTGATGGCCAGGTTGCGCAGGGCGGCCATGATCTCGGGGCCGTTAGCGGTGCGCAGCTGGTGGTGGTCCTCGTCGAAGACCATGTCTCTGACCCAGTGGAGCCGGTTCTCGATTCCCCAGTGCCCTTGGATCCAGGCGGTGACGGTCTCGGGCTGGGCATCAGTCATGGGTAGAGAGCAGACCAGGTAGACCACCTCCACAGTCGTCGTCTTGGCGCTACCGCTGCTGTTCTTGCCTGTGTTCCTGCGATTCTTGGTGGTTCGGGTGCGCCGGACCTGGATCACCTGAGCCGCCCCGGGGAAGTCCACCCAGGCGGGAGCCTCGACCGCTTTGACGGTACGCCGCACCCGCCGCCCACGCGAAGTGTCAACGCTTGAGATTGACGGAACGTTCTTCCAGGGCAGCTTCTTGAGCGTCCTACGTACACCGGGCTGGTTGTTCTTGACAGTGAGAAGATAGTGACCACCCTGATCGTGGATCCAGTGAGCGGTGTCTACCTGGGTGTGCATGGCGTCGGCGGTGACCACCGCCCCGTCCAGGTCCAACGGTTCGAGAAGCTCCCTGAGCGCCGGGATCTCGTTGGTCTTGTCCGCCACCCGCGCCTGGGTCAGGACCGTGCCGGTGGCGTGATCCAGGGCTGAGAGGAGATGAGGCGCCGGGTCCTTGCTGGTACGGGCCCCACGCATGGTCTTGCCGTCCACCGCGATCACCCTTCGACCGGCGACGGTGCCGGTACGTGTACAGAACCAGGACCTCAAATGGGTGTTGAGGTCTGCGGGGTCCAGGTCCTGGAGCACCCTGCGGATGGTGGACTCCGACGGCAGGGCCTGGCCCGCCTCCAGGCCCAGGGCCTCCAGGTCGGTGGCGGTCAGATCGGTGGTGTGCTCCCATATCGCCGTCAGGCTGCGACACCCGGCCATCACTCCGGTCACGGCCAGTGACAGCACCGTGAACAGGCTGTGGCGTACTCCCCGCCGATCACGCGGGTCGTCCACGTTCTTAAGAACCTCGACCAGGGGCTGGCGTGACAGAACGGTCGTGGTGGAAGATGACATCAGCGCGGGCTCCCAGGACGAAAGGGATGACTAGACACCACTCATCGTCCCTACGGGGCCCGCGCCCCACCTCAACGACACGCCACCCCTGTCAACGCTCAGCCGCCCTCACCCACCCACTTTGCCGACCCCCTGCCTTGACGTCAGCGACTTTCTCACGCTTGGAAGGGAATATCGACCAGGTGGCGGTCCCGCCTATGCGGTAGTAATTCACTTCACTTATGAATCAGGTGATGTCGTCCGCTTGAAGCATTTCTGCTCTGACAGCAATGAGACTCAGGATGACCCAGCCGGTAAGTTCTTCGAGGCCCTTGAGAAGCTCATCGACTTCGTTGACGAAAGGTCGCTCCCGACAAACCTAGAAATCGACGAGTTTCGCGATCTGTATCAGCGTCAGCATTTTCCTGGAATTGGAAAAGTCAAGGAGCTGTCGATCATGAACCACATGCTGGTAATGCAAGACGCGATTATCTAGATTCCGTGTCGAGGCGAGACTTCACGTCAGTCGTCAAACTGTGATTCGCTTGCTCGCTTAACGATGCCCTTGGCGACTGGTTTCAATGGCCTCCAGTCAATGCCGCTGCTTCGCCAATAGCGGTCATATTCCGCCTCGATCTCAGACCTCAGCTCATCCAATTGAGCGTAACTCGCTTGCTCAGACTTGGACAGGCCTGGACCCTTCATCTTTTCTCTGTACGCATCAAGCTTCTCCTGAATTCGGTGCAAGGCTATACCGGCAGCTCTGCTGAAACCTCTTATGTAGCCGTCATAATGATGATCGCTCAGTACCTGTCGAGCAGACTCTTGTGCAGCATCCCGCAGGAACTCACCTGCCTTTTGAAACTGATTGCTCACTACACTCCTTCCTCGATTCTGTTAGTCCGCCGAGGCTGCCAGAATAGGTCAATCTGCCTTCGTCGCGCCGATTCCGCGGGCGAACACCGTCGAGATTCAAAACGGAGTCTCGGCGCTCGTTGACCACGGACTGCTTGGCGTTGGTGGCAACGCGCCTTCTGGCAGCGGTAGGTTTGCGACGACGTAGAGGTTCAAGATGTCGTCGCGATCCATGAACATGATCTGGCTGCGCTTGTGGGCGTCGAGAGCGTTGCCGAGCCAGTTGCGGGCCGCTTTGGTGATCTCGCCACCCGCGACAATGAAGGCGTGATCGACCAGGACGCGACGGTTGGTTTCGGGGTCAAAGATCTCGTGTGCCAGCATCATGAGTGCCTGGTTGTGGATCTCGGCCATGTTGGCATTACCCGTCTTGGTTACCCCCGAAGCGTCGAGCTTGCCCTTCTTCGCCTGTATGCCGAAGTAGAGAATGTGCTGTGTCGGCAAGGTGTAGCGCATCCAAATGTCCTTGCCGTACTCTAGGGCCTTGTCCTTGTGCCCGGCGGCGGTGATGCGGTGGTAGCCAAGTTGCCTGAACATCGGGAGTAGCACCTCTTCGATGAGGTCATCCTCACTGCACTGGTCGAGGTACGCCGCCAGGAGCTGCCGCCGCTCTAGTTCAGCCTTGCTTAAGGGGCGGTGGGGATTGGCGGCAAGGATGGTCACGGTTTGGGTGCCGACATGCCGGAGGTAGCAGTGGTTGTCCTCGCCATAGAACGCCTCGAAACCTTCGCGGCCAAGTACCTCATTGAGTTGCGCGAGCGCCCGAGGACGGTCGGACCCTTCGTTGAGCCGATCAGCTGGGCTCATCAGCTGGTCGATGAGGCGGCAGAAGATCTCTGGCGGGCGGTTGGGTCCGTCGTGCGGTTCGGCCAGCATCTGTTCCAACACATCTGCCACCCAGCGGTGGCGAGTTGAACCGTCATGCCGGTACTCCGTCTCCAGCTCCTGGAAGAACTCGGTGATGTACATGCTGGACCGGTACGGGAAGTACTTGGCTTCGTCCTCATTTTCAGCGTCGTCACAGCCCGTGTTGCCCACGATGAGGTCAGCAAGAGCTTCGAGGTTGCGGCGCTTGAACTTCATGGTGCCATTATCACAAGTGAAGCCAACAGGCTTCCCGACTCAGCAACTCTCGTAAGCCGCAGCTCGTGCACGGGGCCCTCCGGCGTGCAGCACGAGGGGACGTCAGAGCAAGTCTCTCGTGTGCGTCTAGACGGTCATCCGATGCACGTCGAACCGCTGCCAGAGCGAGATCACGCTCTCGCCGTTCGTGCGTGTAGTTCAGATAGCTTCCACTTGCCTCTCGGATAGGGGCGTTCTAGCTCATCTCCTAGGGTTCGCGATGACTCCCGGCTCGTCCTCTGCGGCACCTTCTGGGTCGTCGCCAACAGTGAGTTTCTCCTATTTCCACGCGGAACCAAGCCGTTCGAGCCGCTGCCAAGTGTTCGGTTTGAGTCCACCCGTGTTCACCACAAGCGACTTACACGAAACATCACTCAAGTGAATGTGGGTGTCGCCCTCCGGGATTTCCTCCTGGAGGGTTTTTTGGTTGCTGACGAGCTGGGTGGCGGCGGTGTTGTGCGGTCTACGCCGCCTCGTCCTGGGGCTCGGTGCCGTGGTCGCGCCGACGGTTGCGGTGATCGGGAGGGCGGTTCTATGCATCGGGCGGGCGGGGCGTGAGGGCCAGGTCCAGCATTGTGGCCGTCGATGCGTAGATTGTGGCCCAGTGTGATCCTGTTCCCAGACGTCGCGCCAGCGGCGGGAGGCTCGTCACCACGTCGATGTGGTCGGTGATGTCGTGGTGAATTCCGTATCCATATGATGGCTCGCCGCTTCTGGCGTGGGCTCTGAGCCTCACCCAGCTTCCGCCGTACAGCCTTACCAGACCTTCACCGAGAAAAGCTTCGTAGAGCGTTCTTGTCCGCTCCGCTTCGGTGTCCGAAAACTGTACATACGCTTGTTCCGCTGCCAGAAGCGATGCTTCCGACCATGGGGTTTCCTGATCGATGCCCGGGATCTCCGTTCTGTGGGTGTCGATGAGGTCACGAAAGCCGACGACCGTTGGGTGGTCGGGTGGCAGGATGACGAAATCATTGTTGTTGAGCACAGAGTTGGTGCCGAATCTGCCGGCGCCGCGGTGCGCGCCGTTGCCCGTCCGCGTGTCACTGCGAGGATGCTGGGAGGGGTGCCGTGGGTCAGACAATTCCGAGATCCTTGGCGCGGGCAACGGTTCCCGTGCGGGAAGAGCTGCCAAGTTTCGACGCGGCAGACGAGAGCCTCGCCTTGACCGAAGATTCCGAGAGATGCAACGCCTCCGCGATCTCACGATTGGATTTCCCCAAGGACAGCAAATGCAGCGCATCCTGCTCCCCAGAGGTCAAGTCGTCGACCTGTGGCGGCCCGGTGGGACGGTTATCGAAGAGCATCTCGAGAATGATGTCCGAGAACACGACGAGGCCTGAAGCAGCAGCGTGAATGGCACTGATCAGCGTACCCGGCTCCGCGTCCTTGAGAAGATATCCGGAGGCGCCCGCCCCGATCGCTTTTCTCAGACTGTTCTGGTCGCAGCGCGAGCTGAACATCAACACGCGAGCCTCTGGTTCCAGGGCGTGAATCTCGGCAGCGGTACTCACGCCATCCATGTCCGGCAACTGAACATCCATGAGGACCAGGTCGACCGCCTCGGAGGTAAAAATTTCAAGTGCCTGGGTGCCGTTCTCGGCGAATCCGGCCGTGCTGATTCCCGGAGTGCGTGAGAGTATTTTCTGGAGACTTTGCCGCACGAACAGGTCATCATCGACCACTAGAACTCTGATGTTCATTTTCTCCAAGCACCCCTTCCTTGCATCACTCGCGCTGGCTCGACCCTCTCAGCGTACGACAGGCATGCCCGGTTCGCCGGCGCATGAAGAAAACTGCCTGGAAGGACAGCAGGACTACCCGAAAGGTCAGCGATCACGGATCGCAGAGGCCGTGTGGTTGCTTCTGGCAGCATCTTGATCCATCTGGGTGCTTGATCGGTCCGGTTGACCATTGCGCGCCGTCATGGGGTGTTGGAAGGCTGTTTCCCGTCCCGGAATCAACCAATCATCACAGGGGAGTTGACATGACACTGACATCCGCGTTCCGCTCTCGCGTGAAGAGAGCAGCCGTGACGTCTCTGGCAGGGACGATCCTGCTCGGCGGGGTCGGCCTCGGAGTGCAGCAGGCATCCGCGACCACGAGTGGCTCGCCCGCGGTCTTCGCGAACGATCAGAACGGTGAACGGACCGCCGGGTACATCAGCGCCACCAACTGGGAAGCCATTGCGCGCCAAGCGGAAGCGGCAGGCGATCAGAAGAGTGCTCAGATTGCGCGTGAAATTGCCCAGCGAGACGGCATAGCCAGCAATGGGCAGGAGTCCTTGGGGTCCATCCTCAGGAAAGTGATCAAAATAGCCCTGACATACGGACGCCCATTCCTGCCGAATCCGGTCCGTTCCTGGGCCGACAAGATCTATGGCTTGGTAGACTCCATTGAAGCCACGAGCGAGCTGGGTATCGCAACCTTCCTCACGCAGAATGGCATCCCGGCGGATGTGGCCATCGAAATCGCGCGGTGGATCGTGACGTTCGCCTGAACGAGAGGGGCCAGGACATGAGTTCAAAAGACCAGCCCGTCACATTCTGGGGTGTGATCATCATGTTCTGGCTCCTCGTCGCCGCCATCATCGTTTCCACCGTCCCCATGATGGTAGGGGTCGCGATCGTCGCTCTCATTCCGGGGGTCGGGGAGCTCCAGAGCTTCAACCCGTGGTTTCTTCTTCATTTCCTGTGGATGTATCCAGCGGCTTGGGCCTCCAGCTTGGTCATCAGCCCAGTTCTGAAACATCTCTTCGCTACGGGAAACTCGCGGAAATTCGGGGAGCTGTTGGAGAATCTCTTCATTTGGCTCTTGATATCGTGGTTTTTTACTGTCTTTTTTCGCGATCCCTTGGGAGCTTTGCTGGCCGGTCTGATATCAGCTGTCACCATGAAGCCCTTCGTGACATGGCTGGAGAAACACGCCCCGAAGGATGATGACGATCCCGGTGATGATGGCGCCGGGAAGGAGGGGGCGTCGAAGTGATCGTGTCCGGGGAGTCAGTGATCGGTCGTCGATGTGCCGAGCCCGCCACTGCTTTTTTGAACGTGTGATCGGAGGGAATGGGATCGTGGCGTCGAAGGATCAGCCTGGCACCTTCTGGGGTGCGATCATCATGTTTTGGCTCCTTGCAGCTATCAGCGCCGTTGCCGCCGTACCGATGGCTGTGGGTGTGGTGAGCGTCGCCCTCATCCCGGGTGTTGGTGAGCTTCGGAGCGACGATCCATGGCTCTGGCTCAATCTCCTGTGGATGTTTCCTGCTTTTTGGGTCATCACTGTGGTCATCGATAAGTTCCTGACCGCTCTTCTCGTCATGGGGATTTTCCGGAGAATCGATGACGTCTTTGAGGATCTCCTCATGTGGTTCGCGGTCGCTTGGCTGTTCACGACGTTCTTCCAAGGTCTCCTCGCGGCGCTGACGGCCAGCCTGATCTCGCTCGTCCTCATGAAATTCCTGCTCGACTGGTTGGAGAAGCATCCTCCGAGAGAGCACGGAAAAATGGCGCGAGAAGCAGCCGCGGAAAGCGGTTTGTGACCGTCCGAACCCCTGACGGAAACCTGCCAACAAGGCGTGACCGCTTCGCCCACGGGGGCGTGCGCGGCTATTCGTAGATTCCCTCGAGCACGGCCCACTGCAGGACGTGCCCCTCAACCGCGTGTTTGAAGCCCGCCAAGCGGGTTCTGGAGGGGAGCGTCAGGGTGCAGTCGAGCGCGTGAACGGTGAACCGGTAGGTGTGTGTCATGCCCTGGGGAGGTTTCGGGCCACGGTATCTGTGCCACCCGTAGGCGGTTCCCTGGACGATTCCCGTCGAGGGGTTGACGCGACCCGGTGGGATGGCGGCCGGTATCGAATCCCCCGGAGGGATATTCCATGCGATCCAGTGGGCCATGGAGCCGAACAGGGGATGGGTCAGGTCCTCGAGCGTCACCGCCAGGGTGCGGGTGCTCGGGTCGAGGCCGTCGAGGCGCAGCTTGGGGGAAATGTTCCTGCCCCGCCCAGTGAAGTCGGTTCGGAAACGTCCATCGGAATCGATGCAGTCCGACCTCACAGTGAGCGTGGTGGAGTCGTCGGAGATGCCCATGCCCCCATCCTAGGAAGCCTCCCAAACGGTTGATTCCGCACCTGTTGTTCCGTGATCACGTGAAAGGTCGGGCGGCCTGTTTCGGCAAGCCGCCCGACCGCGGATTCGCAGACCTAGGGCGTGGGGGTCAGGCGAAGTCGTTGACGGTGAGCTGGACTCCTGACGGCAGCGTCGCGAATGCGACCGGGGTGAACAGCGTGCCCGAGCCGTCGGCGTCGAAGAGCAGCGTCTCTCCCTGCTGGTACACCCGCGTGGTGGCGGTGACCGCGTCGGCGGTGAACCAGTTGCCGCTCAGGCCGCCGAAGGTGGCTACGGGCAGGCTGATCTTGTCCTGTCCGGGGGTGAAATCCGTGATCGTGTCGACGTCACCGTTCAGTTGGCCGTCCAGGACGAACCTGTCATGTCCTGCGCCACCGGTGAGGGTGTCGTTTCCCTGACCGCCTGCCAGGGAGTCGTCGCCGGCGGCGCCGTCAATGACGTTGTCCGCGGAGTTGCCGTGCATCGTGTTCGACAGCTCGTTGCCCGTGGCCCGCAGTGGATCGCTGCCCAGCATCCGGAGATTCTCCACCCCCGACGGCAGGGTCGAGTCGACGGCGGCGTTGAGGGTGTCGGTGCCCCCGGCGTCGGTCACGGTGTCGTCGGGGGAGTCGACGACGAGGTTGGTGTCCTTGTCATCGCCCTGCTGGGTGGTGATCTGGGAGTGGTGGGTACCGATCGTCCGGTCGGTGTAGGTGACGTGTGCCGTGCCGACGCCGTCGAGGGTTCCCTCATGCTGAACCAAGGGCTTGTCGACCGGGTAGCCGGTACCCGCCAGCTGGTTTCCGGACAGGTTCAGGCCCGTATTGTTGCCGATGAGACGCTCGGTGCCTTCCGAGGCCCTGGCGACATCATTGTTTTCGACTTTCAAGCCCTTGGAGACGTCGGCGGCCACGTAGAACGGGGTTCCAGTGGGCAGCATCACATTGCCGGTGATCGTGGTTCCTGTGAGGTCCCTTCTTCCCCCGACATAGTCCACCTCGATGGAGGTGCCCGGGTATCCAGGTTTGGTTCCCATGTACGAGTGTGGGTTTCCGCTCACTTCGCCGGAGAATGAGGATTTCTTGTCCCAGATTGATTCCACTGCGACGACCGACCTCTTGGCCTGTCCTGAAAGGACGTTTCCGCTGAAGGTGTTGTTGTCCGAGTGGGGCCCGACGTACAACATCCAGTGGGGATGCATGGGATCATCATCTTTCTTGTCAGGCACCTTTACTGTTTTGTCATCGAAAGCCTCGATGGTGTTGTCCCGGAAGGTGTTGTCGTGGCTTCCCTGGTAGGCCTGCAGCAGTCCCTGCCCCATTGAGACGCCGGTGACGATCGTGTTGCGCTGGATCGTGTTGTCGTGCGACCCGTAGGCCAGGTGGATGGATGAAGAAATGCTGTAGTTGAAGTGATTGTCCTCCACAGTGTTCTTGTAGGAGCTGTCCTGCATGGACAGGTTGCGGGTGTTCATGGTGGAGAAGTTGTTGCTCACGACACTGCACCCGACCCCAGAGAACTCGATGCCGTAGTACCCGCCCGTGACGCGGTTCCCGGAGACGGTGACCCGGGTCGCCCTGTGGGTGAGTTGTGGCACCTTACCGGTTGTCACGAATTGGTCGTAGACCGGGGTGGAGTCCTTCGAGAGACCGGAGTAGACGCCGATCGCAACCACTCCTTCGGTGCGTTGGAACTCGGGCCGTACCGTGACCTGGTTGTTCTCGATGCGGATGTTGTCAACATCGCCTTCGCGTCCCAGCACCGCGATACCGCGATACTGGGAATTGACGATGGTCAGACCGCTGATGGTCACATCACTGATGTTCTCCCCATTTCTTGCGAAAGCCAGCACCCCGCGAGTGAAGGTATCGGAACCTGTCATGTCGATAGTGGTATTGGTCAGGGTCGTTCCGCTGGAGCCCGGGGCGATTCGGAAAACGTTTTTCGGATCGTTGCTGGTCCCGCCCTTGAGTGCGGCTGTGATGGTCGCGCCTGCGCCGTCGAAGTACGTCAGTCCCTTCGGAAGCTGAAGCTCTGCGGAGATGGTGTAGCTCTGCGACGGGCTCAGCCGGACCCCGACGCCACGTTGCGTGGCGAGCTCCAGAGCGGCCTTGAGGGTGGACGTCGCATCGGCGGGAATGTCCTGCGCCAGCAGGGGAACGAACCCTACTTTCTTGCCGTCCCTGACCTCTTCGAAGGTGGTGGCGTAGGTCGTGTCATTGATGGTGACCTCACCATCCCCGGTGCCCTTCGCGTAGGTGAGTGAGGTGACGCCATCGGTCAGGACGAAACCCGTCGAGTCCTTCGGGAGCTGCGTGCGCGCATCGGCCAAGGAGTGGAACTCCGGCAGGCCGGCACTCGGCTGGGCAGCTGTCGATGTGGGCGCGGACGGGACGTTTCCTGCCGAAGCCGAATGGGGTGACGTCGGAACGGGTCCGGGACAGGTGTCCTCCGAAGACTGTGGTGCTGCGGGGGCTGAGAGCGAGTCGGCGGGACTCAGCGCTTCCCGTGTCGTGGGGGAGGCGCAGCCCGTGAGTGCGACGAGGGAGCAGACCAGCGTGGTCAGCAGCGGTCGCGATGGTGAGTTCATGAGACAGCTCCAGTTTGTGTAATGCTCCACTGCGGAAGCGTTGACTGGGGTGCCGGACACAAGAATAGTCACAAGGCGATGCGATGGGGAAGGCAAGCCGAGGAGCTGTCGCAACATCAGGGTAGGGTAGGGGATCAGCCGGATCTGGAGGGTGGCTGAGTCGGGTGTGATGCGGTTACCACCTGCGGAACTCGTTTTGAGATGTTTGTTGGCCGATAGTTACTACTGCCGGATGGTGTCGGCGGGGTAGCGTGGTGAGAACAAAATTTCACCGAGACCTGTCGCACGGCATTTCGCATCGCAATTCCGGTTTAACAGGGGATCTGAGTGGATCTGCTTTGTGGTGCTGGTTGAAGCAAGGATGCGACAACGTGGAAGTGCTGATTTTCTCGAGGGGATGCGGCTGTGGATCTCAGGGGTGGGTGGTGCGCCATTGAACTCGTGCGTGTGCTGAACCCGTGGGGAAAGGTCGTTGACTTCCGTTTCGTGGGTAGGCCTCAAGAAGAGAGGATGAGGAGATTCCGGTGAGGTTCAAGAAGATGTTGGCGACGACGGCTCTTGTTGCGACGATGTCGTGTGGGCAGGCGATGCTTCCTGCTTCGGCCGTCACTGTTCCCGAGGATGCGTCGGTTCCGAGTCTTGTGCAGGAAGATGTCGATCTCCAGGCTGTGGAGGCTGAGGTTACAACCATTTTTGAACGCTATCTTCAACAGGATTCTGAGGGCAGGTGGAGCGTTAATGTAGAGGCCGTCCGGCAGGACGGGGCACCTGAGGCTGAACTGCAACGTATCGCGGAAAGGTTCAATGTCCCGATCGGGAAGTATGTGTTCCCGGGTTCGGAGGACAAGGGGACAAGTGGCAAGGGAGCAAGCCCCCAGCACCAATTCGGCAGCGGGGAGTGGGGCAAATGCGTACTCAACGCTCTCGTCCCAAGTTTCGGAGCGGTGGTCACGAAAGCTATGCAGGGGGGCTATCTTTCATTGTTGACCAAAGGGCAGTATGCCAAGGTGGTTTCGCATCTGATTCGGGTAGTCGGGCCTGCGGCTTTGAAGGAGGGGCTGAAGGCGGTGGGTGGAACCGTCGGGTTGATCGGGTTCCTCGCTGGTGCAGCTGCTTGGTGTGCTTCCCCGTGGGCGTAGTGATGGGTGACACGCAACCCAGTACGCGAGAGAAGGCGGTCGCGTACTTTGCCCTGTGTACGTTTCGACTGGGCTTGGTGGTGTTGGCTTTCTTGGCTTTCTGGTTGTCCACCTGGGTTTCCATTGAGACTGCGGGAACAATTGCTGGCCTGATGGCGGTGGTTGTGTTGGGGGGTACAGCATATGAAGTCTTCATATCTCGTGTTAATAGTGCGCAGCTGCCGTACAAGATCATTGTTTCTCTCCTAATAGTCGCTGCCATATCTCTACCGCTCGTAGGGAGCGCGCAATTCTGGCCCGCGCTGATTTCTACCCTGCTGGTGTCCGGACTCATAACAATGCGCCAACACGGGGATAAGTCTCACAGATAAGCTGATCCCACTTCCCGGTGCGACACGAGCAGGCGAGTTACTAAGAGGGCTTTGTGGGCTCTTCGCAGTTGGGCGTGGCGGGTCGTTGATGCGAGGGCGTGTAGCCTTGGGCTGGATGGGTATTGCGAAGCATCCGACCCGATAAGGACCACGAATTGTGTGTGAAAGTACGGGGCGGCGGCGTGATGCCGCGAGTGTGATTTTTGATCTGCCCGGCTATCGGGTAATCGGTGCGGTCGACCTACCGCTTAATCAGGGGGTCGGCAAAGTCGGTTTAGGTGGTTGTTTGGGTGAGTAGCTTGATGGCGCGTTTTGGTTGTCGTGATAGGGACCTGGTGGTTGAGGCGATGGCGGCTTGGACGCCGTAGGCCAGTCGGATGAGGCTGATGGCCAGGTTGCGCAGGGCGGCCATGATCTCGGGGCCGTTAGCGGTGCGCAGCTGGTGGTGGTCCTCGTCGAAGACCATGTCTCTGACCCAGTGGAGCCGGTTCTCGATTCCCCAGTGCCCTTGGATCCAGGCGGTGACGGTCTCGGGCTGGGCATCAGTCATGGGTAGAGAGCAGACCAGGTAGACCACCTCCACAGTCGTCGTCTTGGCGCTACCGCTGCTGTTCTTGCCTGTGTTCCTGCGATTCTTGGTGGTTCGGGTGCGCCGGACCTGGATCACCTGAGCCGCCCCGGGGAAGTCCACCCAGGCGGGAGCCTCGACCGCTTTGACGGTACGCCGCACCCGCCGCCCACGCGAAGTGTCAACGCTTGAGATTGACGGAACGTTCTTCCAGGGCAGCTTCTTGAGCGTCCTACGTACACCGGGCTGGTTGTTCTTGACAGTGAGAAGATAGTGACCACCCTGATCGTGGATCCAGTGAGCGGTGTCTACCTGGGTGTGCATGGCGTCGGCGGTGACCACCGCCCCGTCCAGGTCCAACGGTTCGAGAAGCTCCCTGAGCGCCGGGATCTCGTTGGTCTTGTCCGCCACCCGCGCCTGGGTCAGGACCGTGCCGGTGGCGTGATCCAGGGCTGAGAGGAGATGAGGCGCCGGGTCCTTGCTGGTACGGGCCCCACGCATGGTCTTGCCGTCCACCGCGATCACCCTTCGACCGGCGACGGTGCCGGTACGTGTACAGAACCAGGACCTCAAATGGGTGTTGAGGTCTGCGGGGTCCAGGTCCTGGAGCACCCTGCGGATGGTGGACTCCGACGGCAGGGCCTGGCCCGCCTCCAGGCCCAGGGCCTCCAGGTCGGTGGCGGTCAGATCGGTGGTGTGCTCCCATATCGCCGTCAGGCTGCGACACCCGGCCATCACTCCGGTCACGGCCAGTGACAGCACCGTGAACAGGCTGTGGCGTACTCCCCGCCGATCACGCGGGTCGTCCACGTTCTTAAGAACCTCGACCAGGGGCTGGCGTGACAGAACGGTCGTGGTGGAAGATGACATCAGCGCGGGCTCCCAGGACGAAAGGGATGACTAGACACCACTCATCGTCCCTACGGGGCCCGCGCCCCACCTCAACGACACGCCACCCCTGTCAACGCTCAGCCGCCCTCACCCACCCACTTTGCCGACCCCCTGACCGCTTAATGGGTGCCGGGTGATCGTGAAAGCCGATCAGGTAGCCGATGGCTGTCTCGCCTGTGGATGGTTTCCGGGCGGGCCCATGTATGGCTCCGTCAGCGAGTCACAGACATCCCCCGTGCCGGGAGTGAGCTCGTCGTGGTCAAGCCCCGGCTGGTGTGTCCGGAACCGACCTGCCCACGGCGCACCTTCACTCAGACCACCGCCGAGTTCGACCGGGCGATCGCGTCATGCTGGTTCGCAGTCGACGAGATATGGCAATCGATACTCAAGCTTGGAGCACCAGTCCCGGCATCCCGCAATCCACCAGGTCCTGCCAGCCGTGGTCTCAAACTCGGGCACGATCCAGTTGCCACACCTGGTACGGGGCCGTTCGGGATCTTCGCGAACGCCGGCTTTGCGGTTCTTGGCGAGCTCACGACGTTGCTTGGTGTACGTGTCGAGGGCAGCAAGAGGTCCTCGTCACGCAGTAGCCGCAGCATGGTCGCCTGTGAGACCTTATGTCTCGTCGTGACGGGTCATCGCCCAGATCGTGCGATGCCCCAAGCCGGCTTGGGGCATCGCATGTCCGACCACAAGATCCTGTGCAGCCATACGAGCCGGTTGGGGCCGCGGTCTCTTCGGCGGCTCAGCCTCCAACTGCTACTCCCGGGACGTGGGCTTGGACCTACCTGCCTCAATCCCAGCTCTGTCACCTTCAAGGAACTGCCGTTTCCAGTTCCCGATCCGCCTGCTCAGAAACCTGCTCCCAGTGGACTGCCCCTAGTCATAGCTGGCCATTCTGTGAATAAGCCTCGACAGCCCTGCCCGTGTGTGGGTGTGGAGGGTGGCTGAGTCGGGTGTGATGCGGTTACCACCTGCGGAACTCGTTTTGAGATGTTTGTTGGCCGATAGTTACTACTGCCGGATGGTGTCGGCGGGGTAGCGTGGTGAGAACAAAATTTCACCGAGACCTGTCGCACGGCATTTCGCATCGCAATTCCGGTTTAACAGGGGATCTGAGTGGATCTGCTTTGTGGTGCTGGTTGAAGCAAGGATGCGACAACGTGGAAGTGCTGATTTTCTCGAGGGGATGCGGCTGTGGATCTCAGGGGTGGGTGGTGCGCCATTGAACTCGTGCGTGTGCTGAACCCGTGGGGAAAGGTCGTTGACTTCCGTTTCGTGGGTAGGCCTCAAGAAGAGAGGATGAGGAGATTCCGGTGAGGTTCAAGAAGATGTTGGCGACGACGGCTCTTGTTGCGACGATGTCGTGTGGGCAGGCGATGCTTCCTGCTTCGGCCGTCACTGTTCCCGAGGATGCGTCGGTTCCGAGTCTTGTGCAGGAAGATGTCGATCTCCAGGCTGTGGAGGCTGAGGTTACAACCATTTTTGAACGCTATCTTCAACAGGATTCTGAGGGCAGGTGGAGCGTTAATGTAGAGGCCGTCCGGCAGGACGGGGCACCTGAGGCTGAACTGCAACGTATCGCGGAAAGGTTCAATGTCCCGATCGGGAAGTATGTGTTCCCGGGTTCGGAGGACAAGGGGACAAGTGGCAAGGGAGCAAGCCCCCAGCACCAATTCGGCAGCGGGGAGTGGGGCAAATGCGTACTCAACATCGCCGCGCCGGGAATCTTTGAGGGGGGTGTGGAAGGCGGGATCGTGGCGTGGCTGACCAAGGGTCAGTATGCAAGAGTGGCCTCGTACCTGATCAGAGTAGTCGGGCCTACTGCCCTGAAGGGAGCCGGCATCGGACTGGTCGCCTCTCTTGCGGCAGGTGCGGCGTGGTGCTCGACACCGTGGGCTTCATGATGTCTGCTGATGCGCAACCCAGTACGCGTGAGAAGGTGATCGCCTATGTGGCGCTGTGCGGAATCCGGCTGGGGCTGGTGGCCGTGGTCTTTCTGCTTGCCTGGGTGTCCACCTGGGTCGAGGTGGGGACGGCCGGGCTGATTGCGGGGTTGTTGACCGTAGTCGTTCTGGGAGCCACGGCGTATGAGGTCTTCGTATCGCGGAAAGATCGTGCTTCTTTGTCCTACGTGATCATCACTTCCTTGGCGGTCGCTGCTGCCATAGTCCTACCGCTCGTAGGGAGTGCGCAATTCTGGCCTGCTCTGACCTCGACCCTCATAGGTGCTGGTTTTCTGACGGTCTTCCGAAAGCGGATTGTCTCTTCGGGGAAGTGAACCTGGAATGCTGTTGCCTGATCCGCTGATCTCGCTCTTCGGGGGCGTGGACGAGATCAGCGGATCGGGCTGGAGGGTGACAATGGCTGATGTGTCGCCTGGTGTGGGTGAAAGTGATCATGTGAACGATGAGGTTTATTCACAGCTATCCTGAAGCGTGCTCTGATTAAAGGTTCCGCTGACTGGCGCGCTGCCTGTGAATAAGTCTTTCTGTCCGAGCGGTGGGCCCTCGAATGCTCTTCGTCGGCCTGGTCGGTGTCGTCACGTACAAAACATATGCGTCACGAAACAGTGAATACACCGTGGGGTTCAGAATCGCCTACTCGTTGACCCTGATGGCGGGATTCCTTGTGTCACAGTGGGGGACGGATAAATTTGCCAACCTGCTGGTCGGAGCTCTTGCGGCTACTGTTGGCGTGGAGATTTCGCAGCGCGCCTCCCGTCTCCTGAAGAAAGACCGACGATCGCGGAATGAGCGGTAGCGCTGGTGAATCCGCGGCGGTGAGAATTCCTATCCTTCCCGCCCGACAAGCGCGCTCCTGTCCGTGACCTGTGTCGGATTCCGCATCACCGGTCGCAGATCGGGCATCACTCCGCGAACCGGTTGGATGCGCGCTGGAAGGGAAACATGCCGGTCGGATGCTAGCGTTCGCGTCGTGAATCCGAACCCAGAGCCGGATGAACCGATCACATCCCCTCCGCTGATCCATGTGCGCGACCTGAGGAAAGTCTTCCAGCGACCCGAAGAACCCGAGGGACGGTTCAAGGCGGTGCGTCGGCTCTTCATCCGCAGGAAGGTGGAGAAAGTCGCCGTCCACGACGTGTCCTTCGACATCGCGGCGGGGGAACTCGTCGGTTACCTGGGAGCTAACGGGGCGGGGAAATCCACCACCATCAAGATGCTCACCGGAATCCTCGTACCCACCTCGGGTGTGGTCGAGGTGGCGGGTCGGGTGCCGTGGCAGGACCGTCGCGCCAACGCCGCCCACATCGGAGCGGTCTTCGGACAGCGAAGCCAGCTGTGGTACGACCTGCCGTTGCGCGACTCGTTCGAACTGATCCGCGACCTCTACGGCATCGCCGACGCGGACTACCAGCAGCGCCTCAGAATGTTCACCGAGCTGCTGGACATGGCCGATTTCCTCGACTCCCCGGTGCGATTCCTGTCCCTGGGGCAGCGGATGCGCGGAGACCTGGTGGCTGCGCTGCTGCACTCACCCGAGGTCGTCTTCCTCGACGAACCCACCGTCGGCCTCGACATCGTCGCGAAACGCCGCATCCGCGAGTTCGTCGCGGGCATCAACGAACAACTGGGCACCACGGTCATCCTCACCACCCACGATATGGACGACGTGGAGGCGCTGTGTCGGCGCATCATCATGATCGACCGGGGAACGGTGCTGTTCGACGGCTCCCTTGAGGACCTGAAGCACCGCTACGTGCGGGAACGCACCCTGACCGTCACCCCGGCTGCCGACGTCGACCCGGCGCTGATTCGGGTGGACGGCACCACCGCCACGGTGGTGGACGGCAAAGCCGTGCTCACCCACGATCCGGAACGGGTCGGCACCCCCGACCTGATAGCCGCCGTCACCGCACGCTGGCGGATCACCGACCTGGCAGTGGCCGAGGCGAGCCTGGACGACGTGGTCGCCCGGATCTACGACGAGGCCGCGTCCCGGTGAACGCGTGGGTCGCTGTGCGGGCAACTGTCCGCAACTCGGTGAAAACCTCGTGGACCTATCGCCTCGACATGGTGATGGCGATCGCCGGGCTGTGGATCCAGGTCTGGTTGCTCGGCGTGGTGTGGAGGGCCGTCTACGGCGATTCGGCGTCAGTCAACGGCATCGACCCCAGACAGGCCGTCAGCTACGCGGTGCTGGCCGCCTGCCTACAGATCGCGTTGCTGCCCTGGCATTTCTCCGGTCTGGAAATGCGGGTACGCAAAGGGCAGGTGGGGGTGGACATGACGCGACCCCTCGGACTGGTCCCGCAGGTG
Organism: Arachnia propionica; assembly: GCF_037055325.1. Lineage (NCBI taxonomy): Bacteria > Bacillati > Actinomycetota > Actinomycetes > Propionibacteriales > Propionibacteriaceae > Arachnia > Arachnia propionica. The sequence goes on along the minus strand of NZ_CP146373.1, from coordinate 1,487,480 downwards.
CTGTCACACAACGTCGGCACCTTCCTGGCGCAACTGCCGATCGCGGCCGCAGGCCTGGCCTGGGCGGTGCTGACCGGGACGCTGAGCCTGCCGCCGTCCATCCCAACGGTGCCCCAGTGGCTGCTGGCGACGCTGCTGGGGGTGGTCATCGTGCTGCTGATGAACTTGCTGATGTCGTTGACGTGTTTCTGGTCGCTGGAGACGGGCGGCTACAACATGCTGTACCGGCTTGGCTCGGGGCTACTCTCGGGGGCGTTGGTCCCGTTGTGGTTCATGCCCGGCTGGTTCGCCGCCGTCCTCGACTGGCTGCCCTTCCGCGCCCAGATGTTCACGCCGTTGTCGATCTACTTCGGGCAGCTCGACGGAACCGAGGCATGGCTGGCGATCGCCGGTCAGGTGGTGTGGATCGCGGTGTTTGCGGGACTGATTCACGTGGTGTGGCGGCGCGCCGAACGCAGGGTGGTGGTCCTCGGTGGCTGAACGACGACTCCCCGGTGCGCTGCGCGCCTGGTGGGTGCTGGAGAGGGCTGCTCTGCGCGCTCAAACCCAGTACCGAGCGAATCTATTCGTCGGCCTCATCGGCGGTCTGACCTACCAGGGCATCAATGTCGTCTTCCTGGCGCTGCTGTTGAACGGTTTCGGGCTGATCGGCGGCTGGGGTTTCGCGGAGCTGGGCCTGCTGGTCGGGATCCGGCTGGCCGCTCACTCGTTCTACGTGATGCCCTTCGGTGGCCTGCTGGAGACCACACAGCTGGTGCGCGAGGGAGAGTTCGACCTGCTGCTGCTCAGACCCGTCGACCGGTTCATCCAGATCATCACCCGGCGTTTCAACGTCCTCACGGTGGGCGACGGACTGCTGGGTTTGGCGGCCCTGGTTGGGTTCGGGCTCCTCGCACCCGTCGAGTGGACGTGGTGGAGACTCGGCTACGTCGTGGCGGCGGTCGTCGGGGGAGGGCTGGTGGAGACCGCCGTCCAGATGGTGATCGGGTCGCTGGCATTCCGTGGCGGGGGTGCCAGGATCATGCAGATCCAGGCCGACCGGATCGTCACCACCTTCGGCATCTACCCGCTGACCATCTTCGGGCCGGAGGGTCTGCTGTTTCTCTGCTTCGTCTTCCCTCTCGGGTTCGTCGCCTACCTGCCCACGACCGCCCTGCTCGACCGGGTCGCAGAGGTGCCGCTTCCTGCATGGCTAGTGTGGGCATCACCTCTGATGGGCTGGGTGCTGTTCCCCTTGTCGCTGGCGCTTTTCCACCGCATGTCGCGGCACTACCAGAGCCCGGGTGCGTGACGCCGTCGCTCAGGTGCCTACGAGACAGGTGCCCGTCCAGCCCTGTTCGACCGCATCGGCGAGCGCCAGTGCGAAGTCGGTGTAGCCGATGGAGCGGTGGGTGAATTCCGACTCGTCCTCGGATGGGCGCCACACCCGGTAGCTGCCCGTGGCCTGACCCTCAGGGACGAAGGCAGGGGGTGGAATCAGGTAGGCCCAGTGTCCACCTGCAGTCCCCGCCTCCAGGTGGTCGCGCAGCTCGGCGTGGGCGCGGCCCCGTGGCAGTGTCCGAGTGGGGAAGGCCGGCGACTGCCAGAACCTCCGCCCGCCGGGCAGGTGCAGTGAACCTGCACCACCGACGGTCACGACCAAGGGTGGGTGGGTACTGGGTGCCGCATCGAGGATGAGGTGGTGGAGGGCGACCAGAGCCGTGGCGGGAATGTCCTCCCGGAGTCGGATCGCGTTCACCACGGCATTCATGTCGCGCATCGCCCGCTGCAGGGTTGCGATCGATGCCAGGTCGACCAGTGCAGTTCCGGTGATGCCGGCGTCCCCGGGGAGACGGCTGCGATCAACGTCTGTGCGCAGCCCGGCGACGATTTCCACCCGGCCGGACAGGTGGGAGATCACGGCGGAACCGGAACGGCCCGTCGCGCCCAGCACGAGCACCCGTTTCATGCGACAACCTCGTTCTTCCGGGAGACCAGGTGCGCGGAAAAGGTCACAAGGGTGGCAGCCGTCCCCAAGAGCATCGCAAGGATGAGCAGCAGGATCGGGAAACCGAGGCCAGCGGTCGCGAGGAGCGGGCCGAGACTGGCGCCGATGAACAGGATGAAACCATTGACCGCCATGCCGCTTCCCCGCCGAGGTGCCGCGGCCTGTCCGAACAGGTTGATCATGGCCGGTACCGCTAGCGCGATCCCGATGACGAAGAGGAGGCTGGTCGCTCCCAACCCGAGCAGTGTTCCAGGGGTGAGCGCCTCCGTGATGAGTCCCGCGGCGGCGATCAGGAAACCTGCCCGTGCCAGACCCGCATCGCCTCCCAGAAGGCGCCCCAGCGGACCAGCTGCCAAGGCCACGAACATGCCTGGTAGGCCCGCCAGGCGGATCAGGAACAGCACCCCGGGACCGTGTCCTGAGGCCGTCAGGTGCAGGCTGAGGCCGGTGTACATGGCGACGAACGACAACAGAAGCGTCAGGTGCGCGCTACACAGGCACAGCACGTCACTCCGGACGAGAAGCCGGGCGATGGTGAGGAACTGCTCTCCCGGGCCTCCTGCGACCCGGGTGTGCTGGTGCTCGCGTGTCAGCCAGGCGACCGCCAGGGCGCAGATCGTGAGCAGGCAGGTGCTGCCGAGGAACACCCATGGCCAACCGAACCGCTGGGTGATGGCCTGCGCACCGATCTGCCCAGTGATCCCCGCTACGAGGAAGGCGGTGGACATGGCCCCGATGGCCGTTGCCCGGTGCCGGGGAGCCACCGCCTCACTCAGGTAGGCCAGCGCGACCGGCGGAAAACTGGAGGCCATCAGCCCCTGCGCCCCGCGAGCCAGGGCCAGGGCTGGAAGCGATGTGGTGAGCCCGCACGCGAGGGTCGCGGACACCAGAAGACACAAGCCGATGAGCATGACCCGTCGGTGGCCGTAACGATCTGCAACTGGTCCCCACAGGAGGAACCCGACCGCGTAGCAGAGTCCGTAGCCGGTCGAGAGAGCGAAGGTCGCACTGCCGCCCAGCGCCTCCCCGACCGGCGTCAGCAGAGGAATTGCCGCGTAGAGCTGGGACAACACCGCCAGGGCCGTGATGACCAACACGGTCACCGTTCCGAGGCCCGCCGGGAATTCGCTGTCGCTGCGGTTTCCCGTGTCCTGCCGGGGTGGGTTGGTCGTGGCCGAGTACGTGTGTGACATGATCCACCTCAATTCCAACGTTTACGTTGGAATTGAGCGTAGTACGGTTGCCCCGAAAGACCAACCCTTGCGTTGGTGATGACACGGTGAGTGGGAATGAGGCATGGCCTGGGACACAGAAGCGACGAAACGCCGCATCCTCGACGCGGCTGCTGCAGAATTCGCCGCCCACGGGCCGGATGGCACCACCATCGAGCGGATCGCGGGAGTGGCCGGGGTCAACAAGGAACGTATCTACAACTACTTCGGTGGTAAACGCGACCTGTTCACCCACGTGCTTCGCGACGAACTCGTCAAGGTCGCGCAGGCGGTGCCGGTGGAGTCATTCGCCACCGAGGACGTCGGGGAATACGCGGGACGGGTCTACGACTATCACCTGGAGCATCCAGAGCTTGAACGTCTGTTGCGCTGGGAAGGGCTTGCCTTCGACGCGGGGAACCCCGACGACGAACAACGGATGGGGCGGTACAGGGACAAGACGGCCGCGGTCGAGGCAGGGCAGCGGGCAGGCAGCGTCACCGAGGAGATCGATGCGGATCACATGATCTTCCTCATCCTGTCGCTCGCCGGGTGGTGGTCCTCCGTGCCACAGGTGGCTCGCATGCTGACCGGTTCCGACACCGAAGCGGAGCGTGCCAGGCGCAGGGAATCAGTGGTGCGGGCGGCCCGCCGGATCGCCCGACCGGATTGATCCTGTATGTCGTCGGACAAGTGGCCAAGTGCGTTTGACGGGCGGGAACGGCAAGATGGTAGGCATGCCGGGCCTTCTTGATGATGAGCGCCGCCGGATCCTCGCGTTCTGGCGGTTGCTGGAGCTGTTCAGCCCGCAGCAGATGCCCGACCCGATTGCTTTGACGGAAGGGACCGGGAACGAACAGGTGATCGACTGGACCCCGTCCAGTCCATTGCCCTGGGAGGCACTGACACCTTCATCGGGCGGACGAACACGAGGACCCGGGGCGTGGCGTCACCTCGTCTTCCTGGGGGTGTACCGCTTCAAGGACACCTACGACTGGCTCCGCAAGATCTCGGAGGACGACACCGAACATGCCGGACGTCCCGCGGGAAGGGGCGCCTGTGTGGGCCTGGTCCTGGACGAGGACGGGAGGATCATCCCAGATTCCGCGGTGCTGTCATCAGCGCTCTGGGCCGTCGGAAGAATCGCCCACGGTCAGGTTCCTGGGGTCGAATGGGTCGACGAATTCGGTGCCGCGCAGGCCCGGTTGGAGGAGATCATCAACTCCTTCGAGAGGGCCAGACGGGCGAGCATCGAGGGAGAACTGCCACCGCCCCATGACGCCGGCTCCCTGAGGGAGCTGCTGCGCATCGTCCAGAAAACCTGGGGCATCGAGGGCGCCCGTGAACTGTCCATGGACCGGATCGTCGTGAGAAGCCAGTGGATCGATGATCACCAGGGCCGGGAAACTTCGGATCCCGATTTCTTGAACAGCAGCTTCCGTGTGGAGCTGGATGACGTGATCGCTGCCCTGGAGACCGATGACCGGCTGGGTGCCGCGCTGAGCGCTTACCTGACACGCGACGAGGAACTCGACAAGACCGGGCGGGTGGACATCGCCGACCATCCTGAGGCGGTCGATGCTCTGACCCTGCCGGAACGGATTCCCGCCGGTCGGTGGCCCCGCGACCCGGAGCAGTCGTCGACCCTGAGACAGCAGTTCGTGACGAACCTCGTCCTGGACGACCTGGCTCCCGGGCAGGGCCTCATGAGCATCAACGCGAGATCCGACGCGGATAGAGCCGTCGTGTTGCGCGACATCCTGGCGGGCAACATCGTGGAACGCGCCCGGCGGCTGGCGTCTTTGTCGCACCCGATGGAGGCGTTCACTGCCGAGGAGCACGGCTGGAAGGATGCGAAGGGGTTCCAGCGCGTCGTCCTGCAGCTGCGTGAGGAGTTCTGCGGATTCGAAACGGTGGTGATCTCCGACAGCGACGAGGCCGCAGCGAAATGCGCCGAGGAACTCACGGGCCGGGAGATGATCGGACGACCGTGGCGCGAATCAGCGGACTATTTCGCCGACATCGCGACCGCGATTCGAGGGGCCGGGAGGCCCGATGATGCACAGGACGTCGAAAGTGCCTGGGGAATGGTCGCGGCCTGGTTGGGGAACAAAGAAGCCCGGGAGGCTTTCAGGTCCGAGTACTGGTTCGACAAACCGGGCTCCGACGACGGGAATGCAGGTTCCGCCAGAATGCTCGGCAGGCTGAGGGACTGGCGCGACGGCAAGGCCTCCCACCAGAGCTGGTGGCTGGCCAAGCACGACTTCCACCAGGCCGAGAAGAAGGTGAAACGCCTGACCCAGGCGATGATCGATGCCCGGCACGTGATGCTGAGCCATCAGAACCTGGTGGAACGTGAACGTCTCCTGCTGAGGCGCGCCCCGGAGGTCGAAAAAGAACTTGCCGTCGTCGAATCCGAGAAGACGGCAAACAACGAGGCGGAGGAGCAGGCGAGGCAGCGGGTCGCGGAAACCACCACCGAGCACTACAGGACGCTTGCGTTCAAACCCGGAGCGACCGAATTTGTGTTCACCTTCGGCAACGCCGCCCGGGAGTGGCGCAAACAGCATGACGTGGCGGCAGCCGAGCTTCATGAGGCAGAGCAGGAATACCAGCGGATACTTGAACGCGGTGAGGAGCTCCGGGACCGGTTCGAGAAACTGCGTATGGAGCAGGTCGAGATGGAACCGGAGCTGGAAAGCATCGGAGCCGAGCTGGACCAGCTGCGCCGCGAGATCACAAGGAACCGGCGACGACTCGGCGAGAGCTACCCTGATGAGCAGTGGGTGGGGCAGCGACGTGAACTCAACGCCCCGTGGCTGGAGGCCGAACTGGAGGCCGCCCGCTCTGAGCTCTTCCTGGCCGCGATGCGGCTCCACGAGGACTTCCTGTCCGGCACGGCTGTCCGCATGGTCGGCGCGCTGGGCACCGCTGTCGACGTCGTGGCCGGGAGGATCCCGGATGATCTGGAGCCCGAGAAGATACGGGCCGCCTGGCAGCTCTTCTTCCTGGCTGTTCCGGTGATCGTCACCACCGGCGAGGGGTTCGCGGAGATGTTTGGCGAGTTCGGTCCCGAGGGTCTCGGGTGGGCGATCGTCGACGGGGCGGAGCGGGTGGCCCCGCAGCGTACGCTGAAAGTCCTTCGGGCCGCCCGGCGGATGATCACCATCGGGGACTCGGGCGTGCATCGGACGGTCACGCTCCCGGAGCGGGTGCTGGCCGGGATCGCCGACGCCTGCGGGGTCTCGGGTACCTGGGTGCCGCCCCGAGCATCCGTTCAGAGCCTGTCGGATCGGGTCGCCAGGTTCGGCACCGCCTGCACTCGTGACGGCGAGGACGGGGAACCGACGTGGGTGAGCATTCCACTCGCCCATCGTGCCGCCGAGTCCTGGAATGACGGGGGAGCGGGTTAGGATCGCCTCACCGTTGGCCCGTTGGTTCAGGAGGACGCCATGACGTTTGTGAACATCACCGCGCTGCGAATTCCCGAGGGCGCGGGACCGGAGATTGAGAAACGGTTCGCGGCCCGCAGACGCTCGGTGGATGCAGCCGAGGGGTTTGAGGGTTTCGAGCTGCTGCGTCCCCAGTTCGGTGAGGACCGCTATTTCGTCGTCACCCGCTGGGATACTCGCGAACACTACGACGCCTGGGTGGCGGGTCGCGACACGAGCGCCCACGCCGGCGACGAACGCCGCGGAATGTCCATCGAGCTGCTGGGATTCGAGGTCGTTCAGCACGACGAGTAGAAAGAACGGACCGCGCCGGACGCTCAGCCCATCTCGAAGGTCTCTCCTCGGTGGGGGAAGGGCAGGCGGCGGCCCCGGGGCAGCAGAAAAGCGTGATCGCGGGCTATGGACAATGAGTCGCAGTCGCCGTCGGTGATGATCAGCAGCGGACCATCCTTTGGGAAATCGGGGGCGTTTTCTAGGAGGTGAACGCCCGGTTGTAGGACAGTCCCACCGCGCCCCCTGATCTGCACGCGACCCGCGATGTCCCCGGGAGGCATGTATCCCATGTCGTAGGGGGTGGCATCACAGCACACCACCCGCACAGCTGGGACCTCCTTGGATTCCGCATAGCTGGCGATGGCTCCGAGCGCCTTGGCGAGGGTGTGACGATCCATGGACCCCGATGTGTCGAGGACGACACCGAAGGTGCGACCGTCGCGCTGCCGCGGGTCGGGGGCGATGTGCGGGCGGGGAATGTCAGGGGTGCTGGCCTGGTGGCGACTCAGCCGCGTCCACACCCGATGGCTCTCGACCGGCGGAAAATGGTTGTCGAACCAACGGGCCAGCTTCACCTCCCACGGGATGGGTGGTTGCAGGACCGCATTGATCTCCTCCAACAAGCCGGCGGGTATCAAGCCTCTGTGTTGCTGCTGGTGCAGCAACAGACCCTTGCCGAGCTGCTCCCGGCAGAAGTCGTCCAGGTCGGTGCAGGAGATTCCGTTCGGATTCAGCCGACGGGTCAGCATGTCACCCTGTCTACCAGCGAAGGAACAGAGTTTCCGCAGCCTCCGGATGTCGTTGGCGATGCGATCGTAGACCTCCTCCGCCGACATGCCTCGCAACGCTGGGTCGTACAGCAAACCAACAGCCGGGGCCGTGCCGACCTGCATCTGGATCAACCAATCGTTGATGACGAAATCGCAGGCGGCGTTCCACAGATCGTGGTCGCGTCCCTGGGAACGCGATCTGTGCCGCAGGGCGACGTGCAACACCTCGTGGGCGAGCACGAAACGTTTCTCCTGCTCGTTCAGTCCGGCGGCGGGATTCAGGTAGATGGTGCGCAGGTCCTCATCGACGGCGGCGACGGAGATGTTCTCGCGGTGGCAGACCTCCGCGTCCTCCACGATCTCGAACGTCGCCACCATGCTGCCGAGGAGGGGGAAACTGCTGATGAACCAGTCGCGTGCGCGTCGGGTCGTGGCGCTCAGCGAGTCCGGATGATCAACCGGTTTCGCGTCGAATTCGTCGCGCAGCCCGGCGGCCATCTCCATGGACTGTGTGACGGATTCAGCGATTCCGAGCGCGAATTGTTCCGGCCAGGACCAGTTCTGGTAGTGGGGCTCCGGACCCCACCTGCCGGGGTTTTCCATCGTCGGGCGACATGGTCCCGGCAGTCGCAGGGCCATCGCCCACGAGGGGATTCCCTCCTCGCAGAACTGGCGGTACCAGCGTTCCTCGTTCCACTGCGGCAACCCGTCCGGAAGCGTCATCTCCACCGGAGGACGACCCAACGCGAGACTCTGCGTGAAACGAGCGGTCATCACGTCACAGGCAGCGCTCCACGCGTCCCAGTCGCCGTGGTCGCGTTTCCACAGCTCCATGGCGTACAGCAGCAGGGCACGGGCCCTCACATACACCCATTCCTCGGGCAGGGCGAGCCGTTTCGGGTGGAGGTGAACCAGGTCGTCACGACACACCACCGACCAGCCGTCTCTGGGACAGGCGGAACGGTCGTCGTACACCCAGGCCACATGTCCTGACAACCGACTGAACACGGGATGCTGTCGCAGCAGCTCGCCACCCTCCCAGTGGGCTTCGGCGGCTGGGTTCGGCCTCGACTTCGCACGGCTCACGATGTGCGGCGTTCCACGAGTCGGGGAAGATCACGGACCACCTCCACCATGTACCAGGCAGGCAGGGTCTCCCCGTTCTCCTCCGCGACGACGATCTGCGCCATTTCCAGGCTGATCTGTGCCAGGCTCTTGAGCATCGCCTTGGAGGTGTGCACCAGGTGCTGGGTGTCACCGGTGCTGCGGTTCTTCTCCGGCGGCAGCTGTTTCAGCAGCCGCGCCCGGAAAGCCTGTGCCAGGAAGTACAGCAGGTCGCGATCCGCGGGGTCGGCGGGCCAGCGGGCGTCGCCTTTGAGGATGGCGTCGAGGCGGTGCCGGTCGGCGGCCAGTTTCCCGAATGCCTTGAACTGTGCGGCATGCCTCGGGGTCAGGCAACCACCGGCGATGGCCTCCATCATGTGCGCCGGGACATCGCCGGGGAAATTGTGCAATGCATCGCTGAGCATGTGCCACGACCGAGGGGTGGAGAATGGTTCTTCGTGGCGCGGTGGTTGGCTCCATAGATGATCAGGGCGTTGTGTCAGGTAGTCGATCACCAGTGGGTGCAGCCCTGCTTCCATGGCCCACGTCAGCCATTGGCTGGCAGAGACCCGCATGTGGACGTGAATCATGCGGTTCATAAGCGCCAACGACATGGGTTTGACGATGGCCGAGTCTTGCGCCCGGTTACCGGCCCCGATGACGATGGATCCCTTAGGTAGCTCATACTCGCCGACACGACGGTCGTGAATGAGGCTGTAGAACGCCTTCTGGACGTCTTGTGAGCAGGCGTTGAGCTCATCCAGAAACAGGCAGTACGGTTCTTCGCGAGCGATCATGGCGGGCGGGCGGAACCGGGTGATGCCGTCGGTGATCTGGGGCACACCGATGAGATCTTCAGGAGCCAGTTGACTGCCCAGCAGCGACACACATTCCAGACCGACACTCGCCGCGAACTTCTCGACCAGGGCGGATTTACCGATACCCGGCGGCCCCCAGATGAACACGGGACGCACGGTCGCCACGTTGAGGAGGAAGTCGCTCAGTTCTTCAGGAGTGAGGGAGGTCGCGGTCTGCATGTGGGCTTTCTGGGGCTTTGACGTCCGATGCTGCTGATGTCCCGGGCGTGCGATGGGGTCGGTATGGTCCCATGGGCCACGCTCCAGTGTCCACTCCAGGACTGCCGCTGGGCGCGGTGAATTTGCGGAACGTCACACTTTTGTAAGGATTCCTCCCTGTTCCGCGTCATCCCGATGGCAGCAGACTGCCGGGCGTGACGAAATACCTTCTACCCCTGGCCCTGTCAGCCGTCATCGTGCTCAGCGGTTGTCCTCAAACGAACTCGTCCCCTGATGCCATGCCTCCCGCGCCGTACCCCTCTTCGGCCATGTCGCACAGTGATGCGACGACACAGTCCTACATCGCCTACGACCAGTACCAGGCCTCCAAGGACAACTACGCCGACGAAAGTAGTGCTGTTCGTCAACGCCACGTGGCGCCCCGACTGCCGGGCCATCAACGAGGCGCTGATCTCCGATCCCGGGAAGATCCCTGCGAAGACCGCCGTGGTGAGCGTCGACTACGACCAGCACGCTGATCTGCGGCAACGCTACGGGGTGACGATGCAGCACACCTTCGTGCAGATCAACTCCAGCGGCGAGAAAGTGCGGTAGTGGGCCAACACCTCGGCGGACGACCTCCTCAAGGAACTTCAGGGCTGATCCATGATCGTCCCCATTCTGCTCTCCTTGATCGCAGGTGCTCTGTGAGCTGCCGTTCCTGCCGGTCATCGTCGGTGGGAGCATGGGACATGGTTCCAGGCGCCGCCCCTACCTGATCGCAGGCGCGCTCGTCGTGTCGCTGCTGGTGTTCACAGTGCTGCTGAAAGCCGGCACGGCTTTCCTTGTCATTGATCGGCTCGGCTGGGCCTCGAATCCGCGCGGCTGGTTCCAGCGCGCCATGCGACACCGTTCATCGTCGTGGGCCTGCTCGTGTCCACGGGTCTGGACAAGGCGCTCCAAACGTGGGCAGTCGATAAGTTTCCCGCGCTCACGGCGATCGAACAGGGACTCATCCCCAGAGCAATGCGGTCCCCGGGGTGGCGGGCAATGCCGAATAATGGCAGCTCGGACAGGCCCCGGAACTGGCCGGTATCTCGCATTGGGTCAACAGCAACCCCGCCACCCTGGCCAACCTCAGAGGCAAGATCGTGCTGGTCGATTTCTGGACCTATAGCTGCATCAACTGCATGCGCACCCAGCCTTATCTGAACGCCTGGTACGACTGCTACCGTGCCGCCGGGCTGGAGATCCTCGGTGTGCACGCGCCCGAGTTCGCCTTCGAGAAGGTGCAGGAGAATGTCGAGAAGGCGGTGCGCGACGCAAGTATCAGCTACCCGGTGGCACTCGACAACGACTTCGCCACCTGGCATGCCTTTCACAACCGGTACTGGCCCGCGAAGTACCTGATCGACAAGGATGGCACGATTCGCTGGACGCACTTCGGCGAGGGCAGCTATGACGAGGCGGAGAACCAGATCCGCGACCTGTTCGGTGAAGCCGGGGAACACGACTACGGCCAGAATCCCGCCCCGACGCCACCAATCGGTGGAGTCTGTCCGGGAGCTGGACGGTCGGAGATGAATCGATCACCGCTACCCAGGACGGGGCGCAACTGAGCTATCGCTTCGCCGGACGTGAGATGTTTCTCGTGATGGACAGTCCCGTGGGTGCGACGGTGCGTGTCTAGGTCGAGGGCGGCGGCCCGGCTAGTGGGGTCGACGTGCAGAGCGAGGAGGTCACGATCTCCGGTGCCCGCCTCTACCGGTTGGTGCGGCTGCCCGAGGTCACCCGGGGAACCGACCGTGCGTGGTGTGGTCTCCGACTATCTGCGCGGCCGGGCACAGTATCACCGAGGCATCCGACGGGATCAGCGCCCTGGAACTCGCAGATGGCTGCGACCTGGTGATCCTGGACCTCATGCTGCCCGGTATCAGAGCGATGGTGAAGCGCTGGAGGAGGGTATCGCCCCGGACCCCGCCAGCTACCACCGCGCCATCGTCGCGGCTCATCGGGGCACCGTCGGCCTGCGGAACCGGCCACCCGGCTGCGAGATTACGATCGAGCTGCCGAGAGCGGTGTCCGGGGCCGAGATCCGCGGATGAGCGGATGAACCGACTCGCGTCAGACCCGGGCGGCACGACATGGCATGCCCCCCGAACCGGCACCGGTCGACAACGGGTCACCGGTTGGACACCGGAGTCGTCGATTCAGGCTGCGTGAGGAGGATGCCGTTGCGGTCCGGGTCGACCGCGTACCGGGAACCCTCCCCACATTGACGTGGATCCCCTAGAAAGAGCCACCACCTTCGTAGAACCCGTCCACGTCAGAGCTGCTCGATGATCCGCTTCCCCGGGAACCATTGTCAGAATGGTTTGATGAGTCGTCCTGATACAGGCCCTTGTAGTTGTCCGGTGTCTTGGTGTATATACCTTCGCCGTCCTTCTTGGTTACGTTGGAAACTGCGGAAGCCGTGTTCCCGGTCGCTTCGAAGAACTTGGTTCCGTGGGCGAGATTTTCTGCGTTGATGCTGGCTTGGGCGGCGTGTCGTGCAGTTTGTCCGGCATGTCGTCCGACATGCCGCCCGGCGGCGTGAGGCAGGTGTTTGGATACCTGTTCAGATGCCTTCTTCCCTGCCTCTTTTGCAGGCATCTTCAAAGGATTGCTGGCTTTGTTTATGAAACTGGTCAATTTTTGGGCCATCGTCACAAGTCCACGCAGCCCTTGAACCAGCTTCTCAGTGATCTTGCTTAGTTTGGCGAAGGCATCCAGTGCCTTGTTCACGCACTTGGTGATCTCGGCCACCTTCTCGCCGACCCGTGCAGTGATCTTGGCGACCACCAGCGGGGTTCCGGTGCCAAGGCTGAAGACCTCGATCGCGACATCCTCGAAGAACTCGCCGATGGCTTCGGATATGGCATCCCGAATCATGCCGTAGATGAAATCTGCGATGGCTGCTTGCTGCTTCAATGTGTCCGCGATCTGGGCCGCTGCTTCCTTCTGGGTCTCGAACACCTGCTTCAGTGTTTCGACCTTTTTCCTGTAGGCGTCCAGGGTCTTCGACTTCTGGTCTTCGATCTTTCCGAGCAACGATTCCAGGTCCGCTGCGTTGTTTCCGGATGCGTTCGAGATGTTGGTCCAGGTGCTGCTGCCAGCATTGATCTCGTCCGAGTCGCCAGTGAACTCCTGCAACATGTCCTGCAATGGATGGAGGTGATCTATGATCCACGAGGCCACCCAGCCGGTGACCGTTGCAATCGGATGGAAGGCCATGGAGACCGCCGAGGCGCCGAGGGATGTGGCACTTGAGATTTCCGGCATACTCATATTCCAGCCATCCGACTGGACATCACTGCAGAAATCCTTGATGTCCTTGATTGGGCCAAAGTTTGAAAAATCTCCCGAGCTGCCGCCCGATACAAGTGCGATGGTCCCCGGGTCTTTTTCTGTTTCAAGAAGGCTGTTGGTCATAAGAGCACGCTCTCAATCATTGCGATGATCCTTTCGAACTCCTCCTTGATTTTCTCCTCAAGTGCAATGAATTCAGCTGCGCTGGCATCCAAGGCCTCGGCGGTGGCCTCCAATGCTTCTCCGAGTGAGGAATTCGCGTTCTGAAACTCGCCGCTGACCTCCATGTATCGAGGCTGGAATATTGGGGTGAGAACGACGCCGTAAGGATTTCCGGCCATCGTTCCTGTCGCGGCGCCACCGATTTCCTGAACGGAAGCACCGGTTTGCCGCAGTCCCGAGCTCTGGTCCCCCCAGCTCTGGGGTGAGATGTCGATGTCGATCATGACCGATTGCCTCCGATGTTCCACGGCATCCGATTGTTGCCAGGTGTTCTGTCTGAGGAGCCACCTGTGTCCTGGGGTGGGGCGCCGAAGACGTCATAGGCGGAAAGAGTGCGGGAACTCTCGGGATTGTCGTCGCCCCACGACTCCCGGACGACTCCGCCGACTAGCTGTCCGACCTTCGCTCCGGCCTGCCGGATCGTCTCCTGCACCATGCGTGACAGCTCTTGCGCGGACAGTTCCATTCCTCGCTCCGTGATCGTCACGTCGGTCACCTGTCCCGCGTGATTCACGGTGATTTTCACTTCGTCCCGGCGTGAGGTCATGGTTGCGCTCATGGCCTTCACCTTGGCGGCCAACTCACGATCACGTTCAGCCCGGGCCTTTGTCTCTCGTGCTATTGCCTCGAAGCGGGCCTTCGCTTTGGAAACAGCCTGCTCGGCGGCATCCTGAACTTGGTCCATCGCTACCTCTCAGTCCTTGGGAATCGGTCTTGTATACCTCCTGCTGTCCATGTTAATCCTAAGGGGGTTCAGGGGCTGCTCGGCGCTTTAGTTCGGGTCTGCGCAGGAGTGCTCACGGATCCCGACGGGGCTGAAAGTCGAGAATGAAATAAAATGAAATAATTTGTGTCGGTATGTGATGGCAAGATGTGGTACTCTCCGAATCATTTGGGGTGGTGGAACTTATTCACGGCCATCCTCAAACCTGCCCTGATGGGGGTTTTTGGACCATGTGTCGCCTGTGAATAAAAAGTCAGTCAACGATAGATTCTTGGCTGCTGAGGATGTTCAATCCGCAGCAAATGTTGAAAGCCACACAACTCGCCATCCGACCGGAAAATCTGTAGGTGATCGAGTGGACACTGCCGTTGTTCTTCTTCGTGGTTCCGCAGGTTTCCACCATCTTCGCCTCATGTGGCCGGATGTTCGGCAATCTTGACGCGGAGTCCCTGGGATGGGTGTTGATTGATGAGGCCGAGCAGGCCTGCTCTCAACAGGCTGCGGGGCGGTCTGGCGGTCCCGGCGAACCGTCGTCGTCGAAGGTCCGCTTTAGCTGCCATCTGTGGTGGCGATCCCGAAAAAGACTCAGCTGAATATCGCGGCCTCCTGCAATGTGAGCGCTCCGCTGAAGGTCCACCGCCGTTGTGATGACCCGATGTTCTTGCTGTGCGACCAGATTGCCTACAACGGGATCATGATCAACGGGGTGCATCGGGGAGCTGATGAATTGATGTGGTCGCAGATACTGCACAGCAGATGGCTGGACGAACCCGCGAACATCAACGAGACCCATCCGCAACCCAATCAGATACGCCGACTGCAGCAGGTCCTGGAGGATCTGGAACGACGTGGAATCCCGTACTCCGACATGATCGCGATCTCACCCTTCCGCGAGGTTGCAAACGCGTTGGAAACCTTGAAGAAGCGATACGACAAGCTACGCGGGCACCATCCACACCGCTTAGGGACGTGAGGCCAACGTCGTGTTCCTCGTGCTGGGAGGGGCACCCGACCGCCCGGGAGCCAAGGCGTGGGCGGCACAACCCGTCAACCTGGTCACCGTCGCGGCCAGCCGAGCGAAACGGCGACTGTATGTCATCGGGGACCGCGCGGAATGGGCGAAGTACAACTACTTCCAGCAGCTGTCGGCAGTGCTACTGACTACCGTGCCAAATACTCGGCGACGTAGTCGACGTCCTTGTCGCCGCGACCCGACAGGTTCACGATCAACACCTTCTCAGGGCTCATCGTCGGCGCCAACCGGATGGCATGCGCCAAGGCGTGCGACGACTCCAGGGCGGGAATGATGCCCTCGGTGCGGCACAGCAGCTGGAAGGCGGCGATGGTCTCGTCGTCGGAGGCCGTGACGTACTCGACACGACCCTCATCCCGCAGGAAGGCATGCTGCGGACCGACTCCCGGGTAGTCCAACCCGGAGGCGATGGAGTGCACTTCTGCGGGCTTGCCGCTTTCATCCTGCAGCAGCAGCGTGCGCATGCCGTGCAGCGTCCCCGGGGTGCCGAGGGTGATCGTCGCGGCGTGCTGACCGGGCACACCGAGGTTGCGGCCCGCTGGTTCGACACCGAACATCTTCACCGGCTCGTCCTCCAGGAAAGCGGTGAACAACCCCAAGGCATTCGATCCGCCGCCGACAGCTGCCACCAGAGCATCCGGCAGACGTCCCTCCTTCTCCAGCATCTGACGGCGGGCCTCGCGACCGACGATCGACTGGAAGTCCCGTACCATCGATGGGTACGGGTCCGGGCCGACGACCGAGCCGATGGCCAAGAAGGTTTCGGCGTAGTCGGTGGCGAACATCGAGAAGACCGAGTCGATGGCCTCCTTGAGGGTCTGCCCACCCGAGGTGATCGACACCACCTTCGCGCCCAGCATCTCCATTCGCACCACGTTGGGATGCTGTTTGGCCACGTCGACGGCACCCATGTGGATCTCACACTCCAGGCCGAGGAGGGCCGCTGCCGTCGCCAATGCCACGCCGTGCTGCCCCGCACCGGTTTCCGCGATCAGCTTCTTCTTACCCATTCGCTTAGCCAGCAGCCCCTCACCTAGGCAGTGGTTGATCTTGTGGGCGCCGGTGTGATTGAGATCCTCACGTTTGAGGTAGATCTTCGCTCCGCCGAGGTGCCTGGTCAGCCCGGCCGCCAGGAACAGTGGCGATGGGCGACCGACGTAATCGGCCAGCAGCGCCTCGTAGTCGGTCTGGAAACCAGGATCCTGACGGGCCTGCGCGTAGGCAGCCGCCACCTCGGCGATGGGAGCTTCGAGCTGTGGGGGCAGGAAACGACCGCCGTGGTTCCCGAAAAACCCGGCCTCGTCAGCGTGGATCAGCGAAGTCATGTCACGAATGCTATCGCCGGTCAGTATGACGATTTTTCGCGGATGCAACATCGGGTGTATCGCCGGAGTAGATCCCCGGAGCGTCATAGATCAGCGACGCCCCGTCGGCAGCCTCCCGGAGTTCGCTCGGGGCAATGGCGTGGGCGATGTGGTAGACGGCCACAGTCACAATGGTGCCGAGCGCGATACCACCCAGGGTGAAGCCTTCGGTGATCGGCAGTTTCACGTCGCCGATGCCGATGATGATGCCAGCTGCCGCCGGGATCAGGTTGATGGGATTGCCGAAATCGACGTGGTTCTCCTTCCAGATCTTCGCTCCCAGCAGGCCGATCATGCCGTACAGCACCACGCAGATTCCGCCCAGCACCGCGCCGGGGGTGGCGGAGATCACGGCTCCGAACTTCGGGGACAGCCCGAAACAGATCGCCACCAGAGAAGCGACCACGTAGGCAGCCGTCGAGTAGACGCGAGTTGCGGCCATCACGCCGATGTTCTCCGCATAGGTGGTGGTGGGCCCTGCACCCACGAGGGTCGCGAGCATCGAACCGCCACCGTCAGCGGCGACGGCGCGACCCATCATCGGGTCCAGGTTCTCGCCCGTCATTTCCGCCACGGCCTTCACATGGCCCGCGTTCTCGGCGATCAGCGCGATCACCACCGGCAGGGCGATGATGATGGCTCCCAAGGAGAACTGCGGAAGATGGAAACCGACGATATTGCCCGTGCCACCGAAACGCCAGGTGGCAAGGTCCGTGACGGGTGGCAGGCCGAACCAGTTGGCGGCTTCGACCGCGGACCAGTCGACGCGCATTTTCTCGGTGACCGTGCCGTCGGAGGCGACGCTGCGCATTGGTCCAAAGGCCAGGTCGAAGATCCAGCTCAGGACGTAGCCGATCACCAGCGACAGGAAGATGGCGATGCGCCCGAGGAAACCGCGCAGCCCCACGCTGAGCGCGATCACGATGAGCATAACGATGAACGCCAGCCACGGATCCTGCGGCCAGTAGGTGTTCGCGACCACCGGGGCCAGGTTGAAGCCGATCAGCATCACGACCGCACCGGTCACCGCGGGCGGCAGTGTCTTGTGGATCACCCGGGCGCCCGCGAAGTGGATGATCAGACCCACCATGAACAAGGTCAACCCGACCACGAAGAGCGCACCTGAGAGGGTCGCCGGGTTGCCGCCCGCCGAGTAGATCGCGGTCGCCACACCCACGAAGGAGGCCGACGACCCGAGATAGCTGGGCACGCGGTGTTTCACGACAAACAGGAAGATCAGCGTCGCGATGCCGCTCATCATCACCGCGAGCTGCGGATTGAGCCCCATCAACAGTGGGAACACGAACGTGGCGCCGAACATCGCGACGACGTGCTGGGCGCCGAGCCCGATCGTGCGTCCCCAACCGAGCCGTTCGGTCGGGGCCACCACCGCCCCGGGAACGAGGATTCCGTTGTTGTGCAGCTTCCAGCCGAACATGGCCCAGTCCTTTCGTCGCGGGAATGGTACTGCCCTTGCGGGAGTGGGGAACAGATGACGCCACCATTCATGAAAACTCGGAGGGTTTTCTCGGAAGCTTGGGTGAGCAGTTCCTCATGAGTCTCAGCGAGTGGGTCATGTCGAAACCAGGATGATCGCAGACGGGGATCCGAGAAAGAACCTGGAGCCCGGATAGGGTTGGGTCATGGTGTTGGACGTGGTTGTGATCGGGGCCAGCGTGGCGGGGCTGACCGCGGCCCGACGCCTGGCCACAGAGGGGTTTTCCGTGGCGGTCCTCGATCCGAACGGGGAGTACGTGACCGCTGCCATCGGGCACGGGGTAGCGGCCTGCGCACATGCCAGCACCGTGGCGAACATGGCCGGCGCCTACGGTGACGAGGCGGCGCGGGAACACGTCCGACGTAATGTGGCGGGGCTGGAGGAGATCCGGGGAGTTGCGGCTGCGGGAGCGGTGGAACTGGTCGAGACGAAGCTGCACGACCATTCCCTGGGCGTCGCCTTGGACCGGGAACTGGGACGGGTGGTGGAGTTGGTCCGCGGGGGCGGAGCCGAACTCTCGTTGCTGAAAGCCGGGGCGAGTGCTCGGGCGGCGGCAGGTCTGTGCTCCTCCGCATTGCTGATTGATCCCGCTGAGTACGCCACTGCCTTGGAGGAGCAGGCCGGATCCGCAGGGACCGAGATCCTCCATGATGTCACCGTCACCCGCATCAAACGTCTCGACGGGGCAACCCAGGTGGCCTTCCGGCGAAACCTGGCGTGGTCGCGTGACCTGGAAGTCCTCACCGCACATGCCGTCATCGACACGCTGGCGGTGAGCCCGTGGGGGGCGGTGGCGGGAGCGGGGCAACCGCAGTACGTGCCGACCCTGCGGCTGCGGGGTGTTGAGACGCCCAAGGAGGTGACGCTGCTGGCCGGCCCACCCACCTGGCTGATCCGGCCCATCGATGACGAAGTGTTGCTGCTCGGCCCGAAATGCACCCGCAACCAGGTGACGGATGCCGCGACGGCACTCGTGAACTGGGCCGCGACCGAGCTCGGGGCCCGCGACATGACCCCGGGACAGCTCATCATCGACCCCAGCGACCACGGACGCCCCGTCGCCGGGGCCTCCGCGATACCGGGCGGTTTCTACACTCGCGGTAACGGTCGTGGCGAGCTGATGAACGGCACCGCGTCGGGCTGCTACCTGGCGGCCCTGTTGCTGGGGGTCGATGCCGCCCGCGGTGTCGCGTTGCCGTGGGCCTCGAAGCTGCGGGCCGGTGCGGGCCGGTTGCTGCATCGCCGTTGAGAACATCGAATTGCCTCGCTGCGACACCTCGACCGGTATGTGGCTGGTCACCGGGCGATGTCATCTGCTCCCGATAGTGTCCTCAGCGGAATCGAAGCGACCCGAGGAGCCCCATGAGCCACCCTGCATCCGACGAGCAGCCTTTGGCCTGGCGTTCGCTGTGGGCGATGGTGGTGGGATTCTTCATGATCCTCGTTGACAGCACCATCGTCACTGTCGCCACCCCGACGATCATGCGGGAGCTGGGTGCGAATATCACCTCCGTGGTGTGGGTGACGAGCGCCTATCTGCTGGCCTACGCGGTGCCGCTGTTGATCACCGGGCGCCTCGGTGACCGGTTCGGGCCGAAACGGGTGTACCTGATCGGATTGGTGGTCTTCACCCTCGCATCCCTGGGATGCGGCCTGACCACCACCGTCGAACTGCTCATCGCCGCTCGGGTGGTGCAGGGGCTGGGGGCGGCGTTGATGACCCCGCAGACCATGACCGTCATCACTCGTGTCTTCCCACCTCACCAGCGCGGGATGGCTATGGCCGTGTGGGGTGCCACAGCGGGGCTGGCGATGCTCATCGGTCCGATGCTGGGTGGTTTGTTGATCGGGGTGCTCGGTTGGGAATGGATCTTCTTCATCAACATCCCCATCGGAGTGGCAGGCTACGTCGCGGCGAAGCGGCTCGTCCCCGACCTGGAGCAGCACGCTCACCGTTTCGACTGGCTTGGGGTGGTGCTCTCCGGCATCGGGTTGTTCTGCGTCGTCTTCGGTTTGCAGGAGGCCAGCACCCACAACTGGGGGGTGATCGTGGGTCCCGTCTCCGTTGGCTCGCTGCTGGTGGTCGGGGCGTGTTTCCTCGTGGCCTTCGTGGTGTGGCAGTGGTTCAACCCCAACGAACCACTGATGCCCTTGAAACTGTTCGGGGACCGCAACTTCTCCGTCGCGAACCTCGCCATCGCCCTGGTCGGGGTGACCAGCGTCGCCACCCCGTACCCACTGATGATCTGGGCCCAGCAGGCACGCGGCCTGAGCCCACTGCTCGCCGCCCTGGTGAACGCGCCCGCCGCCGTGGTCACGCTGATCGTGGCGAAATGGAGTGGGCAACTGGTCAACCGGGTGCACCCCCGCTATCTGACCATGACCGGAGGCCTGGTGTGGGCCTCCTCGCTGCTGGCGGCTGGGCATTTCCTCGACACGACGACGCCGGTGTGGGTGCCGATTGTCCTGTTGACCTTCACCGGTGTGGCCAGCAGCCTCGTGTTCGGGCCGTTGTCCACAGCGGCGACGGCGAACCTGCCCGCGACCCGCGCAGGCGCTGGGTCTGGGGTCTACAACGCCACCCGGCAGGTGGGTTCAGTGCTGGGCAGTGCTCTCGTCGCAACCGTGATGGGTACTCTGCTGGCGGCAACGAAGACCAACGACAACCAGACCCCAGACGGCACCGCTTCGGCCATGTCGGGGACGTTGTTGTTGCCCACCGTGTCGATTTTTGCGGTGGCCGTCATAGCCTGTTTCCTCGAACGCCCGAAGCACCAGCGACGGAACTGACCTTGAAGCCGCTCGCACCGCCTTGATCGTCAGATCCAGGTGCCGAACCACATGCGTGACAGCCACTCGGGGCGGGTCAGCAGGCCGTCGGTAAGGATCGGGTAGATGAACGTGAAATGCAGGATCACCACACCGACCGCCAGACCCACCAACATGGCGCGGATCCTGCGTTTCGGGTGATGTGCCGGGCCGAGGATCTTTCCCAGCGCCATCGCCAGCCCTGTCGCGTAGAAGGGCAGCAGCACGATGGCGTAGAAGAAGAACAACGGGCGAGCCGCGAACTGGAACCACGGCAACCACACCGCCAGCACACCCAGGACGGGAACGGCGAACCGCCAGTCGCGGCGCCCTAGCCACCACCAGATGCCTGCGATCAGTGCGGCGCAGGCCATCCACCACAGCACCGGGGTGCCAAGGCCGGAGATCACCCGAAGACAGGTGGTGCCAACGGCCTCGCACCCCTGATCGCCCGGCTTGATGTCGTTCTGTGCGTCGATGCCGATCGGTCGAACCATCACCAACCAGCCTAAGGGGTGGGCTTCGTAGGGGTGCTCCGCGTTGACCATCATGCCGTCGCCCGTGTGGAACGAGAAAGCGGAGACGTGATAGTTCCACAATGCTCCGAGGTCGGCTCCTATCAGCTTCACGACGGGATCGTCCGGGTGTTTGGTTCCCCAGTCACGCAGGTAACCACCCGAGGTGGTCAACCAGCCCGTCCACGATGCGATGTAGACGGGGATCGCCAACACCACTATCGACAGGAAGGCCAAGGGGGCGTCCCAGAACAGCGATCTCCACAGGCCTAGGATGTGAGCGTAGAGGATCAGACCCCCGACGGCACCGACCAGCAGGGCACTCTGCACATAGCCAATGCGGGAGCCGACGATGATCGTGGCGCAGAGCATGAAAACCGACGCCACGCTCCAGGTGAGCCAGGTGATCTTGCGTCGCCTCCCCGCCCCGGCGAGTCTGCGGGCCCCGATGTCCCAGGCCACGGTCAGGATCCCGAATACCGCCACCATGTAGACGGAGTTCCATTTCACCGCGCAGGCCGCGCCGAACATCACCCCGGCGACGAGCCGCCAAGGCCGGAACAAGACCAGCGGCCCGTAGTCGCCGTCGAGAGAATTCAGGTTGTTTCTGCGCAGGTAACCAGCCAGCCGCAGCCGGAACCAGTCACGATCCGCGACCAGCGCGGTGATGGCGGCCAGCACGAAGACGGCCTGGAAGATGTCCAGCAGCGCGATCCGGCTCATGGTGAAGGCCAGGCCATCGAAGGTGACCAACAGCCCGGCGATGCCCCCGACCAACGTGGAGCGCGACAGGCGGCGCGCCAACCGCACCGTCAGCAACACCAGCAGCGCTCCGAAGACACAGGCCGAGATCCGCCACCCGAAGGGTGTCATCCCGAAGAAATGCTCCCCGATCGCGATCAACCATTTGCCCAGCGGCGGATGCACCACATAGGCCGGGTTCTCGGTGAAGCCGCTCAGATCGCCGGCGGCGATTTTGGCGTCCGTGCTGAACTGCTTGTTGTCCAGCCACTGTCTCTCGTACCCGGAATGCAGCAGCCCCCAGGCGTCCTTCGCGTAGTAGGTCTCGTCGAAGACGATCTTCCCTGGGAATTCGAGGTTTCGAACGCGTATCAGGAAGGCGAAGACCGCGAGTCCCGCTGCCAGCAGCCAACCGGCCAGTCGATCTTGGAGCTGGCCGTCCTCAAGCGCCTCGATAGTCCTCACCACGCGCACAGTCTAGGGGAGGGGAGCGACACCGAATCGCGGCCTCTGGTGCTGCTGTCTGTGCTGGCCTGAAACCTTTAGGCTGACCGGTATGGACCCCACGCGAGGAAGACTGGTGCTGGCGGCCACCCCCATTGGTTCTCACACCCACGCCAGCCCGGCGCTGCGGGAGGCCCTGGTGGCCGCCGACGTGATAGCCGCCGAGGACACCCGACGCCTGGCCACCCTGCTGCGTCGCATTGACGTGACCACCACTGCCAAGGTGCTGTCCTACTTCGAGGGTAACGAGGCTGCGCGTACCGCCGAACTGGCCGGGGCAGTGGCCGAAGGGCAGGACGTGGTGCTGGTCACCGACGCGGGCATGCCGTCGGTCAGCGATCCCGGATACCGCCTCGTGACGGCCTGTATTGAGCGTCATCTGCCAGTCACAGCGGTTCCCGGACCATCGGCGGTGCTGACAGCGTTGGCGGTCTCCGGTCTGCCCTGCGACCGGTTCTGTTTCGAGGGTTTCCTGCCCCGCAAGGCAGGGGAGCGGCGCGGTCGGTTGGCGGGGTTGGCTGCCGAGGAACGCACCATGATTTTCTTCGAGGCTCCGCACCGGCTTCATGAATGGCTGCTCGACGCTGCCGATGCGTTCGGCGCGAACCGGTTAGCCGTGGTCTGCCGGGAACTGACGAAACCCCACGAGGAGATCGTCAGGGACGACCTGGCCGGGCTGGCTGGCTGGGCTGCCGGCGGGGTGCGAGGTGAGGTTACTGTCGTCGTCGCAGGGGCAGAACCCCGCCAGGCCGGGACGGACGATGCCCTTGAACTGGTGGCCTCCCGGATCGCAGATGGTGAGAAACTCTCCCGGGCCGTGCGTGCCGTCGCCGACCTGCTCGGGGTCCCGCGCAAGGAACTCTACGAGGCCGCGCTGGCGGCCAGGAAGAAGGAACAATGACCCTTCCGGAGCATCTGCCCGCTGCGCCTGACATGCTTCCCGCGCATGTCATCGACAACCACACCCATCTGGGATCCACCACCGAGTACTCCGGTCTCGGTGTCGAGGATTCGCTCACAGCCGCAGGCCTGGTCGGGGTGGCAGGGGTGGTCGACGTCGGATGCGACCTGCCGTCCTCACGTGCCGCGGCGCAGCTGGCAGCAACCGACCCCAGGGTCCGGGCCGCCGTCGCCATCCACCCCAACGACGCCGCCCGGCTCTTTCAGCGCGACGGCCTGGCGGCCCTCGACGCCGAGCTGGCGGAGCTGCCCGCTCTGGCCCCACTGCCCGGGGTGGTGGCGGTCGGTGAAACCGGCCTGGATTATTACCGCACCCGCGAGACGCAGGCCCAACAGGTGCAGGCCCACAGCTTCCGGTTCCACATCGCACTGGCCCGGGAGAAAAACCTCACCCTTGTCATCCACGACCGCGACGCCCATGCGGACGTCCTGAAGGTCCTTGACTCCATGGATCTTCCCGAGCGGGTCGTGATGCACTGCTTTTCCGGGGACGCGGACTTCGCCCGCGAATGCGTGGATCGTGGTTTCTGGTTGTCCTATCCAGGGGTGGTGACCTTCGGATCAGCCGGGTCGCTGCGGGATGCGGCGAAGGTGACGCCCCTGGAACGCATCCTCGTCGAGACTGACGCCCCCTACCTCACGCCGAAACCGCAGCGCGGCAAACCCAATGCGCCCTATCTGCTGCCCCACACCGTCGCTTTCCTGGCCGACCTGCTCGGCATTGATCTGGCAGATTTCTGCCGCCAGGTGACGGTCAACACCGAAGCCGCCTACGCGACCCGCTGGGGCGGCGATGCCTGATACCGGCCTGCTCGATCCTGCCTCAGTACGACGCATCGCCGCCGACCTGGAGCTCCGCCCCACCAAACAGCGCGGCCAGAACTTCGTCATCGACGCCAATACGGTGCGGCGTATCGTCTCGCTGTCCGGGATCGGTCCCGACGACGTGGTGCTGGAGATCGGCCCCGGGCTCGGCTCGCTGACCCTCGGTCTGCTGGAGGTGGCGAGCGAGGTGAGCGTCATCGAGATCGACGAACGCCTCGCGGGAAGGCTGGGGACAACCGTCACGCAACGACTGGGCCGGGACGCGACGGCACGCCTGAACGTTGTGACCGCCGACGCCATGGCCGTCACGGAACTTCCGGGTCGGTCGCCGACCGCGGTGGTCGCGAACCTGCCCTACAACATCTCGGTGCCGGTGTTGATGCATCTGCTGGAGAGTTTCCCGTCGTGGAGGCGGGGCCTAGTGATGGTGCAGCTGGAGGTCGCCGACCGGCTCGCGGCGCAACCCGGCTCGAAGGTCTACGGGGCACCCAGCGCGAAGCTGGCGTGGTGGGCCTCGGCGAAGCGGGTCGGCACTGTGCCGCCGAAGGTGTTCTGGCCCGTGCCGAACGTCGATTCGGGGTTGGTGAGGTTGGAACGCCGTGACCCACCCGCGACCACCGCCACCCGGGAACGGACCTTCGCCGTGATCGACGCGGCCTTCGCATCGCGCCGAAAAATGCTGCGGGCGGCACTGTCGGGGATATTTGGATCCTCGGCGGTGGCCTCTGAGGCCATCGAATCGGCAGGAATCGATCCGCAGGCCAGGGGCGAGGCTCTGGACGTCACGGACTTTGCCGCCATCGCGAGCAAGCAACAGGTAGGTTGAGGCCGTGAAGGAAGTGCGGGTGCGGGTGCCGGCCAAGGTGAACCTGACGCTGAACGTCGGAGCCACCGACAACGAGGGCTATCACACTCTGGGAACCCTGTTCCAGGCGGTGTCGCTGTTCGACGATCTGGTGGCGCGACCCGCCGAGGCTGGAGTGTTCCGGGTGAATTTCCGAGGCGAGGGCGCCTCTGGTCTGCCTGTTGACGACACGAATCTCGTGGTCCGCGCGGCCCGGCTGCTGGCCAAGACCTGTGGGATGGGAAACCTCGGGGTGGAGATCCGGGTCCACAAACGCATCCCTGTTGCGGGAGGTATGGCCGGGGGATCGGCTGATGCCGCTGCCACCCTGGTCGCCTGCAACCAGCTGTGGGGGGCGGGCCTGGATACGGAGCAGCTCCACGCTGTCGCGGCCCGGCTCGGTGCCGATGTCCCCTTTCTGCTGCACGGCGGCACCGCCGTTGGCACCGGGCGGGGGGAGAAGCTGAGGTCCGTGCCGGCACGGGGCAGCTTCCACTGGGTGCTGGCACTGAGCCATCATGGTCTGTCCACCCCGGCGGTGTTCCGGGAGTTCGACCGCATCAGTGCGCCCCAGCCCACCGACATCGATTCCGGTCTGCTGGAGGCCCTGGCCGATGGTGATGCTCGCCGTGTAGGCGCGCTGCTCAGAAACGACCTGCAGCGGGCGGCTTTCAACCTCCAGCCCGAGCTGGTCGACGTCCTGGCAATGGGACGTGAGGCGGGTGCGACCGGCGCCCTGGTGAGCGGTTCCGGCCCCACCATCGCCTTCCTGGGCGGCACCAAGGCCGTCGCTGATGCGATCTCCGACCGGCTGGTGCTGTCTTCCCGGGTTCGTGCCGTGCGTCGCGCCCACGGGCCGGTGCCGGGCGCACGGATCGTGAACTGAAGGAGCACAGATGGACGAGGTCGACGAGGTGATGGCTGCGTGGCATCGGGAGCGCCCCGACCTCGCCACCTCCCCCATGGCGGTGTGGTCGCGGATCCACCGGCTGGCGGCCCTCCTGAACAGGGAACGCAAACGCTGTTTCGCCGAACACGGACTGGAGGTCTGGGAGTTCGACGTCCTGGCGGCCCTGCGGCGCTCCGGACGGCCCTACCGGTTGTCACCCGGCCAGTTGCTGCAGCAGACCCACGTCACATCCGGGACCATGACCAACCGGGTAGACCGGCTTCGCGCCCGGGGCCTGGTCACCCGCCATGCCGACCCGAGCGACGGTCGAGCCGCCCTCATCGAGCTTACCGCCGAAGGCCGCCGGGCCGTCGACGAGGCCCTCGGGGCCCTGGTCGAACTGGAGGAGTCCCTGTTGGTCGGATGGGATCCGCATGAACGCGACTCTCTCGCGGCGATGCTTCGCCGTCTGCTGCTTGCCTCCGGGTGATTACCTGACCTTCTCCGAGCCCACCACCCACGTGTTGCAGCCACCGATGCTCTCGGAGTGGAAGCCTCGCATGCCCCAGTACAGCAGTGACTCAGGGGCGCCGTGGATGCCGTCGTCGATGAAGCTCTGCAGGCTCTCGCGAACCTCTTCGTAGTTTGTCTGGGTCAGTGGGAAGGAGTCGTCGCTGCGCAGCATCCCTGTTGCATAGCATTCGGCCTGTATCTCTATGCGGCGCTCCGTCTCGTTGCCGCTGGGAAGCTGATTCCGGACTGTCTGCACTTTGCTGAGGCTCTGGATGTGATGTCCGTACTCGTGGAAGACCATGAGTTTGATCCATATCTCGCTTGCGGCGGTGCTGTCTTTCAGCAGTTTGGCGCCGAAGTACAGGCTGCCGCCATTGGCGGAACAGTACATGGCAGGAGCCTGCATACTTCCACACGGCGAGTGTGCCGTGTCGCCTTCGAAGTAGTAAACAGGCACCGAATGGGTGGAATACCCGAGTCGTTCGAACACCGGCTTCCAAGCTTTCTCTACGCACTTAATTTCTGCCTCCACCTGCTTGCCCATCTCGGCCATGGAATCGGCGTGGGATGCTGTGGGGCAGCCGGTCAGATCGGGCCAGCTGAGGTTGTAGATCGGGGCCTGCTGAACTGTTTTCCAGGCTGAGTCGTTGGAGTCCGGGGTGGGGAGAGGCTCGAGTTTCTCGTTCGGGACCTGCCCTGCTCGCCGGGGTTTGGGCTCAGGAGTCAGGGTGGGTGTGGGCGTAGGTGCTGGTGCCTGGGTCTGTCGGGACGACGGTGGTGGTGAAGACTTCTGCGTCCTTCTGGAAGTCGTGGTTGGCTCAGAGGTGGCTGATGAGTTGCTGCCGGGACGGGTGGCGGTCTCGTGCGGCACTGTCACCGTGGGTTCCTGGGAGCGGAGGGTGCCTGCGAGCAACGCCAGAAAGGACACCAGCACGACCGCACCGAGCACGATGCCGAGCGCCAGCGGTACATTGCTGCCACCCCCGCGGCCTGGAGGCCGAGGAGCGTACTGGTGCTGAGGAGCGTATTGGAAGCCGAAACTCTGTGAGGCCTGGGGACGAGGTCCTTGGGGATTCCAGTAGGGATTCGTGGACATAGGAGCCCAGCCCCGTCCGGGGTCTTGCTGAGCCCCCCAGGTAGGTTGCGGGTCCGCTTTCCACTGCCCACCCGGGCCAGAAACGCTCATCGTCTTTCTGTTCCTTCAGTCCGTTACGACAACTGTCAACAAAATGTTTGCATCTTCCGGGATCATCCATTACAGCTAGGAACCGCAGCGGCAGTCTGCCAGGTGCCTCGGCTGGTTCATCGCAGTCTGTCCTTGAACTCGACGAGAAGTTTCGGCGTGGACTTCAGGTTGGCCATCCCGTTCCAGGCCAGGTTGATAAGGTGCCGGGCCACCACCAGCCGTTCCGGCTCGCGATTGTCCAGCCACTGTTGGCCGGTCATTGCGACCAGCCCCACCAGGGCCTGGGCATACAGGTGCGCGTATCGCGGGTCGTGACCCAGACGGGCGAACTCGTCCCCCAGGATCTCCTCCACCTGGGTGGCGATCTCGCTGAGGATGGAGGCGAAGGAGCCGGTTGGATTCGTCAGTGATGAATCACGCGAGAGGATGCGGAAACCGTCCGGGCAGCGGTCGATGTAGTCGAGGAGGGCCAGGGTGCCGCGTTCCAAGGTTTCCCGGGGTCCCGCTCCGGGCTTGTTGAGGGCGGCTCGGATCTCCGCGTGCAGTGCGGTGGTCTCTTGCTCGACAACCGCCTGATAGGCGCCATCCTTGCCGCCGAAATGCTCGTAGACCACAGGCTTCGACACCCCGGCCCGGGCAGCGATCTCCTCCACAGAGGTGCCTTCGAAACCTCGTTCCGCGAACACCTCCCGGGAGATGGCGAGCAACTGCGCACGTCGCTCCGCTGAACTCAGGCGCAGTCGTGAACGACGGGCGCGTGTACTGGCGGGCGTTGGCATGGTTCCAGTCTCCCGCAATCAAGCGGCGATGCCCAAACAAGAAACCTTCCGGGCACCTGGTGTTCATGCTCCCGTCTTGCGTGTCCAGCACGATGCGAGATGGTCATTGACCAACCCGATGGCTTGCATGGTGGAATACAGCGTCACTGGTCCGACGAAACGAAACCCCAGGTTCTTCAACCGGTGGCTGAGGGCCTCGCTTTCTGGGGTCTGGACGGGTATCTCGTCGCGGCGTTCAGGTGGAGTCAATGCGGGGGAAGGGACGTGCTCGGCGAAGATGTCCGCCAGACGCCCACCCGCGACGTGCAGGGCGACCAGGGCCCTGGCGTTTGCCACGGCTGCTCGAATTTTCCGCTCGTTGCGGATGATCCCGGAATCAGCCATCAGCCGAGTGACATCCTCTTCGCCAAAACTCGCCACAGTTTCCGGGTCGAAACCGACGAAGGCAGTCCGAAACGCTTCACGTTTGCGCAGGACAGTGATCCATTTCAGCCCCGACTGGAAGCCTTCCAATATGAGGCGTTCGAGCAGTAACGCTTCCTTCGGGTCATCGGGCAGAGGACGCCCCCACTCGGTGTCATGGTAGTGCTCATACAGGGGATCCCCTGTCCCAAAACAACGCTCCATGTGTCCTCCTCTGATCGCTCCCTCACCGACAATCATGGGCGCATCGGTGCCGGATCCTCCGGCAACGCAACGCCGCCCCGAGATTGTGGAAAACCCAAAGACCGGTTCTTTCCGTTAGACTTGCGAACCGGCCCGGGTTCCGGGCCATTCCCCGGTTGGTCTTCCGGCAGGGCCCGCCTGACTTTGAATCAGGATTAGCGAAGTAGGTTCGACTCCTACCCGGGGAGCCCGAGGAGCCTGGACACGATCACGTAGGCCAGGAAGATGGCGAACCCGATGAAGGTTGAGATGCCCACCCGCGTCGTAGCCGTGTGCCCTGCGGCGCGACCTGAACAGGGGTTCCTGGCCCGTAGCTGGCGTTTCCGGCAGCTCCAATCAGCGCACGTGAATCGCTGTAGCGGTTGACGACTGGGGCGAGCGAACCCAGCACGCCGTTTGCGATGGTCTCCAGCAGGCGCCAGGTGGCTGGGTTGGTCAAGTCCTGCTGGGATTGTGTGTAGCAGAACAGCCAGGTGTCGATCATCTCAATGTCGTAGACAATGGGAGTTCTCAGCAGGGCATCCATGACGTGGGGTGGCAGCAGTTGGAAGGCGTCGCGTCCGTAGCCCTCGGGGGCGTAGAGCTGGTAGTGGCTGTCGAAGGGCTCACCCAGGCTGATGCGTTGTGAAGACGCGAAGGTTTCTGGCAGGTTTGTTCCCCACGCACCGTTGTTCGCCCTGGCGTCGAGTAGTAGGTGCGGGACGGGATGCGGCAGCCGGAACGCAGCGAAATGCCAGTGATGGGTGACTCTGTTTTGTCCTCCGCCGGTGGTGTACTCGTAGCCGCCAACGTCGGCCAGCACACCAACCGGGGAGAACAAATGAAGAGTCGAGGCCCGGGACTTCCCTTCGTTGAAAAGCACCCCGGGATACTGGGGATTCGCTGAATGGATCCCGAACCGCATCCCGTTGGCGTCGGCGAAACGTGCCAACAAGCTCCAGCGAAGCTGCCGTCGCCGATGCGATCTGATCGTCATGAACAGGGCTGCGGCGCAGATTGCGGCGATGCCCAGGGCCAGCAGAATTAATGGCCACAGGAACTGTGGTGGATCTCCAGATGGTGTCATTGCCCTGATGAGCGGCACGGCAATCGCGAGTAGTTGTACACAAACGAACACGACCACCCCGATGGCTATCACCACGTAAAAGTTGGGTGTCGAGGTGCCGAACTCGCCTCGTGTGCGGCGCTGTTTCAGCGCGTGGAATTCTTGCGGGGTGAGCGGCGCAACCAGGGGATCCGTGTTGAATCTCACCATAAACGTCATGGTATCGACGCAGGGGATCAGCGGACCTGCCCGTTTCGGGGCCGTGCCGATGAACAGTGGGCCGGCAGGCCCTGCGACTGGTAGTTTCGTATCGTGAATCCGGGGAGGCCCCGGCGAACCGTGGGAAGGAAACCGTCTTGACCATCCCTGACAGCGATCTGGCTCCCGTCGCAGCGGTCATCGTCCTGGCCGCCGGCGGCGGCACACGAATGAAGTCGCGTCACTCCAAACTGCTCCACGAGGTGTGTGGCAAATCGATGCTCAGCTACGCCGTCTCGGCGGCCGAGGCTCTCAACCCGCACCACCTTGTGGTCGTGGTGGGGCACCAGCGCGTTGAGGTCTTGGAGCACCTGGAGTCGCTGAGCCAGAACGTGAGTACGGCGGTCCAGGAACAGCAGCTGGGAACCGGACATGCGGTCTCGTGTGGACTGGAGCGGTTGCCGAACCTCGAGGGGGAGGTGGTCGTCACCTATGGAGACGTGCCCCTGCTCACGGGCAAGACCTTGCGCCGGCTCGTCTCCATTCATCGCGCGGAAAGCAACGCCGTCACGGTGCTGACCGCAGAGGTGGAGGACCCGTCGGGTTATGGGCGAATCGTTCGCACAGGCGGAAAGGTCACCGGAATCGTCGAGCATCGGGATGCCTCCGACGAGCAGCTTCTGATTCGCGAAATCAACTCCGGCATCTACGTCTTTGACGCCGCGGTTCTGCGTGACGGCCTGGCGCAGTTGAACACCGACAACGCCCAGGGCGAGCAGTACCTCACCGACATCCTCCGCTACGCCCACGATCTCGATCGTCCCGTCGGTGCGCTGATCACCGACGACGTGTGGCAGACCGAGGGCGTCAACGACCGCGTCCAGCTGGCCAGGATGGGTCAGGAACTCAACCGCCGCATCCTGGAACGCTGGATGCGGGAGGGCGTGACCATCGTCGATCCGCGCAACACGTGGGTCGACGTTGACGTCGACCTCAGCCAGGATGTCACCCTCATGCCCGGGGTGATCCTTCAGGGCGCGACCACCATCGCATCCGGGGCGGTCATCGGCCCGGACACCACCCTCCAGGACGTCGAGGTGGGGGAGAACGCCACCGTGGTCCGTTCTCACGGGTCCTTCGCGATCATCGGCGACGGGGCCACTGTGGGGCCTTTCTCCTACCTGCGTCCCGGGACTCAGCTCGGTGCCGGCGGGAAGATCGGCGCCTTCGTCGAGACCAAGAACGCGGTTGTTGGGGAAGGATCGAAGATTCCGCACCTCAGCTATGTCGGTGATGCGGTCATTGGCGATGGGGTCAACATCGGGGCGGGCACGATCTTTGCAAATTATGACGGTGTCAACAAATCCGCCACCCACGTCGGGAACTCGGCTTTCATCGGGTCGAATTCCGTGCTGGTGGCGCCTGTTGACATCTCTGACGGGGCCTTCGTGGCCGCCGGGTCGGCGGTCACCGATGACGTTCCCGCAGGAGGGCTCGCCGTGGCCAGGGGTCGGCAGCGCAATGTCGATGACTGGGTGGCCACACGCCGCCCCGGGTCAAAGGCTGCACGGGCCGCGGCCGAAAGTGACGGCAATGTCCATCCCGCAGTCATCGAGTCGAGGGCAAAGAAAAAGGAATGAAACGACTCCGCATGAGGAATGAGACCGCGAACAACAAACATCTGATGCTCTTCTCGGGTCGGGCCTTCCCGGAGCTGGCTGAGGAGATCGCGGCCACGCTCGAGACGAACCTGGTTCCCACCCGCGCCCTCGCCTATGCCAATTCAGAGATCTACGTCCGTTTCGAGGAATCGGTACGCGGCAGCGACGCCTTCGTGATCCAGTCCCACACCGCACCCGTGAACGAGTGGATCATGGAGCAGCTGATCATGGTGGATGCCCTGAAACGGGCTTCCGCGAAACGTATCACCGTGGTCGCGCCCTTCTACCCGTATGCGCGCCAGGACAAGAAACACCTCGGCAGGGAACCCATCTCGGCCCGGCTGGTGGCCGATCTCTACAAGGCGGCCGGTGCTGACAGGATCATGTCAGTGGATCTCCACGCATCCCAGATTCAAGGGTTTTTCGACGGCCCGGTCGATCATCTCTGGGGGCTGCCGGTGCTGAGCGATTACGTCCGAGAGCACTATGACACCTCCGAGATGTGCGTCGTTTCTCCCGACGCGGGACGGGTCAGACTGGCTGACATGTGGACCGATGAGCTTGGTTGCCCGCTCGCGATCATCCACAAGCGCCGCGACCATGAGAAGGCCAACACGGTTGCCGTGCACGAAGTGGTCGGTGATGTGCAGGGTAAGACCTGCATTCTTGTCGATGACATGATCGACACCGCGGGAACCATTACCCAGGCAGCGCTCGCGCTGCAGGAACGAGGAGCCAGCAAGGTTATCTGCGCCGCCACCCATGCTGTGTTCTCAGGGCCTGCTGTGGAGCGGCTGAACGCGTCAGGTATGGCAGAGATAATCGTGACGAACACGTTGCCGATCCGGACTGCCGAACCAATCGACAATCTGACGGTTTTGTCGATAGCCCCACTGATAGCGCGGGCCATCAATGCCGTTTTCCGCGACGGATCGGTGACATCTCTGTTTGGAGGGCAGGCATACAAATGAGCGTTCGTGGAGTCAACAAGCTGTCGATCATTGGTGCCGGGGCGGTGGGTTCCTCGCTGGCCTACGCCAGTTTGATCCGGGGGGTCGCCCGGCATGTCGTGCTGCACGACATCAACGCGGCGAAGGTTCGTGCTGAGGCCCTCGATCTGGCTCACGGCAGCCAGTTCATGCCGCAGGCGAAGGTTGAGGGATCCGAGGATCCCGAGATCACCCGGGGCTCCGACGTGGTCGTGATCACCGCTGGAGCGAAACAGAAACCAGGGGAAACCCGAATGGATCTGGCAGCCTCCACCGTGAACCTGATGAAGAAGGTGATTCCGCCGCTGGTGGAACGTTCCCCGGAAGCAATTTTCCTCATGGTGACCAATCCGGTGGACGTCACCACCTATGCTGCTTTGAAGATCAGTGGGCTTCCCCGTAACCAGTTGTTCGGCTCCGGCACGGTGCTGGATTCTTCCCGGCTGCGATATCTGGTTGCGGAAGCCTGTGAGGTCGCAGTGGTGAATGTGCACGCATACATCGCGGGTGAACACGGGGATTCTGAGATTCCATTGTGGAGCGCTGCCACAATTGGCGGTGTTCCCCTGCTCGATTGGGAACGGCAAACCGGAAAGCTGGACGAATCCACCCGTGATGCGATAGCGGATCGCGTGGTGAATGCTGCATATGAGGTGATCGAGGGTAAGGGAGCTACCAACTACGCCATCGGCCTTGCGGCCACCCGGATCATCGAATCGGTGCTGCGCGACGAACACCGGGTGCTACCGATTTCGAGCCTTGTGGAGGACTGGTACGGCATCAAGGACGTCTGTCTCTCCGTTCCTACTCTCGTCGATCGTCAAGGCGCTGGACGCTCCCTCAGACAACCACTGACCGATGGGGAGCTTGGCTGCATGCACGAATCAGCCGAAGCGATCCGGCACACACTGAAGTCATTGGGGTTCTGACGGCCCCGAACAAGAATCCATCCGTCTCCTCGTCGGCGCAACACCGACGAGGAGACGAAATCACGTCAGGCAGTGTGCTCCTGCGATGATGGTCGGGGAATATCTCCGCGCTGACGAAGCCGGGAGATAACACGGTTCAGGCCAACGGGGGTCAGACCGAGATACTGGGCCATTTCACGCTGCGACATGCGCGCTGCCAAGCGGGGATACTCCTGCAGGAAGGCGAGGTAGCGCTCCTCGGTGCTCATGGTCAAAAACTGGTACTCGCGATGCGTGTGATAGGCCACGAGACGCAGCAGTGCGACGACTACGAAGCGATACCATTCGGGGTGGCGTTTCCCCAGTGCAGAGAGGAGGCGAATCGGGGTTCCGAGGACGATGGAGTTTTCCTTCGCCACTCCGCGTTTGTGCGAGAGCGCGAGGGGGGAATCCAAGACCTGATGGTTCGTGGGGAGCTCGAGTAGTTCGCTGAGCTCGTGAGGATCCGTGCTGAGGAAGATGTCCCCTTTCTGTAGGTAACTGGCGACATGGGATTTCTCCTTGATGGTGACCATGGAGGTGATGGTTCCGCTCAGCACCAGCCACATCATGGGTTGGCTTCCGTTGGGCACTGGTTGTCCGGAATCGATCTCTATGATGACGCAGGATGCTGCGCACAGGTTCCACCCCGGCATGGGGCAACCGACGATCTTCTCGACGGTTCGCCTCGCGACGTGTTCCCAGCGGGTGCCTACGAGATGTGTGACGCTGGTCATGATCAGATCTTAACCCCGGTTAACTAGTGCCTTCTCCGATAGTTAACTGTATCTGGGGTCAAAACGCAAAACCTTGACGATTCAAAGATGATTGGTGGTCGCTGTCATATAGATGGGCTTGGACGGGTTTCCTCACAGGTCGGTTGAGGTTGACTGATCGTTCGCTGGCTCGCGCATTTTGATCTGAAAACGTCCTGTCTCAGCGGGTCGAGTGTTCGGGGAGAACAACGCAACCCTGCGTCCCGTGATTCTTCGAGGGAGCGTGTGGTGGTGCTCGTCATCCGAGGTCGGGTGATTGATTGTCGGGACGCATCGAAGATGCCCTCGATGATGTCAGGACGCCTCATCGCCGGCTCAGGGCAATACCCCGAAAGGGGCTCCGGGGGTGCGGCACTACGGTCTGGGAAAGCGACGGCAAACAATGTTCTCCAAGATGATGTTTCGTCCGCTGGGCGACGGTAGTTTGAGATCGCCAGTTCAAGATTCGAGGAAGGTACCGACGTGAGCATCGCTCCACCCACTCCGGCTTCCGCATGCGGCGCCCAGAACCTGACGAAGGTGTTCGGGGATGGCGGGCCCCGACCTGTCGTCGCCGTCAACAACGTGACTCTTGCCATTGAAGCCGGTTCATTCACGGCTATCATGGGGCCGTCCGGATCCGGAAAATCGACGTTGATGCACTGCATGGCCGGACTGGACCGTGCCACCAGCGGATCGGCCTGGGTGGGGCAGGAGGATCTCTCCAGGTTGTCTGAACGACAGGTCACCAAAATCCGGCGGGACAAGATCGGCTTCGTGTTTCAGTCCTTCAACTTGCTTCCCACCCTTACGGCGGAACAGAACATCCTTCTCCCGCTTGAGTTGGCGGGGCGCAAACCGAACCGCGAAATGCTTGGGGAGATCGCGGACTCCTTGGGACTCAGCGAACGCCTCACCCACCGCCCGAGCCAGCTCTCCGGTGGCCAGCAGCAGCGGGTCGCGATCGCTCGTGCGCTGGTCACCCAGCCGCAAGTGATATTCGCCGACGAACCGACGGGTGCCCTCGACTCCCGCACGGGTACGGCGCTCCTGCAATACCTGCAGCACTGTTCCCGCGTTCAGGGACAGACCATCATCATGGTTACCCACGACCCGAAGGCAGCAGGATACGCGGACCGGGCCCTGGTGCTCTCCGACGGGAGCATCGTCGATGACGTGGCCCGGCCCTCCGCCGAGATCATGCTCGCCAGCCTCGGGCGTCTGGGGGCGTGATGCTGCGAGACGCCATGAACGAAATCCGGCTACATCCGGGCCGGTTCGTCGCGACGCTACTCGCCATCGCGATCAGCGTCGGATTTATCTCGGCGATCATGATTGGAGTGCGGACCGAGGAGAACTCGATGACTCGTTCCGGGGTGATCGCGGTCTCGAAGTCTGATGTGGTGGTCGACGCTGTGGAGGAACCTGCTGATCCGGACGAGGTTCTCAAGGTCATCCAGGGAGCGGCTGGGGTGACGAAGGCGGAGGCCTCCCTCTCGGGTACCCTTCCCCTGAAGCACGAGGACTTCTCGATTTACAGCAATACCATGGTATTGCCGTCGTCCGAATTCCGCTGGGCCTCACTCGCCGAAGGTCAATGGCCGTCCGTGGAGCGGGAGATCGTCCTGGCGAAAAAGGGAGCGGAAAAGCTCCACGTGAAGGTGGGTGACGAGATCACAGCCGGCTTCACGGAGAATGAGCAGAGCGCCAGCTACCGGGTGGTCGGTCTCAGCGATGATGCCCCCTCGCTCTACACCGAGAATTCCTACATCACCACTTTTGGGGCGACCCGAAAGCCCAGCACGTGGATCGTCAAGTCCCAGGACCCCAAGGCAACTGTCGCATCGATCCAGCAGGCCCTCAACCCGCTCGGTGCCGACAAATTCAAGGTCAGCACCACGGACGACTACCGTGTTGATCAGATGAAGCAGCTCACAGGTGGGTTTGATGTTTTCCGCAACCTACTGCTGGGTTTCGCCGCGATCTCCGCGGTCGTGGGCATGATCATCATCGCCAACACCTTTACGATCCTCGTCACCCAGCGCCGCCGCCAGATCGGTCTGTTGCGGGCCGTCGGTGCGTCGACGGGGCAGGTCACAGGAAGGCTTTTCGCAGAGGCCGTTCTGCTGGGGCTCGTCGGGTCACTGCTCGGTGTGGGTATCGGAGCAGGTGTGGCCGCGGTGGCGGGCATATGGTCGGGTGCCATCTATTGGGGTTTGGTGTTCCCGTTCGGTGAATTGGGGATCGCCGTTCTCGTCGGCGTGCTGATAACCGTGTTGTCGATGGCCGGTCCATCGATCGCGGCCACCCGGGTCAGTCCCCTCGAAGCCCTGCAGGTGGTGCCTAGCGCCTCCCGCGTCAAACGGTTGGGTATCACCCGCGGGGTGTTCTGTTGTCTCTTCCTGCTCCTGGGAGGAGGTATGGTCTTCCAGGCCTTCGGGGATCCAGCCAGGGGATTGCTCTGGGCCATCGGCGGCGGCGGCTTCCTCTCCCTGGCGATCCTGCTGGCGGCGCCATTCTACGTGCCGGTGCTGCTGCGCCTGTTCGGGTGGCTCCTGGGATTCATGGGTTCCACGGTCAAGCTGGCCACTAGCAACTCCGTCAGGAACCCCCGTCGCGCCTCGGCCACGGCGGTGGCCCTGATGCTTGCGGTGGGACTCGTGGTCACGCTCCAGGTGGCCGTTTCCACCATGCGCACTTCGGCCCTTTCCGAGATCAACCAGCGCTATCCGGTGGATGTCAGTGTGCGGGATTACGACGGTCCTCTCAAATCCGGTGTGGTGGAGGAACTCCGCAAGAATGAGGGAGTCGCAAAGGTGGTGGAGATCTCCAGCAAACAGGTCGAACTTGGCCGCAGGAAGTTCTCCGTCCGCAACGTGAACGCCGCCCGCGCCGAGCTCGGTCTCCCAGAACGGATGAACGCTCCGGACGGGGTGATCCTGGTCAGCCCGGAAACCGCGACCAGTCTGCCTGAACGGGTGGACCTGCCGGGTGTAGGACAGGTGGAGGTGCGCTCCTCGAAGTCGGTTCCCTTCGATGCAGCGGTGGTGTCCGCGCCGACGTTCGAGAAACTGCCCGGGCAGAGCGAGATCCGGGAAGCCTGGGTCAAGGTGACTGATCGGACCTCCCCCACCGTCCTGAATCAGGTGATGAAGGTGGTTTCTCCCCTGAGCTCTGAGGCTGAAATCGGTGGCGGCGCTGCCATGGCGGGGATACTGGAGCAGATCGTGAACGTTCTCCTCACGGTGTTGACCGCGCTGCTCGGCGTCGCCGTGGTGATCGCTCTGGTGGGTGTCGGTAATACCCTGGGCCTGTCGGTGATCGAGAGGCAACGTGAATCGGCGTTGCTGAGGGCCCTTGGCATGCAGCGCAGATCGCTGCGGCTGATGCTGCTGGCCGAGGCGATGCTGCTGGCCGTGGTGGGCATCGTGATGGGTGTCGCGGCGGGTTCGTTCTTCGGCTGGCTGGGCGTGGTCACATCGCTCGGGATGATGGACGAAACCTCCCGGCCTGAGGCGGTGTTCTCCGTCGACATGCTCTACACAGGAGGTTTGATCCTGGTGTGCGTGGTTGCAGCGGCTCTCGCCTCGGTGCTTCCCGGCAGGCGCGCGGCGAACGCCACCCCGACGGAGGCCCTTGCAGCCGAGTAGCGTCCACGGGGCAGGAAGATCGAGTGGCTGATGCCGATCCCACGGGGTCGGTATCAGCCACTCGGCTGTTACGGGAACGGCTGGTGGGTTTCGTGAGGGTCGCGAAACCCACCGCGGCTCTTCCTGGCTGGTCCTGTGCTGTTCGGAGGCCGCCATGACGGTAGGCATGCAGGGCGCCTCCACTGTGAGCTCACGCGGAGCATGGCGTCGTCACGGAGTTGTCTTTCGTCTCGGTTCGCTCACGGTTCTTCACCGGGAACCTGCTCCGCCGGTGTCCGTGCCTACTGAAACGGCAGCTGATCTCTCACGCCACACTTGCATATACCGTAATTGCTGTATATGCTGCATATATACAGAAGGAGGGTGTGGTGGACGTCGTGCTGTCGAACACCGCGGGGGTCCCGATCTACGTCCAGATAGAGGATCAGATCAAAGCGGCAATCCTGCGAGGCGAGCTCTCTGAGGGGGAGGCGCTGCCTTCCATCCGGGCTCTCGCCCGCGACCTCAGGGTCTCCGTCATCACCACCACTCGCGCCTACGCGGAGCTGGTGGCCGATGGGCTCGTCGCCAACGTGCCCGGAAAGGGGTACTTCGTCCTGCCGCGCGATGCCGAACTCGTTCGCGAACAGGTGCTCCGCGAGGTAGAAACCCATTTCGCGGACGGCGTCGCTGCCGCGCGGCTGGCTGACATCGACGACGACGAGATCCGCACCATCCTTGAACTCGCTCTCAAAACCGGGGAGGACATATGAACGACGACAGCCCCCTCAAGCTTCAGGGAATCACCAAGAACTATAAGGAGTTCCAGCTCGGCCCCATTGACCTGGAGGTTCCGCGCGGCTACGTGATGGGTCTGGTTGGGGCCAATGGGGCAGGCAAGACCACCACCATCAAGATCGCCCTCGGTGCCGTGCTCCCCAGAGGCGGGGCGGCGCACCTGATCGACAAGAGCCGCGTCGGTGTGGTTCTCGACCGGCCATACTGGCCCTCCAGTTGGCAGGTCCGTGACATTTCCCGACTACTCGGTCCGTTCTACCCCGACTGGAACCAGCGGGTCTTCGAAGAGCTGTGTGAGTGGGCCGGGGTTTCGCAGAAGCTTAAGGCGAAGGAGCTTTCCCGCGGCATGGGTATGAAGATGCAGCTGGCCGTTGCGCTGGCGCACGGCGCCGAGCTGCTGGTGCTCGATGAACCAACCAGCGGGCTCGACCCCCTGGCCCGTGGCGAGCTGCTGGACAAGCTGTCCGAGTTCATGATCAGTGAGCGACACTCCGTCCTCTTCTCCACCCATATCACCACAGACCTGGACCGCATCGCCGACATGGTCACCATCCTTGACGCCGGCAGAGTGATCGCATCCGGTTCTCGCGACGACTTGCTCGAGACATGGGTGATGGTTCGTGGTGGTGTCGCCGACCTGACCGATGACCTGAATTCTCGGGTTCGTGGCCTCAGGCGGCACTCCGTCGGTTGGGAGGGGCTGCTTCCCGCCGCCGACCTGGGGTTGTGTGGCCCCGGTGTCGTGGCTGAAGCCCCGTCGATCGAGGAGCTGCTGGTGCATCTCGCGAAGGAGTGCAAAGATGCGTGAACTCAAGGCCATGGTGATGGTTGACCTGACTAGAGTTTTCAGATCATTGCTGGTGCCTGCAATGCTTGCGCTGATAATCTTCAGAATGTGGGCAGGGAAGCAGGAAGAGATCTTTTCCTACGGTTTTTACGTGCTGGTGCTGGCTATGGTCGTCTTCTATCTCGATATCGACCGGGACGGAGAGGTGAAGACGTCCCTGCTTCTCGATTCCCTACCTTTGCGTCGTCGAACGGTGATGATCTCGCACTATCTGGTAACATCGATTCTCCTGGTTTTCTTCGAAGTCCTTGCCTCCGTCATGCTGGTGGTTGGATCGGCTCTAGAGGTTGCCGTCGACGCAGGCTGGCCTGCTGTTGCTGCACGTGATACGGGAATCATGCTGATAGTTTTCTCCGTATTGATTCCTGTATACATAGGATTTGAAAAATCTTGGGCAAAAGTGTTTTTTCCGATGCTCATGATCTTTGTGCTTTCCGGACTGCTGGGATTTCGTGAAGGGATATTGTCGGCGCCCCAGGCTGCGTGGTCGCAGTCCTTCGGTACCTGGTTCTTGGGCGCGATGCCATGGTTGCTGCTGCTCGTCGGGCTGGCAGCCTGGGTTGCATCGCTGTTTGTGTCCATTCGCAACTACGAGCGGCAGGATCACTGATCAGATGAAAACGCAAGAAAAGTTTCGGTTGAATCGTCGTGGCATGATTGTGCGAAAGTGGTGATGGGGTGCGAGAACTGAGAAACCTTATGAGGGTGGATATTCGGCATGTTTTCAGAATCTTTCTCGTGATGTCCATAATGATGCCGATCTGGATTTTTTTCAATGGCTCAAAAGGAGTGACGATCTGGGTTTTTGGTCTTTCTATTGTCGTGCTTTTTGCGACGATAGGGGTTCTGCATGGTGGATTTTACTTGGACTCGTTGGAGGAGGACCGCCTTCTTTATGACGTCTTGCCGCTGCGACGTAGGGTCGTGATGATCTCGCACTACCTGATTTCAGTAGTTTGTGTCATTGTTGTTGAGTTTGTGGCGGTAGCGGTACTGTTTGCTGTGAAATTTATGGGGGTGAAAATTATTGATAACTGGTGGGTAACGGTCTTCATTTCTGCGGGGATCATATTTTCCATTTCCGCGATCATGGTTCCCGTGCTGCTTCGTTTCGGAGGTGGCATAGGAGCGACCGTGATGGTCGTTGGGCTTTCGGTCGTGCTGTTGGGTGGTGCCATTGTCGAGGCGCTGATGCCCCCGATGTCGGGTTGGGGACACGCGTGGTGGCCATGCCTTCTCGTGGTCTGCAGTCTGGTGTTCTATGCGGCATCCCTTCCGGTGTCCATTCGTTTCTACGAACGACAGGACCACTGACCTTGTCAGGAGCGACGTCTGGAGGTTCCGGGCCGGTAGGCGGAGACGCTGGGTTCGTCGGGCAGCCAGAAACGCCACGGGTGACGCTCGCCGTCGCCTCCCGGGCCCGACACTCCCACCCGGGGGCCCGTCAGCCACTCGCCAGGTGGAGTGTTGGGCAACCACCACGACCACTCCTGGCCCAGCAGATCGGCTCCGTCGGTCTCGCGCGACGACCCGAGCGCCTGCCCTAGATTCCCGGGACCACGGGCTAGGTGATGTTCGGGCAGGGGAGTCGTGCGAGGCCTTGCAGTGCGACGGCTCCTGGCCAGGCCCGCTCCCTCGATGACCTCGCCGGCACGCAGCAGGCACCCCGTCGGGACACCCTCCTCGTCGCACACCACGTTTAGGTTGTGGTGTATCCCATAGCTGACATAGCAGTACAGGTGCCCGGGCTCCCCGAACATGGTGGCGTTGCGGGCGGTGCGGCCCCGGAAGGCGTGCGACCCCGGGTCGGCGGACCCGGCATAGGCCTCCACCTCCGTGATGCGGACCGCGACGGTGCCGTCACTGGTGCGCCGAACCAAGGCGCAGCCGAGCAGCAGCGGCGCGAGGTCGAGAACGGGACGACGGAACCAGTCACGGGAGGCGCGTGCGAAACCGGGCAGGTCCATGGGGGCATTGTGCCCTTGCGCGTTTCATGACTGGCCGACCATTCCATCTGTCGGAGCGGATGCTGGCAGCACGCCCCCGCGGCCACTAGCCTTTTGCTCATGCTGCTGACTGGAAGTCGCGTTGTTCTCTGCAGGCACGG
This sequence comes from Arachnia propionica, assembly GCF_037055325.1. Lineage (NCBI taxonomy): Bacteria > Bacillati > Actinomycetota > Actinomycetes > Propionibacteriales > Propionibacteriaceae > Arachnia > Arachnia propionica. The sequence continues at coordinate 1,445,272 of NZ_CP146373.1, read as the reverse complement.
CGTCACCGATTTCACCGCTTCTGGTCGGTGGGACGGGCGAGGGGGAGCCGATCCGGCACTCAATGCCGAAGGACGCACCCAGGCCCGTGACCTTGCCGCCCGCGTCGGATCCTTCCTCGGTAACGCTCCGGAAGTGCGGGTGGTGTCGTCGTCCCTGCGGCGTGCCCGGGAAACCGCCGCTCCCGTGGCCGAGCTGTTCGGGACCGGGGTCACCCCCAGAAAGGACTGGGACGAGCTCGCTTTCGGGGACTGGGACGGCCTCACCGGCGACGAACTGCGCGGCGAGAACCCCGACGAACTCCTCCGATTCTGGAGCGACGAGACCTTTCGGGTGCCCGGCGGCGAATCCCACGTCGACCTTCACAGCCGAGTGCGTCCCGCATTCGAGAAACTCATGGGGCTCAGCGGCACCACGGTGGTGGTCAGCCATTGGGGGCCGATCATGAGCTGCATCTCGCTGGTGCTCGGGATCGACCTGCTCCCCGCGCGGCGCCTCAACCTCGCGCCGGCGTCCATGACCTCCTTCATGGTTACGAAGCAGGGCCCGCAGGTGGAGTTCATCAATGACCTCGGGGCGCGGGAGACCCCGCTGGAGAGCATCTGATCAGCGCGGATGCCCCGGGGTGCTTGGCCTGTGGAAGGCAACAGGGCTCGTCGGGATGACGCAGAAGCGGGCTCACGGCATGGGTCTCTCTTCGTGGCATTGTTCGGAGGCAACCCCCAGGCTACGGGCTTCAGCCAGGACGGAATCGACGAATTCGTCCGGGCCGCACACGAACACGTCGGAGTCGCCAAGATTCGGTGCCAGAGTTGAGAGATCGTGATCGGCGTATCCGATGCTCACCCAGCGGTCCTCGTGGCGTGGCCCGGTCATCAGGTGCAGGACAATGCCGCGATCATCACACAGCTCCTGGAACTCGTCGAGGAGTACCAGGTCGTCGGCCTCAGAGGCGCGAAGGATCACGACGGTGTCCGCCGGGTGCGCAGTGGTGGCCTCCAGCAGTGACCGGATTGGTGCGAGATCGGTTCCAGATCCGATCAGCACCAGACCGTTCCGGGTCCGGGATGCGTCGGTGAAGGCGCCATAGGGGCCGGCGAAGATGACCCTCGTGCCGGGCCGGGCGACCGCCAGCTCCGCCGTGTACTCATCGGTGACCCTGACGGTGATGCGCAGCCGGTTCCTCGTCGGTGCTGCGGACAGGAAGAACAGACGACTCTGGGACCACAGCTGAGGAGTGAGCAGGCGCCAGGTGAAGCACTGGCCGCCTCTGGTGCCCAGTTTGCGGAGGTCCCTGCCGGTGAATTCCATGTGGAGGATGTCGGGGGCCAGGTGCACGGTGCGTGCGAGCCGCACACGATGCCGGTGTGAACGGCGCAGGGGGCTCAGGAATCGATACCAGAGCAGGCAGGCACCGACGGAGGCCAGCAGGATGCCCCAGTAGATGTGTTGCGCCGTGCCGGGTAGGAAAACCGGGTTGAAACGGAACATGTGGGGGATTGCCAGGAGCATGGCTGCGTAGGAGAGGAAGGTGAAGAGGAATCGCGCCTCGCGGCGCAGCCCGCGGTGCATCACAAGCACCGATGCGATCGCCGCCAATACCAGCAAAGTCGCGGAGCCGAATGTCAGCTGCAGGCTTCCCGTCCACAGCAAGCCGATGGGGCCGGCAAAGTCGTCGCGATTGTTCCACCCGGTCCCGGTGAGGATCAAAGCGGCATGGGCCAATGCCCCGAGCGCGGTGACCTGCGCCAGCAGTCGGCGCCATCGGACGGCTCTGACCTGTCCGAGTACTCGGTCAATCACGGGAACCCGGGCGGTCAGCAGCAGCATGAACAGCAACGAGTTCATCGCGATCAGCCCGGACACGATCCCGAGGACGCCCAGCACACCGGGGAGCCCGGTGATCTGCTGTCCGGGGTCATCGATCAGGTGGAGGAAGACCGAGAAGATCGTGCCCGCCCAGGCCGCCGAGGCCAGCAGAGTGCGCCAGGGACGCAGGTGCCGCCCGCGTGGCTCGGTGGGGGCTCGCTGCGCGACGGCTGGCAATGCTCGGGTTGAGGCCATGGTGATACATCCTCGAGGCGAATCTGTGAAGAAGCTGTGGGAGGTCCTGAAGGAAGCTGTGGAGTCATTGAAAGCGGAATTTTTCTGCACCGCGAATGCGCCACGCGCGAGGTCGTTTCGTCCCGGCGAATAACCGGTCCTGGGTAGCCGTGCCCTCGAAGCTGGTCGTGTCGAAATCAGGGCGACTTTGTCTAGGGCTCGTGTTCTGACGTGCTGCCGAACCTGAGGTAGGCTATGCGCGCTGCCTGGCGAGGGACCTGACGTCCGTTATCGACTAGCAACCCCTGCAGGCGTGCAACCCGACCCACACCTCAGGAGGTAGACATGGCCCCCCACAAGCTGGAAGCTGAAACCCGCACCGAATTCGGCAAGGGCTCGGCCCGCAGGCTGCGTCGCGCAGAACGAGTTCCTGCCGTCATCTACGGGCCCGGAACCGACCCCATCCACATTTCCCTGCCCGGTCAGGAAACCTTTCTGCTGCTCCGCGAACCCGGGGTGACCTTCGAGATCAGCATCGACGGTGCTGATTCCATGGTTGTCGCGCCGAAGCAGGTGCAGCGCGACACGATCACCGGTTTCCTGGAACACGTCGACCTGATGCCGGTCAAGGGCAAGTGAGTCCTTCGGTTCATCTCGTGGCCGGGCTCGGGAACCCGGGCCCGGCCTATGCCCCGACCCGCCACAACGTCGGGTTTTGGGCAGTCGACGACCTGGCCTCCCGCCTCGGGGTGCGGTTCACCATTGCCTGCGGGCAACGGGCCGAGGTCGCCACAGGACAGCTCCCTGGTGAACACAGGCTGGTGCTGGTCAAACCCACCACGTACATGAACGACTCGGGGATCGCTGTCGCCGCCGTCGCCAGATTCCACAAGATCCCCCCGGCCGACGTGATCGTCATCCACGACGAACTCGACCTTGAACCGACTCGCCTGCGCCTCAAACTCGGCGGCGGCGACAACGGTCACAACGGGCTCAAATCCATCCGTGCCCACCTCGGCACCGGCGACTTCCATCGCGTGCGGGTGGGCATCGGTCGCCCCCCGGGACGCCAACCCGCCGCCGACTACGTGCTCTCCAGGATGCGCCTCGCAGACCTGGACGCCATGCGGCTCGACGCCGCGGTCGCGGCTGATGCGGTCGAGACCCTGGTGGCGGAGGGTCTCGTCGCGGCACAGAACCGCTTCAACACCTGAGAGGCCGGGACGCGAATCTCTGGGCGCCATGGTTGTGCGCAGCGACTCGGGGCATCGAAGGGGATCGGGATTTCGGGGGCATTCGTGACAAGATGACCCGGTGAGATTTCCCGGACTCCTTCCCGCTCTCGAGGCAGACCCGGCCGTCCGGGCCACCCTGCGCGACTCCCAAGTGGTGGGCGCCGAGGCGCGCGATATCACCTGCGCCACCTCCTTTTTCGCCACCGCGACGGCGATGCTCGCCTCCGAGTCCAGACGCACGATATTGCTGGTTACCTCCACCTTCCGGGAGGCCGAGGCCACCGCAGCCGAGATCTCCGGGCTGCTGGGGGAGGATGCCGTCGCCTACTACCCGGCTTGGGAAACCCTGCCCCACGAACGCCTCTCGCCCCGAGCCGACACCGTCGGCAGGCGCCTGGCGGTGCTGCGGCGGCTTGTTTCTGATGCGCCGCCGCGGGTGGTGGTCGCGCCCGTGCGGGCCCTGCTCCAACCGCAGGTCAAGGACCTGGCATCGATGCGCCCCGTCACCGTCGAGGCCGGCCGGGAACGCGACCTCACCGACCTGCTGACATCGCTGGTGGACGCCGCCTACAACCGTGTCGACCTGGTGGAGCGACGCGGCGAGTTCGCGGTGCGTGGCGGCATCGTCGACGTCTTTCCGCCCACCGCCGAACAACCCGTGCGTATCGACTTCTTCGGCGACGAGGTGACCGAGATTCGCCCCTTCTCGGTGGCTGACCAGCGCTCCACCGGCGAGCAACTGCAACGGGTCACGGCCGAACCCTGCCGAGAGTTGCTGCTCACCGATGCCGTCCGGCGCCGCGCCGCAGCCCTCCAGCTCGAGCACCCGCAGCTGTCCGACATGCTCTCCCGCCTGGCCGAGGGTCACGCCGTCGAGGGCATGGAGGCCCTCATCCCCGTCCTGGTGGACGGTCTCGAACTGCTGACCGACGTGCTGCCGCCGCGTTCCCTGGTGCTGGTGGCCGCCCCCGAGCTGGTGCGCGCCCGGGCCGTCGAACTGGTCGCCACCAGCGAGGAGTTCCTGAACGCCAGCTGGGCGGCCGCGGCCAGCGGCGGCACCTCACCCATCGACCTGGGGGCATCCTCCTACCGGGCTCTTGGTGAGGTCCGGGAACACACCATGGCGCTGGGGCACAAGTGGTGGAGCCTCAGTCCCTTCAGCGCGGAGGAGGCGCCTGATGCCAATCTCGCCGCAGACTCCGTGCACTCCCGTCGGCTCGGGATCACACCCACCGATGATTTCCGCGGCGACGTGGATGCCGCCGTCGCCCACGTCCAGGGCCGGCTCCGCGACGGCTGGCGGTTCCTGATCGGTGTCGAGGGCAAAGGCCTGGCCAATCGCATGACCGAGCTGCTGGCCGAACACGACATCACCGCGCGGGTTTCCGAACTCGACACCGAACCCGAGGCCGGGACCGCGCATGTGATCGTTGGGCCCTTCCGGCGCGGCTGGCGAGCAGGAACCGTGAAACTCGAGCTGTTGACCGCCGCCGAACTGTCGGGCCAGCAGAGCACGGAACGCGGCCAGCGGAAACTGCCGAGTCGCCGCCGCAACACCATTCAGCCCCTCGAGCTCAAGGCCGGCGACCCGATCGTCCACGAGGTGCACGGGGTTGGGCGGTTCGTGGAGCTGGTGCAGCGCACCGTCCAGGGTGCGGTCCGTGACTACCTCGTCATCGAGTACGCCGCCAGCAAACGCGGCCAGCCCGGCGACCGGCTGTTCGTGCCGATGGATCAGCTCGATCAGTTGACCCGTTACGTCGGCTCGGAGGCCCCCGCGCTGGACAAGATGGGTGGTGCCGACTGGGCGAAACGCAAATCCAGGGCGCGCAAGGCCGTCAAGGAAATCTCCTCCGAGCTCATCAAGCTCTACGCCGCCAGACAGGCCACTAAGGGCCACGCCTTCGGCCCCGACACACCCTGGCAGCGGGAACTGGAGGACGCCTTTAGTTTCGTCGAGACCCCCGACCAGCTCGCGGCGATCCAGGAGGTCAAGGCCGACATGGAGAAGGTGGTCCCCATGGATCGCCTGATCTGCGGTGACGTCGGGTTCGGCAAGACCGAGATCGCGGTCAGGGCCGCTTTCAAGGCCATCCAGGATGGCAAACAGGTGGCGGTGCTGGTGCCCACCACCCTGCTCGTCAGTCAGCACCACCAGACCTTCGCCTCCCGATTCGCGGGTTTCCCCGTCCACATGGCACAGCTGAGTCGGTTCCAGACCGACGCCGAATCGAAGAAGGTTCTCGAGGGTCTCGCCAGCGGTCGCGTCGACCTCGTGATCGGCACCCATCGGCTGCTGGCCAAGGAAGTCGCGTTCAAGGACCTCGGCCTGGTGATCATCGACGAGGAGCAGCGTTTCGGCGTCGAGCACAAGGAACGCCTCAAGGAGCTGCGGGTCAACGTCGACGTGTTGTCGATGTCGGCCACCCCTATCCCGCGCACCCTGGAGATCGCGATCACCGGCATCCGGGAAATGAGCGTGATCGCCACCCCGCCCGAGGAACGCCACCCCGTGCTCACCCTCGTCGGCCCCTACGACAAGGGACAGGTGCGGGCCGCGATCCGGCGTGAACTGGCCCGGGAAGGGCAGGTGTTCTTCGTCCACAACCGCGTCGAGAGCATCGACAAGGTGGCCGCCGAGCTGCGCGACCTGGTGCCGGAGGCCCGCGTGGCCACCGCCCACGGCCAGATGGGGGAATCGAAACTGGAGCAGGTGATGCTCGATTTCTGGGAGCGCCGCGCCGACGTGCTAGTGTGCACCACCATCGTCGAGGCGGGCCTCAACATCCAGACCGCCAACACCCTCATCATCGACCGCGCCGACGTGCTCGGGCTCTCGCAGCTGCACCAGCTCAGGGGCCGGGTGGGGCGCTCCTCGGAACGCGGCTACGCCTACTTCCTGTACCCGGCGGACAAAACCCTCACCCAGACCGCCCACGAACGCCTCACGACGATGGCCTCCCACACCGACCTGGGCGCGGGCATGTCCATTGCCATGCGCGATCTGGAGCTGCGCGGTGCCGGTAACCTTCTTGGCGGGGAACAGTCCGGGCACATCGCTGACGTCGGTTTTGACATGTACCTGCGGCTGGTGGGGGAGGCTGTGGCACAGTATCGCGGCGAGGATACCGCCCCGGAACCGGCGCTGCGGATCGAACTGCCCGTCGATGCCCACTTGCCCGACGAGTACGTTCCCTCCGAGCGGTTGAGGCTGGAGATGTACAAGCAGATCGCGGAGATCCGGTCGGCCGATGACGTCGATGCGGTGCGTTCCGAACTGGCCGATCGTTATGGTGAACCGCCGCTGCCGGTCGAACAACTCCTTGCGGTCGCGGTGTTGCGCAACCGCGCCCGGGAACTCGGCGTGGTCGACATTGTCGCGCAGGGCAGGAACATCCGGATCGAACCGGTGAACCTTCCCGAGTCGCGCAAGGTGCGGTTGCAACGCCTCTACCCGGGGGCGGTGTACAAGCAGGCGACATCGCAGTTGCTGGTGCCCAAACCCGACGGCGATGCGGTCGCCTGGGCGATGTCACTGCTGGACACGGTGATCGGCTGATCATCTACTGACCCCCGTGCAGGTGCCACAGAGCGGGCCGTTAGTCTTCGTTTGACAAATAAATCTTCCGGTTGTCCCAGGGCGCCTGTGGACGGAGGAATAGTGAAGAAAGTCAAGCGGGCAGGGCGGCTCGGTGTGGTTGCGATCGCCTTGGCGATCGGTCTGATCGGCTGCAGTGCGACAACACCCAAGGCCAATGGCGCGGACATCGCCAATGCCAAGGAGTTCCTGGAGAGCGCGGAGGCCACGTTCAAGGCGGACGTCGCACAGCTGGGCTCCGACGTTGTCACCGTTGCGGAGGAGGCCAAGTGTTTCTTCGAGGAAGGCAGCGGCACCGGTGAGGTCACGGGGATGATCTACTGCGGCCCCGTGAAACGGTACGGAGAGACGGGATCCTGGACGGGCATGTCGTTCCAGGCCTCCAATACGTCCAAGGGTGTCGTGCTCTCGGAGGCGACCAAGAAGGAACAGGCAGATCCCAAGGGCAAACTGTTCCGCCCCGATAATGCTTCACCCGGTGATCCGGAGAAGTTGGCGGCGCCCCTCGGACCTCGGACCGATCAGAAAGAGTTCGCGGTTCTGATTCCCTTCGATTCCGTTGCCTCGCTCAAGCTCACAGATCTGGGAACACCTGCCGTGTTGAAGGAGCCTGCCGGGACCTTCACGGTCACCGCGAAAGCGGAGTTGGAGGGCATCCCGGGTGAGGCACTGCGGGTCCTCAATGATTACAAGGTTCCTGCTGGAGGGCTTGGTATGCGCAGGCCTGCCGAGGGACAGAACCTCGGCGCCTGGAAGGTGGATCTCGCCAATCCGGAAGACATTGCTCCGGAGTACAAGTCCGCTGTTTTCGATTCGGACGTGCAAAAACCCCGAGACGCCACAGCGGCCTTGAGCGTGGAGATCGGTCAGACCCAGCTCAACTTGCGGGGCGCAGATGCGCTCGCAGAACGGGGAACAGGATCGAGCTCAGATGACAAGGCCTCGGGTCTCAGCTGCTCGCACGTCAAGTGCGGTGAAGTCAAAGCAGGTCAGTACCTGCTGGTGGTTTCCACAGCTTCCCTCGACGGTGCGCAGTTGGTGGCGACCACCGACGGGCAGACCGAAAAAGTGTCGCTGGAAGGCGGAGCAACCCAGACCGACCACTCCCAGGTTCTGTACCAAGGGGGCAAAACGAAGGTGGAGGTCTCCACGAACTGGGGTCCCAAGACATTCGAAGCGGTGTCCGCAGCAGAAAGGGCGGAAGCCACTTTCCCCGATCCCATCAAGATTGACTACGACGGGCGCGTGACCGCCGCCTACCGGACTCCCTTCGAGGCCACGCTCGGTTGGGCCCCTGCCGGTCAAGCCTGGCTCGTGCTTTCGTTGGAAAACCAGAAATTCGAATCAGCGAATGCGGTCCTAGGAACTGCTCACCTGAACTGGACCGCCAGCTGGACCGTGACGACTGGCGGTTCCGCCCTTGAGGTCGTTGACACCGGATACACCGACCGCGTGGTGCTCAAGATTCCGCAGGATGCTTCGGACTTCCAGGTCGCCTACCAGCCGAAGGGCACCATCGGGTACCACGACCAGATCAAGAAAGATCTGTCGGTTGCCGAAAAGCAGAAGGAAGTGGCCGCTCCTGAGACGGAAACGGTCGACATTACGTTCTCCTGAGGCTGCCCTCCCGAGACTCCGACCGCCCCGACGGGTACATCCGTCGGGGCGGTTCCGTGTCGGTGGCGCACCGGGTTCAGCCCGCTGGTCGTGGGTATGCTTCGGAGCAAAGCCGTCTCCAGGAGGATCGTCCATGAAACTCGCCGCCCGCATCGCCGTTCCGCTCGTTGCGGTCGCCGCCCTCACCGGCTGCGCGCACAGCCCGTCAACCGCAGCGATCGTGGGCGACAAGGTTATTTCGGAGACCGAGCTCACCGAGATCGTGGACTCCTGCAAGGCGGCAGGACTCAAACCCAATCGGTCGAAGGTCGTTTCCCTCATGGTCTTCGGGGAGATTTTCGAAGGCGCCGCCCAGCGTCTCGGAAAATCCCTCGATGATGCTGCGCTCCAATCGATGAAGCGCGACTCCCAGCTCGCTCCGCTGGTGGGAACCCCGTGCGAGAAGCCCTTCAAGAACGGTTTCAGGATGGAACTCGGCAAAAAGACCTTAGACCTGGGCAGCGTGAGAGCAGCCCTCCCGTCCGTGGAGATCAACCCCCGCTACGGGGCATGGGATCCGGAGCAGGGCTTCGACCCCATGGGGGGATCCATCTCGGTCAAGGCGGAGAGCTGATGTCCGGGGCCGGCGAGCAGCTGATCCGCCTCAACGAGGTGATGGCGCGGCTGCGCGTCGAATGCCCCTGGGACCGAGAACAGACCCATGTGTCGCTGCTGACACATCTCATCGAGGAGACCTGTGAGGTGGTCGACGCGGTGGAGGAGGGTACCGACGCCGACCTGTGTGAGGAACTCGGCGACCTGCTGCTCCAGGTGTATTTCCACGCCCGGATAGCTCAGGACGAGGGGCGGTTTACCATCGACGACGTCGCCCGGGGTATCGCGGACAAACTGATCCGTCGCCACCCCCACGTCTTCGGTGATGGCGAGGTGCCCGAGGATCTGCGTGGGGTCTGGGAGCGCCGCAAACGTCAGGAGAAGGGACGCACCTCGTCGCTGGACGGGATCGCCCAGGCCATGAGCTCCCTGGCGCGCACTCAGAAGGTGATCGCGCGGGCCAGGTCGCACGAGGTGCCGATCGAGTTTCCCGACGAACCCGTGACCGCCGATGAGGTGGGGGAACGGATCCAGGTCCTTGTTGCCCGTGCCCAGGCGAGCGGGGTCGACGCTGACGCGGCGGTCAGGGCCGCGCTGCGGTGCCTGGAGGAACGCATCCGTCAGGCCGAGGGGGTTGCGGGAGGGGAGTGATTCCAGGGAATGCTGGATCCCGAGTTGCGCCCCTGGCACAGGGTGTGTACTGTGTTACACAGTTGACGGGCTGAAGAGCCCGTGGGAACAAAACTTCACAGCGCGAGGACCGCCCGGGCCGACGATGTTCGGTTATCAAATTGGTAATGCGGACCTGCTCGGTCTGCTCGGGGTTCAAATCCCCTCGGCCCGCCTTCCGCGGATCGGCGTTCGGTCGTCTCCGAACGATGATGCACCCGGATGTCACCACACGCCCGGGCGGCCCTCGCGTATCGACGTCCCAGACCGGGCGGGCCGAAGAGCATCGGTTATCACTATTAATGAGGAGTCGCGGGTTCGAATCCCGCCCCCTTCGGGGGTAGCTCAGCGGCCCAGAGCGCCGGGCGCAAGCCCAGCCGGTGGTCACCCCACGCCCGCCCGGTCCCAGGAATCCATGGTCACCACGACAACCAGAAAGGAGGCGAGGTCATGGACCCCCTTCGCACCATCAGCACCCGAGTCACCCCGCAGAGTGAACCGGCCGACGCACGTCAGGTCCCCAACTCGGCGGGCGGGTACACCTTCCAGCTCGACGATCGGGCGCGCCTGCGTCGCTTCCTGACCCTGGGGGTCGACGGTGGCACCTACTACGCCGCTCCGCGTGAGCTCGCGCTCGACAATGCGAAGATCCTCACTCGGATGGCCTCCAGCGACCCGGCGGGCCTCGTCGAGACCATCGTCGAGGTCTCCGAGGGAGGCGTCGCGCCCAAGCAGGGACCGGCCCTGTTCGCCCTGGCCTACGCGGCCTCCGTGGCGGAGTCGGCGCCCCTGGCCCTGGCGGCCCTGCCGCGCGTCGCCCGCACGGGAACGCACCTGTTCACCTTCGCGAGGTACGTCGGGCAGTTCCGTGGCTGGGGTCGCGGGCTCCGGCGAGCTGTCGGGTCCTGGTACCTCGACAGGGGCGCCGAGGCCCTGGCCCACCAGGCGGTCAAATACCGGCAACGTGAGGGCTGGAGCCACCGCGACCTGCTGCGGCTGTCCCACCCCGCCACGGTGGTGCCGGAGCTGCGTTCCACCTTCGAGTGGATCGTGCGCTCCGGTGTCGACGAGCACACCCCGCAGCTCATCCACGGTTTCACGGCCGCCCAGGCGACCCGTGACGTCGCGAGGTGGGTGGAGCTGATCCGTCAGCACCGTCTCACCTGGGAGATGCTCCCCGACGAGGCCGTGACCAAGGCTGAGGTGTGGGAGGCGCTTCTGGATGTCGGTATCCCGCAGACCGCGTTGCTGAGGCAGCTGCCGCGGCTCACCCGCCTCGGTTTGCTGCCGGGGCTCGGGGGACGCACCGACGAGGTGTGCGCGCAGCTCACCGATCCGGAGCGGCTTCGTCGGGCACGGGTGCACCCCGTCGCCGTGCTGGCGGCGGCCCGCACCTACGCGGCTGGTCGTTCCTTCCGGGGCGGTTCGACGTGGGAGCCCACCGCCAAGGTGACCGATGCCCTCGATGCGGCCTTCCACGCAGCTTTCGGCGCGGTCACGCCGGCGGGGAAACGGACTCTCGTGGGGCTCGACGTCTCCGGGTCGATGGCCTGGGGAGGTCTCGCGGGCACCCCGCTCACCCCGAGGGAGGCCTCGGCGGCTCTCTGCCTCGTGCAGCTGGCCACCGAACCGCAGACCTCGGTGATGGCCTTCCAGGACCGTTTCATGCCGCTGGACATTTCGCCCAGGCAGCGTCTCGACGACGTGCTGCGTCGCATCGACGGCCTGCCCTTCGGAGCCACGGACTGTGCACAGCCGATGCTCCACGCGCTCAAGCGGAAGCTGGAGGTGGACACCTTCATCATCTACACCGACAACGAGACCTGGCACGGGAAGATCCACCCGCACCAGGCCCTGGCCCAGTACCGGGACACGATGGGTATCGATGCGAAGCTCATCGTGGTGGGCATGGCCGCGAACGAGTTCAGCATCGCCGACCCGGGTGATCCCGGCATGTTGGATGTCGCAGGTTTCGACCTGAGCGTTCCGAACCTGATCTCGGAGTTCTCGCGTGGGCTCTGATGATCCCCTCAGTGGCGTCGTCCCGGCACCAACCAGTGCCCGGGCCGGCGCCACGCAGCGTTCGCGGGGGGTGTCCGACCTCACGGCGGCTCGCGCCCGGGAGCTCCACGAGCAGGCGGCTGAGGCGGAACGCCACGCCTCACGGTTGAGGGCCGAGCGGGACCGTTTGATCCGTCAGCTGCGTGACGAAGATTCCGAACGATGGTCCTACGGTGCCCTGGCGAAGGCCATCGGGTGCAGTCGCGAACTCGTGGCCCAGGTCTCCAAACGCCGGTGACCGGGTTTCCCAACGTCCGTGTATGGCGATTTGGGAGGTGACCCCTGTGCAGGCGTTGGATAAGCTGGGCCGGGAAGGACACCCTATGGTCTTCATTTCAAGGAAGGGCAAGCCCCATGGCAATCATTGAGTTCATTGACGCCCGCGAGGTCCTCGACTCCCGCGGCAATCCCACCGTTGAGGTCGAGGTGATCCTCGACTCCGGAGCGGCAGGTCGCGCCATCGTCCCCTCCGGTGCCTCCACGGGTGCCTTCGAGGCCGTCGAACTGCGTGACGGCGGCGAACGCTACGTTGGCAAGGGCGTCCTGACCGCCGTCAAGAACGTGCTCGATGTCATCAGCGAGGAAGTCCTCGGTTTCGAGGCCAACGAGCAGCGCGCTGTTGACCTCGCCATGATCGAGCTCGACGGGACCCCGAACAAGGCCAAGCTCGGTGCCAACGCCATCCTCGGTGTGTCCCTGGCCATCGCCCACGCCGCAGCGGAGGAGGCGGAGCTCCCTCTCTACCAGTACGTCGGTGGCCCCAACGCACACATCCTGCCCGTTCCCATGATGAACATCCTGAACGGTGGTTCGCACGCCGACTCCAACGTGGACATCCAGGAGTTCATGATCGCTCCCATCGGCGCCGAGTCGTTCACTGAGGCCGTCGAGATGGGGGCTGGTGTCTACCACGCCCTCAAGAAGGTGCTGAAGGATCGCGGTCTGTCCACCGGCCTGGGCGACGAGGGTGGTTTCGCGCCGAACCTCGACTCCAACCGCGAGGCTCTTGAATTGATCGTCGAGGCCATCAAGAAGGCCGGTTACGAACCCGGCAAGCAGGTCGCACTGGCTCTCGACGTCGCCGCCTCCGAGTTCTACGAGAACGGGGTCTACAAGTTCGAGGGTGCCAACAAGACCTCCGAGGAAATGATCGACTACTACGCCGAACTGGTGGAGGCCTACCCGCTGGTCTCCATCGAGGACCCGCTGAACGAGGAGGACTGGGACGGCTGGAAGGCCATGACCGAGCGCCTCGGCGACAAGGTCCAGCTCGTTGGCGATGATCTGTTCGTCACCAACGTCGAAAGGCTTGGCCGTGGCATCGACTCGGGTGTCGCCAACGCCCTGCTAGTCAAGGTCAACCAGATCGGTTCACTGTCCGAGACCATCGATGCCGTCGAGCTGGCCCATCGTGCCGGATATCGCACCATGATGTCGCACCGCTCCGGCGAGACTGAGGACGTCACCATCGCTGATCTGGCAGTCGCTCTTGGCTGCGGTCAGATCAAGTCCGGCGCCCCGGCCCGCACCGACCGTGTCGCCAAGTACAACCAGCTGATGCGCATCGAGCAGAACCTGGACGACGCAGCCGTCTACGCCGGACGTTCTGCGTTCCCGCGTTTCAAGGGCTGATGCCTCCCACGCATCGGTAACACTGGTCGTATGCCCAGTAATCCCAGGAACAAATCCGTACACAGTGGTCCGGGACGTGGTTCACCGCGGTCCCGGACCGCTGCTCGTCCAGGTGAGCGGATTTCCAGTGCACGGTCCCGCACGCGCCCCCTGGAGGCGGAGGCTGTAGCTCAGGCCACGGAGGAACGCCCCCGGCCATCCTCCTCCGAACGTGCGCTCGGGATGACGTGGCGGTTGCTGATCTTGGGGGTGGTGATGGCCGCCCTGGTGGTCACCCTCGCGCAGAGCCTGCGTGTCTACTTCGCCCAGGCGAGGGAGCTGGCGATACTGCAGCAGCAGATTGCCCAGAGCAAGCAGGAGATCGCGACCCTGGACGACCAGCTGACGCGCTGGAAGGACCCTGCTTTCGTGAAGGCGGAGGCCAGGACCCGGCTCGGCTGGGTCGTTCCGGGGGAGACCGGGTATCGGGTGATCGGAGCCGATGGCAAACCCATCGGTGGTGACTCCACCGTCTTGGCCCCCACCAAACCCAGCACCGGCATGTGGTGGCAGCAGATGTGGGGAACCGTCGGAGTGGCCGATGCGCCCGCGGAGGAGAAGTAAGGAATCGTGAACACCAACACCGGGCGCACCCCGGAACCTGTGGGGGAGGCCCCGAATTCCGCTGATCTCGAGGTGATAGAAACCCAGTTGGGACGGACTCCACGGGGGGTGGTCGCGGTGGCGTGGCGTTGTCCCTGCGGGCGGCCCGGGGTCATCACAACCCTTCCCAGACTCGACAACGGCACCCCTTTCCCGACCGTCTACTACCTCACCAATCCGCGCTATGTCGCTGCCTGTTCGTCGTTGGAGGCCTCCGGGTTGATGGCGGAGATGACCCGGCGGCTCGGTGAGGACGAGGACCTCGCCGCACGATACCGGGCGGCCCACGAGGCCTACCTTGCCGATCGCACCGCCCTCGGCGTCGTGCCGGAGATTGAGGGCATCTCGGCGGGCGGCATGCCAACCAGGGTGAAATGCCTCCATGTGCTCGTGGGGCACGCCTTGGCAGCGGGGACGGGGGTGAATCCCCTCGGCGACGAGGCCCTGGCCCTGGTTCGTGAACGGGTGGGCGAGAATTGCTGCGAGGAACCGGCATGACGGTGGCCGCCATCGACTGTGGCACCAATTCCATCCGTCTGCTCGTGCTCTCAGGAAGCCACGCTGCCCCTGTCGAACTGGCGCGTGAAGTGCGGCTGGCGCGTCTCGGACAGGGGGTCGATGCCACCGGAGAATTCCATCCCGACGCACTGGCCCGGACCTTCGCGGTGTGTGAAGAGTTCGCCCGGATCGTTCGTGACCATGGGGCGGAGAAGGTGCGTTTCGTCGCGACCTCCGCCGCCCGCGACGTCTCCAATCGGCGGCTGCTGGTCGATGGGGTGCGTGAACGCCTGGGCGTGGGGGTGGATGTGATCCCTGGCCAGGAGGAGGCACGGTTGTCCAGTGCGGGTGCGCTCTGTGCCCTGGACGTGGCCTCACCGACCCTGGTCATCGATATCGGCGGCGGTTCCACGGAACTGGTGCTCGCGGACGGAGCTGGAACGATCCTGCATTCGATTTCCCTCAATGTCGGTGCGGTGCGGCTGAGGGAGCGTTTCCTGCGTACCGATCCGCCGACTTCGGAGGAGCAGAAGGCAGCCCGGGATTTCGTCGGTGAGCTGTTGGACGGTTCCGGAATCGACTTCGCGGCAGCTGCAGGTGCGGTCGGAGTGGCGGGAACCGTCACCAGCATCGGTGCCCGGGTGCTCGGACTGGAGAGCTACTCCCGTGAGGCGGTACATGGCCTGGTACTGGAACGCGGTGATGTCGAGGCGGTGACGAGGCACTGGCTTACCACCCCGGTGGAGCTCATAGAGCAGGAACCCTGCATGCAGCCGCTGCGCGCCGGGGTGATCGGGGCCGGGGCGTTGATTCTCGACGAGACGATTTCGCGGATTCCGGAGGAAAAAATTCGTATCAGCGAAACAGACATCCTCGACGCAATAGCCTTGGAGTTGCTGGCCTGATCAGGCCCCCGTAGCCCAATCGGTAGAGGCAAGCGGCTTAAACCCGCTCCAGTATGGGTTCGAGTCCCGTCGGGGGCGCCAGCAGCACCCATGTCACTGTCGTTTGTTGGGCAGGTCCGAGTGGTTGGCGAAGGTTGCTTCGGCCCTCCGGACGCTGTGCACCTGGTGGCGGGGGATGAGGTCATCGAGAAAACCGTAGTCACGGCTTATGTGTGCGGCCCTCAGGTCCCCCGCGGTGGCCCTGCGGCGCAGACAATGCCACCAGTCCGCGATGTCCCCCCACCCGGGGGCGGCCAGGGAACCGCCGAACTGCTGTACCGCCAGAGAAGCCGTCAACGAGGCGAACTTCAGGCGCTGCTCCAGCGGCCAGCCCGCAAGGCAGCCCAGCACCAGCCCCGAGGCGAACACGTCCCCCGCACCCGTCGCGTCGGTGACCGTGGCCGCCACCGCGGGACACCACTCCTCCTCGCCCGTGTCCTGGTCGATGGCGTAGGCTCCGCCGACCCCGTCGGTCACCACGGCGAGGGAAACGCGTTCGGCGAGTTTACGCACCGCCAGATTGGGGGAGTCCGTTCGGGTGTAGGCCATGGCCTCCACCGCATTCGGAGTGAACGCTTTGCAGTACCGCAGCGGCCGCAGATCTGCGGGATCCCAACGACCCGAGGTGTCAAAACCGATGTCGGCGAACAGGATGGTGCCGCGTGATTTCAACTCGTCCCACCAATTGGTTTCGCCGCCGAGATCGACCACCGCGGTGCGCGACGCCGCTGCTGCCAGGATGTGGGAGGACAACGACTCCGGTAGCTCGTGGCCGTGGGTGACCATTGCGCGATCCCCCTCGACGGTGACGGCAACCGTCAAGGAGGTGTGGAAATCGTTGTAGCGGGGTGAGGTGGTCAGGTTGATGTGTTCCTGCTCCAGGAGGGTTTCCCAGATCCAGTCCGCGTAGGCGTCGTCACCGAAACCCGCCACCAGGCCCGTGCGCAACCCCAGCCGGGCCAGCGCCGTCGCCAGGTTTGCGATGCCCCCCGGGCAGGATCCCAGCCCCGTGCTCCATAGTTCCTCGCCTGGTTCGGGAATGCGCGGCAGGCCCGCGAAGATGATGTCGAAGAAGATGGTGCCCGAGGTGATGACATCGAGCGGCGGGTCGTCGTCGCGGCGGGTGTCGGCCAGCGGGTCGAAGCTCCAGCAGCGTTCGCAGAACTCCTCGGAATGGGTCGGCTGGGTCATGTCCTGGATGGCTCCTTCCGGCGGCTCGGCTTCGAGACGGCGCCCGGCACCACCATAGGGCAGCAGCAGGTGGCAGTCGAGCCACCGATGAACTTCGATCCATCATCATGGATGCCGCGGCTGGGGCATCCCGCGAAATCGAGGTTTCAACCGATAGATTTGATCCCGTGGCAGACACCGTGGCTCATGCATTGGAAACCCCCGACCTGGAGCAGCCGTACGCGGCACTCGGCGTGAAGGACGATGAATACGCGCGCATCCGGGAGATCCTCGGTCGTCGCCCCACCGGCGCCGAGCTGGCGATGTACTCGGTGATGTGGTCGGAGCACTGCTCCTACAAATCCTCCAAGATGCACCTGAAGAAGTTCGGCGAACTCAGCCAGGACACCCCGCGCGGCCCGCTTCTCGCGGGCATCGGTGAGAACGCCGGTGTCGTCGACATCGGGCAGGGGTATGCCGTCACGTTCAAGGCGGAATCCCACAACCATCCGAGCTTTGTCGAGCCCTACCAAGGGGCGGCGACCGGGGTTGGAGGCATCGTCCGCGACATCCTCGCGATGGGGGCCCGGCCCATCGGCGTGATGGATTCGCTGCGTTTCGGGCCGCTCGACGAGGCCGATACCCGCCGTGTCCTGCCCGGTGTCGTCGCGGGAGTCGGTGGCTACGGCAACTGCCTGGGGCTGCCGAACATTGGCGGTGAGGTGCAGTTCCACAGGACCTATCTCGGCAATCCACTCGTCAACGCCCTGTGCGTCGGGGTGCTGCGACACGAGGACCTGCACCGCGCTCGCGCCTCCGGGGTCGGCAACAAGGTCATCCTCTTCGGCGCTGCCACCGGCGGGGACGGCATCGGCGGAGCATCCATCCTGGCCTCCGAGACCTTCGACGAGACCGGCCCCGCGAAACGCCCCAGCGTGCAGGTCGGCGACCCCTTCATGGAGAAGCTGCTCATCGAGTGCACCCTCGAGCTGTTCAAGGCCGGCATCATCGTCGGCATCCAGGATTTCGGGGCCGCGGGAATCTCCTGCGCCACCTCGGAACTGGCCTCCGCAGGCAACAGCGGTATGTCCATCAACCTCGACCTCGTGCCGCTGCGTGACCCGAACCTCGCTCCTGAGGAGATCCTGATGAGCGAGTCGCAGGAACGCATGATGGCGGTGGTGGAACCCAAGAACGTGGAACGTTTCATGGAGATCTGCCGCACATGGGATGTGGAGGCCACCGTCATTGGCGAGGTCACCGACGGCGAACGGCTCATCATTCACTGGCACGGCCACTGCATCGTCGACGTGGATCCCAGCACCGTCGCCCACGAGGGCCCCACCTACCACCGCTCCTACCGCCGCCCGGAATGGCTGGACCAGGTCAACGCCGATGTCGCGGAGAACCTGCCGCGGGACAACTCCCCCGAAGGGGTGCGCTCCGCGTGGATGAAGGTGATGGCGCACAGCAACATCGCCGACAAGTCGTGGATAACCAACCAGTACGACCGGTATGTGCGCGGGAACTCCGTCCTGGCGCAGCCCGAGGACGCCGGGATGTTGCGGATCGACGAGGAAACGGGGCTGGGTATCGCGCTCGCGCTCGACGCAAACTCGCGTTTCACCTATCTCAACCCGTACGTCGGGGCGCAGCAGTCGCTGGCTGAGGCGTACCGGAATGTCGCGGTGACGGGGGCGGAGCCGGTCGCGGTCACCGACTGTCTGAACTTCGGTTCCCCCGAGGACCCGGAGGTGATGTGGAGTTTCGTCGAAGCCATCCTCGGCCTGGTGGATGCCTGCAAGGAACTGGGCATCCCGGTCACGGGCGGTAACGTCTCCTTGTACAACCAGACCGGAGGAACCCCGATCCTTCCCACCCCGACCGTCGGTGTGCTGGGCGTGATCGACGACGTCACGAAGCGCCTGCGCTCGAGGTTCGCGAAGGCCGGTGACGGGATCTGGCTGCTGGGATCGGCACGGGAGGAGCTGTCGGGCTCGATCTGGGCCGACGCCGTCCACGACGGGCACCTGGGTGGTGTTCCGCCGCGCGTGGATCTGCGAGCGGAGGCCAGGCTGGCCAGGGTGATCCGCGACGCGGCTGTGGAGCGACTCATGCGTTCCGCCCATGACATCAGCGAGGGGGGCCTTGCGGTGAGCCTGGTGGAGTCGGCGCTGCAGGGTGGTTTCGGGTTCACCATCACGCTGCCGGGTGAGGAGCCGACGGTGCAGCTGTTCAGCGAGTCGGCAGCCCGGGCACTGGTGACCATGCCCGAGTCATCGGTGGAGCGGGTGGAGTCGTTGTGCCGCGAGAACCGTGTCCCGTTGACGCGGCTCGGTGAGGTCATCGAGCCTCTGGAGGCGAACGTCACCGGTTTGCTGAGTGTTCCGTTGGCGGAATTCCACAGGGTCTGGTCGCGGCCTATCCCGGATGCCATGAGGAGCTGATTCGTTTCACGGGACAGTGGGCCGCCTGCCGATCTCGTGGATCATCGGGATGATGTAGGAGTTGTACGTGGCCACCAGGTCGGGATCGTCCAGCAGGCACCACATCCGCAGACGCTGACACACGGCGAGTCGGGTCGCCACGTGGAGCGCTTCTCGCAGATCAGCCGGCGTTCCCCACAACCTCAGGTAGGCGTCCTCGATGATCCGAGTATCTGCACCGATGCTCGTCGCGTTGAAGAAGACCGTCCGCATCGTGCAGAACGGATGGCTGATGACCGCGTCGCCCCAGTCGGAGATCACCGGACCGGGGAAGGCGTTACCGAGATGGAGGTCGTTGTGGTCGATGGCAAGACCCAGGCCTGGATCCACCGACGACCAGCAACGCACCTGATGCTCCATCGCCTGCAGCGCATCCACGCGGGTTGCGCTATCGATGTGGGCCAGGTGATCTGCGGGCAGGCGAGCGAACCAGGCCAGGACATGGTCGAGATTGATGACGGCGTCCTCAGGCCGGTGCAGTTCCAAGGACAGCGCCGTCAGATCCTCGACGGGTACAGCCTGCTGAATCCGTCCCGCAGCGACAGCCAGTTCCGCAAGGTGTCGGGAATCCTTCGTTATTTCCCCGGCGGCCAATGTCGCCCCCTGATCCTTGGTGACGAACCAACCAGTTCCAGGATGGACCGCTGTCATTGGTACTACATGCTCACCGGCGTGGCGTTCCAGCACCTGCCGCAACGCTGCTTCGCCTCGTAACGCGGGGTGGGCGGCTTTGAACCAGTGGCGACCCGTGTCCGTGGTGACCGTCCAGATCGATCCCCAGCCTCGTTCCCGGACCACCTCGACGTCAAAGCGTTGGGATGTATCGAACAAGCTGCGCAGCCACTGCCGGGCCTTATCGTGCCACGTCATCGCTGTTCCTGTTCGGTGTTCGTATCCGACGGATGCCATCGGTGGTTCTTCCCGTATCGGTTCTGTCGATGACGGGGACGAGGTTTCTCCTACTCGTGGGTTTTCCGCCCGGTAGCGTTGGTGGGCAGAGACCGGCCTGCCCGCAGGTCGTGGATCATTCCGAAACGTTCGGTGGCGTGGGGGAGTGCGACCTGCCTCAGGTATTTCACCAATTCCGTCTCACCCTTGTGCTCCAGGTGGGCCAGCAGGCTGCTGACGTCGTCGGGGTGGCGGTTCTGACTGGCCTTCGCCTTGCCCTGGATCTTCTCCACCACAATGTCAGCCCTGACGATTGCCCGCGCCATTGTGCGCAGCTTCTCCTCGCCGACGGCCTCCAGCACTTCGGGCGGTTCCATTCGCGAGGTGAGTTCACGGGCTGCTTCGAGGGAGGTCTCGGGGTCGGCGGTGATATGGATTCTCCCGGTGATGTGAATGGTGATGTAGTCCCAGGTGGGAACGTTCGGGAGGTCCTTGTTGGTGGCGTACCAGGTCGGGGAGACGTAGGCGTCGTCGATGTCGAGGATCACCAGCGCTGGACCGGTGATGGGCTCGACGGCCTGCGGATTGTTGCGCATCAGGTGTGTCACGAGCACGTATCCGCTTTCGTGTGTCTCTAGGTGGAACGGCACGAAGGTTGCTTGCGGTCCTGATTCGTGGACCGTCACGAGGTTGCCAGCCCGTACCTGGCTGAGCAGCTCGGTCAGGTGGTCGTCGGGAATCTCGAAATGTTTCGCCACGTACACGCCCCGAGCTTAGATCAACTACATGGGATCAGGGGTGCCGATACCCGCGCGGAGCTCCGCAACCTCTCGCCGTAGCCTGAGCAGTTTCAAGCGGCGGTCCATCTGCCGAATGCCGCGACCCGTCCTGCTGTGTTGCTGGTACAACCAGCGGATGGCCACGAGAACCAGATGCCAGCAGATCGTGCACGCGACGATGAACGGCAGGTCGGACAGCCCCGGGAGTCTTACGAAGACCAGGATGGTCAGTCCCAGGGCTATGAAGGTGGCCTGTAGCTCGAATGTCGTGCGCATCAGCCATGCGCCGAGCCTGGCAAGGCGGTTGTTCCCAGGCTTCATGGCCTCGGCCAACACATCCTTTCGCATCAGGGTGAAACTGTAACCCCAGAAGAACCTGATCCACAGGACGGTCGGGACGTAGAACAACACAACCTCCCAGACCGTGGTCACGTTGTGCGCGAGATGCCATGTCAGGGGAATCGGACTCAGACTGGCAAGGAGGGTGGCGACGATGAAATGCCGTGTCAGCAGCTGTTGTCGCGTGTGACGCAGAAGCGCTTCCCGTGAGGCCCTGTTCCGGTTGGTCCTTCTTCTTTTCTCGTCCTGCCCTTTCTCCTTGTGCTGATGGTCACGGTCTTTTCCCAGTTTCCTGATGCGGGTCTCGGTTGCCTCCGCATTCTTCCGGGTGAGGGCCGCCTCCTGCTGAGTGGAGCGTGCCAGGCGCATCCGTTCGTTTTCCAGCGAACGGCTCCGGATCGCAATCATGAATCCACAGGTGAACACCCCGCCGATGGGTAGGGGAAGCAAGAGCGGGGCGCGTTCCGTGAGCCAGGGAATTGCCAGGGTGATCGCCACCCCAGCCAGACCTGCCAGCATCAGGACGATCCCCTCTCGCATCTGCTGGAGGGCGACCTGCTCGTTCGTCACGTGGTCGTCCCGGTCTGGGCTGTGGCTGCCCTGAATCGAGAAGGCGATGTAGAGGGGGGTCAGGAGGGCGAGCAGCACTGGAAGCATGATCGCCAGCAGCTGGGCGAATTCATCGGTCGCGAGCTGTTTCCACGTGCGGGTGATCTGTTCCAGCAGGGCAGCAGAATTCGGCAGGCCCCCGAAAACGGTGAACTGCTGGACCGAGGAGGTGACGATGACCAGCATCGTTGTCAGAACGAGAATCCCGAGACTGGACAGGAAGGTAAGTCCCCAGTGGCCTCGGGAGATGCTGCGAATCTGTGAATAGGTGTTGGCGTTGACCGTGTGGTCATCCTCTCCGGCGGGTTCCGGCTCGTGTCTCGAGGATTCTGGATCCGGGGTGGGAAGCGAGTCCGCTGGTGGTTCCCCGAGGATGGGGGCTGGTCCGGTCACGGGATGGACAGGTCGTTCAGGTGAGCCACCAGGTAGTGGCGTGGTGATCGGTTCAGATGTCCCTGATGGTGTTTCCCTGGGGGGAGAAGGTTCTACGGCCTGCTGTGCTGTGTGCAATACCTCATCGTCCTGTGACGGGGCTGATGTCTCGCGTGGCTGAAGCCTTCCGACGTGCGTGTTGTGAGGAGCGGATGTGGTTGCCCCCGCGAGATCACCCGGTCGGGTCCCCGCGGGTTCCCCGGGGCTGGGGGCCAGCGGTGGTTCGGTGGGACTTTCATGTGGGTCCGGGCCCTCCACCGGATGTGTCACCGAGATGGCCGGCCCGTGCTCCCGGGAAGGCCGCACCGCCTTGTCCGGGGAGTGGAGAAATGACGATGAGACGTAGGCCGGGGTCGCATCGGTCAACGTCCCACGCCGCGGTTCTTCCTCGTCATCGTCGTCAGCCCGATGCGCCGGTGGGGATGCCGGGATCGCTGTGCGCTCGCCGGCGGAGCTCAGAGGTATCCGGTCAGTGGGCCTTATCGGGTCAGCCAGAGAACCGGGCGATTCGGAACGTGAGGCACCCGAACTGGTATCGGGGCGTTTCGGGATGGTGGAGAGGGATCTTTGGGGAGCTGTCGCCCCGGTCAGCTCCGGCCACAGAGCCGGCGGCGGTGCGAAGGGGGACGGTACGGGTGGGAAGGCGCTTTTCCGGGACTCCGGCCAAGCGCTTTTGAGTGATGCCCTGTCCCGGGGAGCGGGTAGCAGGGCCTCCTGTTCCTGCGACGACTTTCGTGGCACGACGGGCTGTGAGGCCTCCCCGAGTACCTCCCGCTTGGGTGACGGAGCCGGGGCCGGATCCTGGTTGTTCGTATTCCCATTTCGTGTTGTGACCATGTCCGCTCCGGTCTCCTGAACTGACGGCACGATTGGACATCGTTCACAACACTTTACGTTCTGGTTGCGCTGAGACCAGACTCACCGGCCACAAGGGGTGTCGTGAAGCGATACTGGGTGTCCCTGGAAGTCCACGGTCCTGCCGAAACCCCCACCGGGTCAGGGAACGCGATGGGTCCACTCCGGGGTGGCGAATTTCTTCTCCACCAGCTCAGCGGCAGCCGTGAGCTCGCCGTCGGTGTAGTCGCGACGACGGGTGGAGTAGCGCGACTCGAAGTGCTTCAGGAAGGAGTCGATGATCTGGCCACGGGGCAGGCGGGTCTGCGAACGCAGCGGGTCGACGCGCTTGTTTGCTGATTTCGTCCCCTTGTCCGAGAGCTTCTCCCGTCCGATCCGCAGTACCTGCAGCATCTTGTCGGCGTCGATGTCATAGGCCATCGTCACGTGGTGCAGCACCACACCGCTGGTCAGCCGGCGCTGCGCCGCACCCGCGATCTTGCCCTTGTCCGAGGCGATGTCGTTCAACGGCACGTAACGAGCCTTCACCCCCAGCTCTGCAAGGGCTCCCATCACCCACTGGTCGAGGAACTCGTAACTGCGTTCGAAGCTCATGCCCTCCACCAGGGAGCCTGGTACCAGCAGCGAGTAGGTGACGCAGTTCCCCGGCTCCATGAACATCGCGCCACCACCTGTGATGCGCCGCACCACATTGATGCCGTGGCGTTCACGTCCCTCCTCGTCGATCTCGTTGCGGTAGCTCTGGAAGGAACCGATCACCACCAGGGGCTGGTCCCAGTCCCAGATCCGAAGCGACGGCCCGATCTCGCCGCGGGCCATGCGCGCCGCCAGCACCTCGTCGAGGGCGACGTGCAGGCGCGGATCGAGGGTGACCGGACCGATGACGTCGAAGGTGTGGTCGTCCCAGTTCGTGGCATGCCCCAGCGCACGGCGCACTGCGATGCCCACGGCCTCCGGGGTGAAACCGAGCAGTCGCGCGTCCTTCGGCAGGCAGGAGTTGATGGCTGTGGCCAGGTCGGCGACCGAAGAGTTGTGGGGCAGGCCGGTCAGTGCTCGGACAATGTCGTCGAGGGCTTCGTCGGGTTCCAGGAAGAAATCCCCGGAGACCACCACCTGTGACAGTTTTCCGTCGACCACCTCGAGGTCAACCGCCACCAGTTTTCCATCCGGGACCTTGTACTCGCCATGCATGTAGGGGAGCCTACGGGAGATCGGTGGGTGCGTGAGGTCATCGCGTCCGCAAGCCGGTGCAGCGTTTGTCGCAATCCTGCGACGAACGTGCCGTGCGAGGTCCGAAACCGACAAGCTTGAGTCATCAAGCGAGAAACACGTTCCTCCAAGGAGTAGCCATGAAGACCATCCTCACCCGCACCGCCATCGCCGCCCTGGCCGTCGCTAGCTTCGGGTTTGCCGCCTGCACCGCGGGTGTGGAGGCCACACCGCAGGATGCTTCCGGCAACGCCGGCAGCTCCCAGCAGGCTCCGGCGCAGACGAACTCCCCGGCCACCCAGCAGACGGAGAGCAAGAGCACATCTTCCGAGGAGACCAAGACCGGTTCCGGTGGGATTTCTGCTCCTGGTGTCACGGTCGGTCCCGGCGGGGTTTCTGCTCCTGGTGTCACCGCCGGTCCCGGAGGGGCCGCCGCCAGTGCCGGAAGCATCCGCTCCGCCGACTGCGACAAGGATTCGGTGGTGCAGGAAACCGGCGCCGTGCTCCGCTTTTCCGGACACTGCGATTCCATCGTCATCAAAAGTGCAGGGGCGGTTGTCGAGTACGACTGGGTGGACACGCTGATCATCGAGGGGACAGGGGTGGCCGTCAAAGGTGGTGACATCACGTCTCTCAGGATCACCGGAGACGGGGCGGGCGTCGTCTCCAGCGGTGACGTCGATGAGGTGACCATTTCTGGCACTGGCAATGCCGTCACGGTCTCCGGAACTGTCGGGAAGGTCAGCGATACCGGCACCGGGAACGCCGTCAACTGACCTTCCGGGCACACTACTCATCCGTGACCGGTCACGGTTTTGGATGGGTGGGCGTTCTCGCACTATCTTTCACCCGACACAATGCGCTTGCTCCTTAAACCAGTCACACCCTGGAGACATCATGAAGACCACCCTGATCCGCATCACCATCGCCACGGCCGCCATCACGGTTCTGGGTCTGAGCGCCTGCTCCGCCGGTGCCGAGACCAAACCTGCCGGGAACACCCAGGCAGTTTCGACCAGCCAAGCCGGCGCAACCAACACCCCATCCGCCGGTAACGTGGCCACCACCAGCAACGGAAACGACACGAATGCCACCGCGAGCGCCGGCGGCTCTGACAACAAGAGCAGCACCGGTGACAACAACGACGGCAAGAACAAGGGCGACAGCGACGACAAGCCCTGCGTCGGGGACCCGAACGTCTCCACCAGCAACGGTGTGGTGACCCTCAGTGGACACTGCGACACCATCAAGATCACCGGCAGCGGCAACCAGGTCACCTTCGAGTCCGCTGACAAGGTGATCCTTTCCGGCGGCAGCAACTCCGTCACCGGTCAGGAACTCGACGACGTGGAGATCACCTCCAGCGGCAACAGCCTCAATGTCACTGATGACCTCGACGAGGTCACGGTCAGCGGCAGCGGCAACACTATCGCATCCCAGGGCATCGCGAAGAAGAACGACACGGGTAGCGACAACAGCCTTTCGTGAGCTCGGTCCTGGTCGTTGATGACGACCTCATGATCCGCGACCACCTAGCCCGCACCCTGGAGCGGGCGGGGTTTGTCGCGTTCACCGCAGCCGATGGCGTGGCGGCCCTCGAAGTGGTCGAGAAACAGCATCCCGATCTGATCGTCCTGGACGTGTTGATGCCGCGTGCCGATGGGCGGGAGGTGCTGGCCAGGCTGCGCAGGGGAGGGGACTGGACTCCCGTGATCCTGTTGACCGGTGTCGGACAGTCCGGAACCCGGGCCGACGCCCTCGAGAAGGGGGCCGATGACTACCTCAACAAACCCTTTGATCCCGCCGAGCTGGTAGCTCGGATCCGGGCGGTCCTACGACGGGGCCAGCTGGGTCGGACTCTCACCCACGCCTCGCGCATCCGGGGCGGCGGGTTGGAACTCGACCGCTTGGCCAAAACGGTCACCGCGCGGGGGCAGACGGTGCAGTTGACCCCGAAAGCCCTTGCCTTGCTGGAATACCTCATGGTCCACCACGGAGAGACCTTCAGCCGCGATCATCTCCTGGAACAGGTCTGGGGGGTGGAATTCGCTATCACCACTCGCGCCGTCGATCATCGGGTTGCCGAGCTTCGCAAGGTACTGGGGGCGCGGGGGCTCGAGGTCATCGACACCGTCCAAGGTGTCGGGTATCGCTTTCATCCCGAGGTGCGCGTCGCGTGAGAAAACCAGTGTGGCCCTGGGTGATCGCCGTGATGGGGGTGCTTCTGGCTGTCGGGATGCGGGTCGCAGGAGCGACCCAGATGTTCAAGGTGGGTGTTGAACTGTGGGCACTGCCGCTGCTCGCGGGAGCGGTTGTGCTGATCGTGGTGCTGGTGCTGAGATGGCACCGTTCTAGGAACACCAGAGCTGTCAAGGAGGCCGTGGAGGGCATCAGAGCGGAGGCGCGGGAGGCTCATCGCACCTTTGTGGGACGCCTTGACCACGAACTGAAGAACCCCCTGATGGCCCTGCGTGTGGGGCTCGGCGAGGTGCGGGATCCGGCACTTACGGAGTCGATGCGCGTGCAGATCGATCGGTTGGCCTCGCTGGTTGCCGAGCTTCGCAAGATCAGTGAGATCGACTCCTATCCGGTGGCCGACGAGCCGGTGGACGTGGCGGAGGTGGTCGCCGAGGTGATCGAGACCGTGGTGCCCGGTGACCGCGAGGTAGTGGTGGCCTTTCCGCGGGCCCCACGTCCCCTGCCGCCGGTACGCGGTGACCGTGACCTGGTGTTCCTGGCCATCTACAACGTGGTGAGTAACGCTGTGAAGTACTCTTCGCCAGGGGCGATGCTGGAGGTGCGCGGTTTGGAGGAACGCGGGCGCGTGGTGGTGGACGTCTCTGACACGGGACGCGGCATCCCGGCCTCCGAGGTGGACCAAGTCTGGGGCGAGTTGGCGCGCTCCACAGAGGTCCGGCACATTCCCGGCAACGGTTTGGGGCTGCCGATGGTGGCGGCTGTGCTGCGTAGGCTCGGCGGCTCCTGCGAACTGAGCTCCATCCAGGGCCGGGGAACCACGGTCAGAATGCGGTTGCCGTTGTTGTAGATTTCTGGGCCCGAAGAAATCTATCGATCTCGGGTGATCGGGATCCTCCCCGACGTTGCTGAACAGTGGAGAGGATCCCGCGTCGCCGCCGTGGATGTGCTTGTGTCTTGTTCAAGGGATCACCGTAGGCTGGAGTCAGGGAATCCACGAGCAGGGAGGAATAGCTCACGGGAAACCTTCTCTGCTGCTGGTGCGGATTGCCGGGGAAATTTCTCGACCAGGTACGCGACCCAGCCTGCTCTTCTCACCGTCTGTGTCAGGTTCAGGTCCAGGGCAATCAACCAGGAGCGCAGATCGTCATCCTGCTCCAAACGAGGCAGAAAGTAGGAGATCTTTTTCTGCTCGCAGGCGATGATCAACAGCCCATCATCGGCCATGAGACGCCTCAACTCGCGCAGAGAATTCTCCAGGTAGGGCCAGTGGAAGTGGGTCTGGAAAGCGCATACCAAGTCGAAGGACTCTCCTGGATAGCCCGTGTCCTCGACGTCTTTCACATCGAAGAAGACGTTGGCGGTTCTGTTTCTCCCAGCTTCTGCGATGGCTTTTTCTGAGATGTCGATCCCGATGATTCTGCTCCTGGGGAACCGGCTGTGGAGCAGCGCCGTTGATGCGCCGTTGCCGACACCGGTGTCCAAGATGTTCTCGAAGGACCGACGTGGCAGCTGAGAAAGCGACCACTCGACCATGGGTAGATGGGCCATGTTCCAGAGCCTCATCATCCATACACCAATCCGCCCCCTGGGGTGTTTAGATTGCGCTGCTAGATGCTTCAAGAGCAGCCGGCAGAGGATCAGAATGGCCACGATTGTGGACATGACGACCATCAAGGCACCTCGCCTTCAGCTGTTCTTGCTCACATGAGGTGGGATGTCACCCTGACCGGGAGCAGTGGTCACGTCCGGATCACAGTTTCGTGCCGAGTACCTGCTTGTGGGACATGGGTGTGGTTTCTGGGACCACGCTTCTAGGAGTTGTGGGTTTGAAGGCCGAAGTGAACTAGCGAAATTCCGGCTTCCTGGGTAGAACCCCCGCCGTGCATCCCACCTTGTCAAGCGCCATTGCGACGATATCATCAACCCCCACTGTCTTTCTGCTGGAAATCGCAAGACTTCACAGACTTCATCTTTGCCATTCTTTCAGGGCATCCGGTCATAGCGACCGGTGAAGTCGGTTTATTGTATTAGGTCTTTCAGATTGTCCGCAAAATAAGTGCGTGTTGAGCCTGCCGAGCTCCGGGGTCAGTGATTTCCCTGCAAGGGTCTCTGATCCCTTTTCTTCCGGGGCTGTGGTGCATCCGTGTCAAAGAAACGGTGGGGCCTCGAGACCCGGAGAACATCACCGTCGCAGTTCTGTGTCTTTCCTGCCTCTCGCCTTCCTGGTCGGGTCACGGTGCTTCTCCAGGGCGGTGCTCAGCTGGGTCATCGACTCGTTTAACGCGATGGTGCCGAGAGGGTCGCTCGGTCAGGATGTCGGGGAGGAAAGCGGAGGTCCTCCGGGGACTTTTGTAGCGCGTTCTCCCCCTCCCGTGTGAAGGCCACGATGCTGCCCCACCGGTTGATGCGGCGGTCCTGGTGGGCCTGCTTCGGCTGGGGCTATTCCGCGCTGGCCCGGGATCTCAGGTCGAGGAATAGTTCGAAGAGTCCTTTGGTGATTCTCGTCCCAGCGTTGTACTGGCTGGGGCATTCGCGGCTGGTGAACCGTCCTGGGCCTTTCCCGTAGGCGTGAATTCCTATCACGAGGGCCTCGTCGGGCATGTAGAGGGGGGATCCGCTCTGGGCGGAATGGGTGGACATCGAGTAGCAGAGCTGGTTGCCCCGGCTCACCGCCACCGTTCCGCTCATGCCCCAGAGTTCTCCCGGGTTCTTGTCATCTGGATATCCACGTAGTTCGGTCTTGACGTCCTTGTACTCTCCGGGACGCCAGGTAAAACCGAACCAGCCACTGCGCTCTCCAAGCTGTTTGTCGAGCTTGACCACTCCCCAGTCGAGCAGAGGGCTTCCTTTCTTCACCCAGGATGTGTCGGTCCAGGTCTGTGCTGCCTTCGCAGTCTCGAACGGGCGTTCTGAGCCGTTCGCTCCAGGGCTGAACTCCAGTCCTGAGAGCCACTCCTCGCGTTCGAAGCTGTACACGCAATGCCCAGCAGTGACCAGTGTGTCCGCCGAGATCATCCATCCCGTGCAGTGGGTCTTCCCATCTTTGGTGATGTAGACGATGGCCGAGTTCGGATAGGAGGTGGTGTCGGTGAGCTGCATCCGACCGTCCCCTGTGATGACGCTGCTTGGTGCGGATTCTGCTGAATCTGACTCGTGTCCGGCAACGGAGTCCTCGGAATCCGCCGAGCTGGCGGCCTCGGAATTGTTGGGGTGCCATGACAGGGGATTTCCGGAGGAATCGATACCGACTGGCGACACATCCGTGGTTTCCAGATCTGTGTCGTCATCCGCTGTGGCGGGAAGCGCCAGGGACGACGTGGCCAGTAGGGCCGTGGTCACCACAAGTGTCCTAGCCACCAAAGTAATTGAATTTCGGAATTTTTTCACGTTGAACAACCTCGCGTCGGAATACGAACAGCGGTCTTAAGTTTTGACGCTAAGCCTTGACGAATGTTAAGTCAAGAAAGACTCTCCGGAGAAGAAGTCTGTGGTGCCTTTGGCGAGCGGATTCAGGCCGGTGGCTGGGGCGAATTGTCGACTGCGCAACGGTCTTCTGGAATTGCGACGTGGTCGAAGCGCGATCGAGAAAGACCTGCCTGATGACATGGGGAGAGCCGGAACGCCGGTAGTGGAAAACGCAGCGCCGGATACGGGAAAACTCCGCATCCGGCGCATCGGTTTGCTGTTGTGCTCGTTGGGTGGTTGTGCGGATCTGGTCAGCGGCGGCGACCTGTCAGGGCCAGGATGCGGGTTTGGCGGTCAGCGGTGCCGGGGACCTCGACGGGAGGTTTGCAGATTCCCTCCTGGTACAGGACCTCACCCCACGACCGGATGCAGGTCTCCAGGAGATCCAGCTCTGCGGATGTGAGTGTGAGGTCGTTTCTGGTCGCCTGGTGGATGTCCCAGGCGTGGATGATCAGGTCGAAGCAGTAGAAGCTCAGTAGCGTGTCGGCCAGGGTGGTCGGTCCGAAGAAGGAGTCGTGGGTGGCTAGGAGTGTTTCCTCGTCGTTTGTCGCCGATCTCAGGGCGGCTGTGTGTGCGGCCCAGGCTTCCTGTGGTGTTCCGTTTGGGTGAGGTCCCAGGTCCAGGCGTTGGATCGCATCCAGAAGGTGTGTGTGATGGAACCTGGTCACAACGAGCCAGGCAGCCACGACTACGTCCGCCATGGTGCCACCACTTTGTTCGCTGCCCTGGAGATCGTCACTGGGAAGGTGACCGGGCTCTGCAAGGACCGGCACCGCCACCAAGAGTTCCTCGGTTTCCTCACGCATGTGGCTCGTGCCTGCCCGGGAGCTGGAACTACACCTGGTGATGGACAACTACGCCGCGTACAAGCGAGTCGAGGTCCGCAACTGGCTTAGAGTAAACCCGTGTATCAAGGTCCACTTCACCCCGACGTCGGGGTCATGGTTGAACCTGGTTGAGGTTTGGTTCGGCATCATCGAGCGTCAGGCCATCCGAGGCGGTACTTTCGTTTCAGTCCGCGAGTTGATCGGCAAGATCTGCGAATTCATTAGCAGCTGGAACAACCGAAAACACTCGTTTGTCTGGACCAAAATCCCAGACGAAATCCTCGCCAAAATCGACCGCAAACGTAAACTCACCTCAACGCCAGGTCACTAGGTCCGGGGGTTGCCAATCAATGGTCCCGCGGATCATGCTGCTGAGTTTGATCGGATAACTGTCGAGCTCGGCGGCCAGTAGGGAATCTCTCAGTATCGTTGTGCAGCCGATATACACCGAGTCGTGGTAGATCGGACATGCCGCGACAAAGCTGCGGTCGTGGGGCAGGATCATCAGCGGGCATTGCTGCACTAGTACAGGGAGATCGCGGGTAAGCCATGACAGTGGCTCGTGGATCAAAATAACATCCCGCGGGATGCCTGGAAGATCGCCTATGCTGTCCGGGGCCAACGACAGGTGACGCACGAGAGGCGGCACCCAAGCGGGCACGTCCAAGGGTGCGCTCGTCATGGTACTGTTCTCCCCGTGACCCTTCCAGAGGGCGAAGTAGCATTCACCGTCCCGTCCCTGCGCAAGAGCATCAACGAGCATCGCTGCTGTCTGGTCGGACAAGTCCCCGTATGGAGCATCCATCAACTTCGGGGCTCTGTCGCAGATTTGTTCCCAATACACCTCCCCGTCAATCTCTACGGAATCGACGACGTCCTTCCAGAAATGCCACTGCCCCGCGGCGCCACGGACTGGGAGCAGGACTCGCACTGCGCACTCATGTCCCTCGCCCACCAGATCACTTACCCGCACAATCGCACCTCCTCATACCCTGAAACCATAGGTCACAATGTCATATGGATACTCCGCATCCAGCGAATCGATATGGTAATAGACCTCCACCGTCACAAACATGGAGGCTTATTCACAGGTGGGGCGTCGGTCAGGGGGTCGGCAAAGTGGGTGGGTGAGGGCGGCTGAGCGTTGACAGGGGTGGCGTGTCGTTGAGGTGGGGCGCGGGCCCCGTAGGGACGATGAGTGGTGTCTAGTCATCCCTTTCGTCCTGGGAGCCCGCGCTGATGTCATCTTCCACCACGACCGTTCTGTCACGCCAGCCCCTGGTCGAGGTTCTTAAGAACGTGGACGACCCGCGTGATCGGCGGGGAGTACGCCACAGCCTGTTCACGGTGCTGTCACTGGCCGTGACCGGAGTGATGGCCGGGTGTCGCAGCCTGACGGCGATATGGGAGCACACCACCGATCTGACCGCCACCGACCTGGAGGCCCTGGGCCTGGAGGCGGGCCAGGCCCTGCCGTCGGAGTCCACCATCCGCAGGGTGCTCCAGGACCTGGACCCCGCAGACCTCAACACCCATTTGAGGTCCTGGTTCTGTACACGTACCGGCACCGTCGCCGGTCGAAGGGTGATCGCGGTGGACGGCAAGACCATGCGTGGGGCCCGTACCAGCAAGGACCCGGCGCCTCATCTCCTCTCAGCCCTGGATCACGCCACCGGCACGGTCCTGACCCAGGCGCGGGTGGCGGACAAGACCAACGAGATCCCGGCGCTCAGGGAGCTTCTCGAACCGTTGGACCTGGACGGGGCGGTGGTCACCGCCGACGCCATGCACACCCAGGTAGACACCGCTCACTGGATCCACGATCAGGGTGGTCACTATCTTCTCACTGTCAAGAACAACCAGCCCGGTGTACGTAGGACGCTCAAGAAGCTGCCCTGGAAGAACGTTCCGTCAATCTCAAGCGTTGACACTTCGCGTGGGCGGCGGGTGCGGCGTACCGTCAAAGCGGTCGAGGCTCCCGCCTGGGTGGACTTCCCCGGGGCGGCTCAGGTGATCCAGGTCCGGCGCACCCGAACCACCAAGAATCGCAGGAACACAGGCAAGAACAGCAGCGGTAGCGCCAAGACGACGACTGTGGAGGTGGTCTACCTGGTCTGCTCTCTACCCATGACTGATGCCCAGCCCGAGACCGTCACCGCCTGGATCCAAGGGCACTGGGGAATCGAGAACCGGCTCCACTGGGTCAGAGACATGGTCTTCGACGAGGACCACCACCAGCTGCGCACCGCTAACGGCCCCGAGATCATGGCCGCCCTGCGCAACCTGGCCATCAGCCTCATCCGACTGGCCTACGGCGTCCAAGCCGCCATCGCCTCAACCACCAGGTCCCTATCACGACAACCAAAACGCGCCATCAAGCTACTCACCCAAACAACCACCTAAACCGACTTTGCCGACCCCCTGGGGCGTCGGTCAGCGCAATCCTCTGACGAGGGGGTGTGGCCAAGGTCTCGAGGGACAGTAGCCGGTTGAACCGGCCTGCTCACTCCGCGAGCCGGCCGCCTCGAAACCCCCGGTGGTCGTGTCCAGGGAATTGCGGCGGGCTCTGGTGGTTTCGAGGTGGACTGCTCCTTCGTCGCGGTCCGGCTCAACCAGTTTCGGAGAGACTGTGTACAAGCCTCCAAATTTCGTGAGAACCACCCCGCCTGCTGGGGTCAGCGAATGCGATTCAATCTGTTTCCCGATGTGATCTTCCAAGTTCACGACTCGGCGCCTCGGGCGGAGTACGCGTCAGCGGCGGCGACCTGTCAGGGCCAGGATGCGGGTTTGGCGGTCTGCGTCGTCTGGAACCTCGACGGGAGGTTTGCAGATTCCCTCCTGGTACAGGACTTCACCCCATGACCGGATGTAGGTTTCCAGGAGATCCAGCTCTGCGGATGTGAGATTGAGGTCGTTTCCGGTCGCCTGGTGGATGTCCCAGGCGTGGATGATCAGGTCGAAGCAGTAGAAGCTCAGCAGCGTGTCGGCCAGGGTGGTCGGTCCGAAGAAAGAGTCGTAGGTGGCCAGGAGCGTTTCCTCGTCGTTCACCGCCGACCTCACGGCGGCTGCGTGCGCGGCCCAGGCTTCCTGTGGTGCTCCGTCTGGGCGAGGTCCCAGGTCCAGACCTCGTTTGCTGAAGATGTCGCGTTGGGTGCCGATGACGTGGTCGAGGACATCTTTCGCGGTCCATCCCTCACAGGGACTTGGGTTCTCCCAATGGTCGGTGTGGAGGTTCGCGATTCGTTGAGTGAAGGTGTCGACGTGGCCGAGGAACTGCGTGATCCGGGTATCCATGAACGCTAGTGTGCTCGTGGGGAGGGAGGAAGTATTGAACGAATACGACACGTTCTTCCTGGAACGGGCCCATCTCGCCGACGACCATGGTTTCAGCCCCCCGGTGTATCGCTTCGCGCCCCGGGCTGGCCTGGCGGACGTGGTGCGACGTTTCTGGGTGCCGGTGTGGGATCTCGCTCCCGGACGAGAGTCGATCCAACGGGTCCTGCAATACCCGGTCTGTCTCATCACGGTCGCCGCCGATCACGCCAGCCTGGTCGGCCCCACCAGCGGACTTGCCACCAAGAGACTCACCGGTCGTGGCTGGACTGTCGGAGCGATGCTGCAACCTGCTGCGGGACGTCAGCTGCTCGGGGCGGACGTCTCGACCCTGGTCGATGGGCAGATCGCGCTTCAGGACTCCACCCTGACGGAGGTTCCTCGACTGGTTGCTGACATCCGGGCCAGCATGACCAACCCCGATGATCCAGCAGCCAGAGAATCCGCCGTCGCGGTGATGGAGACCGCTTTGCGGAGGTTGACCCCGGTGGATCCTGAGGGCCTTGCGGTGAACACCATCGTCCGCACCGTCGAGAACGACCCCACCATCCAACGGGTCTCCCAGATCTGTGAACGGTTTGGCATGAACGAACGCGCGCTGCAACGCCTAGCGGTGAGAAGAATCGGG
The DNA here is from genome assembly GCF_037055325.1 of Arachnia propionica. NCBI lineage: Bacteria > Bacillati > Actinomycetota > Actinomycetes > Propionibacteriales > Propionibacteriaceae > Arachnia > Arachnia propionica. Next base: position 1,410,522 of record NZ_CP146373.1, on the reverse strand, counting down.
CTGGCACCGAAATGGCTGATCCGCCGCAGACGACTTCACGAGGCCTCCTGGCAGCTGTTGGGGGATGCGGCCCTGGCCGATCTGGCCGCATCCCTCGGGTACTCCGATCAGGCCCATTTCCAACGCGACTTCCGATCGGCCACCGGAATCACGCCGGCCACATACGCCAGGCAACGAGGAGCCGAATGACCCCACGATTCAACCGCCAAAAACCGTGTCCTGCTGGTCCTCGATCAGGTTGCCCGAGATGTCCTTCAGCGGTCCGGTTCCGCCGTCGGGAAGGATCTCGCCGTTGGTGGAACATGGATAGGGGTCGGTTTTCTGGCCCTTCGGTTCGATGAACATCGGGTTGATCAGCCACTTGCCGTCCTCGTTGTCGTAGGCGTTGCACATCAGCTCGGTCTTGTTCCGGTTGATAACCAGGCGCAGCGTGGTGGCGTCGATCAGAAACGAGACGTCGGTGTCGGAGTCCCCGGCGCTGAAGGCCTGGCGCTGCGACTCCGGGGCGGGTTTGAAGGCATCGGGGCCGGTGATGCCGAGGACGTCCTGGTTCACCCGGCAGCGTTTCCCCTCGATGTAGGGCATGCTCGCTTCGTCGCCGCCGCAGGGCATCAGGGACGCGGTGATCCGGTCGCCATCATGGGCCATCGCCACGCCCATCACCTTGTTGTCGGTCAACCCCAGGGGTTCGGCCCACACCCGGGCAACAGGTTCGGCGGAAGCCGAGATGATCCTCACGTCGAAACCATTCTCCTTCAGCGTTTTGATCAGATCAGTGATCTGGTCGTAGTACCGAACCCAGCCCGTCACATCCTTGGACCCGACCCTCTGGGTGGTTCCCTCCTCGGCAGCCATGTTCTGTTTCCGGGCCTGGGACGCGAACCCGGCGATCTCCTCGTCGGTGTACCCGGCTTGCAGCTGGGCGGCGAAGGCGTATTGGGGTTCGATGCGTCTGGCGTTGAAGCCTTCGAAGGCCTTCTCCCCGCGCGTGGTGGTGCCCTCGGAATAGGCGGAGAGAATCGCGTCCGCACAGGCCGTTCCTGCCTCGGAACCGGTGGGCAGGGGCTGACCGGGTTCGGCAAGCGAACCGCAGGACGACGTCAGGTCCTCCACCGCTGCTGGTGTCAGGAAAGAACTGACCTGTGTCCAGTCGGAGGGTTGCAGAATCTTGCTGTTGGCCAGCAGCCAGAAGGTGGTGGCGTCACCTATGTCGTTTCTGACCACGGTGTTGTCCCAGTCAAACAGCGCGAGCGGGGCCCCATTCACCACGTCCCCATCACCGGTGCACGTCCCGATCTCCTTGATCATGGCATCCAGTCGTTCACGGTTGTCGCCATACCATCCCTGGGTCACGGTCAAGGCCCCGCAGGTGGCGCTCACCGACTGATCCGGGGCGCTGGCTGATTGCGTTGCTGCATTCTGCGCCGATCCTCCGCACGCTGACAGCGCCATCGCCGAGACGGCAAGTGCCGTCACCACCGACAACAAGAACTTCGAGCTCATCTCAGACTTCCTTCGTCCATGCGCACCGAAACTCAGCCGGCGCGCGTCCCTCACCATCCCCTCTCAGGACGGACCCGGACACGCTACCAACACGAGGGCGGTGTTTCCGGGGAAACGGAAAACCAGGGGGATTCCTCGTCGGGGCGGTCGTGACGATCTCAGTCGGGCAGCGATCGGGTGCCGTAGACCTTCTCCCAGTCGTCTATGAAGGTGTCGACTGCGGCCTCGATTCCCGGCGCCGACAGGGCGACGCGCAGCAACTTCGGTGACAGCGTCACAGCATCGGCGCCCGCTTCGAGAGCGTGGGAGACCTGGGAGACATTTTTGAAGCTCGCCGCCATGATCTTGCTGGGGGCGTCGAACCGACGGATGAAACCGGCGAGGGCCTCCAGGGTGCCGCGGGTGTCGATGTCGAGCGACTGCATCCGGTTGTAGTAGGGCGCCAGATAGTCGACCCCGGTCGCGATTGCCAGGAATCCCTGGGTCTTGGAGTAGATCGCGGTAGCGGTCACCCTGACCCCCTCGGCCTTCAGATGTCGCATGGCAGCGATGCCGGCCTCCGTGGTGGGGATCTTGGGGTAGACCTTGTCGTCAATCCTGTCCAGCAGTTTGTGGGCGTCATCGATCATGCCGCGGGTGTCCTTCGCGAGAACCTGGACATGCAGGGTGCGGTCGGGGCCGATGATCTCGCGGATCCGGCGGAAGTGCTCGTAGAAGTCAACCCTGCCCTCGGCCTTGAGGATCGTGGGGTTGGTGGTCACACCGGTGACGGGGTAGATCGGGGTGAGCCGCTCGATGTCGTCGAGATTGGCCGTGTCGAACAGGATGTCCATGGCGCACACCCTAACGCCGGCCCGTCACCGCTGCATCCACTGTTCAGCAGCGCTGTGTGACCACACCTCTCACTCCTTCAGGGCATACAGCCAGGCCAGCAGAAGGGAGCGAGAGAATCCGTCGTCAATGGGAACCGTCTCTGCCAGGTCGATCGCCTGTTTCCGGGCATCCGGTCCGGATAGGGCCCAGTAGGCCAGCAACAGGTCCCCGTAGGTGCGGTTGAAGGTGTCGGCGGTCAAAGCCTCGTCGACGTTGGTCGCCACCCTGGTGCGGTCCACCCCGAGATAGGTTGAGGCTGGGGTCACGGGGAGAACCTGGATGGCAAGACCGGCTTCCGGATCAGCGGAGAACCATGTGGCGAAATCACGCTTGCCGCCAAAGTTCAAGGGCAGGTAGCTGTGGTCGAGCGGTGCGTAGAGTGGATCGTCGACGTTGAAGTTCAACCAGTATTTCAAGGCAGCATCGGCCTCGCTGGACTGCATCCAGGTGGCCTGGTCGGCCAAGGCCTGATCGCCGCTGGTTTCTGCCCAGAGGCGAAGTCCCATCCAGGCCGCAACGGCTTCACTGGTGGATTCCTGGTTGTTGGCGTCGGCGAACGGTGAGGTGCCGGAGGCCCATGAGTGGGAGGCGTAGACGTCGTAGACGCGCATGGCGGGGAAATTCTCCGAGCCCATCGGGCGGGCGATGTCAGAGGCCAGAAGGGTTGCGACCGGTGACAACTCTGGGAGCAGGCTCGGGTCGTCCATGGCGACGAGGGCCGCCGCGTGCAGGAAGTAGCCGTAGTGGAAGTGGTGGTCGTTGAACTCGTCGCTGCCGAAGGTGGACACCAGGCCGACCATGCCGTGATTTGTCTGGTCGTAGAAGAAACAACGGTCGGCCTTCGAATCAGCGCATCCCGCCGGGTTCAGCCACGTCTTCAGCTCGGGCACCAGCCGGTTGCGGACCGTTGCCGCCAGGTCATCGCGCCCCAGCGTTTTCGCCAGGTGCATGAGCTGGGCATCCCGGGCCATTGCCTTCCCGGCGAAGTAGGTGTCGGCGGGATAGGCCGGAAGGCCCTGCACGTCCGCCTCGAGGTGTGTGATGAGTTTCGTGCGGGCGGTTTCGTCCAGGCCGCCCAGGTCGTAGGTCGCCGGCGCCGGCTGTTTCGGGGTGTTCCAGGTCACCGACGACGTCAGGCACAGCTGGAGTGTGCCGTAGACGCTCTTGTAGGTTCCCAGCTGGCAATCCTGGGCGGCGTCCGCAGTTTGATGGGGCATGGCGGACACCAGGGTGGGGGCCCCATCGGCGGTGTGCCATCCGATGGTTGTGGAGACCTTGTCATCGCTGACCTGCCACGACGCCTCGGACGACGTCACGGGGTGGATCTTGTCGAGCAGGTCCGCCTTCGACATCCCGTCGGGGACGGCGACCCACGTCGCTGCCTGTCCCTCGGCGAGCTGCAGCTGGGAGGCCCCGGAACCGGGGTCGGGGGTCAGGGCGAAGTGGTCGGGCAGCGGGGAGGTTTCCAGGGTCACCGACCTCGATGCGGTGAAGGTGATCTGGGGGGAACCCTGGGCCAGCGTGACACGGCCCACGGGCCCAGATGCGTCCCGCGCCTCCGCGACGACGGTGACCGTGTCGTAGGCCACCACCTGCCAGCCCTCAACACCCGGCAGGGTTACGGAGACCTCGGGCCGGTGGCCACCGAACAGGGTTTTTTCAGTGGATTTCACCTCCGGCAGCCCGAAATCGAACCCGGTGGCCTTCAGCTGGAAACTCAGCGGTAGGGGATACACCGGCAGGGATTCGGGGCCGAAGACCATCCCGGAGAACCATCGGTTGGTGGGTGGCACGAGATCTTCAGCGAGTCGGGCGGGGTCGAGATCCTTGCCCTGGCGCTGATCCACTGCATCCAGGGCGGTGGCCTCGCCGGACATCTCACTCGTCGGTTTGCCCGTCGGTGTCGGTGTCGGAGGCTTGGGTGAAGGCTCGCCCAAGCATCTGCTGATCAGCAGGATGATCGCGATCAGGCAGATCAGGGCCAGGAGATACTTGAGGTAGCGTTTCACCGCAGACCGATCTTCACGAGGAACTCCCGCAACGTCTGTGTGGGGCCGGCCAGAATCCCGTCGTCGCGCAGGCTCATGACTGCGGTGACGGGTGTGTTGCGGCGGGTGAGCAGCGTGAGATCCTCCTCCTGGAGTCTGTCGCTGGAGACCGTAACCTCGGTGATGGTCTTCTTCGTCTCCTCATCAGTGCCGATGTTGACGCCCATGACCTGCCCCTCCACGCGCTGGCCGTCCGGCAGGTGAATGGCAACCGGAGCGTCGTGTTCAATTCGCCCGTAGTCGGAGGGATTGAGCTGGAACGTCGCCACCACGGTCTTGTTCGTGCTGGCGACGATCTCCGCCAAGCGCTCGTTGCTGTTGACATAACTGCCCTTGACTGCCGTGAAATTGTCCAGGTAGCCGTCGACGGTGGCCTTGAAGGTGACGGTCCCGGAGTCTATTTCCACTGTGTAGGCATCGGTGCTGGTGGGATTTATCCCGAGCTTTATCATGTCGTTCAGGTTGCTGTTGATGGTGAAGAGTTTTTCGCCAGTCGACACGGAATCACCGGGATTCTTGTAATGCTCCTTGACCACACCGGAGTACGGGGAGGCTATCACCGTGCGAGGGGCCTCGACGCGGGCCGCGATGCTGGTCACCTGGTTTTGTCGTTGGTTGAACAGCAAGGTCAGAACGCCGAGGACGAGGATGACCAGGACGATACCGAGGAAGAGTTTGAGACGATTCAGGAAGGACACGGGTCAGCCCTTTCGGTTGGGAAGTTCGGGGTTCTCGGCAAGGGCGCCCTTGGCTACCTGGGCGTCCAGAATGGCTTCTGCATCCAAGGCCTCGGGGTGCTTGGCCTCCGAAACCAGCTGCTTGTCAGGACCGAGGGGGCCGGATGGTGCCAGCTCGCGCTTGGGTTGGGTGTCATCCAGATTTTGCTCCCGCTTCCTCTGCCGGTTCTCCAAGAAGGCCGTCACGACGAAAGCGCCAAGGAAGAAGGTGTTCAAAAGACACCAGAACGTGGCGATGTTGACGTGTCCCATGGAGTAGTCCCGATAGATCGAGACGATGGAGGTTCCAAGCATGAAAACGAATGCCCAGACCTGCACCATCATGAAGTTGAAGGCCGATGCCTTGCCGCCGGTCGCGCCGGTTACCGACCACTTCGTGTCCACTTTGAGCAAGGCGTTGAAGAAAGCCTTGATGTAAATCGGGAAAGAGTTCGCTGCCAGCAGGAGGACCTCCCAGCGGAAGGTACCTGCGATCACCGCCGCCAGCAATATCTGCATGCCATAGAAGCCGGGGTAGAACAGGGCCCATTCGTACCATTTGACTGCCAGCGTCACGGGGCGTAGATCGAAGAAAACCTCCAGGATCGGGACCAGCATGAGAAGGCCTGGGGCTATACCCGTGAAATAGAAGGTGCATGTCGCGAAGTACATGATTCGCTGGTCCATGCGGAGACGCCGACGTGGGCTGAGGGGGTTGTGCGTGAACAGGATCTCGAACCCGCCGGTGGCCCACCGGAGCTGCTGTTTGCTGTAGGACTCGATGGTGTCGGGGGTGTCGCCGATGGCGAGTTCCTTGGGCTGGAAGATCGAGCGCCAGCCTCTCTCGTGCATGAGGATGGAGGTCCAGATGTCCTCAGACTTGGACTGGGTGTAGATCCCGCCGATGTCCTTGACCGCGACGCGGCGGAACAACACGTTGGTGCCAACGCAGAAAGCGGCGTTGAACTCGTTGCGGCCCGGCTGGATGAAGCGGTAAAAGACCATTTGGATGAAGCCCGCGCCACGGGAGACGATGTTGTTGAGGTTGCCGTAGACCTGAGGGGTCTGCACGAAGGCCACGTTCGAGTCCTCCATGAATGGGACCGTCTCGTAGAGAAAATCGGGTTTGGCGACGAAATCGGCATCAAAAATGACGAAGAACTCAGCTTTGGCGACGGACAGCGCGTTGTTGATGTTGCCCGCCTTCGCGCCGGAGCTGCCTAGGCGACGCACGTAGCGGCAGCCAAGGCTCTTGGCCAAGTCGCGTACCTCGTCGGAATCTCCATCGTCCAGAATCCACGTGATGTGGCGGCCGTGCATAGCCATGGCTGCCCGGGCGGTGGTCTCGATGACATCCAGTGGTTCGCCGTAGACCGTGATGAGCACATCCACGTCGACCTGGCGATCATTCAGGTACATGGGCCACTTCGTGGGGTCGGCGGTGATCCTCATGCGGGCGTTGAGCTGCGGGTTGAACAGCTTGGCCTGGGCAGTTTGGAATCTGTAGCTGGGTTGGCGGCCATAGCCCGAGAGCATCGTCCACAGGGCCATGGAAGCCTGGAAAATGAGAATCAGCTCGCATGTCATGACGATGAGCCAAGGAATGAGATCACCCCTGAAAGCGGGGGTGAGGATGAAAGCCGTATAGGCGAACACACCAATCGAGGCGAGCAGGGCCACCAGGAGCAGGGTCGGGGAGTAGCGACCCGAGGTCGAGGCTCGACGCTCCTCAGGAGCGAGGTCGTCGACAAGTGCTAGTTCGGTGTTGGCATTGACAGTTGATAAATCAACTTTTGATCGGCGGCGCCGGGGACGGCGTGGCGAGGACACAGAGCCTCCTGGTGAAGTTGTTGTTTGATATCGCCTTGGGAAACTTCGGGTTGTGAGGGGTGGGTGTAGTTAACTTTTGCCGGTCGCGAGCATACCTCATGCGCCCCGGATCTTGTGTATTGGAGGAGGGTGTCTGAAGGATTGAGGGGCTTTCGGGTTTACATTGCGGTTTTGTCATCCTCTCGGTTATTCAGCGTGCCGGGTGTATGGGCTGGGGTGAGTGTTTCTCGCGCGTGCTGCAGACCGTTTCTTCAGGCGTGAGGCTTGTTCGCGATCGGGTATCGCTCGGTAAACCCATAGTCAGAGGATGCTTGAAGGGGCGGTGAATTAACTTTCGTGCATGTAACTTATTGTGAGGCGCTTTCTCCTCGCGTGTAGTGGAGCAGTCGAATCACCGAGCGTTTAGAGGGTGTCCTGAGTGTTTTTCCCTGCGTGCAGTGCTGCTTTCCTGAGGATGGGTGGATTCGGGTGGGGTTGAGGGTTTTCCTTCGCGTGCGGTGAGGCTTTATTGATTCGCGGCGAGCGGGGGTGGGTTCCGATGTTCGTCGTTGTCGGGAGGTGTGTGGGGGTGGACAAGGGTGTAGGCGATCTGCGTTACTGCTTCTTGACGGCTAGAAACGATCGGGTATCGTAGGTCTTGCGAAAGGGTTTCGTAAGTAAACGGAAGGGTCTAGCGATGGCGGTGGAACGCACAGAACGCGAGAGCGCGATCCTCGCAAAGCTGGCCGACGATGGTCGGCTGAGCGTCTCCGGCCTGGCCAGCGACTTCGGGGTCTCCGAGGTGACCATTCGCGGCCATCTGCGCACCCTTGAACAACAGGGCATGCTGGTGCGCACCCGTGGCGGGGCGCGGCCCATCACTCTTCAAGGAATCCTGCAGCGGCAGCAGGTCAACGTGGAGGCCAAGGAGAAGATCGCACAGGCCGCGGCAGAGCTGATCAGCGACGACGACACCGTCATGATCGAGGCCGGCACCACTGCGGCGTTGATCGCCCGGCACCTGACCAACAGGCGAGGGGTGCAGATCGTCACCAACTCGACGCTGGTGTTCAACAATGCTCGCGCCAATCCTGCGTTGAACATCATCCTCGCGGGTGGGGTGTTCCGACCGGAGTCGGAATCCCTCGTCGGCCCCCTCGCGGAGCGCGCTATTGCCGATTTCAATACCCGAATCGCCTTCCTCGGCACCGACGGTTTCTCTCCGGAACGCGGGTTGACGACGCGTTTCGTCGAGGGCGCTCAGGTGGCCACCACCATGCGGGAGCGTGCCGAACAGACCTGGCTGGTGGCCGATTCCAGCAAGTTCGGGCAGGCGGGGTTCGTCTCCTTCCTACCGCTGGATGCCATCACGGGCATCATCACCGACTCCGGTCTCCCCGACGATGCCGTGGAGGCCCTCAAGGAACACACCAACGTTCGCATCGTCTAGGAGAAACCAAATGGCAACCGTCATAGTCATGCCGGCCCTCGGGAACAGCGTCGAGTCCTGTCTCATCGTGTCCTGGCTGGTCAAGGAGGGCGACACCATTGCCGAGAACGGCATCCTCTGTGAGGTGGAGACCGACAAAGCCTCCATGGAGGTGCCCAGCACCGCGTCCGGAACCGTACTGAAGCTGCTGTGGGCCGAGGGCGACGATGTCCCCGTCATGCAGCCCCTCCTCGTGGTCGGGGAACCCGGTGAGGATCCCGCTCCCGTGCTCGCGGAGGTGGATTTCGGCGCCGCGCAGGAGGAGACCCCCGAACACACCGCCGTCGCGGGCGCCGAGCCCGCGGTGCAGGCGTCCACCAGCACTTCCGTGGCCGGTGATGGCCGCGGTTCCAGTCCGCGTGCCCGTAACCTGGCCGCCGCAGAGGGCATCGACATCGCGACCGTTCCCGCGGGCACCGGCCCCGGAGGTCGCGTGATCGCACGCGACGTTGCCGCCGTCGCCGAGACCACCACCAGGGCGGCGGCCCGGGCCGGAGCGGTCGCGGGTGAGGGCACCGGGCTTGGCGGCCGCGTCAGCCAGGCCGACCTCGCCGCCCCCGCCGCACCGGCAGGGGGGACCCACGAGCCGACACCGGCCCCCGGGGCGGTCGTGGGAGCCGACCCGGACTTCCCCGGACCCAGCACAAGCACCCCGCTGAAGGGTATCCGCAAGGTGATCTCCGAGCGGATGATGCACTCCCTGGCCAGCTCCGCGCAGCTCACCTACACCACTACCGCGCGGGCCCAGGGTCTCCTCGACATGCGCAAGAAGCTGAAGAACTCCGACCCGGCGCTCGGCCTGAACAAGGTGACCATCGGCGACCTCGTCGGATTCGCAGCCGTCAGGACCGCCGCCAAGCACCCCGCCCACAACGCCCACCTCGAGGACGGCGTGCTGACCACCTTCGAGCGGGTCCACCTCGGTTTTGCCTGCGACACCCCGCGCGGCCTCCTCGTCCCGACGGTGCGCAACGCCTCGCAGCTCAGCCTCGGCCAATTCTCCGCGATCTGCAAGGACCTCGCCACGCAGGCCATCGAGGGCAGCATCAGCCCCGACCTGCTGGGCGGGGCCACCTTCACCGTCTCCAATCTGGGTGGTTTCGGCATCGAACACTTCACCCCGCTGCTGAACGTGCCCCAGACCGCGATCCTCGGCGTCGACGCCATCTTCCCGCGCGCCTACGCGGATGAGAAGGGCAAGGTCCGCGTCGAGCAGCGCATCGGGTTGTCGCTGACCGCCGACCACCGGGTCATCGACGGCGCCGACGCGGCCCGTTTCCTGCAGGACCTCGTGGCCTTCCTCGAGAACATCGAACTGGCCGCCCTGAGCTGAGAGGACGAACAATGACCGACCATGACGTCATCGTGCTGGGCGGCGGCCCCGGCGGCTACATCGCCGCCGAGCGGCTCGGCCACGCGGGGAAGAAGGTGCTCCTCGTCGAGGCCGCCTCGTTGGGCGGCACCTGCCTGAACGTGGGGTGCATCCCCACCAAAACCCTTCTCGGGGCTGCCAAGACCTACGACCACGCCCGTCACGGAGCCCAGTTCGGGGTGAAGATCGACGGCGCCCATGTCGACTGGTCCGCCCTGCAGAAATGGAAGGACAAGGTGGTCTCCACCCTCGTTGGCGGGGTCGCCGCCACCGAGAAGAAGGCCGGGGTCACCGTCGTGCACGGCCACGGCACCTTCGACGGCCCCGGGAAGGTCACCGTCGACGGCACCACCCACACCGCCACCCACGTGATCCTCGCCACCGGATCGGTGCCCGTGATGCCTCCCATCCCCGGCGCCAAGGACAACCCGTTGGTCATCGACTCCACCGGCGCCCTCTCGTTGCCGGAGATTCCGGAACGCCTGGCCGTGATCGGCGGCGGCGTCATCGGGGTGGAGTTCGCCTCGCTGTACTCCATGCTCGGAACGCAGGTCACCGTCATCGAGATGCTGCCCGAGATCGTCCCCTTCGCCGACGACGACGTGGCCGCGCAGCTCCGCAAGGCCCTGAAGGACGTCACCTTCAAACTTGGCTGCCGGGTCACATCCATCGACGGTGGAAAGGTGAACTGGACCACCGCCGACGGCGCCGAGGAGAGCGTCGAGGCCGACTACGTGTTGATGGCCGTCGGGCGCAGGCCCGCAGTCGACGGCTGGGGTGCAGAGAACACCGGCCTGGAGTACTCCGGTCGCGGAGTGGTCGTTGATGACCGGATGCGCACCAACCTGCCGAACGTGTGGGCGATCGGGGACGTCACTGGTCGCAGCCTGCTGGCCCACGCCGCCTACCGCATGGGCGAGGTGGCCGCCGCCAACATCCTCGACCCCGAGGCCCACCGCCGCGGCGAGGTGATGCGCTGGCACACCGTCCCGTGGGCTGTCTACACCGCCCCCGAGTGCGCCGGCATCGGACTCACCGAGACCGCGGCCAGGAAGGCGGGCCGCGACGTTATCACCGCGAGCGTCCCCGGCTACATGTCCGGTCGGTTCGTGGCCGAGAACGGTCTCCAGGCCCCGGGACTGGCCAAACTCATCCTCGACGCCGAGACCCGCCAGGTGCTGGGCATTCATGTGCTGGGCAGCTATGCGGCCGAGATGATCTGGGGCGCCTCCGCCGTGCTGGAAACCGAACTGGACCTCACCGACCTGCGTCAGCTCGTCTTCCCCCATCCCACAGTCAGTGAACTGATCCGCGAGGCCGCCTGGGCGGCCAAGGCCTGATCGACAAGGAAAAGAGACAACAAAACTATGACCCGCTCACTCATCGTCGATCCGACGAACGTGCGTGCCAAGGGCGTCATCACGGCGCCCGAGATCCCCGTCAACGCCTACGAACCCAACTTCAAGGCGGAACTGAAACGCTACGGCAAGCAGGGGCTCATCGACATCCTGCACGACATGATCGCCGTGCGCTCTTTCGAGACCATGCTCAATTCCATCAAGACCACCGGCGCCTGGAACGGTGTGGAGTACAACCACCGCGGCCCCGCGCACCTCAGCATCGGACAGGAATCCGCCGTGGTGGGGCAGGCCTCGCAGCTCGGGGCCGATGACTTCGTCTTCGGATCCCACCGCAGCCACGGCGAGATCCTCGCCAAGTGTTTCTCCGCCTCCCGCAAACTCGATGCCGCGGACCTGGAACGCATCATGAAGGAATTCCTGGACGGCGAGACCCTCTCCTTCGCCGAGCAGGTCTCCGCCGACGACCTGGCCGATGTCGCTGAGAACTTCATCCTCTACGGTGCCGTTGCCGAAACGTTCGCCCGCAAGGCCGGTTTCAACCGCGGCCTCGGCGGTTCCATGCACGCCTTCTTCACCCCGTTCGGTTCCATGCCGAACAACGCCATCGTCGGCGGCTCCGCGGACATCGCCACCGGAGCGGCGCTGTTCAAGCGCATCAATCGCCGGGCAGGCATCGTGATCGCGAACATCGGTGACGCATCCATGGGCTGCGGCCCCGTCTGGGAATCCATGATGCTGGCCGCCATGGACCAGTACCGCACCCTGTGGAAGGACGGTGTGGAGGGCAATCCGCCGATCTGGTTCAACTTCTTCAACAACTTCTACGGCATGGGTGGGCAGACCTCCGGCGAAACCATGGGCTACGACATCCTGGCGCGCGTCGGTATGGGCGTGAACCCGGAGGCCATGCACGCCGAACGTGTCGACGGCCTCAACCCGCTCGCCGTCGCCGACGCCGTCGCCCGGAAACGTGAACTCCTCGACGCGGGTCGCGGACCGGTGCTCACCGACACCATCACCTACCGCTTCTCCGGGCACTCCCCGTCGGACGCATCCTCCTACCGCACCCGTGAGGAGGTGGAGCTGTGGGAGAAGCACGACGGCCTCAAGAACTACGCCGCCTACCTGATCAAGAACAAGGTGCTCACCCAGGCCGACGTGGACGCCATTCAGCAGAGGTTCGACGAGCGCCTCACCAAGGTGATCGCCCTGGCGACCCGCGATGAGGACCTCAGCCCGCGCGTGCACATGGACTTCATCGACACGGTGATGTACAGCAACGGCACCAAGGAGAAGCTGTCGGAAGAGGAACCGCAGCTGCTCACCCCGCTAGCCGAGAACCCGCGCGTCAAGGCGCTGAAGAACAAGATCCGTACCGCCCGCGACGAAAACGGCAAACCGGTCTCCAAGAACAAGGCCTTCGCCTACCGCGATGCGATCTTCGAGGCCGTGGCGCACCGCTTCGCCACCGACCCGACGCTCGCTGCGTGGGGTGAGGAGAACCGCGACTGGGGTGGCGCGTTTGCCGTCTATCGTGGCCTGACGGAGCTGCTGCCCTACCATCGCCTGTTCAACTCGCCCATCTCGGAGGCCGCGATCGTCGGCGCCGGTGTCGGCTACGCCCTCTCCGGCGGTCGTGCGCTGGTGGAACTGATGTACTGCGACTTCCTGGGCCGTGCGGGTGACGAGATCTTCAACCAGGCCGCGAAATGGCAGGCGATGTCCGCGGGTCTGCTGGAGATGCCGCTGGTGATCCGCGTCAGCGTCGGCAACAAGTACGGTGCCCAGCACTCCCAGGACTGGTCGGCGCTGTGTGCACACATGCCCGGTTTGAAGGTCTACTACCCGGCCACCCCCTACGACGCTAAGGGCATGATGAATCTGGCGCTGCGCGGCACCGACCCGGTGGTGTTCTTCGAGTCCCAGCTGCTCTACGACAAGGCCGAGGAGTTCCAGCCCGGTGGTGTCCCGGAGGGCTACTACGAGGTTCCGGAAGGGGAACCGGTGGTTTGCCGCGAGGGCTCGGACCTGACCATCGCCACCCTCGGCGCCACCTTGTACCGGGCCCTCGAGGCCGCCGACATCCTGCAGTCGAAGTACGGGCTGTCGGCTGAGGTCATCGATCTGCGGTTCGTCGCCCCGCTGAACCTCGATCCGGTGGTCGAGTCGGTGAAGAAAACCGGTCGGCTGCTGCTCAGCTCCGATGCGGTGGAGCGTGGCTCCTTCCTGCAGGACGTCGCGGCCAAGGTGCAGAGCATCGCGTTCGATCACCTCGATGCGCCCGTCACGGTGGTGGGGTCGCGCAACGCTATCACCCCGGCGGCGGAGCTGGAGAAGGAGTTCTTCCCGCAGCCCGAGTGGCTGGTTGACGCGGTTCACGAGCGGATCTTGCCGTTGCCGGGTCACGTGACCATCAGCAACCAGACCACCGCCGAACTGGCCCGCCGCACCCGCGAAGGGCTCTGACCCCACCTTTCGACGTTGGTTGAGCCGGTGTTCGCGGGTCGGCTCAACCAGCGTCGAGAAAGGCAGAACCGGCTCGACGAGTTCTGGGGAAGCGATGGGGAAGAGGGGAAGCGATGGGGAAGAGGAGGAACAGGAAACTCATGAATCAGATCAATGACCCGGGGATCTCGCCTGAGGAACGGCTGGCGGCGTTGCGGGTGGTCGCCAACCAGGAGTCCTTCCCCGACTGGGTGGTGGAATCCAACAACCACATCCACACCTGCTATTCCTTCAGCCCCTACACCCCCTCCGGTGCGGCCCTGGGCGCCAGGCGCGCCGGGTTGCGTGTGGTCGGTTCCGTCGATCACGACTCCATCGCTGCCGCCGCCGAGATGACTGAGGCCACCCGCATCCTCGGAATGGGCAGCGTGACGGGGTTCGAGTGTCGCGCTTTCTTCGACCCCGGCGGCCCCTTCGCCACCAGGAAACTCAACAACCCCGACTCCGCGGGGATCGCCTACATGACCGTGCAGGCAGTCCCCGCCCCGGCCAGGGCGGAGGTGGATGCGTGGCTCGCCCCGCGGCGCGCAGCGCGGCTGGAACGCACCCTCGCGATGGCGGAAGCCGCGAACTCCATCCTCACCGGCCTCGGCCTGGCGCCCTTCGACTCGCAGGCCGACATGGTGGCCCGCTCCCAGTACGCCACCGGTGGCGGCATCACCGAACGCCACCTCTTGGCGGCCATGGCCGATGCCCTCATTGACGGTTTCGGTCGCGGTGAAGCCCTGGTCGCGGGGCTACAGGGCATGGGCATCGACGTCCCCGCGAAACTCGCCGGCGTCCTGGGCGATGCCGACAACCCGCACCTGACCTACGACCTGTTGGGCGTGCTGAAATCCGAATACCTGGCCAGCATCTACATCCAACCCACCGCCGACGAATGCCCGACCGCCGAGGAGGTGGTGGCCCTCGCCGACTCCGTCGGGGCGATCGCCACCTACGCCTACCTCGGTGATGTCTCCGCCTCGCCGACCGGCGACAAGAAGGCCGAGAAGTTCGAAGACGACTACCTCGACGAACTGTTCGACGCCATGGCCGACCGCGGACTGCGGGCCGTCACCTACATGCCACCCCGCAACACACCCCAGCAGCTGCGCCGCATCCACGACCTCGCCACCCGCCACGGCATGTACGAGATCTCCGGGGTGGACATCAACCAGCCCCGGCAGTCGTTCACTTGTCCCGAGTTGCGGGATCCCGGGTTCGCGGCACTCAACGAGGCCACCTGGGCGCTCGTCGCCCACGAGGCCCTGACCTCCGTCGACCCGTCGCTGCACATCCTCGGCGAGGGCCGGCCACGACCAGAGCGGCTCGCCGCCCGCATCGCCGCGTTCGCCCCCCTCGGCCGCGCCCTGGCAGACGGTGCCGACGCCACCGAACTCGCCGCCACCGCCCCCAGACTGTGAAACCTGAAACCGGGAGACCATCATGAGCAATGCCCCGAAGGTGAGGGGAGCGTTCCTCACCGCCCTGAACCGCCCCGTCCTGGTGCGCCCCAGCGACGCCGAGGCCACCATCGTCCTCGACGAGACCACCATCCCCGCCGACGTCTCACTGCCCGTGGTGGTACGGCTGGAGGAGGAGACCTACGAGGTCACCGCCACCCCGCGCGGTGAACGCGAGATCAGCGGTCGCGTCGCCCTGGTCACCGGCGGCGCGCAGGGTTTCGGCGCGGAAATCGCCAAGGGCCTTGTCGACCAGGGGTGTTTCGTTTTCATCGCCGACCTCAACGGCGACGGGGCCGCCGCCAAGTGTGCGGAGCTCGGAGCGGACCTCACCCACCCCATCACAGTGAACGTCGCCGACGAGGAATCCGTCGCCGCGATGGTCGCCGAGGTGGAGCGGGTCGCGGGCGGGCTCGATCTGGTGATCTCCAACGCCGGGGTCGTGCGCGCCGGATCTGTGCTGGAACAGGATGCCTCCGCTTTCAGGCTTTCTACTGACATCAACTACGTCGCGTTCTTCCTCGTCACCAAACACCTGGGCGGTCTTCTGGTGCGCCAGCACGAGGCCGCGCCCGGGTGGCTCACCGACATCATCCAGATTAATTCGAAATCCGGGCTTGTCGGCTCCAACAAGAACGCCGCCTACGCCGGCTCCAAGTTTGGTGGCATCGGTCTGGTGCAGTCGTTTGCGCTGGAACTTGTCGAACACGGAATCAAGGTCAACGCCGTGTGCCCCGGGAACTTCTATGACGGCCCGCTGTGGTCCGACCCTGACCGGGGATTGTTTGTGCAGTACCTCAAATCCGGGAAGGTACCCGGTGCGACAACGATCGAGGACGTGCGGGCGTTCTACGAGGCCAAGGTGCCGATGCGCCGCGGCACCACCGGCATCGACGTGCTGCGCGCCATCTACTACATCGTCGAACAGGCCTATGAAACTGGCCAGGCCGTGCCTGTCACGGGCGGCCAGGTCATGCTCAGCGCCTGAACCCGAGAAACCGAAGGAAGAAACATGAGTGACATTCCCGCCACCCAGCACGCCATTCAGATCGTCGGGGTCGACGAGTTCGTGCTCAACCCCGCCAAACCGGTCGACGAGGTGGGGCCCCACCAGATGCTGCTCAAGGTGGAGGCGTGCGGCATCTGTTTCAGCGACACCAAACTGCTGCACGCCTTCGATTCCCATCCGCGCAAGGCGGAGGTGATTTCGGGGATCGCTCCCGAGGCCCTCGCCGAGATCCCGGGTTACCGTCCGGGCGGGCAGGCGACGGTGCCCGGTCATGAACCGGTGGGTCGCATCATCGCTGTCGGGGAACGGGTGACGCACTTCACGGTGGGGGACCGGGTGCTGGTGCAGGCCGACTGGAAGCACCTGCGCACGCCGAAATCGAATGGTGCCTTCGGCTACAACTTCGAGGGTGCGTTGCAGGAGTACGTCGTCATCGACGAACGCTGCGTGGTCTCGCCGTCGGGTGAGGAGTTCCTGATCCACGTCACTGACGGGCCGTCGGCGGCCGCCGTCGGGCTGATCGAGCCGTGGGCCACCGTGGAGGGTTCTTACGCCTGGGCGGAGCGCAATCACGTCGCCGACGGTGGTCGGCTGCTGGTGGTCGGCGACGGTGACCTCGGCGCCCTCACCTCGCAGCACCAACCAGCGGAGACGGTGCTGGCCGATCCGGAGGAGGTCGCGGGGCTGGGCGGGGAGACCTTCGACGACATCGTCTGTTTCTGCTCCGATGCCGAGGTGATCGAGGCCTGCGCGAAGCTGCTCGGCACGCGCGGCGTGCTGTGCGTCGTGCTGGGCGGCGGACGGATCGACCGCACGGTGAGCCTGGACATCGGTCGCGTGCACTACGACTTCATCCGGTTCTGCGGCACCACCGGCGACGATCCCGCCGACGGCTACGCCTGGATTCCCGCGACGGGTGAGCTGCGCACCGGCGACAAGGTGGCGATCATTGGGGCCGCCGGTCCGATGGGGCAGATGCACACCATGCGGGCCGTCACCTCCGGGGTGCCGGGCGTCACCGTCACGGGCACCGACGTGAGCGACGAACGCCTGGAGCATCTGCGCGGGGTCGTGGGGCCAGTGGCCGAGGCCAGGGAGGTGCCGCTGAAGATCGTCAACACCAGCGCCGCCCCACTGAAACCCGGCTACACCCACCTGTCCTGCATGGTGCCGGTGCCGGCGCTGGTCTCGCAGGCCGTCGATCTAGCCGGTGAGGGTGCGATCGTCAACGCCTTCGCGGGCATCCCCGCGGGCACCTTCGGTGACTTCGACCTCCAGGGCATCATCGAGCGCCGCGTGTTCATGCTGGGCACCTCCGGTTCGGACGTCTCGGACATGCGCACGGTGCTGCGAAAGATCGAGGACGGTGTGATCGACACCACCATCTCCCTCGACGCCATCACCGGCATGGCGGGCTTCGCCGACGCCATCGGTTCAGTCATCAACCGCACCTCGGGAGGAAAGATCATGGTCTTCCCGTCGCTGCACGACCTCGGCCTGATCCGCCTGGCCGAGCTGGAGACCAGGCTCCCGCACGTCGCGGCGAAGCTGAAGAATGGCCGCTGGACGAAGGAGGCTGAGGAGGCTCTGCTGGCGGGGGAGTGATCCCGTCAACGATCGCTGGTCGTGGATAGTCGGTTTTTACGACCAGCGATTCCTCGTCTCCACTGTGGTGCTGGGACGTCGCCCCGGTAGCGATGATGTTCACGTGGTTCTCGAGGATGAAGGTGGGTGGCCCTCACACACCACTTCCCTGAGATGAACGTCTGGAAAACGGAGCCTGGCCAACCGATTCCTGACCATCTACTGCGTTTGTAGGGACACGATGAGGTCCTCGATGGTGGCCAGGTTGGCGCGAGACGAGCAGTCACGCGGTTTTGTGATCGTGAGGCGACCGGAGAGCATGGAGTTGGCGATGCCCAAGTCCTCGGCGATCTGGCCGGCGCAGGCGTAGCCCTTGTCCTTGAGGTAGGTGAGAATCTCGGACCGGGTCGCATGTGACAGTGTCGCGTGGGTTCCATGAGATCCTTCGGCATTTCGGGCCATAGCGAAATACGGCTCTCGGGTGGTGTTTGCGACTAATTCAGACCGAGGTGAATGCCGATTCAGGCGAGTTGGAGCGTATGGGGTTGTAGGGAGTCGTGAAGCGACGTGTCATCGGTGTGTTCGCCTGCTTCGATGGTCGGCGTCACCGGTCCTCCAGGGCAATCCGCTGAAATCGTTGTGTGTATGTGAGTGCCTGTACGGACGGCGCTTACATGCCGTGGGTCCGCGACGCGACGAGGCTAGGGGCGGTGTGCGTTGTAAGGATTCAGCCTGCCCGATCAATGGCGGATGTTATCAGTGATAGTCGGCGCTCGTGGGTACGTCGCGATCATGTGCCTTCAATGCCGAGCGCCGCAAGCCAATTGTGCACCGGGCAGAGCTGACGCAGAAGACCCACTAAGTGGTAAAGGACCCTTGAGTCAGCGTGGGGGAGTGTTGTGGTGATGGTGTGGAGGGCTTGTGTTCGTTCTGTGTCGGTTGGGTCTAGTTTCAACAGCGTGTCGATTAGATACTTGACCTTCTCCGGGTTGGTTTCGATTGTTAGTGCTGTGGTGATGGTGTGGAGGGCTTGTGTTCGTTCTGTGTTGGTTGGGTTCAGTTTCAGCAGTGCGTCGATTAGGTCGTTGATCCCCCATGGGCTGGTGTTGGGGATTTTTGTGGTGATGGTGTGGAGGGCTTGTGTTCGTTCTGTGTTGGTTGGGTTCAGTTTCAGCAGTGCGTCGATTAGGTCGTTGATCTCCCATGGGCTGGTGTTGGGGATTTTTGTGGTGATGGTGTGGAGGGCTTGTGTTCGTTCTGTGTTGGTTGGGTTCAGTTTCAGCAGCGTGTTGATTAGATTGTTGACCCCCCTTGGCGTGGTTTTGGGGAGTTGGAGTGCTGTGGTGATGGTGTGGAGGGCTTGTGTTCGTTCTGTTTTGGTTGGGTCTAGTTTCAGCAGCGTGTTGATTAGATTGTTGACCCCCCTTGGGGTGGTTTTGGGGAGTTGGAGTGCTGTGGTGATGGTGTGGAGGGCTTGTTTTCGTTCTGTTTTGGTTGGGTCTAGTTTCAGCAGTGCGTTGATTAGATTGTTGACCCCCCACGGGGTGGTTTCGAGTGCTAGTGCTGTGGTGATGGCGTGGCGGGCTTGTGTTCGTTCTGTATTGGTTGGGTCTAGTTTCAGCAGTGCGTTGATTAGATTGTTGACCCCCCACGGGTTGGTTTCGAGTGCTAGTGCTGTGGTGATGGTGTGGAGGGCTTGTGTTCGTTCTGTTTTGGTTGGGTTCAGTTTCAAGAATGCTTCGATTAGGTAGTTGAGTTCCCTTGGGGTGGTTTCGAGTGCTAGTGCTGTGGTGATGGTGTGGAGGGCTTGTGTTCGTTCTGTGTTGGTTGTGTTCAGTTTCAGCAGTGCGTCGATTAGGTAGTTGATCCCCCATGGGTTGGTGTTGGGGATTTTTGTGGTGATGGTGTGGCGGGCTTGTGTTCGTTCTGTTTCGGTTGGGTTCAGTTTCAGCAGTGCGTCGATTAGGTAGTTGATCCCCCATGGGTTGGTGTTGGGGATTTTTGTGGTGATGGTGTGGAGGGCTTGTTTTCGTTCTGTTTTGGTTGGGTTCAGTTTCAGCAGCGTGTTGATTAGATTGTTGACCCCCCACGGGTTGGTTTCGAGTGCTAGTGCTGTGGTGATGGCGTGGCGGGCTTGTGTTCGTTCTGTATTGGTTGGGTCTAGTTTCAGCAGTGCGTTGATTAGATTGTTGACCCCCCACGGGTTGGTTTCGAGTGCTAGTGCTGTGGTGATGGCGTGGCGGGCTTGTGTTCGTTCTGTATCGGTTGGGTTCAGTTTCAGCAGTGCGTTGATTAGATACTTGACCTTCTCCGGGTTGGTTTCGATTGTTAGTGCTGTGGTGATGGTGTGGCGGGCTTGTGTTCGTTCTGTATCGGTTGGGTCTAGTTTCAGCAGTGCGTCGATTAGGTCGTTGATCCCCCATGGGCTGGTGTTGGGGATTTTTGTGGTGATGGTGTGGCGGGCTTGTGTTCGTTCTGTTTCGGTTGGGTTCAGTTTCAAGAATGCTTCGATTAGGTAGTTGAGTTCCCTTGGGTTGGTTTCGATTGTTAGTGCTGTGGTGATGGTGTGGCGGGCTTGTGTTTGTTCTGTTTCGGTTGGTTCCAGTTCCAAGAGCATGTGGACTCGGCAGGGAATCCTGTTCGGGTTAGTGTTGGGTAGTGCTGCGATGATCGCCTCCGTGCGGTTGGGGTTACCCCAGTGAGCGGAACTGGTGATCAGGTCGAGGTGGTAGGACGCGAACCTGTTTCTCAGGGTTCGAACCCGGGCTCGGTTTGCCTTGTTCCAGTCTTCCGGATCGGTCTGGGCGGCCACTTCCAGCACGAGTTCTTTGAGACGACCGTTGACTACTTTCTGGGCTGGGGTTGGGCTATCCGAGTGGTAGGCCCAGAGTAGATCAACCAGCTTGCTGCGCCTTCTATGGGCGGCGACGGTCATGGGTAGGGTGACTCGCCACTCCGGGTCGAACCAGATGTGGGGCAGCAGCGCTTTTGCCGCCTTGGTGGCTGAGAAAGTGGCTATGTGTTCGGACACTAGGTACTCCCACAGGGTGCGGTGCAGGAACCGGCGCTTGACCCATTCGTGGTCGTAGAAGCTGGAGCGGGAGTGCTCCTGTTTGGGTGCGACATTGTCAAGGGCACGCTCCACAGCTGTCGACACGTTGGGCGTGGTGCGGTTCGTCGTGATCGTCTCGGGCCAAACACCCAGCCCCGCGGGAGTGACCGCGTCCTTGACGGCCTCCCAGGCCCACTGCTGCAGGATTGCGCGGCATGCGTCCGTGTTGACGTGCTCCGCCGCCGTCGCCCAGCCTCCGGCCAGCAGCAGGTCGATGATGGTTCGGTAGAGTTCCCGGCGGCGTCTCGGCAACTCCTGATTCGGTTCCTGCTCGGTCAGCATGCAGTAGAAAGTCAGCAGCAGCGGGCTGGTCGCGGTGGTGCGGAGTTCATGTCGTTCTTCGAGTTGCCGGATCAGATGCTGGGCCGTTGGCGGGTTCTTTGTAAACCAGGCCTTGATGTAGCCGTGGACATCCTTGGGATAGCGCAGCTCGGTGAGGGTACCGACCCGGGTGTCTTGCGTTGCACGCAGGCCTGCGGCCGCGCTGTGCCACGCCTCGGGCCGCGACGTCACCACCAACCGCCGACCCGGCGTACTTGTCAAGGAGTTGAGCAACGTCCTGGCGCTGTTAACCGAGACGCCTTCGTCCAGGGAGTCCGCCACCGCCAACACCCGCGCCCCCGGGCTTAGGACCAGCCGGCGAATCTTCTCCCGCGATTCATGTGGAAGCGCCGCCTCGACCAGCCCCTCGAAGCCGGTTTCGTGCCGTTTGATCCACTCGGCCACCGTGGTGAACAAGGGAAGCTCGACCGACGCGGGATCCACCCGTGGGTCCCGGAGCTGCTCCAGCGCCGTCTCGGCGGCCTCACGCGCGATGCGCCGAGCGAGCCACGTTTTACCTGAGCCCGGGCCGCCCAGCACCGTCAACAGCCAGACCCCTTCCAAGGCCTTTGCCGGGGACATGGTTTTGTGCTCGTCCTCGATCTCCAGCGTCCGCTCCAGCTGCGACGGTCGCCGATCCTGGGTCCACTCCCGGCCTTGAGTCCACGGCGAGTAATCCCAGTCCCGAATCTGGTTTTTCAAGTATTCGCTCAGTTCATGTCTGTTCGCTACTCCCAGCAGGTCCTCGCGCAACTGGTCGATGCTGCCGCGTATCTCGTTCCGAGACGCCTGGATCGCCGCGAGAACCACACCGCCCTCGGCCTTGAGCTTCGGGCACAGTGCGTTATAGGTGATGTGCACGGCACGCTCTGCGACGCCGTACTCGGGGTCCGTTCCCCAATGCTTATCCCTCGCCTTGGCCTGCGTGAGCACGGCCTCGGCTGCTCGCCTGGGGTCGAAATCCGCGTCGGCGATCAATTCGTGCTGGCATCCGGCTGCCTGAACGTACTCGATCGCCCACCCCAGCCCGCGGTCCACGACGTCGGGGTCGAGGCGTTCGCCCTCGGCCCAAGCGCTGATCGCTTCCCGGACCTGTTTCCGCAGCTCCCGTTCCTCAGACGTTCGACCCCGGGCGTTCCGGAGGAGCTTCACCAGCTCGCCGGCGGCGCTCACCCCAATCGCTCCGAGGGGTTCGCTCAGTGCGCTGACCGCGACGGCTGCCAGCGCGTCCACCAACTCGGCCTGCTTCGCCATCGCCATGAGCTCCGCCCTCCACCGAGCACCCGTGTAGAACCGGTACCAGTATCCCGCCCGACCCGGATACCACGCCAGAGGAGCTTCCCCACTGGCGATACGGCTGGCCATCCATGTCCTGGCTACTGCTTCGGTTGTCTTCTTTGTCGCATCTCCGGACAGCTCCCCGGAACTGATCCGTCCAGGCAAGTTGTCGATCATGATCGACAAACCAGGACTGGAGGTGTGTTTTGTCGACTATGATCGACAACGAGAGGACGGTGGTTGCTGTGGAACGGATCGTTGATCGTCCCCGCTACCTGGAACGGATCCGGCCTTTCGTGGATGTTCCGGTCATGAAGATCCTGACCGGGGTGCGGCGCTGCGGAAAGTCGACGCTGCTGGACATGCTGGCCGACGAGGTGGTTGCGAAGAACCCCGGGGCCTCGATGGTCCGGCTCAATCTCGAATCCAGCGAGGGACTGAGCATTCGCACCGCGCAGGCGCTCATGGAGCATCTGGCTGCGTGCCTGCCCGACAAGCGGGCCCGCGCCTACGTGTTCCTGGACGAGGTGCAGCAGGTTCCGGGATGGGAAGACGTGGTCAATGCGCTGCGGGTCGACTGGAACTGCGACCTTTACCTCACCGGATCCAACTCGACGATGCTCGCGAGCGAACTGAGTTCCCACCTCGCGGGCCGGTTCGTCGAGTTCCCGATCCGTCCCCTGTCCTTCAGGGAGTTCGTCGAGCTGCACCGCCCACACGGCGTCTCCAGCGCCGAAACCCGGGAACTCTTCGAGCACTACCTCGTCCTGGGCGGATTCCCACTCCTGAAATACTTCGACCTCGATTCCCAGGCCTCGGTGCAATACCTCGACAGCCTGCTCGACACCGTGGTGGTCAGGGACGTGCTGGAGCATTTCGCGATCCGCGACGTCGACATGTTCCGCCGCATCCTGCGCTACTGCGTGGGCAACGTGGGGCGCACCTTCTCGGCGCAGTCAGTGAGCAGGTATCTCAAAAGCGAAGGGCGTGCGGTCAGCGTCGATACCGTCCTCAACTACCTGCAGCACTGTGCCGAGGCATACCTGGTGGACAAGGTGCCGCGATTCGATGTCGTCGGGAAACAGACGCTTCGAGCGGACGAGAAGTACTACGTGGTGGATCAGGGGCTTCGGACCGCTCTCGGATTCGACAATCGTGCGGACATCGAACTGACGCTGGAAAACATCGTGTACCAGGAACTTCGCTCACGAGGCTGCACGGTTCATGTGGGATGGCGCGGCTCCAGGGAGGTCGATTTCATCGCCCAGCGTGGCACGGCGACACGCTACATCCAGGTCAGCTACCTTCTCGCCGACGAGGCGACAGTAGAACGCGAATTCGGGGTCCTGGAATCAATCCCGGACAACCACCCCAAGACCGTGGTCAGCATGGACCCCGTCTCCCGCAGCCGCAACGGCATCGAGCACGTGAACATCGTGGATTTCCTGATGGAGGACCCGCTGGCCGATACGGCGGCGCGTTCCGCTTTGCCCGCGAGCAGGCCTCGGAGCTGGCGCAAAGACACAACCGGCTGAGGTCGTCACGCAAGCAGGGCGATTCGATCTCCCTTGGAGGCCACCAGATGACCGTTGAGCGTGTCGTAGGTGTCGTATTTCTTCAGGACGTCATCCCACAGGGTGCCCGGTTTTCCGGGATCCACGGCAAACCAGGAAGAGACGTCGCTAGTACCCGTCGAGATCAACAGGGCGCCCCCGAGGGTTGGAATGACCTCGCGCGCTTCGGCGATCTGATAGTCCACGAAATCGAGCTTCCCGGTCTTGGGGTCCAGAACCCCCGTCCGTACGGAAGGGGACGGAACGACGACGCTTAGGGGACCGTCCTGAGGGGAGGGGGTTCTGTCGAAGACCGGAGCGAGCCAGGGACCTCCGTCCCAATCCCTGCGCCAGAGCTCTTTCCCCGTCGCCGGGTCCAGGCCCACAAAGCTTCGCTCCATCCCCTCCGTGACGTATATGAGGTCGTCTCCCCAACCCAATGGATAACCGTCCTCGACCTCGACCGTCCACAGCTCCTTGCCCTGCTGGTCGAAACCCTTCAACGGCCCGTCGTTCTTCCGTCCTGCCAGGACGTTGCCCACCCAGGCCGAGCGGTACCGCACCCCGTCCTTCACCACCGGGCTGCCGTCGTCGGTGTGAACGCTCAGATAGCAGGCGTACTCGTGGACGGGGCCGGCCTGTCCGTCGACGCAGAAATCGGTCACGCCGTCGTGTTCCCTCACCCAGAACCATTCCCGGTCCTCCTCAGGCAGGTCGAAGGACCACTGCTTGGTGTGTGCCTCCTTGACGGAAGATGCGCGGCTGATTCGGACGGTGCCCTCATTGGACGAGTCCATCTCGTAGATCGCGCCCGATGCGGCCATGGCCAGGTAGCGCTCGGGCTCTTCATCGAGTCGACCGATGAGGCTGCCATCGGTGGTGCTGTAGACGAAAAGGGTTCTTTGCTGCTGGGAAGATTCGGCCCACATCGCCACCTGCCCGGGCGGCGTGTCGGGTACTTTCCTGAGGATGTCGAAACCGGCGAGGTCGCTGGAGACATCGACCGACCACACCTCGGAGCCATCGGCCCAGTTGAGCATTCTCAGTTTGCTGCCGCCCGCGGCCAGGTCCGGAGCTACCACCAGGCCCTCGTGAGCCTCGAGAAGAGGGCCGGACCCTGCAACCGTGACCTCCCAGGTGGTCGTGATCTGGGCTGGGGGAGTCAGCGGCGGAGAGGACTCGGGTGATGACGGGACCGTGGGGGCCGACGATGGCGTCTCGGATCCCGTTCCCCAGCAGGACGTGGTCAACAGGACCGCACCCATCAGGGCTGTGGCCCCGCGAAGTCGCCATCTGGAGGCGGGTCTCGTCGCGGCTTTGGGGGAGTGGGTGGCCGCTTTCATGCTGGCTCCTCTTCGGTTCGACGGATGGGCTGCTGCGGGCGTTGAATACCGCGCAACCGGGAGAAATGCCCCGACCGGGGAGTTCAGTGGACGGGGAGGGCCTTGTCGGTTTCTTCCGCCCGGATGTCGACCATCTGTGCGCCGGTCAACCAACAGGACAGGCTGCGATGGGTGCGGGTGAACGGAACCATGACCAGGGACAGCGGCACCACCAGGGGCAGCAACCAGATGAAAGGCGAGGAAGTGAAGAAGAGGGCCAGACACATCGGGATCAGCAATGATGCGGGCACCACCAGCGACCTGATAACCCGACGGAAACGGGAACCATCGTGCAGGGTGCCGTCCGCGTTGCGCCACTTCGGGGTGAGCCACACCACGGTCTGCCCGACGGATGCGGCGAGATGATTCCAGGCAGGCCAGACGAACACCGCGATGGTCGCCACCGCAAAGGCCACAGGACTGATCAACGGGATCCACTCCTCGGAAGCATCCCTCAGCAACAGCATCATCACCGCGCGGAGGACCACCGTGGTGGTCCCGGCCACCAGGGCCACGAGGACGGCGTCGATGAGCATGCCCATCCAGCGTCGCCACATCGTCACCGGGCGCGGAGTCAGCCTGTCCTGCGCCAGCTGGTGGGCGCGCGGCATCCACCACAGCAGCACCGGAGCCAGGACCGCTCCCAGGATGGTGCCGAGGGTGTTGGTCATGAGGTCGTCCACATCAGCGGTCCGGAAAGCGCAGGGATAGATGAACCACAAGCCGGTGAGCTGGGTCAGTTCGATGAGGAGGCTGGTGCCCGCCCCCAGAAGGGTTGTGACGAGAACGGAGCGGTTGAAATAGCGGCGCAGGATCACCCCGAACGGTACGAACAGCACCACGTTGAAGGCCACCTGCAGCACCGTGAAGCTGGTCAACAGACCTCGCAGTGAACGTCCCGGCGCGGCCTTGCGGATGTCGTCGATGAAGGCGAACGGCTGCAGGTTCATTCCCTGGGCGTGGAGCCGACACCACTCGACGGAACGCTCCGGCAGCGGCAGGAGGGTGTAGGTGAGCAGTGCGGTGGCGTAGAGACACACCGCTGCGAGCCCGAGCAGACGGGCGAAACTCAGCCGACCGAAGCGGCGGTACTGCCAGACCAGGCCTGGCAGGAACAGCGCCGCGAATGCCACGGCTCCGATGATCGCGGCGAGTAGACCATTGTTCACCCAGTCCTGCAAAGCTCCTCCAGTTGTGACGGTCGAACGGAGGATATCGCGTGGAGGCGGCCCTGAACCGGGGTCCCGTGGTGTGGTCGGGTCTCGTCGCGGGCGAGATCGGAGGTCAGAGGTCCCGGATGTGACATAGTGAGCCGCGTTGTTCACACGACTCGTGAAGGCGACGCAGAAGATGTAGGAGGAAACCCGGTGTCCTCTCCGGAAGGCGACCTGAAGGTCGCGATGAAACCCCGTCACCTCGTGATGATGAGCCTCGGATCAGCCATCGGAGCCGGGCTGTTCGTGGGGTCCGGTGAGGGCATAGCGACGGCAGGACCCGCGGTGTTGCTGTCCTATGTGATCTCCGGGGCGATCGTCCTGGCCGTGATGCGCATGCTCGGCGAGATGGTGGCGGAAGACCCGAACCCGGGGGCGTTTTCCTACTACGCGGACAAGGCCCTCGGATCCGCCGCCGGATTCGCGATCGGCTGGTTGTGGTGGATCGAGATGGGGCTGGTGGTCGCGACCGAGGCAACCGCGGCGGCACGATACCTCAATACGCTCGTCCCCGGTTTCCCGCAGTGGGGATTCGCGCTGATCATCATGGTGGTCTTCACGGGAATCAACCTGTTCAAGGTGGGAAGTTTCGGTGAATTCGAATTCTGGTTCTCGCTGATCAAGATCGCCTTCGTGGCGGTTTTCCTGGTGCTCGGAATGGCCTTCCTTCTCGGCTTCTCTCCAGCGCCCTCACCCGGGTGGGGGAACCTGCTGGGAAGCGACTTCATGCCCCACGGATTCAAGGGAGTCGCATCGGCTCTGCTGGTCGTGATCTTCGCCTTCGGGGGCGTGGAGATAGTCGCTGTCGCCGCCGCTGAGACCGCCGACCCGGAACGCAGCATCAGGAAGGCCGTCAACACGATCCTGTGGCGCATCCTCATCTTCTACATGGGTGCTGTGACGATCATGCTGCTCGCCCTGCCCTGGAACGACCCCGCCCTCAAGGAAGCGCCCTTCGTCGCGGTCTTGAACGCGGCGGGACTGCCCGCCATCGCGGCACTCATCGGGATCGTGATCGTCGTCGCGCTGCTGTCCTCGCTCAACGCGAATCTCTACGGCGGGTCGCGCATGATCTTCTCGCTCGCCGAGCGACGTATGGGGCCTGCGATGATGCGTGGCACGAATGCTCGCGGCGTGCCCGTGGCAGCCGTGCTGTCCACCTCGTTCCTCGGGTTTATCGCGGCGGCACTGAACTACTTCTGGGCGGAGGAGGTGCTGAAATTCCTGCTGAACATGGTCGGCTCCACCATGATCGTCATCTGGTTGGGGATCATCGTCTCGCACCTGGCGCTGCGCCGCCGTGCCGTCCGCGACGGCAATCCCTCGTCCACGGGTTTCCCGGTGGCTCTGTCCTGGGCAACCCTGGTCGCGGTGGTCGCGGTGGTCGCGCTCGGGTTCACGGTGCCCGAGATCGCAATGCAACTCTCCAGTACCTTCGCCCTGACGGCCCTGCTTGCAGCGGTCGGAGGCTGGTTCGTCACACGTGCGGGCGGCACTGGCCCAGGGAGTGAACCAGCTGCGAACAACAGGATGTGAGGAGGGCTCGCGGACCCTGGGCAAAGGCCGAGCAGCGTCCCTGCTTCACCGGTCCCGAAGATGCCTGCCAGCTTCCGTGGTAGCGTTTGGTCCTTGCACCATTCGCACGATGCTCAGCGCCCAAGGCACTTCGAGCAGAACAACCCGGCCGGGACGTCACCCAATACCCGGCGATAAATTCTGGAAGGCAATACCGTGACCCATCACGCCATGAGCGAGAACACGCGCACCGCCATCGAACTCGTCGACACCTACGCGGCACACAACTACTCGCCGCTGCCCGTCGTCGTCACCGAGGCGTCCGGCGCATGGCTGACGGATGTGGACGGTCGCCGCTACCTGGACTGCCTTGCCGCCTACTCGGCCCTCAACTTCGGGCACGGCAACCCCACCTTCATCGATGTCGCGAAACGCCAACTGGACCGGCTCACCCTCACCAGCCGGGCCGCTCACTCCGACTGGCTCGGTCCGTTCGCCCAGAAACTGACGCGCCTCGCGGGCAAGGACATGGTCCTGCCGATGAACACCGGCGCCGAGGCGGTCGAAACCGCCATCAAGGTGGCCCGCAAGTGGGGTCACCAGGTCAAGGGACTACCGCAGGAACGCGGCGAGATCATCGCCATGCACGGTAACTTCCACGGCCGCACCACAACGATCATCAGCTTCAGCGACGACGAGACCGCGCGCGCCGACTTCGGCCCCTACAGCCCCGGGTTCCGGCTCGCCGATTTCGGTGACGTCGACTCCCTGCAGCAGGCCATCACACCCGAGACCGTCGCCGTGCTGCTGGAACCCATCCAGGGCGAGGCCGGCATCATCGTGCCGCCGGCGGGATACCTCCGCGAAGTGCGGGAACTCACCCGCAGGAACAACGTCCTGCTGATCTGCGACGAGGTACAGACCGGTATGGGCCGTACCGGAACCACGTTCCGGTTCCAGGCCGAGGGTATCGAGCCCGACATCATCACCGTCGGCAAGGCCCTGGGCGCGGGCATCGTGCCGCTGTCAGCGGTGATCGCCGACCGCGAGATCCTCGGGTTGCTGCAGCCGGGCCAGCACGGATCGACCTTTGGTGGCAACCCTCTCGCGTGCGCCATCGGGTCGGCTGTCTGTGACGTGCTGGCCACCGGCGAGTACCAGCGTCGCTCCACTGAGCTGGGCGAGCGCCTGCACGCCGGACTCGAGACTATCGTCGGTCACGGTGTGACCGCGGTTCGGGGCGCTGGGCTGTGGGCTGGCGTCGACATCGATCCTTCGATAGGCACCGCCAAGGACGTGAGCCTGGATCTCCTCGATCACGGCATTCTGGTGAAGGACACCCACGGCCAGACCCTCCGGTTTGCGCCCCCGCTGGTGATCACCGAGGACGAGATCGATCTCATCGTGCGTGAACTCCGGGCCGTGCTGGAGCAGCGCCTCGCACGGCATTCCTGAGGCGGGAGAAGACCTGCTCGATGCCGGATGCAGCCGTCGAACTGACCATCGAGCGGGTGTTGTGCGCTGTGGAGTGCATACCTGCTGGGCGGGTGGTCAGCTACGGTGACATCGCGGAGCTGGTGGGCACGTCTGCCCGGCGGGTGGGGGCAGTCATGGCCTCCGCCGGGCCGGGGGTGCCGTGGTGGCGGGTGGTCAATGCGGCGGGACGCCTGCCCGATCATCTGACGGCGGAGGCGTCCCGGTACTGGGCCGAGGAGGGGACCCCTGCGGTCGACGGGCGGTGTGCGATGTCGCGGGCTCGGGCCGACCTGCCCCGGCTGGCCGCGGACCACGAGACCCGGTTCGCCGAGTGGGGAACCGGGTCTCGGGACCTGAACTCACTCGCAGGTCAGTAGCCCCGCCGACTCCTTCAGCGCCAGCACCCGACCGGCGGATTCGGCCAGACGATCGGCGTTGCCTGGGTCTTCAGCCGCCCAGGCGATGGTGGCCTTCAGCATCTCGTCCATCAGCGACGGATCGGCGTTGATGAGCAGATCCCCACCCGCTGCGAAGAACCGGACGGCCCGGTCGCCGGGTTTGACATTCCCCACGGCGACCGCCGCGCCCAGGTCGTCGCTGATGGCCACACCCTGGAAGCCGAGGTCGCCACGCAGCATGTCGGTGACGATCTTCTTGCTGAAAACCCCCTCCTGGTCCGGGTCGATCCGGGTGAAGATCGCCGACGAGATCATCACCGAATCAGCTCCGGCCTCGATACCTTTGCGGAACGGTTCCAGGGATTCGCCATCGGCCGTGATGTCGCTGTCCTTCGCCACCCCGTGGTCAGTGTTGACCGTCACCTCACCCAGCCCGGGAAAGTGTTTCAGGGAGGTCGCGATTCCGGCGTCCTGCATTCCCTGGGTGAACTCCACCACCGACCTGCTCACCGCGGTGGCGTCATTGCCGAAGTTGCGGTTGCGTTTCCCGATCGGCGCGTTGCTGTCCTGCTTGTCCTTGGGCACCACGTCGGCGACCGGCGCGAGATCGTAGTGGATACCTGCGTCCGCCAACTCCGTGCCCCACGTCTGGGCTCGGCTCCGCAACTGGCCGTCCGCCAGCGACCCCTGCTCGACGGCGTTCGGGATGTCGCTGAATCCCGGTCCCTTGAGGCGCTGTATGTGACCACCCTCCTGGTCGACGGCGATCAGCAGCGGCATCCCGGAAGACTGTATCTCTCCCAGCTCGGAGGTGATCGCGCTGATCCGGGAGGCGCCCTCGGTGCTGTTGCCGAGCAGCACCACGGCCCCGATGCTTCCCGACTCGATGGCTTTGCGGGTCTTGTCGTCCAACCCGGAGGTGCTCACCCCGATCATGAACAACTGTCCCGCCTGCTGCTCGGTGGTCAGGGAATCCGCCTTCGCTCGGCATTTCATCGCGTCAGGCGTGGGTGAGGGGGAGGGCGACGAATCGGGTAGCCCGTTGGGAGTGGCTGTGTGTGAGGCCTCCGTGATGGCGTGTGGTGCCAGGGAATTCGCCACAGGCTCTGCCGAGCAGCCGACCAGGAGCGATGCGCAGGTTGCTGCCACGGCGATCCGCGGCAGACGACCGCAGCGCCACGGGATTGCTTTCTTCACACGTGTCCGATGCATCGCATCCGTTGCTGTCATCACTGCCTCCGCTCTTGCTGCTCGTGGTCCGGTCCTGTTTCTGAGCGGGAATGGTAGTCGCCCAGGGGGTCATGGCTGGTGACGGTTTCGCGGAGGAGGAGCTGACTGCGAGCAGGATTCACGGTGCGGGATCCGGGTGATCCTCCCTGGTGCGCATCACCCGACGAGAGCCAGCGCGAGGAACAGGAGCAGTAGCACGGCGATGAGGGTTTTGTGGGCATGCAGCTCGGGGATCAGCATGAGGCAGGACAATTCGATGGACACGAAGAGCGGGAGCAGTGTTTGTGTTCTTCTGTGAGGAATCATTGCGACCCTCTTGGTCGTCAAGATGTGGCATCCTCGATTGCATGGGCCCAGTATTTCCTACATAAGAGCGCTGGATT
Source organism: Arachnia propionica (assembly GCF_037055325.1). Taxonomy (NCBI): domain Bacteria; kingdom Bacillati; phylum Actinomycetota; class Actinomycetes; order Propionibacteriales; family Propionibacteriaceae; genus Arachnia; species Arachnia propionica. The sequence goes on along the minus strand of NZ_CP146373.1, from coordinate 1,378,946 downwards.
CGGTGATCAAGAAGGAAACTGGAAGCGTCAACGGTTTTCGAGGCTTGGGTTTCCCGGGCCCTACGATGAGTTCGTGCGCCATGTCACCGGCCGGCGGTGATTATTGCCCCGGGCAGGGGCTACATGATGCTGTCGCAACGCGAGTCCGATCCGGTGGCCCTGCTGCTCAGCTCATAAACGCCGGGCATGTAGCTGTATACGACGAGTCCTGTCAGCAAGGTCACGAGGTAAACCGCCGGGTGAAAGGAACATGGCCTTCGTTCTTCCCCATGGAGGGGGCAGGTCTTGCGAGCGAGATCATGTGCTGCGACCACGCGAACGGGTTGGGAGAGTGGGCTTGATACGCTGCCCCGGATCGTTCGATTGGAGCAGTGAGGACCCTGTGGAGGAGGTAGGCTGTGGAAATTGTTCTGTTACCCGCAGAAGATCGTCAGCAGATCGACACCTTCAGTGTCGCGTACATCGATGATCCGCTGACCTTCGCCGAGCTGTACGACGCTTTCCGGAACGTGGCCGCTGGGCGGACGGGGAAGTGTTTCCTGAGCCTGGATTCCCTCGACCAGTGCGTCTATACGTCCATGCACGCCGTCGAGAAGCACGACATGGACGATGAACTGACCCTGGATGTCCCTGAGGATGAGGACCCCGCGCAGCTTCGGGCATATGACGTGGCGAGGTTCAAACTGATCCGCGACGTTCTGAGCGACCCCGACCGGGCGGTCGGGTTCGACAGCGCTGGGGAGGAACTGGACATCGACGAAGACGTCGTGTCGGCGCTGGTGAGGATCCAACGGAATTCTGAGGCAATCCTGGAGGAAACTCACGTCGTCCAGTGTCTGCCGACCAGTGATCCGGTGGATCTGCTGGCAAACATCCCCAACGGCTATTTTGACGGCGATATCGGCCCGTTCGGTACCGTGGCCATCGCCCGGCGGATGCTGACGCACGGATACGAGCTTTTCGGGATCGGGGCTCGACTGCTGGGATTCATTCGGACCGCGGAGCCAACTCCGGTGCTGGTCGAGGACTTGAAGTTGCTGTATCGACAGAAAACCGGTGCGTGGGAGGAACTGTTGTCGGTGCTGGCTGACTCCAGGTTCTTGTTCCTCGGCTACACACAGGACTTCCCGGAGGTCGTGGAATGAAGACGCGGGGTAGAAGATGTCTGGGACATTCGCGGCGGTCCTCTGACGATTGCACTGCACGAGGTGCGTGCTCTGGGCGCTGAATTCCTGGAAGGTCAGCGCCCTGAGGGTCATACGATGATGCGCATGCGTCATGTCACCGTTGATCTGAACCAGGAGAGATCCGCCACCCTGGAGGCGGTCCTCTTCGATGCTCCTTCTCTCAAGGAACAACCGACCCCGTTGGAGCATCCCCGGCCCGCTGTGATCATCGCCCCGGGTGGGGGCTACATGATGCTGTCGCAACGCGAATCTGATCCGGTGGCGGTTGCTTTCCTGCGTCGCGGATTCAACGTGTTCGTGTTGCGCTACTCGCTGCGGGAACACGCCGCCTATCCCAACCCCGCCGTCGACGCGGCACAGGCCGTGCGGTGGATACGCGCCCATGCCGGCGAGCTGGGTGTCGATCCACGGCAGGTGAACCTCCTGGGGTTCTCGGCGGGCGGGCACGTCGCCGCACTGCTGGGCACCCACTGGAACCGCGACGATCTGCTGGCAGCCGAACGCGCCGAGTACGAGGCCACCGGTCGGGGTGACTTGTTGCGTCACGGTCCGCGACCCGACGCGCTCGTGATCTGCTACGGGGCGCTCAGCGTCGACTGGGTGGACGGTGACGAGGAGATCCTGCGTACCGCGGCCCGTGTGGACTGCATCTCGGCGGTGACCGGGGAGACCCCGCCCGCCTTCGTGTGGACCACCGGTCAGGACGAGGTGGTGCCGCCCTCGCAGTCGTTGCGTTTCGTCACCGCGCTGGCTGAGGCCGGGGTACCGTTCGAATACCACCACTTCCAGTGGGGCCGGCACGGCCTGTCGATCGCCGACGAGCTGTGCAGCGCCGACCGGGAATCGCTGCCGGTCAATGTGGCTTCCTGGGTGGACCTGGCAGCCACCTGGCTGCGCAAGATCGGAGAAGAAAATGACCAATGCATGGAGTGATCTTGATGCCTACACCAACCTGCCGAGGCTGGGATCGCTGGAGATCTCCCCGCAGGGACGGGTGGTGGTTTCCGTCGCCCACCAGAACCGGGAACACACCGGCTACCGGTCGTCGTGGTGGGAACTCGATCCCGAGGGCCAGCGACCCGCGCGGCGTTTGACCCGTTCGGAGGAGGGCGAGAGCTTCGGCGCCTTCACCGCGGACGGGGATTTCCTGTTCGGCTCGAAACGACCCGTGCCCGGCACCGACGAGACGAAACCGGAGGAGGACGACGGTGTGGTCTGGTTGCTGCCAGCCGCAGGTGGTGAAGCCTATCCGGTGGCGCGTCGCTCCGGAGGGTTCAACGGGGTCGTCGCCGCGACCGGTTCCAGCACGGTGATCGCCCGTACCCCGGCCCATATCGGTGCCGCGGACGACGAGACCGACGCCGCCACACGCAAGGCCCGCCGCGAACGCAAGGTGACCGCCATCCTTCACGACAGCTACCCGGTTCGATACTGGGACCACGATCTGGGGCCTGTAGCCGACAGGCTCGCGGTTCTGGATCTCGACGGCGGCTGCGAACCGCTGACCGGGGATGTGGGACGTGCCTTGGAGGAGACGACGCTGTCGCTGAGCGCCGACGGTCAGAGGCTCGCCGCAAGCTGGGCCTCACCGCGGGGAGTCGCGGAGGTGGCCCTGTCCGTGGCGGTCATCGACGTGACGACGGGGCAACGCCGGATGGTTGCCTCCGACGACGCCGACGAGTTCACGAGTCCTGTCATCTCCCGTGATGGCCAGTTGATCGCGTGCGTACGCATCACCCGCTCCACCCCGGAAACCGCTCCGGTGAAGCGCCTGTGGCTGGTCGGGGAGGACGGCGAGAGTAGGGAACTTGCCCCTGACTGGGATCGCTGGGGCACGCCGGTGGCCTTCAGCCCCGATGCCGGGACGCTCTACGCCGTGGCCGACGAGGACGGTGACTCCCCGGTGTTCGCCATCGATGTGGCCTCCGGGAAGGTGCGCCGCCTCACCGGCGAGGGCGCTTTCACCTCGGTGCGGCTCACCGGGGATGGCCGGAGACTGTACGCCGTGCGGTCGTCCTACCAGGATCCGGGCAGCGTCGTCGCCATCGATACCGCTACCGGGGAAACCACCGGTCTTCCGGTGCCCGTCGACTACCCGGAGCTGCCCGGCAGGGTGGAACGCGTTGAGACCACTGCCGCTGATGGGGCGCGCGTGCCCGGCTACCTGCTGTTGCCTTCCGGCGACGATCCCGCGCCGCTGGCGTTGTGGATCCACGGCGGTCCGTTGGGTTCCTGGAACTCGTGGAGCTGGCGCTGGTGCCCATGGCTGTTGGTCAGTCGGGGCTGGGCGGTGCTGCTGCCCGATCCGGCGCTGTCCACGGGATACGGCCAGGACCACATCCAGCGCGGCTGGGGACGCTGGGGGGCGGAACCGTTTACCGACCTGATGGCCCTGACCGACCACGTCGTCGCCCGCGACGACATCGACCAGGACCGCACCGTCGCCATGGGTGGGTCGTTCGGCGGCTACATGGCCAACTGGGTGGCCGGCCACACGGACCGGTTCCGTGCCATCGTCACCCACGCCAGCCTGTGGAACCTGTATGCCTTCGGCAACACCACCGATGCCGCCTGGTATTGGGAACGTGAGATGTCGCCCGAGATGCGGGAGCGGTACTCGCCACACCGGGCCGTGGCCGACATCGTTACCCCGATGCTGGTTATCCACGGCGACAAGGACTACCGGGTGCCGATCGGCGAGGGCCTGGCCCTGTGGCGGGAACTAGCCGCAGGGTGGGTGGGGAAACCGGAGGACTTCCCGCACAGATTCCTGTATTTCCCCGACGAGAACCACTGGATCTTGTCCCCACAGCACGCCGAGCTCTGGTACGAGACCGTGTTCTCCTTCATTGAGGCGGGCATCGGCAAGGCCGGGTTCACCCGGCCCGAGCTGCTCTGATCCGGTTCACTGGCCGGGCCGGGAAGCATCCGGTCCGGCCAGGTCGGCCTGCGGGGCGGTGCCGTGCTGGTCGACCGCCTGGGAGAGGAGCTTTGGATACCCGGCCAATCGGTCCGCGATGGCGCCGGTCAGTTGCTCCAGCGGACCCGAGACGAACACCTGCGACCACGCCCCGCACGCCACCACCAGCCCGAGACACAGCCATCCCCCGACCCAACCGTCGGCGAGGAGTCCATCCGGTTGGGCATCGGTCAGGACCACGACGTGGACTACATATGCCGTCAACGCCATCGACCCGACGCCCGTCAGGGGCAGCAGCGCCCACCGCGACCACGGCAACCGGCCCAGCAACACCAGACCAGCGATCACCGCGAGCGCCAGACCCCCCGAGGAGAACACCTCGAAGGCGGTGCCTGAGGTGGGCTCGAAGGACCACAGCGCCTGCTGCCAGTCGATGCCGGTTGCCGGATCCGTGGTCTGGTCGATCCCAGTGGTCGAGGTGGCCGTGCGCTGGACGTCGGTGAACAGCGGCGCCGGGGAACCGGCGGAAACGACGAACGGCACCGCGAAACCGGCGAACAGCACCAGACCGGCCACCAGGAAACCCTGCAGCGCCCTGGTGTTGTCCAGACCGAAACGCCCCAAGGCCATGCCCGCCAAGACGAAGGCCATCCACACCAGCGCGGGAGAGACGGTGGTCACAAGCAGAGTGGGGACGACATTGCCCCCGAGGTCGGGGGAGCCGTATCCCCAGGTGGGGATCCACAACGGCAATCCGGTCACCAGCAGCTTGCCCACCAACGCCAGACCGCAGGCCACGACCAGGAGGGTGCGGGGACGCCAGCGCAGCGCGGGCAGGGAGAGGACGAACCAGAACGCGTAGGAAGCCAGGATCACCTGGATGGTGGTCGGGATCATCGACAACACTCCGGCGATCAGAAGCAACACGACGGCCCGGCCCAGGATGGTGGTGCGGGCCCGCAGCAGGTCCTCGCCCTCGACCCTCCGGGATCCCCCGCTGATCATCGCCAAGGACACCCCCGCAACGGTGGCGAACAGGATGCCTGAGCGACCGTGGGCGAAACCGAGCAGCGCGGTCGGTCCTGAACCCCAGGCGGGGGTGAGCACCGAGTGCGCGATCACCATGCCCAGGACGGCCAGGCCGCGGGCTGCGTCGAGCCCGGGGATGCGGGGTCCCGGGAATCGGTCACGGCGTGGCTGTGGCCACCAGGGACGGGCAGGTCGGAGGGTGAGCGGCATTTGCTGGGTGACTGGCACTTAGCAAACCTAGGCCACTTCGGGACCGGGTGTGGGTTTTCCGCGGATGTCTATGGGTGCGGCAGTCGAGACCGGGGCAGGAAGGGCCTGCTGGAGACGCGGATTCTTGAACGCTGTTCAAGCGTTGACCCCTGTCAGCAGGGGATGAGACTCAGATCGAAAGTGGCGCGTCGATGGCGGGGGTGCTTTCCCCAGAGTTGTCCCGGCATGGTTGGATAGGGACCATGAGTCCTCGAAAGATCGGCGTCACCGAAGTAGCCCTCCGGGACGCACACCAGAGTTTGATGGCAACCCGAATGGCCATGGAAGACATGGTCGATGCCTGCGCAGACATCGATGCCGCAGGTTACTGGTCCGTGGAGTGTTGGGGCGGTGCCACCTTCGACTCCTGTATCCGCTTCCTCAACGAGGATCCCTGGGTCAGGCTCCGCACGTTCCGTGAACTGATGCCCAATTCCCGTCTTCAGATGCTGCTGCGTGGCCAGAACCTGCTCGGCTACCGCCACTACGAGGACACGGTGGTGGAGGAGTTCGTCGAGAAGTCGGCAGAAAACGGCATGGACGTCTTCCGTGTCTTCGACGCCCTCAACGATCCCCGTAACATGGCCAAGGCGATGCAGGCCGTCAAGAAGGTCGGCAAGCACGCCCAGGGCACCATCTGTTACACCATCTCGCCGGTTCACACCGTCGAGGGCTACGTGAAGCTCGCCGGGCAGCTCATTGACATGGGCGCCGAGTCGATCGCCCTTAAGGACATGGCCGCCCTCCTCCAGCCGCAGCCCGCCTACGACATCATCCGCGGCATCAAGGAAACCTACGGCGACATTCAGATCAACGTTCACTGCCACTCCACCACGGGCGTCACCCTCGTCAGCCTCATGAAGGCCATCGAGGCAGGCGCCGATGTGGTCGACACGGCCATCTCGTCGATGAGCCTTGGCCCCGGCCACAACCCGACCGAATCCTTCGTGGAAATGCTCGAGGGCACCGGCTATACCACCGACCTCGACATGGATCGCCTCGTCAAGATCCGCGACCACTTCGCGAAGATCCGCCCGAAGTACGCCGAGTTCGAGTCGGCCACGCTGGTGGACACCGGCATCTTCTCCTCCCAGATCCCCGGCGGCATGCTCTCCAACATGGAATCGCAGCTCAAGGCCCAGGGCGCGGGCGACCGCATCGACGAGGTCATGGCCGAGGTGCCGCGGGTCAAGGCCGACGCAGGCCATCCGCCGCTGGTCACCCCGTCCTCCCAGATCGTCGGCACCCAGGCCGTTTTCAACGTCCTGATGGGCCGCTACAAGGTGCTGACGGGCGAGTTCGCGGACCTCATGCTCGGCTACTACGGCGAATGCCTCGGCGAGCGCAACCCCGAGGTCATCAAGCTGGCGCAGGCCCAGGCCAAGAAGGAGCCCATCACGGTGCGTCCCGCGGACCTGCTCAAGCCCGAATGGGACGAGCTCGTCACCCAGGCCAAGGAACTCGAAGGTGCCGACGGCACCGAGGAGGACGTCCTGACCAACGCCATGTTCCCGGGAGTGGCTCCCGGGTTCTTCAAGACCCGCGCTGAGGGTCCCAAGAACGTCGGCAAGACCGCTGAGCAGCTGGCCGCCGAGGAAGAGGCCGCCAAGCGTAAGGCCCAGGGGATTTCCGGTCCCGTCAAGTACAACGTCACCATCGCTGGCCGTTCGCACAGCGTTTCCGTCGAGCCCGCCTGAGGAGTGAAATGAGCAAGCAACACACCATGGCCGAGCGCCTTCAGCAGCTCGAGGAGGCCCGGACAAAGGTCGAGGCCGGAGGCGGCACCGACAAGCTGGACAAGCAGCGTGACCGCGGCAAGATGACTGCCCGCGACCGCATCGAAGAGCTGATCGATGAAGGCTCCTTCCAGGAAACCGGCGCTTTCCGCCGCAACCGCACCACCACCTTCGGCATGGACAAGGCCTACATGGCCGCCGACGGTGTGGTGACGGGATCCGCGACCGTGCTGGGTCGTCCCGTCCACCTGGCCAGCCAGGACTTCACCGTGATGGGTGGGTCGGCTGGTGAAACCCACTCCATCAAGGTCACCGAGATGCTGGAGGCGTCGCTGGAGACCGGCACCCCGTTCATCTTCATCAACGATTCGGGCGGCGCCCGCGTGCAGGAGGGCATCGACTCCCTGTCCGGCTACGGCAAGGTCTTCTACGCCAACGTGCTGCTCTCGGGCGCGGTGCCGCAGATCTCGATCATCGCCGGCCCCTGCGCCGGTGGCGCTGCTTACTCCCCGGCCCTGACCGACTTCATCATCCAGACCCGCAAGGCCCACATGTTCATCACGGGCCCGGGCGTAATCAAGCAGGTCACAGGCGAGGAGGTCACCCAGGACGCCCTCGGTGGCGCTGACGCCCACATGGGTCGCTCTGGTGTCATCGACTTCGTGGCCGACGATGACGAGCAGGCCATCCTGATCGCGAAGAAGCTGCTTAGCTTCCTGCCGCAGAACAACTCCGAGGAGCCCCCGATCGTCGATCCCGACGATTCGATCGAGCCCAACGAGAAGCTGCGCGAGATCATTCCGCTCGAGAGCAACAAGGGCTACGACATCCGCGATGTCATCGCCGAAATCGTCGATCACCGCGACTTCCTCGAGGTGCAGGCCGGCTGGGCCAAGAGCATCGTGGTCGGCTTCGCCCGCATCAACGGTCGCTCGATCGGTATCATCGCGAACCAGCCGAGTGTCATGTCCGGTGTGCTGGATATCGACTCCTCGGACAAGGGCAGCAAGTTCATCCGCTTCTGCAACGCGTTCAACATCCCCGTGGTCAACCTCGTCGACGTCCCTGGCTTCCTGCCTGGCGTGGCGCAGGAGCACGGCGGCATCATCCGCCACGGCGCGAAGATGCTGTTTGCCTACTCCGCCGCGACTGTCCCGAAGATCACGGTCGTGCTGCGCAAGGCCTACGGCGGCGCCTACCTGGCGATGTGCTCGAAGGACCTGGGTGCCGACAAGGTGTTCGCCTGGCCGACCGCCGAAATCGCCGTCATGGGTGCTGAGGGCGCCGCGAACGTGGTGTTCCGCCGCGAGATCGAGGCCGCCGAGGACACCGAGGCTCGTCGCGCAGAGCTTGTGGAGGAATACCGCGAGACCTTCTCGACGCCCTACATGGCTGCCTCCCGTGGTCTGGTTGACGACATCATCGACCCGGCGGACACCCGCCGTGAGATCGCACTGTCGCTGGAACTGCTGGCCGGTAAGCGCCAGCTGCGTCCCGCGAAGAAGCACGGTCTCTTCCCAGCCTGATCGGAGTCGTAGATGTCTGACAACAACGCTGCGCTCCTTGCGGCGGTCGAGAAGCTGACGGCTCAGCTCAAGACCCTCGATGAGCGTCTCGCCAAGCTCGAAGCCCGGCAGGGGATCCCCGAGGAGGATCTCGTTGCGATCGGAGCCGCCGTCGCGGCCTCCCTCGGGCACAAGGCCAAAGTGCGGGCGGTCCGTTTCAGCACCCAGCCCGGCTGGGTCCAGGCCACCCGTGAACAGTCCCACAACCGTGCTGTCCCGCACGCTCGCTGATTGAAGGAGACAACCCATGAAACTGAAGGTGACCGTCAATCAGACGGAGTACGAGATTGATGTTGAGGTCGAGAAGGAAGTCCCAAGCCTTCCGCCGATCGTGATCGGTGGCTCGGGTGGCGCACCGGTGGCGGCCCCGGCCCCGTCGGCTGCTGGTGCGGCTGCTGCCAATGCCGTCGTCGCGCCGCTGGCTGGCTCGGTGGCCCGCATCCTCGTCGCCGAGGGCGACGAGGTTGAGGCAGGCCAGGTGCTCCTGGTCCTGGAGGCCATGAAGATGGAAACCGAGATCACGGCCCCTGCGGCTGGTGCGGTCTCGGCCATCCTCGTCAAGCAGGGTGAGCCCGTCCAGGGCGGCCAGGCTCTGATCGAGCTCTGACCCTCACCCTTTCCGAGACAGAACGACGGGTCGCACCCAGCTGGGTGCGACCCGTCGTTCTGTTCCTGTCGGTGTCCAGACCTTCTGGGGCATGCGAATAGCATCGGGTTCCAGTGTCTTTGGGTAGAGGGCGGGGTTTCAAGTACATGTCGCCGTTCAACAGGGAGCGAGGGAAACCCTCGGAGCCTGACCGCGCGATGTGGCGATTCGCGCTCCTGATCTGCCGGGAGGCGGACGCCACCTCCCGGGCACGGAATCTGACGGTGATTGGCGCCGTCGTTGCGGGGGCGTTCGCGCGGATCCTCGCCCCCGTGGTGCTGGGGCTCGGGCTGGAGTTCGTCCTCCAGAGCGCATGGTGGCGCTGCGGTCTGCCCGTCGTCGCGGTGCTCTACGCGGCGGTCTGGTGGCTGGGAACTGCGGGCCGGACCTGTTTCCTGCCGACCTACGGCCGCCTGGAACAGGCCATGCAGTCCCGTTTCATGGTTCGTGCCCTGGACCGCAGTAACCGGTCCGACCCGCGCACCAGGGGACGGGTGGACGAGTCTACCGTGGGTTTCGCCATCGACTCCGCGGCGTCCGCCCTGCGCGAGGGACTGAGTTGCCTGCACCTGTCCCTGCTGCCCGCCGGGGTCAGCATTCTCGCGGGTACGGCGACGGTCGGTCTCGTGGGAGGAATCGGGGTGCTCGCCGTCTTCCTGGCCACCGTGCTGGTCTACGCCGCCACCAGCACCCCACTGATCCGCCGCCATCAACGCCTCCAGACGCTCTTCTTCAAGGAGGCGATGCGAAGCTTCGGGGTGCTGGTGAACCTGCTGTCTCTGTGGCGGGAAACCAGGATCTTCGACGGCCATGCCCACGCCCGGCAGTGGTACCGGCGCGACAGGTCGAGGGTCGAGCGCCGCGCCATGCGCTCCTACCGCGCCACCCGCGGCCTCCAGGTGAGTCAGGCCCTGGTGCTCGCGGCCGGGATTGCCGTCGCGCTCTGCTTGTTCGCCCGGGCCGGCGAACCCCCGTCGCTGGGCGTCATGATCGCGGTCTCCGGGGTTTCCTGTCCGCCGTCGCGCCCCTGCAGGACGCTGGCTTCGGCCTGTCCACCCTGGCGGTCTCGGAGAGCCAGTACCGGGAGGCGCAGACTAGGATCGACCCGCCGGTCGACGACGCCACCGGGGCACGGGGAGCCGCGCCGGAACCACCGGTGTGGACGCCCGGTAGGCCCGTCTGGTGCCTGGGTGACAGCGGAGCCGGCAAGACCACTTGGGCGGAACGGTTCCTTGGGCTCCGAGGCCTGGCCGACGGAAGCCTCCGCACCGGACCCGGCCGCGGGGAAGCCTTCTCCTACCTGCCCCAGGAACCGGGACTGCTGGCCGGCACGGTCATCGACAACGTGCGTTTCGGACGCGACCTGCCACCCGGTGCCGTCGACGGGATCCTCCGGGAGCTCGGCCTGGGGGAGTTCTCCCGGGGAGGGGCCCGCGAACACGAGGTGATCGCCCCCGACCGGGGCGGGGTCTCGGTGGGAGAGGGACGGCGGGTCGCGCTGGCCCGGGCGCTCGCCGACGAGTCCAACCGGATCGTGGTCCTGGACGAACCGACCGCCGGGATGGACGCGAACCTCAGGGACCGGGTGTGGCGCATCATCGAGTCGCGTGCCGAACGGTGTGTCGTCGTGGTCGCCACCCACGACCCGCAGGCCCCCATCCGAGACGACGACCCGGCCGTCACCCTCCCGGAGGACTGATCCCTGGTTTCCACCAGAACCGGGCAGACTTGGTGGGGTGACGAGGAAGAAGACCGCGAAACCCCGGCCCCCGGTGGCGCTGTGGCATCCGCTGCTCGCCCTGGCGGCACGGGTGGTCCCGCTGCTGGCGTTCGGCGTCTGGCTGCTGTTGGCCGGACACAATCCCTACTGGTACGACGAGGGACAGGCGATCCTCGGTGTGCTCAACCTGGCGTTGCTGTGGTGGCTGCTCAGGCGAGAACGGACGAGTTTCCGCAGATTCCTGGGGCCATTCACTGCCCGCGACTTCGGGTGGTCGCTGGCGGTCGGGGCCTGCATGGTCTGCGTCTCGCTGCTGGCCTACGCCTTCGCGGAGAGCTGGCTCCGCGTGGAAGGGAAGCCCACTCCGACACTGGACACCCCGCTGTGGTTGCTGGTTGCGCAGGTCCTGCTGGTACCGGCCTGGACGGTTTTCGTGGACGGTGTGCTGTTCTTCGGTTACGCGCTGCCGCGGCTGCGTGAACGGATCGGGGCGGTGTGGGCCGCAGCGATCGTCATTCTGGGGTTCACGCTGCTGCAGGTTGGATTTGCGCCTCTTTCACCAACTCGGGTGACCGCCGAGGCCGTCCGCGGGGTGTTGCTGGCGATCCCACCGGTGCTGGTGGCGCTCAGGAAGCGGAGCGTGTGGTCGGGTGTTCTTGGCTACCTGCTCATGACTCTGCTGAACGACTGGCCGAGCGTTCTGTACACCCTGATCCTGCTGCTCAGCTGGTCGGGGCTGTGGATCGGCCTCTTCATCGGTTTCATCGTCATGATCTTCTGGCTTGGCATGAGCCGCCGGAACTGACCCGTCACCGGAGCAACGAGATGGAGGGGCCACTGAAGTGGCTCCTCCATCTCGTGCACGACCTGCTGTGCGACCTGTCAGGTGTTGCTTTCTGGACGGACCTGGTCGCCCTCGTTTGGGTTGACCGGGCGGATCACCAGCACGTCGCAGTGGGCGCGCTTGACGACGACGCTGGCGACGTCACCGAGCAGGCGGCCAGCGATCGAGCGGTCGCGGATGGCGCCGATCACGATGAGATCCCCGAGGTGCTGTTTCGAACTGCTGAGCAGCGCTTCGGCGGGGTCCGCCTCCACCAGCAGGGTGGCCTTCACACGCGCCCCGGCGGCGATGGCGATGTCCTTGGCGTGTGTGACGGCCAGTGTTGCGGCCTCCTTGCCCGGGACCTGCCCGATGCGACTCGGTGCGGTATCGGTCAGCGACACCTTCGCGTCGGCCCTTCGGGAACCGCCACCATAGGCGCACACGATGACAAGGTCGGCGTCCTCCTTGACCGCGATCCACGCGGCCCGGGTGACGGTCGGCCCGGCGAGTTCGGAACCGTCGGTTCCGACGACGACCGTGGTGTAGTCCTTGAGCATTTCCCCTCCAATCGTGGGAGATCAGTTTTCGGCGGGCACGGGTTCGGACAGATCGTCGACGTCCTTGACGATCGGCGGCTCCTTGATCCAGAGCATCGCGATGGCCGCCAGGGCCAGGAAGACGGCGGCGAAGGTGATCGCGTTACCGGGGTGGTCACCGATCAGCTTGTAGACGGTGCCGAAGGTGACGGTCTGGATGAGCATCGGGATGACGATCATCATGTTGATGATGCCCATGTAGACGCCGTAGCGGGTGGACGGGATCATGCGGACGGCCATGATGTAGGGCACACCCAAGATGGAGGCCCATGCGATCCCCAGGCCGATGATCGGCACGAACAGCAGGTACTTGTCGGTGATGTGCGGGAAGAAGGCCAGGCCGACCGCCGCCAGCAGCAGGCAGGTGGTGTGGACGAACTTCGCGCCGTGCCGTTTGGCCAGGACCACCAGAGCGAAGGCCACGCAGAAGGTCACGACGTTGTAGGCACCGTTGACCAGGCCGGTCCATGCCGTGGCCTGCTCGAACAAGGTCTTGTACCGATCCGGATCGGCTTCCTCCAGGGCATGGGTCGCCCCGAAGATGGACTCCCCCACGGACAGCGACACGTACTGCCAGTAGCAGTTCATGGCGTACCACTGGAACAGGTAGACCAGCGCCAGCTTGCGCAGCTGAACTGGCATCTCGACGATGGCGTCCCAGATCTCCTTGAGGGCGCCGACGAAACCGGTCTTGTGGGCGCGCAGCTCGGCGAGTTCCTCGGGCGTGGGGTCGAGTTCCTTGGTGCTGAGGATCGAGACCAGCACGGTGGCGATGGAGGCGACGGTACCCAGCATGAAGGAGGCCATCACCCAGGAGGGAAGGCTGCCGAAGATGCCGGGGATAACCTGCTGGAACACGAACAGCGACACATTGGCCAGGGTGATTCCGAGGCCGGCGAAGAAGGACTGGGCCAGGAAGCCCTTGGCCAGCTGCGACGGCGGCAGTCTGTCGGAGATGAACGCCCGGTAGGGCTCCATGGCGGTGTTGTTGGACACGTCGAGCAGCCACAGCAGCAGCACGGCCATCCACACCGCGGAGGCGAAGGGGAACAGGAACAGGCACACGGAGCAGCCGATGGCGCCGGCCAGCAGGAAGGGACGCCTGCGGCCCCACTTGGGAACCCATGTCTTGTCCGAAATGGCGCCGATCATGGGCTGGATCAGCAGGCCGGTGATCGGCCCGGCCAGGTTCAGCAGCGGCATTTCCTCGGGGTCTGCGCCGAGGAACTGGTAGATGGGGTTGATGGCCGTCTGCTGCATGCCGAAGGAGTACTGGACACCGAAGAATCCCAGGTTCATCAGCAGGATCTGCGGCATCGTCATGAGCGGCTTCTGCCGCACAACCGTCGCGCTCATCGGGAAACTCCCTCAGGATTGGCGGCCAGGAATTCCTCGAGACGGTTCAGCTCCCGCTCCCAACCGGTGGCGTGGTATTCGGCGCGGGAGGGTTCGTAGGGCCCCTGAACGATGCGCACGAGGGTTCCAGCACCGTTGCGGCCGTACTTGGTGAACTCGACGCGTAGCTCCATCGGGATGTCGGGATCGATGCCGGGGTCACCGGTGATGCGCTGGCGGGCGACGAAGACGTCCGGATCGAAGTATTCGGTGAAGACCGCATCCGTGGTGACCCTGACCGTTGGGTCGTTGTCGCGGATCTTCACGTGGTGGTGCTTTCCGCCGAGTTTCAACTCCGAGGAAACCGTCTCCTGCTCGACGTGCCAGCCAGGGCTGCCTCGCCAGAGCATCATCTCCTCGGGTGCCGTCCACGCCTTGAAAACACGTTTCTGGGGGTAGTCGAACTTTCGCTCGACGATCAACATGACATTGGCGACCATTGCTCACTCCTGTTGATGTGGAACTGCCCACATGACCTGGCACCCAGCCTAAACCTGTCCATGCTTCAAGGGATAGGTTTTTCGATAAAGATTTATGGCCTTGCCTGCGTTCTCTCGAGCGCTGGCAGGGACGTTACCTCCTGCAACCGGGACTGAAACGATCGGTGTCGTTACTCGGTGCTTCCTGTCCCGGTCGTGTAAGCGGCGAGGTGCCGACCGGTGATTGTGGTTCGTTGCTCGACCATCTTGGTGGGGGTTCCTTCGAAGGTCAGCAGCCCACCGGCGTTCCCGGCGCCCGGACCCAAGTCGATGATCCAGTCGGCGTGGGCCATGACCGCCTGGTGGTGTTCGATCACGATCACCGATTTCCCGGAGTCGACGATCCGGTCCAGCAGCGCCAGAAGCTGCTGCACATCCGCGGGGTGCAGGCCCGTCGTGGGTTCATCCAGCACCTGGATGGTGCTGCTGGCATCGAGTTCCGACGCCAGTTTCAGGCGTTGGCGTTCGCCGCCGGACAGGGCAGTCAAGGGCTGCCCGAGAGCGAGATAACCCAGCCCGACGTCCACCAGACGATTCAGCATCCGGTGCGCCGCGGGAACCCGTGTCTCCCCGTCCCCGAAGAAATCGACCGCGTCGGCAATCGGCATGGCCAGCACCTCGGAGATGTCGTGGCCGCCGAGGCGGTACTCCAGTACCTCACCCCGGAAACGACGTCCCCCGCACTCGTCGCAGGTGGTCGCCACTCCCGCCATCATTGCCAGATCCGTGTAGATCACCCCGGCTCCGCTACAGACCTGACAGGCTCCCTCCGAATTGGGGGAGAACAGGGACGGTTTCACCCCGTTCGCCCTCGCAAAGGCCTTGCGAATCGGGTCCAGCAGACCCGTGTAGGTCGCCGGGCTACTGCGGCGTGACCCCTTGATCACCGACTGGTCGATCACCGCGACCCCGTCGCGCCCGGCCACCGAGCCGTGGATCAGCGACGACTTGCCGGACCCTGCCACCCCCGTGACGACCACCAGACACCCCAGCGGGATGTCGACGTTCACCCCGCGCAGGTTGTTGGTGTTCGCTGCCCGGACCTCCAGGAAACCCTTGGGCTCGCGTACCCGGTCTTTCAGATGTGCCCGGTCGTCGAGGTGGCGGCCCGTGAGGGTGCCGCTGGCGCGCAGCCCATCGACGGTGCCCTCGTAACAGACCCGCCCACCATTGCGCCCGGCGCCGGGACCGAGATCGACGACATGGTCGGCAATGGCGATCAGTTCTGGTTCGTGCTCCACCACCAGCACCGTGTTTCCCTTGTCACGTAGTTCCAGCAGCAGCTCACCCATGCGCTGCACGTCGTGGGGATGCAACCCGCTGGAGGGCTCGTCGAAGACGTAGGTGATGTCCGTCAGCGAGGAACCCAGGTACCGGACCATCCGGGTGCGTTGCGCCTCACCACCCGACAAGGTTCCGCTGGGGCGGTCCAACGACAGATAACCGAGTCCGATGCGCACGAAGGCATCGAGGGTTTTCCGCAGGGAGGTCAGCAACGGGGCCATGGACGGCTCCTCGATTCTTTGAAGCCACACTGCCAGGTCGCTGACCTGCATCGCGCAGGCATCCGCGATGGAGATGCCATCGATTCTGGATTCGCGGGCCTCGGTGGTCAGCCTGGTGCCCTCGCATCCGGGACAGACCCCGAAGGTGACGGCGTGCTCCACGAAGGATCGGATGTGGGGCTGCATGGCCTCGACGTCCTTGCTCAGGAAAGATTTCCGGATCCTCGGAATCAATCCCTCGAAGATGACGTTGACACCATCCACCTGTGTCCGGGTGGCTTCCTTGTGCAGCAGAACATCAAGTTCACGCTCCGAGTAGTGTCCTAGGAGCTTGTCCGGATCGAGGAAACCTGAATTGCGGTAGATACGTCCGTACCAGCCATCCACGGAATAACCGGGAACCAGCAACGCGCCCTCGTTCAGCGATTTCTCTGCGTCGAAGAGGGCGGTCGGGTCGAAATCGGAAACCCTTCCGAGTCCTTCACGACGCGGACACATGCCGCCGACCACCTCGAATTCGCGTCGCTCCTTGACCTTCCTCCCGCCCTTGGCGACGGTGATCGCCCCGGCCCCGGAGACGGATGCAACATTGAACGAGAACGCTTTCGGGCCACCGATGTGGGGTTTCCCGAGACGGCTGAAAAGAATGCGGAGCTGGGTGTTCACATCGGTGGCGGTTCCGAGCGTGGAACGGGGGTTTGTGCCCAGCCTTTCCTGGTCGACGATGATCGCGGTGGTCAGGCCGTCGAGAACATCAACGTCCGGTCTGTCGAGGGTGGGCAGGAAACCCTGCGAAAGCCGAGTGGGTTTCGTTGATCATCCGCTGCGATTCGGCCGCGATGGTGTCGAGAACCAGCGACGACTTCCCGGAACCGGAAACCCCGGTGAACACCGTGAGACGGCGTTTCGGAAGATCGATGTTTACGCCCTGCAGGTTGTTCTCCCGGGCGCCGCGGACCCGGATCAGGTCATGGGAGTCAGCGGGATGGGGAATCGGCATGGGGCTCCTCGGTATCGTCGGGCGATCGGCACGGCGTGCTCCACCCCTCCGGGACCCCGGACGTCGGGTGAGTGAGACCCGCCAGAGAAGGAGTTCTAGAGTAGGAGGACGTGAGTTCCGATCCGTCCCCATTGCACACCACATCACACACCAACGCCGGAGCCCCGGGGCTTCGGCGTTTCGCTGCCGCCGTTGTTCTGGCGGGTATCACTGCGGGTGCCACCGGATGGGCCTGCGCTCACCTGCTGCACACCGTGGAGCACTTCGTCTGGAGCATTTCTGAGGGGCACCTGGTCACTGCCCTGGAAACCGTTCCGTGGTGGCGTCGACTCCTCACACTCGTGGCTGCCGGTGTGATCGGCGCGGTGTCGTGGGTGCTGTTGCACCGCACCGGACCCGGGCCGGTGGCGACGGAACAGGCCGTGGCGGGCATGCGCATGCCGGTGCTGCGCACCATCTGGCATTCCGCCACGCAGATCGTCATCATCGCCATGGGTGCCTCGCTTGGTCGTGAGGTCGCGCCGCGGGAGGCCGGTGCTGCTCTGTCCGGATGGATCAGCGACTGCTTCGGGTTGGACGAGGAGGATCGGAGAATCCTGGTGGCCTGCGGGGCCGGGGCGGGCCTGGCCGCTGTTTACGGCATTCCCCTGTCCGGCATCTTCTTCGCTTTGGAGGCTCTCCTCGTCACCTTCTCGAAACGCTCCCTGGCCTCGGCACTCGCCGTTTCCGGCATCGCAGTGCTCGTCTCAACCGGCTGGGCCAGACCAGAGGTCTACTACAGGATGCCGGAACTGGTCTCCTCGCCCGCACTGGTGGCGTGGGCCGTGCTGTGCGGTCCGGTGATCGGTCTGGCCGGGGCGCTCTTCGGTGAGGCGGTGACACGCGCCGAACGGAAACGCCCGACCACCACTCGGTTGCTGTGGGTCATGCCCCTCGGGTTCGCCGTGGTCGGGGCGGTCTCCATCTGGGTGCCGTGGGTATTGGGCAACGGTCATCCGGTCACACAGACCGTCACGGACCAGGTGGCGGAGGTCGGACCGCAGGCCCTGGGGCTGATCACTGTGCTGCTGCTCGCTAAGGCGATCACCACGCTGATCACGGTCAGGGTGGGCGCCTGGGGAGGCACCCTGAATCCCGGTATCGCGTTGGGCGCGGCCCTCGGGGGACTGACGGGGCTCGTGTGGTCGCTGATCTGGCCGGGATCCAACCTCGTCGCCTGCGTTTTCATCGGGTCCGCAGCATTCCTCGGTGCCTCTATCAAGGCCCCCCTGACCGGATTCGCACTGGTGCTGGAGCTGACACATTCCGGCGCGACAGTCCTCGTGCCGACGGCCCTGGCGATCGCGGGGGCCACGGCGACCGCGTCCTGGTGGCGCAACCGTGGAAAGGAACACTGCGAGAACACCGACGATGACGATGAGGAAACGGGTCCCGTCGCTCTCACGACAGGACCCGTTGAGAAAGCGATGTGAGAGGGTCCGCCTACTTCTTTCCCTGATTCTTGACGGCCTCGATGGACGCGGCAGCCGCCTCCGGGTCGAGGTAACGACCGCCCTTGACGAGGGGCCTGTGATTCTCGTCGAGTTCATAGAGCAAGGGGATCCCGGTGGGGATGTTCAGGCCCGCGATGTCCTCGTCGGAGATGTTGTCCAGGTGCTTGACCAGCGCGCGCAGAGAGTTGCCGTGTGCGGTGACCAGGACGGTGTGACCGACGGCCAGGTCCGGGACGATGGATTCCTCCCAGTACGGCAGCATACGCGCCACGACGTCCTTGAGGCACTCGGTGCGAGGACGCTCGTTTGCGGGAATGTCGGCGTAGCGGGGATCGTTGAACTGCGAGTACTCCGCGTCGGTGTCCTGCACCGGCGGCGGGGTGTCGTAGCTGCGACGCCACAGCATGAATTGTTCGTCACCGTACTTGTCGCGGGTGGCGGTCTTGTCCAATCCCTGCAGCGCACCGTAGTGGCGCTCGTTCAAACGCCAGCTGCGGCGCACCGGAATCCAGTGGCGATCGCAACCGTCGAGGGCAAGGTACGCGGTGTGGATGGCGCGGCGCAGCAAAGAGGTGTGGAGCACTGTCGGCAGCAGCCCCTCCGAGGCCAGCAGCTCTGCCGCTTTTCGGGCCTCGGCCTCGCCCTTCTCGTTGATGTCGACGTCCACCCACCCGGTGAACAGATTCTTCGCGTTCCATTCGCTCTCGCCGTGGCGGAGCAGGATCAGCTTTCCGGTCATGGCGTCAGCCTACAAGGCAGGCGACCCCCTGCATACGGCTCGCCGCACCGAAACCCATCAGGGCTCAGGCGATCACTCCGAACTTGTAGCCCGCCTCCTTGTAGGCGCTGATGATCTGGGGCATCGCCTTGACCGTCATGTCCTTGCCTTCCGAGTCGTGGGCGAGCATCACCGAGACCTTCAGGCCCTCGCTGATCGCAGAGGTCGCCATCTTCACCATGCCTGCGACGTCCTTGGGTTGACGGTTCTTCGGCTCGGCATCACCGGTGAGGCAGTTCCAGTCGATCCAGTGCACACCCTCGGCAGCCAGGGCCTCGTCGGCGGCCTCCAACTTCTTCCAGCTCATGTGGCCGCCGGGGTAACGCCAGGTGTTGGTCTTGAATTCGGAGCCCAGGACCTCCTCGAGGGCTTCCTTGGTTTTCTCGTACTCGCCCTTGATGGCTTCCAGGCTTCCGGCGCGACCGGGGTAGAGCTTGTTGTAGTTGTGGGTGTAGCTGTGCATGGCCACCGAGTGTCCCTCCGCGATCTCACGCTTGAGGGTTTCGGGTGCGCTGCTCACGAGTTGTCCGACCACGAAGAACGTGCCGTGCACCCCGCCCGCCTTCAAGGCGTCCAGGATCTGCACTGAATTGCTGTGATTCGGGCCGTCGTCGAAGGTGAGGAAGACGATTTTCTCGGGGGCCGAACTGGGATCCTTCATCCACGCCTGGACCTTCTCCGAGGGGTAGGCGTACTCGGCTGCAGCGTGGTTGTGGCTGGTCTTCGGCATCAAGGAATCGGACGACCCGCTCGGGGAAGGCGACGCGGAAGGTTCAGGAGAGGGAGCCGGGGAGGACTCAGTCGTGGGACTTGTCGCGGGGGCGGGTTCCTGGGAGTTTTCTGACGATGCCGGTGCAGATGTTGACTGCGTGGCTTGCGGGGAGGAACCACAGGCTCCCAGCCCGACGGCCATGGCTGCCATGGTGCCCGTCAACAGGCTGCGGCGATTGAACGGCATCATTGAAATCCCCTCATCGAGACAAAATCCAACTATTGAAGCAGTGTAAACCTTCCGGCATTCAACCTTTGATCACCCTCAGGCGTTTGGCCACTCCTCGCCCTCTGGGAACTGCCCCGTGATGATGTAGATGACACGGCGCGCCACTGCGACGGCGTGGTCCGCGAAGCGTTCGAAATAGCGACCCAGCAGGGCGACGTCAATGGCCTGCTCCACCGACCCCGACCAGCTCTCGCCCAAGAGCACTCCGAAGTGATCGCGGCGCAGATGATCCATCTCGTGATCGATCTCCGCCATGCGCATGGCGGCGACAGCGTCACGGTCCTTCAGCGACTGGTTGGCCAGGCGGATCATCGCCAGGCACACCTCTGACATGCGTGAGAAGTTCTCCCGTAGTGAATCGGGCACCGCCGAGTCCGGGAAGCGCAACCGGGTGATCTTGGCGACATGTGCTGCCAGGTCACCCATGCGAGCCAACTCGAAGACCACCCGGATCGCGGAGACGATGGTGCGCAACTCACCTGCCACCGGCGCCTGGAGGGCCAGGAGGGACAAGCAGCGATACTCGAGCTCCTCGTGCATGGCGTCGAGCTGGGAATCGTTGGAGATGACCGCCTCCGCGCGGGCTAGATCGGGCTCCAGCAGGGAGGAAGAAGCCTCGCGCACGGCCACCTCGACCAGAACAGCCATGTGCTGCAGGCTGTCGAGCAGGCCGTTGAGCTCTTCGTGATAGTTGGCGCGCATTTCGTCTCCGCCCTTCGGGATGACAACTGTAGAAACGGCAGTGTAGTGGCCGTCACCTACCCCATGGGCAGAAGTTCTGACAATAGGATTCTGACTATGGACCTCGTTCTTGCCGCCCTGGCAGGTGCGGTGCTCGCGCTCGCGATGGTATGGAGTGCAGGAACCATCGGTCGTCGTTTCTCCTCGGAGGAATCGCGACCCGCCCCGCAGGCTCCAGAACGGTCGCGGGACGACCTGATTGATCTCGTCGAGGTGCTTCCCCTGGGAAGCGTTCTGATCGGTCCTCATGACGAAGTGATGAAGGTGAACGATCTCGGAATAGCCATGGGGCTGGCACGAGGAACACGGGTTGGATTTCCCGGCCTGCTGGACCGGGTGCGGCATGTGCGCAGAACGGAAACCGAGTACCTGGGAACCGTCATCCAGGATCGTCCGCCAGGAATGGAGAACATCGGGCTGTGCGCACGGGTGATTCCGCTTCGCGGAGGGCGCGTCCTGGTCATGGCTGAGGATGAGGCCGCCACTCGCCGCGTGGACGCTGTCAGGAGAGACTTCGTGGCAAATGTCTCCCACGAGCTGAAAACCCCGATCGGGGCCATCGGAATTCTCGCAGAGACCATCGAGGCTGCCTCCGGGGATCCCGAGCAGGTGATCCACTTCGCCAGGCGTCTCCACCGCGAATCGGCTCGTCTGGCCGAACTCGTCAACCAGATCATCGAGCTCTCCAGGCTTCAATCCTCGGATCCGATGCTGAGTCGCCAGGTGGTGGAGGTGGAGGAGATCATCGATGAGGCGATCGGTCGTACCCGGGAGACCGCCGAGGCTCGCAAAATCAACCTCGTGCGAACCGCCGTGCCCTGCGCGCGGATATTGGGGGACCGCCGGCAGCTGATCGACGCCCTGGTCAACCTCGTGCAAAATGCCATCAACTATTCCGACGACAACGCGAGAGTCGTGGTGGCGGCGACGCGGATGAGTGACGATGAGGGCGAGAACGTCGAGATCACGGTGAGCGACAACGGCATCGGTATCTCCCAGGAGGATCAGGAACGCATTTTCGAACGTTTCTACCGCGTCGACTATGGAAGATCCCGGGAGAGTGGAGGAACGGGGTTGGGGCTGTCGATTGTCCGTCACATCGCTTTGGCCCACCAAGGGAGCGTTAAAGTGTGGTCGCGACCTCGCCAGGGGTCCACCTTCACGCTGCGGCTTCCGGCCCACCAGGAGAGGGCCGTCGACGGGGAGACCCGGGAGGGATGAGGGGATGACCAGGATTCTGATCATCGAAGACGAAGAGTCCTATCGTGAGGCTCTCACCTACATGCTCAACAAGGAAGGTTTCGACGTTGCCGCCGAGGCTGATGGCGAAAGCGGCCTGGCCGAGTACGACCGCAATGGCGCGGACCTGGTTTTGTTGGATCTGATGCTGCCCGGAATGCCCGGGACGGAGGTGTGCCGCCGGCTCCGGGCCCGCGGCAATGTCGCGATCATCATGGTCTCGGCACGGGACTCCGAAACGGACAAGGTGGTGGGGCTGGAGATCGGCGCCGACGACTACGTCACGAAACCCTTCTCCCATCGCGAACTAGTTGCCCGGATCCGCGCCATCCTGAGGCGTGGCCACGACTCCACGCTGATCTCGGAGATCGTCGAGATGGACGGAGTACGCATCGATGTTGAACGCCACCAGGTCGTGGTCGACGGACAGGAGGTGAGGTTGGCGCTCCGGGAGTTCGAGTTGCTGGAGCTGTTGCTGCGCAATGCTGGACGTGTCATGACCCGCGGCCAGATCATCGACCGTATCTGGGGCAGCGACTACGTCGGCGACACCAAAACCCTCGATGTGCACGTCAAACGTCTCCGCAACAAGATCGAACGCGATCCCTCCAGCCCCTCCCGGGTGATCACGGTCAGGGGGCTGGGCTACAAGTTCCAGGGCTGAACAAAGGTTCGATCGCGGGTGCCGAGGGCTCGGCGCAGCCCCGCAGATAGGGGTGGGATCGCTCACGAGGACGATCCGTCGCAGCATGGTAGGATTGCCGGCGGAAAGGGGCCTGCAAGATATGACTTTTACGGTCGGAGAGACGGTGGTCTACCCGAATCACGGGGCGGCTGTCATCGAAGACATAGAGACCCGACAGATCAAGGGAGAGGACAAGCTCTACCTCGTACTGCGCATCATAGGTCAGAACGATCTGGTGGTGCGTGTTCCCGCCTGCAACCTGGACCTCGTCGGTGTGCGCGACGTGGTCGACGCCGATGGCCTGGAACGCGTGTTCCAGGTGCTGCGTGCTGAACACACGGAGGAACCCACCAACTGGTCCCGCCGTTACAAGGCGAACCTGGAGAAGCTGCACTCCGGGAACGTCATCAAGGTTTCCGAGGTTGTTCGCGACCTGTGGAGGCGTGACCGCGACAAGGGACTCTCGGCCGGCGAGAAACGCATGCTCGCCAAGGCCCGTGCCATCCTCGTGGCCGAGCTGGCCCTCGCCGAGGACGTCGCCGAGGAGCGTGCCGAGGTGATGCTCGACGAGGTCCTGGCCTCCTGAACCATTGAACAACAGTACGGAAGAACCGGTCGTCGCCCTCGTGGTGGCGGCCGGTTCCGGGTCTCGGCTCGGTGCATCCGTGCCGAAGGCGCTGGTGGAACTCGGTGGGATGTCGCTGGTGCGCCGCAGCATCCTGGCAATGCGTGCAGGAGGCGTGGGGCACGTGGTGATCACCACCCCCGAGGGCTGCCTGCCGACCTTTGAAACAGCCCTGGCAGGTCTGGACGATGTCGTCTGCACCGTCGGTGGGGCCGAACGCCAGGACTCGGTCAGGCTCGGGCTCGACGTGCTGTGGGAACGTTTCGGCCCCGAGACCATCGTGTTGATCCATGACGCGGCCCGTCCCCTGGTGCCCCCGCAGGTCGTCACCGCTGTAGCGTACGCGGTGGCGGACGGCGCGGATGCGGCCATACCTGTGATCCCGGTCCACGACTCGATCAGGCAGGTCGGTGACGACGGATCCCGGATCGTCGACAGAGACGCCCTCCGAGCCGTCCAGACCCCGCAGGGGGCTCGACTCGGTCTGCTCCGAGACGCCCACGACCATGTGGTCAGGCGCGGACTGGTCATCACCGATGATGCGTCCGCGATCGAGACCCTCGGGCGCCAGGTGGTGCTCGTGCCCGGACATCACGACGCGCTGAAGATCACCGAGCAACTCGACCTGACACTGGCGCAGGTGATCCTGGACGGCAGGAGCCGGGCGTGAGGGTCGGCATCGGAACCGATGTCCACAGGCTGGAGGCGGGAATACCCATGTGGGTGGCCGGACTGCACTTCCCGGAAGAATCGTTCGGGCTGTCCGGGCACTCCGATGGAGACGTAGCTGCGCATGCCATCGTCGATGCGCTGCTGGCGTCGGCCGGGATGGGGGACATCGGATCGAACTTCGGCACCGATCGCCCCGAGTGGATGGGGGCGTCCGGGGTCGCTTTCCTGGCCGAGACCGCCAGGCTGCTCCGGGGCGCTGGAGTTGGGATCGGCAACGTCAGCGTTCAGGTGATCGGCAACCGACCGCGCATGGCCGCGCGCCGCGGCGAGGCGGAACAGGTGCTTTCCGAGGCCATTGGGGCACCCGTGTCGGTTTCCGCCACCACCTCGGACGGGCTGGGTCTCACGGGGCGGGGTGAAGGAGTCGCGGCAATTGCAGTTGCAATGACGACGATGAGATGACGGCTCTCACCATAACCGTGATCCTTGCGGATTCAGGGCTATTCGACCTCGCTGGCCGGGGCGTTGAAAGTGTTGCACTGGCCGAGCGAACCTCCGGAGTCTAGACCACGTTCCACCCACAGCCGACGGTTCTGACTCTTCCCGTGATCGTCGGTCTTGTCCGGATTGTTGGTGCGTTCGTTGAGCCTGTCGTCGCCGATGTCCGCGGTGACGGCCAGGATGTCCTGGCGGTCGGTGTCGGTGAGTTTGAGTCCCTGCCACAAGGAGCCGAGAGCCGCACCTGCGAAACAGTCCGCCTGGGTTTCGAGGCGGCGTTTCGTTTCGTGCTGCCCGGAATCGTCGGCGTCGTCGATTGACATGTGACCACTGAGCAATATCCCGCTCTGTCCTTGGATGACGTGCCCGTATTCATGCGCGATGATCAGGTTGAAAACGATACGTGCTTTGGAGACATCGGTCGACAGGACGTCGAGCACGTCCTGGGAGATGTATATCTGCTGGTCAAGGCCGCAGTAGAAGGCGTTGTGGGATTGCTGGATCCCGCATCCCGTGGTGATGGTCTCGCCTTCCGGGAAAACCGTGAGCTTCGGCTGGAATGCCGTGTAGCCGGCCTGTTTGAGAGTGGGGCCCCAGACCCGGGTCAGGCAGCCGACGTAGGTCTGCAGACTGGCCTGCAGCTCCTGGTCGTCCTGCTCGCGTCCCGGAAGCAGTTCGAGATCGCATCTCACGGGGGATTCCAAGGACATGTTGTACAGCGAATTGTCCTTCGTCAGGGTCGTGATTTCCGCTTTACTCTCCGGCTTCACCAGAGGGGGCGGCTGGGAGGTGACAGGCGGTACCTCCCAGTCCTCGTTCTTGTAATCAGTGGAGACACTTGCAGGATTTGCCTGGTTGACGAGAGCGATGACCACCATGCCGCCCAGAAGAGCAAGGGCGCAGAACAGAGCCACCAACAAGCCTGTTGGACGACGTTTGGTCGGTGCCGCGTATGAGCCGTAACCACCGGGAATGAATGCAGGCACGGGCTGTTGCACTGCTGGAAAGCCCTGAGGTGCGGGACGAAAGCCCGTGGGTTGGCCGGGGTATAGATGAGGACCGGGCTGCAGGGTGGCTGCGCGGGCTGGGAACGCGGCGGGCTGTGTGGTGGGGAACTGAGGAGGCTGTGCCTGGGGGAAAGGCTGTGGAGGTGCGGCTCTGTGTGGGGAAGTCTGGGGGTGCGCCGGGCTTTGGTAAGGGGACTGCTGCATCGGTGGCTGAGGAGCTTGCCACGGGGATGAAACTGGTTGCGGTGGGGCGGAGGGGGGTTGCTGACCTTGTGAAGGCATTGACTGATGCCAAGGCGCAGGCTGCCGAGTGGGGTACGGATTTCCTCCGGAGCCCTGTGAGCTGGGCTGCCCCGGGTATTGCGGTTGCATCGAGTTTGCCACGGGGTTCAGGGTATCCCTATCAGGGGTCGGCGCGTGGCGTCGGGAGCAAGCTCCCGGGGCGCTAGGAGGCCTGGTGGTGTCGGTTGCCCGCGACCTGCTGGGAAATGTTGCTCTCCACGTGTGGTGGGTTTTTCGTTCTGCTGAGCAGGCCTCACCGGGGCTCCCGGGAGGTGTTTTGTCGCTTGCTGGTGTGACCTTGGCTGTGTCTTTCTGCATTCAAAATGCGGTACGGTCAGCACCGAGAACTTTGATCTGAGGAGCCTCGAGGTGCGTACCTTCCGCTTGTTGTTGGTCCCGCTGGTGCTGTTTTTCGCTCTGGGCGTGGTGCCGCGGGCTCATGCCGATGAGCCGATCGCCAAGTCATACCTTTTCGAGGGCAGACTTGACGAGGACGGGATCCTGACGGTCACCGAGACCATCAAATTTGATGCTCCACCAGCGGAGCTGACCCAGCGAATTGCGAATCGCGCCCCCATCGACTCTGACCGCTTCTACATATACGGCATCTCCGATGTGTCCGCGACAGGCGCTGAGAACTTTGCTTCCAAGGTTGAGGGCGACTACACGGTGCTCTCCATGAAGCCGTCTGCCGAGGTGAAGATCACCTATAAGGTCACCGGGACCACCCGCTCCGAACCCGGAAACAACGGGGACGCCAGCGTGTTCACATGGCGGGCGCTCCAAGGGCTGTCGGTGGCTGTTGAGAAGGTTGCCGGTACCTTGCAGGTGGCTGCCCAGGCGCAGTTGGTGGACTGCACAGCGGGTCCGCCCGGAACCCTCGACAAGTGTCAACTCTATGCGGCTGGCGCGCACAACTCACCAACCCCGATATTCGAGTCCGCGACACGAGGTGTCGGAGAACAGGTGACCTTCACCGTGGGGTTCAGCGTCGAGGACGTGGCGCCGACGGCCCGGGTCTATGAGCAGTGGAACCTCAAGCGGGCCTTCGCGATTGACCTCGCAACGGCAGGAACCGCGCTGGCTGTTCTGGTGGCAGGATCCCTGCTGTTGTGGTGGCTGCATCGTCGAAGTGGTGCGGACCTCTCGTATGCCGGTGAGGTCTCGGCCGTCGGGTCCTTCCGGCCCGTCGGCGACGGGGAATCGGTGTTCGAACCGGGGGAGGGCATGCGTCCTGGTTTGGTGGGAACTGTCGCCGACGAGCGCGTTGATCCCGTCGACATCACGGCCACGTTGATCGACCTCGCCGTGCGTGGTCACCTGCGCATCACCGAACTCCAGCACACCCAGTACGGCTTGGTGGACTGGCAGTTCAGTCGCCTGGAGAACCAGCATGATGAACTGCTTCCCTACGAATCCCGGCTTCTGGAAGCGGTGGTGCCTGACGGTCAGCATTCCTTCGCGTCGCAGTTGCCCGAGGTCCTGGCTCCCGCTTTGGGGGCGGTGCAGGATGCCCTGTACGACGAAGTGGTGGAACGCGGCTGGTTCGAGCACCGTCCTGATTCCACCCGCAGCTCGTGGGCTGTTCGTGGCTGGGTCGGACTTGGTGTCGCGCTGGCGGCTGGGGGCGCCCTGATCGCCTTCACTAGTTTCGGACTGGTGGCTCTGGTGCTGCTGGCCCTCTCTATTTCGCTGTTGTGGATGGCGCCACGTATGCCGCGCCGCACAGCGGAGGGCACCCGGCTCGTCGCAGCTCTCGGGGCTCTTTCAGCCCTTCTCAACACCCAACCGACCAATCAGATGCCGAAGGGCAGGGAGCTGGCAGAGATCTCCCGGCTGCTGCCCTACACGGTCGTTCTCGGTGGGCGTCAGCGCTGGGTGGAGGCAATGGCAGCGGCCGATGTCGACGACACCCCCGACCCGACGGAGGTCGACTGGTATCACGCCCCCGAGACCTGGCACCTGCGAGACCTGCCCGCGTCCCTGACACAGTTCATCAACACGATCCAGGGTCAGTTGTTCAGCCGCTGACCGAACTTGTGTGCAGGTCGGTTGTGGAAGTGGGTCCAGCTGGTGTGGGTGTCGCGTCGTTGTTGTTCTGAGGTGTAGGTTCTGCTGCTGGTCTTGTAGAGTCGTTCGATCTTGCTGTTGATCTGGGGTCGGTAGGGGTGGGCCTTCTTCGGCGTCATCACGGGCTTTTGGCAGGTTTGGTGCCAGAAGTGGGACTTGTAGGCCGAGCCATTGTCGGACAGGACCTGTTCGATGGTGATCCCCCGCGTTTTGAACTAGGTGACAGCCTTGGCTAACACGGAGCTCGTGGTGAGCGCCTCCTTGTCGTCGTGGACCTCGGTGTAGGCCAGGTGGGAGTGATCATCGATGACGGTGTGGATGAAGGCATGTCCCAGCAGCGGCTGGTGATGCTTGTTCTTCCCCGCAGGGGTGGCTTGACGGTTCCAGTTACCGTGCTGACGACCGACAAGGCGCCAGTTCCCGCCATCGGGGATGTTGCCAAGCTTCTTGGCGTCAATGTGGATCAGGCCGACCGGGGTGGCCGTGCTCGTAACGACGCACCGGTTTTTCCCGGGTCGTTCGACCTGCGACAGCCGGTTCAACCGGGCCGCGGACAAGATCCGATGGAGCGTTGACGGTGCCAAGCCTCTGCAGGTGGCAAGCTGGACCGGGGTTTCCTGCAGCCATATTCGCAACCCGGGGACTCTGGCAGAGGTCTTCTTCGGGGTCCTGGTCGGTGAGTTGCAAGGATGTGGCCCGGCATCAGCTCGCCGACTCGATACTAGTCGGTCCACCGCTTCACCGTGGGTTAGGGGCACTGGAACCTTGCGGTGACCTCGGAGACTGGAACTGCTTGGTTGACAACCAGCTGTGTGACCTTCAAACGGGCACGCGGGTGTGAGATGAACGAGGGCCTTGCTGGCAGTGGATACCTTCGCAAGCCACGCTCAACCAACAAGGCCCTCTTTTACGTTCGCACTCCCGGAATGCAAACTTTTAACCAACCTCCCCAATTCAGTACACCTAGCGCAGCAGTCACGGACCTCCCGCTGCTGGCCGGTCGGCGAGTTTCAGCCACACCACGCCACTGATGATCACTGCGAGCCACAAGAATCGTGTCATGGTGAGGTGTTCATCGAAGAAAAAGGGTCCCAGCAGGGCAGCTCCGGCTGCTCCAATCCCGGCCCATACCGCATATCCGATTCCGACCTCGATGTGCCGTAGGGCAACGCTGAGGGCCCAGAGAGTCAGCAGGAAAAACGCCACGGCTACGACAGACCAGGTCGGCTGTGTGAATCCGCGGCTTCCCGCGACGGACAGGGCGTAGCCGACCTCGAAGAGACCGGCGAGCAGCAGGACGAACCAGGAAAAACGCTTGGAAGAATTGGCGTCGTTCATTGGTGGATTCCTTTCAGGTGTGGTGGTTACAGCGATCCACTGAGCTGGAGCCCGATCACTCCTGTGATCACCAAGGTGATGCCGATGCCCTTGGCCCACGTGATGTGCTGTTTGAACAGCAGAGCGCCGAATAGGGTGATGCCCACCCCCGCCAAGGAAGTCCACAAGGCATACCCGACTCCGACGTCGAAGTTGAGCAGGGCTTGACTCAGGAAGAAGGTGGCTAGACCGCCAGCCAGCAGCGTGGCGGCCGTCCAACCACGGTGCGTGAACCCATTGGCGCGGCTGGCGGCTATAGCGACCGCGATTTCGAAGATGACAGCGATGAACAGATGAATCCAGGACATTGGCCTTCCTCTCAGACGCCGGGAGCCGGTAGCTCTTGCTGGGGCTGGTACATGGTGAATGGAGCGATTCCGTCGTCGGTGATCAGGCAGAACCGGTACGCGTAATTGAACAGGACATGAATCTGCTGCACGGAGACCTCCTTGGATGTGGGCCGCGAGAGGGGTGGGTTCTGAAAGGGTGGAACCTGACGTCAGTGTCAGGTGCAAGGCTGATGTCATGGACCCGGGCGGGAGGTGGAGATGCGGATCGGAGAACTCGCGGAGGCAACGGGAGTCAGCGTCCGTTCTCTGCGGTACTACGAGCAGCAGGGCCTGATCCGTGCGCGGCGCACCGCTGGTGGCTGGCGTGACTTCGAGGAACTGATGGTCGAGCGGGTGATCACGATCCAGCACCTGCTGGCCGCGGGCCTGAGTAGTGCGACGATGGTTGAACTCCTTCCCTGTCTGGAGGCCAAACCGGAACAACGAACCGGCGTGATGGACGAGCTCATTGTTCAGGAGATCGTAAGACTGGAGGCAAAACGTCGTGACATCGACCGGGAGC
Organism: Arachnia propionica; assembly: GCF_037055325.1. Lineage (NCBI taxonomy): Bacteria > Bacillati > Actinomycetota > Actinomycetes > Propionibacteriales > Propionibacteriaceae > Arachnia > Arachnia propionica. Next base: position 1,348,774 of record NZ_CP146373.1, on the reverse strand, counting down.
TGGAAGTGTTGCGGACGTTGAAGGATGACCTGCAGGGATGAGCCGAATGGAGGCTGGAGCGTGGTCCGAAATTACACTTGGATAGTTGCGCAGCACGCGACAGGAAGAATGGACTGAAATATACCATTTTCGGATTAAAGGCTGTGCAACTGTGCGGGCCGTTGAGTCACTTCGTGGCTGCTGAGGCCCGCAGCTCGTTCAGCAGGGAGTGTGCCGCAGCGGTCGGGTTGAAGTCATTCCATGCAAGATACTGCACTCTGGTGGGGCCATCCGACACGGGGATGGTTGTCCAATGGGGATCAGCAGTCAGACAACCCGAAGGAAGTAGAGCCACCGCGAGTCCGTGACTGACAAGGGACAGGGCGAACTCGGTGGACATCACCTCGAACATGACCTCACGGACGAGTCCTGCTGCGCTGAATGCCAGATCACTTTGTACGCGTCCCGGGGTTTCCTCGGGAAAGTCGACGAAGGTCTCGGCGGCGAGTTCCTTGAGCGTCAGTTCCTTGTGGGCTGCCAGGTGATGTTTAACGGGTATGACGGCGACGAGTTTTTCCCTGCTGAGTTCAAGTGTCTTGAGTTTATGGGGGACGACCGATTCGGCAAGACCGAGAATTGCCATGTCGACGATGCCTCGGTGCAGGGCAGATGCCAGCTCGTCGCTGCCGCCGCTCCGGAGGATGATTCTGACTGCCGGATGGGTCAGGTGGAACCGCTGCAAGCAACTGGGAATGTCCAGTGCAGTGACAGTGGGGATCAGACCCAGGGTGACTGTTCCACTGATTTCGCCGGTCGTCGCGATGGCGTCAGCCATGGCACGGTCCGCGGCTTCCAGGCATGCGCGTGCGGCAGGTAGGAAGGCCAGCCCGGCAGGCGTGAGTTCGACTCGCCTACTGGTTCTGGCGAACAGGCTCACCCCCAGCTCGCGTTCGACGTTCCTAATCTGATGGCTCAGTGCCGACTGGGCTACATGACACCGCTGCGCTGCCCGGGTGAAGTTGAGGGTTTCAGCTACGGCAAGTACGTAGCGCATCTGTTGGAGTTCCACTCATCTATCGTGCATCACGATGGAATCAATGAAAAATATGTTTTGGATTTATTGATTGTGTTGAGGGATCGTGAAGGTATGAGTACGTGGCGGGTGGGGCGAGCCGGTCGTGTTCTTGCGACGGCCTTCGCTCCGGTGGCGTGGGGAACCACCTATATCGTGACAACCGGATTGTTGCCTGGAGGACATCCGATGTTTGCAGCACTGATGCGTTCCCTGCCTGTCGGTGTGGTCGTGGTCCTCGTTGCACGCTCTTTGCCGAGAGGAAAGTGGTGGTGGCGGTTCGCGGTTCTGGGAACGTTGAACATAGGAGTCTTCTTTCCGTTGCTGTTTCTCTCGGCGGAGAGGTTGCCCGGGGGAGTCGCGGCCACGCTGGGAGCGAGCCAGCCCGTCTTCGTGGCTTTTCTGGCCGTTGCTCTGTTGCAGGAACAACTGTCCGGGTGGCGATTGGTGTGGGGAGCTATTGGGATGATTGGGGTCGGATGCGTGGTGCTCGGCCCTGGGGCTGGATTTGATCTGGTCGGTTTCCTGGCAGGTGTTGGTGGGGCTCTCGCCATGGGAACCGGAGTGGTGCTCACCAAGCGGTGGGGTCGTCCTCCGGGTTTTGGGCCGATCAGTTTCGCTGGTTGGCAGCTGTGCTCAGGGGGGATCTTGCTCCTGATACCTGCTCTACTGATCGAGGGGGTGCCGGCGCATATCGATTCTGGGGCCGTGATGGGGTATATCTGGCTCGGATTGGCTGGTGGCCTGGTGGCTTATTCCTTGTGGTTTTTCGGCATCGGGACCCTGCCAGTGACTGCCACTGCGCTGCTCGGGTTGCTTTCCCCCATGGTTGCTGCGGTCTTGGGTATGACGATAGGCGGTGAACGGCCGACCCTTCTCCAATTCGTGGGTTTTGCTCTGGCGTTGGCTGCAATGTTCGCGGGTCAGCTCGGTGGTCATGCAGAGAGTGAGAGAGCTGACACACCGAGCCGGAGAGAGAACTATGTCATATTTCGTTGAAAGGAGAAATGCGATGAAACTGGTTGTTCTGGGGGCCACCGGAATGGTGGGTTCACGAGTCACAAGGGAAGCTGTATCACGCGGACACGAGGTCTTGGCTGTGTCGCGGAGAGTGGCATCCCCGTCGCAGGGAGTCAGCTCGCTGAGCGCCGACATGACCTCGTCGGATCAGCTTGATGCTGCAATCTGCGATGCCGAGGCCGCCGTGCTAGCGGTTCGACCTCCGGCAGGGGAGGAGGAAGCCATTGTGTCTATCACCGAGAAGGTCCTGGACGCGATGGGTCGCAGCGGCACCCGCCTGCTCATCGTGGGTGGTGCCGGGGCGTTGTTCTCGCCTGATGAGCCCGGTCTTCTGGTGCGGGACGACCCACGGTATGTCCCTGAGGCGTGGCGAACTGTTGCCGGGGCGAGCGTGAATCAACTCGAGGTGTGCAGGGGATACACGCGACAACATTGGATATACCTCAGCCCGCCGTCCGTTCTCGAACCCGGGACTCGCACCGGCGCATACAGGCGTGGGACGACCGAGCTGCTCGTTGACTCCACGGGGATCTCCCGAATCAGTGCTGAGGACCTGGCAGTTGCCGTAGTGGACGAACTCGAACGACCATCGCGGGATCGACACTTCACTGTCGTGCAGCAGGATGGATATGGAAGATGTGGTTCTGACAGGCAGTGATGCGGGAAACCTTCCCCGCATCCAAGGCGTCGGGACGCTGATTATCGGACACGACTGGCCAGCCGTGAGATCAATTGCGTGTTTTGAGCCCGAACGCTGCAAACTAGTGCCGTGCCGCTAGAACTGTTAGTCGTGCTGCTGCTGGTGATCGCCACAGCCTTGGTCTTCGATTTCACCAATGGCTTTCACGACACCGGCAACGCCATGGCAACCTCCATCGCCACAGGCGCGCTGAAACCCAAAACCGCCGTGATGCTCTCAGCGCTGCTGAACCTCGTGGGCGCCTTCCTCTCTGTGGAAGTGGCGCTCACAGTCACCAACGCGGTGGTGAACCTCCAGGACGATGTGGGGGCGCCACGCCCCGAACTGCTCGGAGACGGTGGTGAGGGGCTGCTGCTGATTGTGTTGTCGGGTCTGGTGGGTGCCATCTTGTGGAACCTCTTGACCTGGTTGTGGAGCCTGCCGTCGAGTTCGTCCCACGCCCTGTTCGGCGGCCTCGTCGGCGCGACCATCGCGGGCCTGGGGTTTGGTGGGGTCAACTGGGTCGGTGACGGGACCAGACTCGACGGAGTGGTCGGGAAAGTGATCCTGCCTGCCCTCGTCTCGCCGGTCGTGGCGATCATCGTCTCGGGGGTGGGCACCTGGCTGGTGTTCGCGATCACCCGTGGGATGGACGAGAAACGCCGGGAACGGGGTTTCAGATGGGGACAGGTCGGATCGGCCTCGTTGATCTCACTGGCCCACGGCACCAACGACGCCCAGAAAACCATGGGGGTCATCACCTTGGCCCTGATCGCCACCGGAAGCTGGACGCAGCTGCACGCGGTGCCGTTCTGGGTGAAGGTGGCCTGTGCCCTCGCCATCGCGCTGGGAACCTACCTCGGGGGATGGCGAATCATCCGCACCCTGGGCAAAGGGCTTGTCGAGATCAGCTCTCCCCAGGGCATGGCCGCTGATGCGTCGTCGGCGGCAGTGATCCTGGCTTCCAGCCACATGGGTTTCGCCCTGTCCACCACGCACGTGGCCACCGGTTCAATCCTGGGAAGTGGCCTCGGGCGCTCCGGTGCCAAGGTGAACTGGCGCGTGGCCGGGAGGATGCTGATGTCGTGGGCAATCACCCTGCCTGCCGCCGCGCTCGCGGGGGCGCTCATGTGGCTGATCGGGCACCTGCTCGGTGGGCTATTCGGGGCTCTGGTGATAACCGCGATCCTGCTGGCAGCGGCATCGTGGATGTACCTGCACTCCAGGAAGTCCGCCATCGACCATAGCAACGTCAACGACGACTGGGTGGAGAATGTCACCGCTCCGCGCCCGTTGGCAGCCGCCACCGAGGTGGCGGATCTGATTGAGATCGAACAGCCTGAGGGTAGCTGCGCATGAAAATCCTCTGGCTTGCTTTCGAGGGCACCTGGCACGTCCTGCTTGCCGGGTTGCTCCTGGGGGCGGGGCTGCCGACGCTGTTCGCTCTGGGAGTGCGTTCCCTATCGATGGGCACTGGAGGTGATCCCAGCAGGAAACCAACCCTGGTGGGAAAAGCGACCGCAGCGGTGTGCTTCGCCGTGGTGCTGCTGGCCGTCCTAGCGGGAATCGCGACGATCGTCGCCCACGGGCTGGGGGTTCAACTGAGCTTTGACGGCATCATCCCGGTTTTCACCAGCAGATAGCCCTCTCGCGGCGTGACCGGGGCCGCGTCACAGATTTTCGCTCACGTCTCGGGCGAAATCTCTCCGCCCGCGCACGAATCGCGGAGCTTTGACGGTTCAGCGTCGGTGCAACCGGTCCTGCCCGGTCGCATCGGTGAACAGTCCTCCGCAAGCACCATCATAGGTGTGCTGTTCGGGATCGCCGCGCTGGCCGGCATCATCGCCAACCCGATTGTCGGGCACCTCATGACCTCGACGATACCCCGGTTGCTGGTCGGTGCCGGTATCGTTGCGGTCGCCGCGGCCCTGCTGGTCATCGGCTGGTCGGTCGAGCTGTGGCAGATCGGAATCGGTATGGGGCTTCTCGGCCTGTCCTCGGCGATGCTGCTCGCCCCGGCCACTACTCTGATCAGCGAGCAGGGATTTCGATCGGAGCTGCCGACCCTCGGGGTTCGCTCGCGCTGTACAACCTCGCTTATGCTGTTGGCCTGACCATCGGTTCGCTGCTGACGGGGTTCGGTGTGCAACAGACCGGGTTCACCACCGCGATGGCGATCACCGCCCTGGTGTTCGCGGTTCTCGGTGGCGTCGCTCTTGTTCGCCTGCCCACTGGGCTGGCGAGGACCACTGAATGAAGGACGTTCATGCGTGATGCAGAAACCCTGAGGCACGTCCTCACCCAACTCGACGGGCGAGGGTACGCCTCGTACAAGCAACTGGCCGGCAGCTACCGGATCGGTACCGTCCGGCTCGTCGTCGACCACGTGCAGGTCGACCCCTACGCCCCGCCGTCGCGGATGCGCATCATCGTCGACCGGGAGGTCGCGGATCTGCCATTCGACCTGACCGACGACGCCGCGGGCAGAATCGCGGTCTCCGACTTCCTCACGCGCCGGTTCGAGGACGCCGCACATCGGATGGTTCCGAGGCCGGAGGGGACGGGAAACGGCGGGTTCGTGGGTATCGGCCGGCCCGGCCAGGAGGTGCTGGAACGCACCAGCGTCGCCATCCTGGCGGACCGGGTCGAGGCCCGCATCGACGTCGGCCTGCCCGCATCCGGGCGCAGGGTCCGCGGACACCAGGCGGCCAGGCTCCTGACTGATCTCCTGCCGCGGGTCGCCGAGGCTTCCCTGCTGCACCGGAACCTCGACCGGCGTGCCCTGCGCGAACACGTCGCCCTGCTGCGCGACCAGGAACACCTCCGCGGACTCCTGCCGGGGCGCGGGCTGGTCGCATTCGTGGGTGACGGCGCAATCCTGCCCCGCCGCTCCGGCGATTCCGACCTGCCCCTCACCGGCGATGCGGTCGTTCCCTTCGAGAGTCCGGAAAATCTGCGGGTCGCCTTCGACCTGCCCAGCGGTCGCCGGGTCACCGGCATAGGCATCCCTGAGGGTGTGACTGTGATCGTCGGTGGCGGATATCACGGGAAATCGACACTGCTGCGCGCGATCGAACGAGGCGTTTATCCCCACATCGGTGGTGACGGCCGCGAATGGGTCATCACCCGCCCGGACGCGGTCACCATCCGCGCGGAGGACGGCCGGGCGGTCACCGGCGTGGACATCTCCTCGTTCATCACCAACTTGCCCTCCGGCGCTGACACGCGCTGTTTCAGCACGACCAACGCCAGTGGCTCCACATCCCAGGCAGCCAACCTCGTCGAGGCCATCGAGGCCGGAGCGTCGACGCTGCTGATCGACGAGGACACCTCGGCCACGAACTTCATGATCCGCGACGAACGCATGCGCGCCCTCATCCCCGCTGCCCAGGAACCCATCACCCCGTTCGTGGACCGCATCCGGCCCCTGTACGGAGAGCTCGGGATATCGACGATCCTCGTCGCCGGGGGTTCCGGGGCGTTCTTCGAGGTCGCCGACCACGTTATCGCCATCAACCGCTACGCGCCCGTGGACGTCACCGAAAGGGCACACGACATCGCGACCGCCACGTCGTCCGCCGAGATGACGGAGGTCTTCACCGGCATGCGGGCGGGACGGCTCGGGGGCGTGTCCTTGCCGCCATCTGGCACTGGTAAACCCGCCAAGGCGCGGAGCCGCACCAGGATCCAGTACGGTCGCGACGACATCGACCTCGCTGCGGTACCGCAGCTGGTCGATGTCGCGCAGACGCAGGCCATCGCCTACGCGCTGGACCGCATCGGTGACCTTGTCGACGACCGGGCTGGCATGTCCGAGCGGATCGACGAACTGCTGCACCGTCTCGATGAGAAGGGCCTCGACTGGCTCTCACCCCACCGCGGTCATCCCGGGCACCTCGCCCGCCCTCGCCGCCACGAGATCCTGGCCGCCATCAAACGCCACCGGGGACTCCGGGTCCGGCCCTGACCTCTACGGAGTTTCTGTGGAACTCGAATCCGGTTGAGCTGAACTGTTCGCTGGTGCTTGTGGATCGGCTCAACCGGATTCGAGAGGGTACCTCTCTCAGATCTCGAAATCCGGGTAGAGCGGATGCAGATCCAGGAGCTTCGCCGCGCGATCCTTCGATCCCTCCGCGACCTCCGGGGTCAGCTCGTACTTCGCTTTGCCCGGTTTGCCGTCCTTCGTGGTGATCGGTGTGGTCTTCTTCAGCACGTCGGTGATCATGGCCGCGACCTCGTCCATGTCGGACGTGGTGAAGCCTCGCGATGTCAGGGCCGGGGTGCCGAGCCTGATGCCCGAGGTGTACCAGGCGCCGTTGGGGTCGTTGGGCACCGAGTTGCGGTTGGTGACGATGCCGGAATCCAGCAGCGCCGACTCCGCCTGCCGCCCGGTCAGGCCGAAGGAGGAGACGTCCAGCAGCACGATGTGGTTGTCGGTGCCTCCGGTCACCAGGGTGCCGCCGCGTTTCAGCAGCCCTTCGGCGAGGGCGCGGGCGTTGTCGACCACCCGGTGCGCGTAGTCCCGGAATGCCTCGGTGCGGGCCTCCGCCAGGGCGACGGCCTTGGCAGCCATGATGTTTGACAGGGGACCGCCCAGCACCATCGGGCAGCCGCGGTCGACGTCACCCGCGTAATCCTTGGTCGCCAACACCAGGCCGCCGCGCGGGCCGCGCAGCGACTTGTGGGTGGTGGTGGTCACCACCTGGGCGAACGGCACCGGATTCTCGTTGCCCGTGAACACCTTGCCCGCCACAAGGCCGGCGAAGTGGGCCATGTCGACCATCAGCACCGCGCCGACGGAATCGGCGATCTCCCGCATCTTCGCGAAATCGATGCGACGCGGGTAGGCGGAGTAGCCGGCGACGATCACCAGCGGTTTGAACTCGGCGGCCTGTGCAGCGAGCGCATCGTAGTCCAGCAGCCCGGTTTCGGGGTTCGTGCCGTAGGAGCGTTGGTGGAACATTTTTCCCGACACGTTCGGTCGGAACCCGTGGGTCAGGTGCCCGCCCGCATCCAGGCTCATGCCCAGCAGCCGCTGGCTGCCGAACCGTGCCCGCAGCGTCTCCCAGTCGGCCTCGGACAGCTCGGAGACGTTCTTCGAACCGAACTCCGCCAGCGCCGGGGTCTCGATGTGGTGCGCCAGGATTGCCCAGTAGGCGGTCAGGTTTGCGTCGATCCCGGAATGGGGTTGTGCGTAGGCGTATTCGGCGCCGAACAGCTCACGCGCGTGCTCGGCGGCCACGGACTCCACCATGTCAACGTTCTGGCAGCCCGCGTAGAACCGGTGGCCGATGGTGCCCTCCGCATACTTGTCGCTCAGCCAGGTGCCCATCGTCGCGAGCACCGGCAGGCTGGCGTAGTTTTCGGAGGCGATCAGTTTCAGGGAAGCGCGCTGGTCGGTCAGCTCGCCGCGAATCGCTTGGCTGATCCGGGGCTCGACTTTCCCGATCACATCCAGCAGGGTCTTGTAAGCGCCTGAAAGCGCCGTTGCATCAGTCACATCTACTCCTCTGGAGAATTGGTGGTGGAACCCAATCTAGTCCCCGGGGAGCGGTCGTGAGAGCCGAACCCCAGGGGAAGACCTGACGGACAGCTGTTTGACGCGCATCAGGCCAGCCGCCAACTGCTGATGGCCCGGGAATCCTCGAGCAATTCCGCGAACAGTCCCTCGGTTTTCGCCAGCTCGCTGGGGGATCCCTGCTGTATGACCCGGGTGACCTCACCGGTTTCGCGGCCGCTCAGCACCGCCACCGAATGGGCGTTCATGACGGTGCTCAACCGGTGGGCGATCACCACCACTGTGCGGCCTCGAGAGAGTTCCTCGAGGGTCGCGGTCAGTACCGCCTCGTTCTCGGCATCCAAGGCCGAGGTGACCTCGTCGAGCAGCAGGATCGGGGCGTCCTTCAGGAAGGCGCGGGCGATCGAGACGCGCTGTCGTTCACCACCCGACAGGCGCATTCCGCCCTCGCCGACAGGGGTGTCGAGTCCCTGCGGCAGCCGTTTCAAGGCGCCCTCCAGGCGGGACCGGCGGATCGCCTCGTCCACCTCCTCATCGGTGGCCCCGGGTTTGGCGATGCGAATGTTCTCGCGGATGGTGGTGTTGAACAGGTACACGTCCTGGAAGACCATCGAGATCATCGACATCAGCTGCTCCGTGGCGATGTCCTTGACATCAACCCCGCCGATGGTGACCCGCCCGGCGGACACGTCCCAGAATCTCGCCACTAGTTTCGTCAGCGTCGATTTGCCACAGCCAGAAGGCCCGACGATCGCGGTGATCCGATCCTGTGGTGCTTCGAGGGAGAGGTTCTGGAACAGGGGGGTGTTCGGGTCGTAGGCGAAGGCGATGTTCTGGAACCTGATGTCGTGGTTCTCGGGAACTTGTGGTTTCTCGGGTTCGGGCATCACGGGGGTGTCGAGGATCTTTCCGATGGCCTCCAGTGAGATCTCGCACTTCTGGATTTCCCCCTGGTACAACAACGCGTGGGACATGGGGGTCACGAGCCGGGTGGTCATGACCACGACGGCCACGAATGTCGCTAGGTCCAGCGATCCATTCAGGGAAAAGGCCAGCCCGAAGGCTAGAACCCCGGTGAAGACGGCGTGGGTGATCACCAGCAAGGCTCCCATGGGTGGGCCCTGGAGCTTGAGCAGCCGGTGAACACCCTGGTTCTCCGCCTCCAGGGTGCTCCGGATGGGAGACCACTGCATGCCAGCCAGAGCGCGGGCCCTGAGGACGGGCTGGAGCTGGGCGTACTCGATCAGCCTTCCCGCGCTGGCCGAACTGAGCATGGGTTCTTGGGCGTGTTCCTGTTTCATGCTGCGTAGCCCCCAACGCCACACCACATAGGTGAAGGGCAAGCTGACCGCCATCACCAGGGCCAGCCGCCAGTCGAAGAAGAAGGTGGCCACCATGACGGTGCCGGGAATGACGATCGCCGAGACCAGGTTGGGCAGCACCACGGAGGCCAGATGCGAGAGGATGTCCACCTCGCTCGACACCGCGGCTGCCACGTCCCCGGCGCTCCGGGCCCGGAACCAACCCAGTGGGAGAGCCGAAACCCGGCGCCCGATCTTCGAGATCAGGGTGCCGCAGACATCGATGACGCTGACGCGCATGGCCACGACCATGCTGATCCAGTTCACCAGGAAGGCGGCTGCACCGAGACCGATCAGAACCCACAACCACGACAGGGCGGATGCCGGATCCGGGCCCAGGAAGGCCCGCAGGAAGGGGATCAGGACCACGAAGGCCAGGCCCTGCAGCAGCGCGGAGACGGCGTAACCGGCGATCAGTGCATTCACGGCCCCTGGTTTGTCGAGATAGCGGCGGAACTGCTTCAGCATGCCGGTTCCTTTCCCTCGAATCCTTCACGGGCATGGGTGATATCGGTCTGGTTCCGCCACAACCGGGCGTAGGGACCGTCCCGGGTCAGCAGCTCATCATGGGTTCCCAGCTCGACGAGCCGGCCCGCGTCGATCACTGCTATCTGATCCACACCCTGGATCGTGGAGAGCCGGTGGGCGATCACGATCACCGTGCGTTTCTGAGCTAGGTTGCTGATGGCCTGCTGGATCAGGCGTTCGGAATGGCTGTCGGCCTGTGCTGTCGCCTCGTCGAGGATCAGGATGGGGGACGCGGCCAGGAAGGCCCGTGCGATCGTCAGGCGTTGCGCCTCACCCCCAGAAAGATGGGCGTCCTCACCAATGATCGTGTCGTAGCCGTCAGGAAGCTGCATGATTCGATCGTGCATACAGGCGGCCTTGGCGGCTTCCTCGATCTCGTGGTCGGTTGCATCCGCATTCCCGAGGGCGATGTTCGCGCGGATGGTGTCGGTGCTGAGCATGACGTCCTGGAAAACCAGCGACATTGATGACAGCAGTTCCTGCGAAGGCTGGTCCCGCACGTTGCGTCCGTTGACGAGCACCGTTCCGGAATCGACGTCCCAGAAACGTGCGATGAGCCTGGCTAACGTGGATTTTCCGCCACCGGAGGGGCCGACCAGCGCCGTGACCGTGCCCGGCGGGCATGTCAGAGAGAGCTCCTGGATGACAGGCTCCCCGGGGTTGTAGGAGAAACTGACGTCGCGGAACTCCACCGCGGGGGCGTTCTCCTCCGGGGCAACCTCGGTGTCCGGTTCTGATAGTTCCGGGGCCTGCAGGATGTGCAGGGTGCTGTTCGCGGCCTGCTTTGCCGCGTACAGGTTCTGTGACATCTCCATCAGGGTCAGCAGCCCCTCGGGCAGCCCGACCCACACCAGGGCAAAGGCCACCACCGTCACCGGGGACAACCACCCGTGGAACGTGAACATTAGGCCCAGTCCCATCGTTGCGGCGAACACCGGTCCGGGCCGCAGCAGCGAGGCGATCAGGCTCAACCCGATGCTCTGCTTGCGCATCCAAGTCAGGGAAACCTTGGAGAACTTCTTCTGAGCTTCGTCGAAACGTCCGAAGACATCCGCGGTCATGCCGAAGTTCTTGACCTCCTTGATGCCGTCCACCAATTCCACGGTCCGGTCCGAGAGTTGCCGTTCGGCCTCGGAATAGTCATCGAACACCTTCCTGAGCCCCTTCATGCCGGTCGCGTACACCACGACCGCGATCAGCAGGTAGCAGCCGATCAGTAGACCGGCGAAGCGCCAGTCCAGCCAGAACAGGTAGCCGAGACTGACCAGCAGGCTGATGAGGGAATTGGCGAAGTCGCCAGCCAGGTGTGCCACCAGGGAGTGGATGTCGGCGGTGTCGTTCGAGACTGCCTGCCGGATGCGGCCTGAACTCCGAGCCGAGAACCAGCCGAGGTTTACAACCCCCAGTTTGCCGATGAGCCGCTGACGGAGCTCGTGGCGGAGTCTCGCCTCCGCGGCGTGGTTGTTGCCCAGCGCGTAGGTGTAGGAGAGCGAATGGATCACCATGCACACCACCGCGGCGATCACCCACCCCCACAGGTGCGCGGGATCTGAGTTCCCCGCCAGTAGGGAACGGGTGATCTCGACGATCGCCATGTAGGGCACCACCTTGAACACCGCGCCCAGGGCAGCAAGGGTGAAGCCCAGGTACATCGAGCCGCGTGCACTGCGGACCAGATCCCACACGGACCTCGGAGCATTCACGGGAATGGCGTCAGATACAGAAGATTGCGTTGACATGATGTCTCTTCCAGATAGAAGGTAGGCATACCTAAGCTAGCATTCTGGGGGTATGCCCCTGCAAGGGGTTCTGGAAAAGCTCGTGTGGTGTGATTGGCGCCCTGAGTAGGTCGTGGGGTCATGGGGCATCGCGCGATCGGGCGCTTTGCCGCCCGTCAGCGTAGGAGCGACGTGAGCAGGCGATCCAAACCCTCCAGGGCGGTTTCCAGAGCGGCGGCAGGGGAACCTTGGTGGATGACCCACAAAGCCGCTTCGTTCATGGCTCCCGAGAGCAAAGCAGTCATCGCGTGGCCTTGCTGCTGTTCGATTCCCGCCGCCGTGAGGGCTTCGCCGAGAAGCTCCTGAGAGTTCGTGGCGTCCAGGCTGCGCCATTCCTGCCAGCCCATGATTGCCGGGGCGTCGATCAGCAGGATGCGAGCGGGGGCGGCCTCGGTGATGGCCTCCAGGAAGGCGTGTGACCCGGCCTTCAATTGCATCTCGGGATCGGGGCCGGCTGCCTTGGGGTGTGTTGCTGAACATCGAACTGGATGATGTGGACACTCTCCATGCGCAGGTCATTGGAATGGGTCTGGAACCGGTCCTGCCCCTGAGGGATGAGCCATGGGGACAGCGGCATTTCATCATTGAGGGGCCTGACGGCGTTGCGGTTGACGTCATCTGCCCCATTGAGCCAAGTGCGGAATTTGTGGCCTCGTACAGCTAGAGCCGCGAGGTTCTGAGAATCTAGTCGAACACCCGAGCAACACCATGTGAGGACAGTCCTGGTGGGGCCGACTTGCGGTTGACGGTGCGTCACCTGCAAATCTCGGGTGCATGAAGATCACCGTGCTCGAATCGTTGGCGGCGACCCAGGAGATCCTGGATGCGCCCATCGCCGATCGCCCTGACCTCATCCGTCGTATGCGATCCCCCATGGACGGCATGTACCCGTTCATTCCCGGAGGCCCGGACCGTTTTGCCATGCACGAAGGAACCTTCGGCTTTCCGGTCGAAGGGGCCGATGAGCAGCTGCGCGCCGGGCTGGAAGAGCTGGAGGATGCGCGGGTCCGGGAGCGTGTGGAGGCGGGGATCCACCAGGCGGCCCGGGCGCTCACCGCGACCGATCCCGACTTGGTTCTCCCCGGGGAGTTGACCGTGCTGGTGACCTTGGGGGACCCGACGGATACCCACTTCATGGGGGAGATCCACGGGCTGTCGGCGTTCGGGGGGATTCCCGGATTCATCGAGTTGACGCTGTGGCCGAACCGCGTGGTGTGCGACCGGCTCGAAGCCATCGCCGCCCATGAGTTCCACCACAACGTACGCTACGGACAAGGCGGGATCGCGTGGGATCCGATGGCGGTTGCCCTCGGCGAGCAGATCGTCGCCGAGGGGCTGGCCGACGCCTTCGCCAGGGAACTTCACGGCCAGCGCGGTTACACGCATTTCGCGGTGCCGTGCCTGGGAGATGACGCCGCCGTGGCGAAGGTGATTTCCGGCATGGAGATCACGGGAATGTGGAATTTCACTCCCTGGGTGCTCGGCGATGCCTCCGCCAGGAGATTCGGTGCCACACCGGTGGGATTGCCGACCGGAGCGGGATACGCCGCAGGAAACCGGATCGTCGACGCATACCTGGAGCGGTGCGGAACCACCGCCGCGGCCTCGGTGCGAACAGACTGGAGAATCGTCGCTGAGACTGGTGTGGCAGCCTTGGACGTGACGAACCGCTTCGAGGAATGAGGGACATGCGGTGGAGTGGCCAACCGGGGAACTGGCAAGACGCGCCGGCATCTCGACCCGGACGCTGCGTCACTACGATCAGATCGGTCTCCTAACCCCGACCCGGACCTCCGGTTCCGGGCTGCGTTTCTACGACGCTTGGGCCGTCGCACGACTTCAACGCATCCTGCTGCTCCGCGAGACCGGAATGTCGTTGGCAGGCATCGCCAAGCTCCTGAACGACGAAACGGAGGGCCAGGAGGACGAGGCACTCGAGGAACAGATCCGGCGGCTGCACCGGGAACGGGACGCCCTGGATCGAAAGATCCGGGCCGTGGAACACCTTCTCGAGGCGCGCCGTGAGGGGAGGGCGCCGAGACCGGACGTGTTGCTCGACGGGTTCAACGACCTCCATGAGGAAGAGGTGGTCGCGCGCTGGGGCCGCGAGGTATACCAGGCGGGCCACGACTGGTGGCACGGCAAGACCCTCGCCCAGCAGCAGGCTTGGAAGAAGCGTTCGGAACGGCTCGTCGCCGACTGGGTTCGCGCCCAACGCGCCGGGGCCGCGCTGGACTCCCCAGAGGCGCGTCGGCTCGTCGACCAGCACGTGGCCTGGCTCGGTGAGATCCCGGGAACCCCGACGCACACCGGCGACCGGAAACGCTCATCGGCCATGATCCGCGGGCTCGCCCGCATGTACGTGCAGGACCCCGCGATGCGACACGCCTTCGGGGGACGGGCCGGTGCCGAGTTTGTCCGTGACGCGCTCCTGTTGCACATCGAGGAGCCGTGCTGAAGGAGAAGTCGGCGGGTGACGAACGGGTGAGTGCTCTGGTGGACATCTGGGTCGACCTGCGGCACGACCCGGCGAGCAGCTACGGTCCCAAAGTCGGTGAGGTCTCGGCCTACGAGACCCGCTGCTGACCGATCTCGTAGAGCGCGATGGAGGCCGCCACCGATGCGTTGAGCGATTCCACCGCGGAGGTGATAGGAATCGAGACCAGGGCGTCGCAGTTCTCCCGCACCAGACGCGCCAGGCCCTCCCCCTCGGAGCCGACCACCACCACGACGGGGCCGTCGAGCCCCGGGATACCCGACAGCGGGGTGTCACCCTCGCCGGCCAGACCAACGACGGTGAAACCCGCGCTGGAGGCGCGCCGCAGCATCTGATTCAGGTTCGTGACCTTCGCGACGGGAATGCGCGCCGCAGCTCCCGCGGAGGTCTTCCACGCAGCAGCCGTCATGGAGGCCGAGCGGCGGGCCGGGATCACCACGCCCTGAGCGCCGAAGGCGGCTGCCGACCGAATGATCGCGCCCAGATTACGGGGATCCGTCACCTGGTCGAGGGCCACGACGAGACCTCGCGAGGGAACCTCGAAGGCCGCATCGAAGATGTCCTCGACATCCGTGTAGTCGAAGGCGGGAAGTTGCAGGGCGACCCCTTGGTGGGCGAGACCACCAGTCACCCGGTCCAGTTCGGATCGGGTCGCCTGCAGCAGCGGAATCGAGTGTTCGGCTGCGAACTTGAGGATGTCGCGGAGCCGGTCGTCGCGCTCGGCTCCTTCGGCGACGTAGGCCTGCTTTACAGGCAGCCCGGCTGTGAGGGCCTCCAGCACTGGGTTTCGGCCCACCACCCAGTCCGCCCCCACCGGGGCATGGCCGGTTTTTGCCTTCGGACGGTTGCCCTGGCGTTTCAGCGCCTCCTGTTTGGCCTTGTATGCCTTGTGGTAGACGCGGTCCTCTGCCTTCGGAGTGGGGCCTTTCCCCCTCAGGGAGCGTCGGATCCGCCCACCCGAACCAGCCGTATTGCCCTTGCCGCGGCTCCTGGCCCCGGGGCGTTTCGAGTTGCCTGCCATCTACTTCTTCTCCAAACTCCAGCGGGCCCCATCCGGGGTGTCGGTGATGCTCAACCCTGCTTCGGTAAGGGTGTCGCGGATGGCGTCGGCACGTCCCCACTCCTTGGCGGCCCTGGCCTCGGCACGCTGCTCCAGCAGTGTGGAGACCAGCCGGTCCACGACGGGGGTCAGATCGTCGCCCCCGGCAGTGGTGATCCACGGGGTATCGCCGGGGTTGATTCCCAGGATGCTGGTCATTGCGGCGACCGTGGCGTACAGGTCGGCGGCTGCCGGGTCGCCGTCACCCAGGGCCTTGTTCCCCGCTCGCACGGCCTCGAAGAGCGTGGCCACCGCGGTCGGGGTGGCCAGATCGTCGTTCATTGCGGCCTCGAACGCATCCCAGAACGATCCACCGACTGTGCCGTGCGTCACACCGCGTTCGCCGGCGGAGGCCAGGAAGGAGTCGATGCGCTCAATGCCCTTTTCCGCCTCAGCCAAGGAACCCCGTGCCTGCTCGTCGGCGGGCGAGAATTCGATCTGGCTGCGGTAGTGAGGGGCTAGCAGGAAGAACCGCACGGCACGCGGATCGAAGTTTTTGGTGACCTCCGAGATCAGAGCGGTGTTGCCCAGCGACTTGCTCATCTTCTCGCCCGCCATCGTCACCCAGGCGTTGTGCATCCATATGCGGGCGAAACCTCGCCCGGCCCCGGCGGACTGCGCCAGTTCGTTCTCGTGGTGCGGGAAACGCAGGTCGATGCCGCCACCATGAATATCGAAGGTGTCGCCGAGGTATTTCCCGGACATGGCTGAGCACTCCAAGTGCCAGCCGGGGCGTCCCCTGCCCCAAGGCGTGGGCCAGGATGCGGTCTCGGGTTCCCCGGGTTTGTGTCCCTTCCAGAGGGCGAAATCGCGGGGGTCGCGTTTGCCGCGCGGATCGGCGTCCTCTGCGGCGGCCATTTCGTCGATCTTCTGACCCGACAGTTCTCCGTAACGTTGCCAGGATCGCACGTCGAAGTAGACGTCCCCGGACCCGTCGTCGGCCACGTAGGCGTGGCCGCGTTCCAGCAGTTCCGCCACCAGCTCGATCATCTCGGGGATATGGCCGGTGGCACGCGGCTCATAGGTGGGTGGCAGGCATCCGAGTGCGGAGTAGGCGTCGTGCAGTTCCCGTTCGAAACGGTAGGCGTGCGCCCACCACTCGATACCGGCCTCCGCGGACTTGGCGAGGATCTTGTCGTCGATGTCGGTGACGTTCGCGACGACGGTGACGTCGAACCCCTGATGGGTCAACCAGCGGCGCAGCACGTCGAAGACCACTTCTTTGCGAATGTGCCCGAGATGAGGGGAGGCCTGCACCGTCAATCCGCAGTGGTAGATCGATACCTTCCCGGGAACCAGGGGAACGAAATCCTCGACGGCTCGGGTGGCTGTGTTGTACAGGCGCAGATTCACCTTGTGAAGTCTAGTGCCGCCCGGTGCTTGGCAGCGGACGATCCGAAATCGCGCCATCCTTCGAGGGCAGAAAAACACAGTGACTGGCGCCTGATAGGTACAGCTTGGAACGACGGAAAAATACACCGGGCGCCTGCGATGTGGGCCTTGCCGACTGTGCTGGAAGATCGAATCCTCCGGGTTTCCGGAGTTCCGCTCACTCGGCTACCAGACCAGACGAGTGCAGGTCGAGTCGCACCTGATGCGGGCCCGTCCCGTGACATCGTCCCTGAACGGATCGCGGATCTAGATGCCTGTGTTTCTGATAGCCGGTGAGTACACCTGTCGTCGGTGCCGGGACGGGGTGGCCGCCGTTCCGCTGGGACGTCTGGGACCCTGAAACCATGCGAACGGAAAGAGCGCGGCGTTACTGGGACCGAACCGCGACTCGTTACGACGAGCGGGTGGCACGGGTGGAGGAGCGTTATCTGGTGCCGAGCCGCCGGTGGGTGTGCGAACGGGCGATGGGGGAGGTCCTCGAGGTTGCGGTAGGGAGCGGACTCAATCTGCCGCACCACTCACCGGAGGTGAAGCTGATTGGAGTGGACCTGAGTGAGGGCATGCTGCAGCTGGCGAGAAGACGCGCAGCCACCGCCCGATGTGAAGTCGAGCTGCTGCAAGCCGACGGGGCGCAGCTGCCTTTCGGGGACGAATCCTTCGATGCCGTGGTGTGTACCTTCTCACTGTGTGGTTTCCCCGATCCGCGTGCCGGAGTGAAAGACATGGTCAGGGTGTTGAGACCGGGGGGATCGCTGCTGCTCGCGGACCATGTTGGATCCACCAATCCGTTGATCAGACTCGGCCAGTGGGCTTTGCAGGCGATCACCATCCCGATCGAAGGTGAGCACTGGACCCGGCGTCCCAAGCGGTACGTCGAAGCCCTCGCCCTTCCCGTCATCGAGACCGGCAGGCTGCACCACGGCATCATCGAGAGGCTTCATGCCTCGCGGGAAGCACGGTGAATTGCTGATGCAGCCCGCCAGTAACGGGGACGGTCAGGAATCCCGAGCCGCCTTGGCGCGCAGGGCGTCAATGTCGAAACCGAAGGTGACGGGGATGGCCGGGTCGTTGGCGCCGTCCTCCCACGGGTCGTAGGGCTTCTCGTACTGGTCGTCCACGAATCCCTGGGACGGGTCGTACTTGTTGACCAGTTCCTGTCCGACGGGCTCAACATTGCTCATGTGCTCGTCTGGCAGCGTGGCCAGCACATCCGAGATGTATCCGGCAGCGGCTTCCTCGATGGAGACCTCCCGGTTCTCTCGTTGCGACTGGTACCAGCGGTAGTCCAACAGCTCGTGGAAGAACTGTGCCGGCTCACGTTTGCCCTCCAGATGGGACGGGATGCGGCTGACAGCGGGTTCGAAAACCTCTGTCAGCCACTTGTGGGCCATCACCGATTCGCTCATGTTTCCGGGGAGCTTCGCCCGGAAGGTGTCCATGTCGTTGAGTAACCTGCGTGCCTGATGCTCCTCCGCGTCCAGCCCGGTCAGGCGCATCAGGCGCCGCGCGTGGTGCCCGGCTTCAACCACTTTCGGTTGCATGCGGATGGTGCGACCGTCCGGGGAGGTCTGCACGTCGATTTCCGCGACGTCGAAGCCCAGCGCGTTGAGGCGACGCACCCGGCCTTCGAGCCGGTATATCTCGGAGTCGCTGAACTCCTCAACCCCCGTCAGCTCTGCCCACAGGCTCTGGTAACGCTCCTCGATGGTGTCTACCAGCCACTGCGGATCCAGCGAGGGATCCAGCATTCCGCCGGCCTCCAGGTCGCAGAACTCGCCAAACAGATTCGTGCGAGCGATGTCCAGGTCGTGGGCACGCTGCCCGGCGGTCAGGGTGGGATGCACTTCACCGGTCTCGGCGTCCACGAGGTAGGCGGCGAACTCGCCGGCGTCGCGCCGGAACAGAATGTTCGACAGGGACACGTCGCCCCAGTAGAAACCGGTCAGGTGTAGCCGGGCGAACAACGCCACCATGGCGTCCAGCAGCCGGTTCACGGTGTCGAGTTTCACACCCGAGTAGAACAGCGCCCGGTAGGGAAGGGAGAACGGCAGGTGCCGGGTCAGCAGAATCGGGTCCAAAGGGTCGTGGTCGTTGGTCTGTCGTCCGAGAACCACCCCTACGGGTTCAACGGACGGCACGCCCAAGCGTCTTAGTTCGGTCAACTGACGGTACTC
This sequence comes from Arachnia propionica, assembly GCF_037055325.1. NCBI lineage: Bacteria > Bacillati > Actinomycetota > Actinomycetes > Propionibacteriales > Propionibacteriaceae > Arachnia > Arachnia propionica. The sequence goes on along the minus strand of NZ_CP146373.1, from coordinate 1,329,677 downwards.
ATGTACCGCCACCTCCTCCAGGATCTCCTTGGCCGCGAGGATCTCGTCACCCACCTGGATGAAACGAACCACGTGCCTGGAGATGCCTCGGGGCAGCGCCACCAAGTGCTGCGTCGGCCACGCCTCCAGTGGCGTGTTCCACGGCAGCCGGATCAGCGCTGCATCTGGCTTGGCAGCTAGGAATCTGGGCACAAACCAACATTACCTGTTTTTTGTGGTACTGCTACCAATTCGGCTTCGTGGATCAAATACAGGATATTTTACTTGTCGCAGAGAAATTATCAGGATCGTTCGCAGAAACCCCGGTACCTGTGATCGGCGCGAATCGCCTGAGCAGATCGGTGAAGGCCGCAGACGCCCTCTCCCGGATCTCGGGTCCCGGGTGCGGAACGTCGGTTTCTGCGACCAGCCCGAACTCGTGCAGGACGAACCTGCGGATGGGTTCCGGGACGACGCCCTCCCCGAGTTCGCGGGTGACCGCCTTGGCCCGGACCAAGGCGGTGATCGCGTCGATGACGTCCTCGGCCGGGGGCGCTTCCTCGAGCAGCGCCGACAGGTTCATCGGGGGAACCGGGGAACCCAGCGTGCGCGTCCAGTGCAGGGCCGCCGCGGGGCGGATGGCGTAGAACAATTTCTTCAGGGAGACCTTTTCGCCCTCCGCAGCGCCCGAACGGTTCCAGTGGGCGCGGCCGGCGTGGAAGTAGTGCCGTCGGATGGCATTGTGGTCCACTACATCGCGGCACACGTCCAGCAGCTCCTCGGCGAACGCGGGCTGTCCGCGGTAGACCAGCGGTGAACGCAACCACTCCAGGACGGTTGCGTTGCTGCGCGCGGCGAGCCGGACTGCCTTGATCAGGTCCCAGCCGTTGACGTCGAGCACGCCGTCCAAGGGGGTCTCGATGACGTCCCGCGGACGCCACGGCGACAGATAGTCGTCGTGGCGTCGCACATAGAAGAACCGGCAGTCGTAGTCGGAATCCGGGGACGGGAACCCCCAGGCTCGGCTGCCGGACTCGACCGCCCACAGCACTCGGACGCGGTGGTCGCGTTCCACCCCGTCCAGGCGAGCCTGGATCCTTTCTACGGTTGCCGCGTCGAAGTCATCGGTGAGGGTGCAGATCATGCCGACATGGTAGGGGCGGCTGCGTTGTGGTTCGTCAGTAGGTGGTGATTCCCCGCGCCCGGAACTGGTTCCTGACCCGCTCGGTCAGTTCCTTCGACGGCGGTGAGGTGTCGGCCAGTTCGTAGGGCAGCTCCAGGGTCGCCCACTTGTCGCGACCCATCTGGTGGAAGGGCAGCACCTCCACCCTCGTCACGACGGAGATCTGCTCCACGATCCCGGCCACCGCCTCCACATTTTCGACGGCGTCGGTGAGGCCCGGAACCAGCACGAACCTGATCCACACCTCCTCGGTGCCACGCTCCGACAGACGTCGTGCGAAATCCAGCGTCGGCTGAAGTTCCCGTCCGGTGGCTTTCCTGTAGACCTCGGGGATTCTGGACTTTGATGTCCAGCAGCACCAGATCGAGGTCGTCGAGGAGCGCATCGGAGGCGTTGACGCCGAGGAAACCGGAGGTGTCGATGGCGGTGTGGATGCCAAGCTGTTTTGCCTCGTGCAGCAGCCGGCCCACGAAGGCGGGCTGCATCAGGGGTTCACCCCCCCGAGACCGTGAGGCCGTCTCCGTAGTGCAGAAGATCATCCGGTACCGCTTCAACCGGTTCACCAAGTCCTCCAGTCGCACGGGCTGGCTCGTGGCGGCGAACATGGTGTCGGGGTTGTGGCAGTACAGACAACGCAGCGGGCAACCCGAGAGGAACCCGTCATCCGGGTGCCGGGACCGTCGACGCCGGTGACGTCGATGCCCGCCACACCGAAACCACCGGACCGCAACCGGGGGACCTCCAACGCCACTGGCTGGGGGCGGTATTCGCCCGTGACTCCGTCGGCTGCGGTCGATGCCGTCACCTGGACCACTCAGGAACCCTGGTGGAAGGTGCGAGACAGCACATCGCGCTGCTGCTCCTTGGTGAGTTTGACGAAGTTCACGGCGTAGCCGGAAACACGTACCGTCAGGCTCGGGTACTTCTCCGGATTCTCCATGGAGTCCTCGAAAATTTTGATTGCCATTGTCTTCTCCTGGAGTGGGTTGGTGATTTCAGCAGCAGCCGTCGGGGACGAAACCGGCGTCGAGGATACCGACGAGGTTGTCGACCTGTTCGTCCTTGGTGCGCCCAAGGGCGGACGGGGTGATGGTGTTGGTCAGTGAGATGCCGTCCAGTGCATCGGAGTAGTCGAGCTTGCTCACCGACAGCATCGATGCGAGCATGCCGTGGTTGTCCACGCCGTTTTCAGGGTTGGCGCCCGAGGCGAACGGAGTTCCGGCCCTGTGACCCGACGGGAACGAACCGGTCGCCTTGCCGTAGACCACGTTGGACGTGATCGTCAGCACCGACTGCGTCGGTATGGCATCGCGGTAACCACACAGGTTCCCACGACCTCACGGGGGTGACTCGGCGTTACCCCTGGGCCCTCTCCAATGCCTCGCACACAGCCGCAGCCAAGTCCTCTGCGGACTCCAGGCCAATGCTCAGACGCAGCAGGCCGTCGCCGATCCCGGCGACCGCGCGGGCTTCTGGGCTCATGCCGGCGTGAGTCATGGTCGCTGGGTGACATATCAGCGATTCCACCCCGCCCAAGGACTCCGCCAGGTGGAAGACCTGCAGCCCCTGCAGGAAACGCTCGACTGCGGGACGACCACCCGCCAGGTCGATACTCAGCAGTGACCCGAAACCGGATTGCTGCCTGGCTGCCAGATCGTGTCCCGGATGGGTTTCCAGCCCTGGCCAGTGCAGGGCGGCAACAGCAGGATGTCCCTGTGCGGCGTCGACGACCGCCTGGGTGTTGAGCGCGTGCATCCGGATGCGCGCATCCAGGGTCCGCAACCCCCGCAGCGTCAGGTAGGAGTCGAAGGCTCCGGCGGTCAGTCCGAGAGCGTTGGCCAACCAGCCCACGTGTTCTGCGGCCTCGGGGTCGCGGGTGATCAGAGCCCCACCGACCACATCAGAGTGTCCATTGATGAACTTGGTGGTGGAGTGCAGCACGTAGTCGGCTCCGAAATCGATGGGGCGCTGCAGCAGAGGTGAACAGAAGGTGTTGTCTGCTGCTAGTTGTGCGCCAGCGGCGTGAGTGGCCTCGGCGACGGCTTCCAGGTCGGTGATCCGCAGCAGCGGGTTCGACGGGGTCTCCGCGAGCACCATCGAGGCGCCGTCGAGAGCAGCGGCGAAGGCCGTGGAGTCGTTGAAGTCGACGAATCGCACCTCCAGGCGGCCCCGGGTGGCGTGGTGGTTCAGCAGCCGCCAGGTCCCGCCGTAGCAGTCGTGCTGGCAGACCGCCACGCCACCGACCGGGACCAGCTCTTCGACCAACAGCGTCACGGCTGCCAGACCCGTCGCCACCACTGTGGCTGCTGCGCCTCCCTCCAGGGTTGCCAAGGCGCCCGAGAGGAGGTCGCGGGTGGGGTTGCCTGCGCGGGAGTAGTCGTAATCGCCCGGTTCTCCGGGGGCCGCGAAGACGTAGTTTGTCGAGAGATGGATGGGAGGCACGACCGCCCTATGGGAGGTGTCCGTTCCGAGTCCGGAACGCATCGCGCGGGTCCAGGTGCCGAGTTCTGCCATAGCCGTCTCCTGTACAGGGGCGTCAGATCCGGCCCCAAGCTACCGCACCCGGGCGTTGTTCTGGGCACCCATCTCATTGGGTTCGTCCAGGTTCCGCCTGATGGTTCTCGGACGATTTCTCGTCCGGGCTGAAAACACGAGGTCCTGCGCCCCAGGATGGAGTGCAGGACCTCGTTACCTTCCAAGTGCCTCAGGAAATGCGTTCCTGGGTGGCGTTGCTGAACACGTGCACGCTTTCCGGATCGGCGGCGAGGCGCACCACATCCCCCTTGGCAGGTGCCTGGCGGGCACCGACCCGAGCGACGATCTGCTGGGCGCCGACGAGCTCGTCCTCGCTCAGTCCGGCAAGCGTGCCGTACAGGTAGGAGTCTGCGCCGAGTTCCTCCACGACGGCGATGTCCAGGCCGATGCCCTGTCCATCGGTGGCGATCTTGAAGGATTCGGGACGGATACCCAGGGTCAGGTTGGTCTCGCCCCCGGCCTTCGCGAGGATCTCGCGGGCCACGGGGACCACGTAATCGCCGACCCGGACGCCACCATCGACAACTTCGCCCTCCATGAGGTTCATGGCGGGGGAGCCGATGAATCCAGCAACGAAGAGGTTTTTCGGAGTGTCATACAAGGCCAGTGGGGAATCGACCTGTTGCAGGATGCCGTCCTTCATCACTGCGACCCGGTCTCCCATCGTCATGGCCTCGACCTGGTCATGGGTGACGTAGACGGTGGTGACACCGAGACGTCGCTGCAACGCAGCGATCTGGGTGCGGGTGGACACCCGCAGCTTCGCGTCGAGGTTCGACAACGGCTCATCCATCAGGAACACCTGCGGCTGGCGCACGATGGCACGCCCCATGGCGACGCGCTGCCGCTGACCACCGGAGAGAGCCTTCGGCTTGCGAGACAGGAAGTCCTCGAGACCCAGCAGGTGGGCGGCTTCCTTGACCCGCTTCTCCCGCTCCGCCTTGGGGACGTTCTGCATCTTCAGTGCAAACCCCATGTTGTCGGCGACGGTCATGTGCGGGTAGAGGGCGTAGTTCTGGAAGACCATGGCGATGTCGCGGTCCTTCGGCGGCAGGTCGGTGACGTCGCGGTCACCGATGAAGATCGAGCCCGAGTTGACTTCCTCGAGGCCGGCGAGCATGCGAAGCGAAGTGGACTTGCCGCAGCCGGAGGGACCAACGAGGACCATGAACTCGCCGTCCGCGATTTCCAGGTCGAGCTTGTCGACTGCGGCGCGATCCGAGCCGGGGTAGATACGCGAGGCTTCACGGTAGCTGACAGTGGCCATGCCACATTTCCTTTCCACGGGCAGGTACGTGCCCGACGATCCGTAGTGGTGGAAGTGACTCTTCCTCGATGGACAGAGTAACAGTTGCCCTACGCCCCGAATCGGGGACCCTCAGGCAAAAAGAATGTCCGGAAAACTTGCATCGATGGGGACCAGCGACTGCGAAACCTCCGTTGACAGGGCGTGGGGAAGCCCCGCTGCGGCACGCTCATTTTGTTGGGTTGTTCCGGGTCCTGCCCTGACTACGGCCCCGTCGTGTGGGGGTGACCGTCCCGGCGCGGAGATTGCGGGTCCGGCGAGCTCCCTGAGGGTTCTCCGGACCGTTGGCTGCGTTCCTCGGTGGGCCTTGGACCACCGGTTCCGGAGCGCTTGCAGAGAAGAACACCAGGGGTACGCCGACCCCAAGAATCCGTCTGGATATGCTCCCTCCGTCCTATGAACATCTTTGGGGGAATGCGGAAACATGCTCGACCAAGTTCTGCAGATTCTGAGGACCTTCGTCGAATCGGGGGCGCCGGTTCTGATTCCGGTTGGGGCGGTAAGCGCTGTCATCCTGCTCGGGTGGGTTCTGCTACTGGTTCTTGGCGCGATCCGGGCCGGAATACGCAGACTGCGCGCTGAAACAGAAATCGGGCTCTCGATCCCGAGGGGATTCCGGGTCAAACCCGCCAGGGTGTTTCGCGAAGTCGGAGCATTCCTCCTGGACTATCCGCACTGGCGGGTGGCCAAGAAGGACGGCACGAGAGACCTCAGATGTCGGGATAACGCCGTGGTCAGGGGGCTCTCGGTACTCGAAATCAGACGCTGGCGGTTGGTTTCCCGGTCCGTGGTGCGTCTCTATGACTTTGTCATCGCGTTGCGTGGAATGGGCCACAAGATCGCTTTTTCAAACGAGGAGGCGGAAAAATTCAACCGGATAAACGGCCAGGCCCAGTTGAGATGGACGGGGGAAGCCAGCGATGGCCTCTATCGTCGCTTTTCCGGAGATCCGACGCAGTTCGAACAATTCTGCGCGAAGCTGTATGGCTGCCTCGGATACCGGGTGGAGGTCACTCCTCCAGTTGCGGATGGTGGATTCGACCTGAGGATGTTTCGTGGCGGTGAAAAGATCTTGGTCGAGTGCAAATGCTTCAGGCCCGCTAGTTCCGTCGGGCGTCCCATTCTTCAGAAACTTTTCGGAGCCAACGCGGTCGAAAGAGCCAATCACCTCATCCTGGTGACCACAGCCACTTTCTCAAAGAAAGCGATTGGCTATGCCCGGGACGTCGGTATTGAACTGGTTGACGGGCCGGCCCTGGTCACTTTGTGCAATCGTGTCTGGGGAGGTCGCCCGCCTGTTCGAGGGGCGACGGCGCAGGAAGCGCAGCTGTCGCTCGAGGACCATCTTTCGCGTATGCCCGCCGACATCCGGAATCCTCGCACCTTCCTCGGCTGAATCTCACCGGCGGCTGCTTCAGGGGCGGAGTACCCTGTCGGTCATGGGAGCCACTGCGATGGCCGTAGGACCCTGGGGACGCGGCCCCGCACATGATGGCTGACCCATTGTTTCCCGGACGAGTCCCTCGGTCAGGGTGTGCGCTTCTTGACGGGAATCCCGTTGCCGGAGCTGGGGTTGCCGAAGATGCTCGCGTACCATCGGGCGGGTGAGTGAGGAACCCGAAACCACCGAAGAGCCCTCCGACACCGAGGGT